>NZ_CP024869.1:1560077-2280154 GCF_003052165.1 Dietzia sp. JS16-p6b | reverse complement strand
GGATGTCCGGGCGCTCGACCTCGATGAACTCGTGGGGGACGATGTCGTACTTGGTGTGCGAGTACACCGGCGCGCGCACGACCGGGGCGCCGGACTTGACCTCCGTGACGAACCGCAGCAGCGCGCGACGGTCATAGGACTCGGGGTAGCCCTTGCGGTGCATCAATCCGCGCCGCTGGAGCTCACGGTTGGGGTACAGGAAGCCGTCGGTCGTGATGAGGTCGACCCGGGGGTGGGAGTCCCAGCGGGTCAGCAGAGCGCGCAGCACACGCGCCGAGGTGGACTTGCCCACGGCCACCGACCCGGCCACCCCGATCACGAACGGCATGGGAGCGTCCACGGTCTCGCCGAGGAACAGGTTGGTGGACTGGAAGAGGCGCTGCCGGGCCGACACCTGGAGGTGGATGAGCCGGCTGAGCGGCAGGTAGATCTCCGCGATCTCGTCCAGGTCCAGGTGTTCACCCAGACCACGCAATCCCTCGAGGTCCTGCTCGGTGAGCACCATCGGCATGGCTCGCCGCAGTCGGCGCCAGCTCCGGCGGTCGAACTCCACGTACGGCGTGTAGTCGCCGGCATGTCTGCTCACGATTGCTGATTGTGTCAGGTGCCCACGGGGAAGAGGCCTCCAGGTGCCCTGCCACTAGACTGACGACGACGAGACGAGCCGTGGCCGCACACGATTCGTACGAAGTGAGAAGCCCACGCGCGAGGAGCAACGATGACCGACCCGAACACCGACGTGTTCACCGCCTCCCTGTCCGATCTCGATCCGGAGGTCGCCGAGGCGATGGCCGGCGAGCTGGCCCGTCAGCGGGACACGCTCGAGATGATCGCGTCGGAGAACTTCGTCCCGCGCTCGGTGCTGCAGGCACAGGGGTCCGTGCTCACCAACAAGTACGCCGAGGGCTACCCGGGTCGTCGATACTACGGCGGGTGTGAGCACGTCGACGTGGTGGAGAACCTGGCCCGCGATCGCGCCAAGGAGGTGTTCGGCGCCACGTACGCCAACGTCCAGCCGCACGCCGGCGCCCAGGCCAACGCCGCGGTGCTCATGGCGCTCGCGACGCCGGGCTCCAAGATCATGGGCCTGTCCCTGGCACACGGTGGTCACCTCACCCACGGCATGAAGCTCAACTTCTCCGGTCAGCTGTACGAGGTCGCCGCCTACGAGGTGGACCCGGAGACCATGCAGATCAACATGGACACCGTCCGCGAGATGGCGTTGGAGGAGCGGCCCGATGTGATCATCGCAGGGTGGTCGGCGTACCCGCGCACGCTTGATTTCGCGAGGTTCCGCGAGATCGCCGATGAGGTCGGCGCCAAGCTCTGGGTGGACATGGCCCACTTCGCGGGACTGGTGGCCGCGGGTCTGCACCCGAGCCCCGTGCCCCATGCCGACGTCGTGTCCACCACGGTCCACAAGACCCTGGGCGGGCCGCGTTCCGGCATGATCCTCACCAACGACCTCGACCTGTTCAAGAAGCTCAACTCGTCGGTGTTCCCGGGTCAGCAGGGCGGCCCGCTCATGCACGCGATCGCCGCCAAGGCCACCGCCATGAAGATCGCCGGCACCGAGCAGTTCCGCGAGCGGCAGCAACGCACGATCGAGGGCGCCAGGATCCTCGCCGAGCGCCTGACAGAGCAGGACTGCCGGGACGCCGGGGTGTCGGTGCTCACCGGGGGGACCGACGTCCACCTCGTGCTGGTGGATCTCCGCGAGTCGGAGCTCGACGGCCAGCAGGCCGAGGACCTCCTCCACGAGGTCGGGATCACCGTCAACCGCAACGCCGTGCCGTTCGACCCCCGTCCGCCGATGGTGACCTCCGGCCTGCGGATCGGTACGCCCGCGCTGGCCACCCGAGGTTTCGGGGCCGAGGACTTCCGCGAGGTCGCGGACATCATCGGCACCGCCCTCGCGGCGGGCGCGTCGGCCGACATCGCCGCCCTGCGTGAGCGGGTGTCCGCGCTGGCCGCGGCGAAGCCGCTGTACGAGGGCCTGGAGGACTGGACGATCCTGGGCTGAGGCTCCGGGCCGCGTAGCGCAGCAGACCCCCGCAGTGCCCGGCTGCGGGGGTCTGTCGTCTCAGGGAACGGTGGCCTGGCCCGCGGCGTGGCCCGCCGGCGGGGTCCATGGTGGCGGGGGTCCGCGCGAGGTCAGTCGGTGAAGCGGACCCTCGGGGTCCGGCAGATGAGCAGGCGCCGAACCTTGTCCTGCCCGGTGAGTTGCGCGGTGGCGTTGAAGCTGGCCTCGAACTCCCCGTCACGCCGGGTCTCCCCGAGACACAGCTCGGTGTCCCCGACCCGCGTGCCGCTGAGGATGTGGTGGGTCAGGACGCTCTTCTCGCGCTGTTCGAGGTAGACCACCAGACCGGCTCTGTCCCCCTCGAACTCTGCGGCGGACTCGCCCGTGGAGAACAGGATGGACAGCCGGAAGTCCTCGGTGATGTGGTTGAGGACCCGGTCCGGATCGTCGGAGTCCATGATCTCGAACCAGGCGTGCAGCAGGGGGGTGTCGGTGGACATGGTGGTTCTCCGTTCGGGGGGTCGGTGTGGGCGGGGTCGGATCAGGAGCGGTCGAGGGTGGGGGAGACGAGCCCGAGCTCCGGGTCGAAGGCCACCTGGTACCCGGAGATGAGCCCGTCCTCGTCGATTCGGGCGGATGCGAGGAAATGGCCGGTGATCGTGACGCCGTCCTCGACCACGGCGCCGTAGACGAACTCGAGCTCACCGGTGCGGGTGGCGTGGGTGGGGACGTGACGCCGGTCGATGGGACCGCGCCCCTCGAGGTACCGGCGGACGCCGTCGCGGTCCGTGCCGCGCACGGCAGTGCCCGGGAGGAGGATGGCGAAGGAGACGTCCGGCGACAGGAGGGCGAGACCGGACTCAAGGTCTCCCGAGTCCACGTGGGCGTAGTAGGTGACGAGGGTGGAATCGGGCAGGGCGGAATCGGGCGAGGTCATGAATCGAACTTAGTTTAGGATCGGGCCCGACCTCAAGAGCTTGCGTGATGCGCCTCACTATGTTGTCATGGGTTGAAGTGAACTCAACTCAATTACACGACGCGGGGCACCCCACCTCCACGGCGTAGGAGAGGACTTCCCGTGACACAAGTGACACGAACGGCGCGACCCGAGGCCGACCCGTCGATCATCCTTCCGACCCCGGAGCGTGACGAGTTGCGCGCGGTGGTGGCCCGGTTCGTGGCCCGGCACGGCACCCACGAGGCGGTCCGCGAGTCGATCGACTCCGACTCGGGCTACTCGGAATCCCGGTGGCGCAGACTCAACGATGAACTGCAGGTCGCCGCCCTCGCCGTGCCCGAGGAACTCGGTGGGCACGGTTTCGGTTTCGCGGACCTGGGCGTGGTCCTCGAGGAGACCGGAGCCGCGCTGCTCCCGGAGCCGCTCCTGGTCAGTGCCGTAATTGCCGGGCAGGCGCTGGTCCGAGCGGATGACCCGGCATCGCTGGACGATCTCCTCGGAGCGGTCATGGAGGGACGCCGCACGATCGGGGTGTCGCTCGACGGCGAGGTCACCCTCTCGGCGGGTGCCGGGGCGACGGGCGAGGCGGGTTCCGTCGTCAACGGGCTCGTCCCGGGCGTGCTCTGGGGGGAGGCGGTCGACTCGCTCGTGGTCGTGGCGTCCTCCGGAGCGGAGAAGGCGCTCGTGGTGGTGGACCTCACCGGAGCAGAACGTCGCCCGCGAGAGGTCGTCGACCTGACCAGGCGCCGCGCCGACGTGCAGTTGGTGGACGCGCCCACGAGGATCCTCGTCGGTGCCGCACGGTTCCTGGACGTGGTCCGTGAGTTGACGCTCATCACCGGTGCGGCGCTCGCCGCCGAACACGCGGGGATCGCCGCCCGGCTGTTGGATGACACGGTCGCCTACGTCCAACAGCGTCATCAGTTCGGACGTGCGATCGGGTCTTTCCAGGCCATCAAGCATCGCCTGGCCGATATGCTGGTCGACCGCGAGCGGGCCCGGTCCGCCGCGATGTACGCCCTCGCGGTTCTCGACGAGGACGACGCCCGCGACGCCGAGCTGGCCGTGGCGGTCGCATCGGCGGTGTGTGCGGATGCCGCCACGAGGAGCGCCTACGAGGCGATCCAATTGCACGGTGGGATCGGCTTCACGTGGGAGCACTCCGCCCACTTCTACCTTCGTCGCGCTCTCGGGGACGAGGGTGCCTTCGGGGGCGGCCGGAAAGCCCGCCGGTCGATCGCGGATCTCGTCGGGGTGTAGGGGTGACCATGACTGATCCCGCGGCCGTGACCCCGCCCGAGCCCCTCGGTGCGCACGATCTGATCACCACCACCCGCGCGGTGCGCCGGCGACTCGATCTGGGGCGCGAGGTGGACCCGCGAACGCTGGAGGAGTGCGTGGCCGACGCCCTCCAGGCGCCCCAGGGCTCCAATCTCATGCGCACCGAGTTCGTGATCGTCCGCGATCCCGCGCGCATCGACCGCCTCGGCCGGATCTACCGGGAGGAGTTCGACGGGTTCTATCGCGCGAGCGACGTGGGGCTGTTCCACCGTGTCGACGCCGACCCCACGCACGCGGCCCAGAGCAGACGCACCAGGGACTCGGCCGAGCACCTCGCGGCGGTGATGTCCCGGGTGCCGGTGATCGTCATCCCGTGTCTGACGCCCCGGCTGGCCGAGGGTGATGTGCTGGCGGCCAAACACAGGCTCGCGACGGTGTATCCGACCGTGTGGAACTTCATGCTCGCCGCGCGGCTTCGCGGACTGGGCACCTGTTGGACGGGGATGACCCTCGGCCGCGAGGACGAGGTCGCCGAGATCGTGGGGATCGATCCCGCCGAGGTGGAACAGGTCTGCATGATCCCGGTCGCCCACTACACCGGTACCACCTTCCGCCCCGCCTGGCGGCCACCGGCGGAGGAGTTCATCCACTGGGACCAGTGGTGAGCGACGGGGCGGGCGCCCACCGATCGACGGCGCGCCCGCTCCGGCACGAGCGCGCGTTCCGGGCCCTCGAGGCCGTCCAACTCACCAACGCGGTGGCCGTGTGGATCCACGTCGTCTCGGTGCAGTGGGTCCTCACCGAGCGAGGTGAGCCCGCGTCGGTGATCTCTCTCGCGCCGGCGGCCATGGCCGTGCCGTTCCTGGTGCTCGCGCTACCGGTCGGGGTGATCGCCGGGTATGCCTCGCGCAAGAAGATGATGGCGCTGGCCACCGTGGCGTCGGCGGGGTCCGCGGTGGCGGCGACCGTGCTCACGGTGACGGGGGCCGACACGGCACTCCCGATGATCTGCTCCGTTCTCCTCGTCGGCACCGCGCTAGTGGTGGTAGGGGTCTCCTGGCAATCGCTTCTTCCGGAGACCGTGGACCGCGGGATGATCCCCACCGCGGCACTGGTCGACGGAGCGGTGTTCAATCTCGCCCGCTCGCTCGGGCCGCTCCTGGCGGGCCTGGGACTGGGACTCGCCGGCGCGGAATGGGCGTTCGCGGTGGTCGCCGTCCTCTCCGTGGGCTGTGCGCTCGCGCTGTGGCGGATGGAGCGGCGGTCGCCCGACCGGACCGCTCCGCGTCGGGCGATCATGCCGGAGATCTCCGGCGCGGTCCGGTTCGTGGTCAACTCGGCGTGGACCACACGGCTATTGTGCCAGCTCTTCCTCTTCGGGATCCCGTCCAGCGCACTCTGGGCGCTCATCTCCCTCGCCGTCTACGACGGTCTCGGGATGGGCGCGGACGGATTCGGGGTGCTCATGGCGCTGATCGGCGCCGGCGCCGTCGTGGCGGTCATGGGGTTCGGTGGGCTGCGGAGGCGGTTGAGGGTCACGGTGTTCGCCGCGTGTGGCGCCCTCGTCTACGCCGCGGCCCTGGCGGTGCTGGCGGTCTCGACGTCGCCGGTCGTGGTCGGGATCGCCATGCTCTTCGCCGGCGCGGCCTGGGTGAGTGTGCAGAGTTCGTGGATGTCGATGGGGCACCAGTTCTTCCCGGACTGGATCCGGCCCAGGCTGATCGCGGTCATCCTGCTGATGGTCCAGGGGACGCAGGCGGCGGGATCGCTCCTGTGGGGGGTCGTGGCCGACGCCGCCGGACTGCAGGCCGCCCTCCTCGTGGCAGCCGGGTTGATGGTGATCAGCTGCGTGTCGCTCCTGCTCGTCGGGTTGGGCGCCGAGAAGGGGATCGAACCGGTCCTCGTCTCCGAACTCGGTGGGCCGGCGGGGCCGTCCGGTGAGGTCACCGACCCGGGCACGCCTCGGGGCGACCGATCGGGACCGGTGGTGGTCCGCTACGTGTACCGGGTGCCGGAGGGTCGCACGCGGGAATTCCTCACCGCGATGCGCGATCTGCGTCGCTCCCGGCTCCGGTTGGGGGGCCGGCGCTGGCGGCTCGAGCGCCCGACCGCGGAGCCCGGCCTGTTCGTCGAGACATACCGGGTGGGCAGCGCCGAGGAGTTCGTCGAACAGGAACACCGGCGCCTCACCGTCCCGGAGACCCGGCTGCGGCACCGGGTGGAGTCGCTGGTGGCCGGGGCGGTCGAGGGGCCGAAGGTGAGCGACCGGCCCTAATAGATGAACTGAGTTCAATTAAGATGCTAGGGTGGTCCACATCACAGCAGCACTACCTTTCCGGGAGACCCGAATGCAGAACGCCGTCGACCTACTCGTCATCGGTGCCGGCATGGCCGGCCTCACCGCCGCCGCCCGCGCCACCGAACGCGGGGCAACCGTCATGGTGGTGGAGAAGGCCGACGACGTCGGAGGCTCCGCGAGGTTCGCAGGATATGCCTGGACCGCACCCACGCGGCAGATCATGGCGGAGATCAACCCCCATGGGGATGAGGAGCTCCGCAACGCGGTCGTCGACGACTTCGCCGCCGGGCTCGACTGGATCCGAGGCCGGGGCGTCGACTGCGCCGAGGGAGTCCCCGTGCTGCGCTACGGTGTCGGTCACGCGTTCGACACCAACCAGTATCTCGACGCCTGCGCCCGCGAGATCAGGGCCGCCGGGAACGCGATCCACACTGCCGCCCACGTGCAGGGACTCATCACCGAGGGCGACGGCGTGGCAGGGGCGACGGTCCGGTTGGCCGACGGCGAGGTCCACGAGATCCGGGCGCGACGAGTTCTCCTGGCCACCGGGGGGTTCCAGGCCGACGCGGAGCTGGTGGAGCGCCACCTGCACCCGCTGGCCTCACGATTCCCGCTCCGGTCCAACCCGCACAGCGACGGCGGGGGACTGAGGCTGGCGGAATCGGTGGAGGCCGGCATCGGCTTCGACGACGCGGGCTTCTACGGCCACCTGATCCCCGCGGGTCTGCCCTTCCGGGACTCCGGCGACTTCGTGGGACTCTCCCTCTACTACTCCGAGCACGCGCTGCTGTTCAACCTCCACGGCGAGCGCTTCGTGGACGAGACCCAGGGGGATCACCTCACGGCGATGGCGCTCATGGAGCAACCCGAGGCCCGCGGCCTGGTGGTCGCGGACGAACGGGTCTACCGCGACTGGATCTGCGGTTCCTACGTCGAGGGTGCGGTCGCGATCGACAAGTACACCGAGGCCTCCAGGCGCGGCGGCCGGTGCGGTCTGGCGGAGACGCTCGAGGAGTTCGAGTACCTGCCCGAGGAGTGGGGTTACGACGGGGCGAGGATCGCCGAGGGGATCCGCCGGGTCAACGAGTCGGGCCAGAAGGTCGTGCCGCCGCGGGAGTACGACTTCGCCCCGCTCGACCGCGGGCCGTATTACATCGTCGAGACGACCCCGGCCGTGACGTTCCCGTTCGTGGGGATCAGGATCGGGGCCGACACGTCGGTCCTGCGCGCCGACGGCACGGTGATCCCGGGCCTGCTCGCCGCCGGGTCGGACACAGGCGGGGTGTACCGCCGCGCCTACGCGGGCGGCCTGGCCACCGCGCTGGTGTTCGGGCTGCGGGCCGGCGACGCGGCCACCGTGGTCTGACACCGCCCCGTCCCCGCCCGATGCCCGCCCCGGAAGGACCCCAGGTGATCACAGAGTTCCCCCACGCTTTCTCCCCGTTCACGCTCGGCGCACTCACCCTGCGGAACCGTCTGGTCGCCCTGCCGGCCGGAACGAGCATGGCCACCGACGGTGTGCCCACCCACGGCGACCAGGAGCACTTCGAGCGCCTGGCCGCCGGCGGTGTCGGGTTGATCATCGGGGGCGCGACCGTGGTGCACCCCTCGACTACCCTGCGGTCCCGCAAGCTGGTCGAGGCCTACAACGACGAGGTGCTCCCCGCCCTCACGGACAAGGCGGCGGCTGTTCACCGGCACGGCGCCAAGATCATCGGTCAGCTGGTCCACCTGGGGCGTGAGTTCATCGGGGGCGAATCGGACTCGCCGCCCTCCGCGCCCTCGGCCGTCAAGACGGCCCGCGACGCCTACCCTCCCCACGAGCTGACGGTCGAGGAGATCGCGGACATCGTCGAGGGGTGGCGGGTCTCCGCCGCGAATCTGGCCCGCGCGGGGTACGACGGCGCCGAGATCCACGCCGCCCACGGCTACCTGCCGGCCCAGTTCATGTCCGCGCTCACCAACAGGCGGACCGACGGGTACGGCGGTGACCTCGTCGGCCGCATGAGATTCCTCGACGAGGTGGTCGCCGCCATGCGGGAGGCGATGCCCGAGAAAATGGTCCTGGGCGTGCGGCTCAGTGGGGAGGAGGATATCCCCGGCGGGATGGGGATGGAGAACTGCGTGAGGATCGCGCGGCACCTCGCCGACTCGGGGGCGGTCGACTACTTCAGCATCACGCACGGCACCCGCGGCACGTACGTCAAGGACGCCACGCATCCCGACGCCGTCGCCGTCGACTCCGCCGCGCGCATCCGCGCCGAGACCGGGATCCCCGTCCTCGTGGGTCAACGCATCCGCGACGCCGCGACCGCCGACCACATCATCAAGACCGGCAAGGCCGACCTGGTGGGCATGGCCCGGGCACTGTTGGCCGACCCGGACCTGCCGGCCAAGTCCGCTCAGGGGCGACTGGGCGAGATCCGCGGCTGCCTGGGTATCAACCAGGACTGCCGCGCCTTCGACCCGCACCTGCACTGCGCGGTCAACGCCGAGATCGGTCGGGGCCGCCACCGGAATGTGGGCGTCCGTGCGGCGGAGACGAAGGACATCTACGTGATCGGCGCAGGTCCGGCCGGACTCGAGGCCGCGCGCGTCGCCGCCGGCCGCGGCCACCGCGTGACCGTGTTCGAGACCGCAACTGAGCTGGGGGGCGCCCTCCGCGTGGCCGCCCGGTCACCGCACCGGGCCACCCTCATCGACGTGATCGACTACCTCTCCGCGGAGATGCGCCGCCTGCGGGTGGACGTCAACCTCGGCGCGGAGATCTCGCAGGACGATCTCGCCGAGCTCGTGGAGGCGGCCGACCACGTCGTCGTCGCCACCGGCTCCCGGCCCGGACCCGTGCCGTCCACCGGTCGAGGCCCCGCCGTCGTCACGGTCGACGACGTCCTCGCCGGCCGGATCCCCGCCGCGGCGGGCCGGGCGGTCGTCTACGACGAGAGCGACGGCTTCTGGCCGGCCTACAGCGCCGCCGAGGCCCTCGTGGGGCGTGGGTGGGACACGCGCGTCGTCACGCCGCTCACGGCGCTGGCCTCGCGGGTACCTGCCGAGAGCGTGGGGCCGCTCCTCGGCCGACTGGGCTCCGGGGGCGCGCGGTTCCACGTGGCCACGGGGCTGGACCTGCCCGGGTCCGACGACGAGGTGGGCCGCCTCGTGCCCGTGTTCGGCGGCGGGGACCTGCCGCTCGACGCGGATCTCGTGGTGTGGCACCGGCCCCGCACCGCCGTCGACGGGATCGCCCGCGCCCTCGGCCGGCGCGACGACGTCAGCGTGATCGGGGACGCCCTGGCCCCGCGGCGGATCAGCCACGCGATCGCCGAGGGCTACCGGGTCGGCGCGGAGATCTGACACCCGCGGCGACGACCGTCGGCAAACCAGCACACGGTGGTCATATGAACGGAGGACACATGAACATCAACACCATCCCCGCCGAGATGCGGGCCTGGCAGTGGACCGGGACGGGCAACCCCCTGACCCTGGCGGTGGTCCCGGTCCCCGAGCCGGGCCCAGGGGAGGTCCTCATCCGGGTCCGTGCGGCCGGGATGTGCCACTCGGATGTGGGTGAGCTCGACGAGCCGTCCTGGGCGGAGAACATCCACCGGTGCCCGATCACCCTCGGGCACGAGATTGCCGGCGAGGTGGTGGCGCTCGGTGAGGGAGTGCACGACGTCGTCGTCGGCACCCGCTGCGGTGTCCACCCGCTCGGCGCCACCGTGCCCGGATACGGGCGAGACGGCGGTTACGCGGCGTACCACGTGGCGCCCGCGGCTGATCTGGTCCCACTGCCGGAGGGGCTCTCCTACGAACTCGGCGCCCTGGGAACAGACGCGGGCATGACCTCACACCAGGCTGTGGTCGGCGTCGCGGGGGTCGGTCCCGGAGACCGGGTCGGGATCATCGGTCTTGGTGGTCTCGGGCAGATCGGCGCGCGCATCGCGGTGCTCCTGGGTGCCGAGGTGCACGCCGCCGACCCCAGCGCCGACGCACGGCGGCTGGGAGAGCACCTGGGCGTCACCGCCGTGGTCGCCGACGCCGCCGAGCTGGCCGGGGCGGGTCTGGACTCCGTCATCGACTTCGCCGGCTTCGCCACGACCGCCCAGGCCGCGGTGCGGGCGATCCGCGTGGGCGGGACCATCGTGATGATCGGCATGGGGGCACACACCTCGGAACTCGTCACCGCGGACGTCATCCACCAGAAGGCCGTCATCCGGGGATCCTCGGGGGGCACCACATCCGACATCGAGTCCGTCTACCGCTACCTGCGCGCCGGCGACATCGCCCCGGTCGTCGAGCACCTGGACTTCGAGCAGGTGCCCGACGGGATCGACAGGCTCCGCGACGGCAGGGTCACCGGCCGTCTCGTGGTGACCATGTGACCCCCGCGCAACGCGGTGACCTGCTCCACCACACCACACCGACGAGAAGAGGACGGACATCATGACGGCGCCACAGAACACCCGGTTCGAGGGCAGGGTCGCACTGGTCACCGGGGCGGCCTCGGGGATCGGGGCGGCCGTGGCGAGGCAGCTCGCCGCGGAGGGCGCGCGCCGGATCCACCTGGTGGACCTGGCGCGGGAGTCAGCGCAGCGCGTCGCCTCGGAGATCGGCGGCGTCGCACACGGGGTGGACGTGGCCGACCCGGACGCGGTCCGCGCGCTCTTCGAGGAGATCTCGGCCGAAGACGGACGGGTGGACGTGGTCGTCCACGCGGCCGGCATCGATGACCCCGTGGCCAAAGCCCACATCTACGAGGCGGCCGAGACCGGCGAACCGGTCGACGTCCTGAGCCGGCTCGACGACTCGACGTGGCGCCGGATCCACGCCGTCAATCTGGACGGCACCTTCCACGTCCTGCGCGAATCCGTGCGGGCGATGCGCCCCGGCGGGGGAGGGGCGATCGTCACCGTGGGGTCCTCGGCGGCGTTCGACACCCTCGTGGGTTACCCGCACTACGCCTCCTCCAAGGCGGCCGTCCACGCACTGAGTCAGTCCGTGGCCAAAGAGGCCGTCCACTTCGGCATCCGGGTCAACACCGTCGCCCCCGGCCCGGTGGACACCGCCATGGCCGCGCGAACCCCCGAGTCGGTCCGCGCGCGGATGAACGAGGGCAGCGCCTTCGGCTACGCCACCGCGGAGCAGCTCTCCGAGAGCATCTGTTACCTGGCCTCCGATCAGGCGTCGAACGTCGTCGGCGCGGTGCTGCTGAGCAACGGGGGTCGCTTCACGGTCTGACGACCCGACAGCGCTCGCACCGCGCGCACGGCGCGACCCGGCAGCAGGGACCCGAGAACAACAGTAGGACCCGAGACCAGCAACAGGACCCGAGACCAGGAGGACAACTGTGGACCGCCGATCGTATGACTTCGCCGATGTCAGCCAATACCAGGAGTCGGCGTCGCCCGACCTGTTCCCGGACGACCGACACCAGGCGGAGAAGCTGGTGGAACACCTCGCTTTCGACGCCACGGTGTGGGGTCTGACCGCGGTCCTGCAGTACGCGCAGTTCAGCGACTTCGTGTGGAAGCGCCCGGCCGGGGACGACGAGCGACTCAACGTCTTCGACCACCGACGGGGCCTGGCCGGGCCCGATTTCGCGGAATTCCGCGTCCCCAATGTGGACACCCTGTACTCGAACGGGTGGATCTCGGTGGAGCAGGGACCGGTGGAGCTGGAGGTCCCGGCGGTCGGCGACAGCTACTACACCGTGAACCTGTTCGACGCTCACGGGAACGCGTCGAACATCAGCAACCGGACCCACGGGGGCGGCCCGGTGACGATGGTCCTGTGCACGTCCGAACAGGCCGCGGAGGCGAGGGGGACCGGCAAGGACGTGATGGTGGTGGCCACGCCTGTCGTCTGGGCGCTGCTGCGGGTGCAGGTGACCGCGACCGGTGGCACCGGCGAGGCCGACGCGATGAGAAAACGGTTCCGAATCCGCACCCCGCATCCGCAGGCCAGTCTCCAGCGGTACACCGAGGTGGACAGTTCTCTGGTGGAGAGCAGGTGGACGGAGTTCGCCACGGCCCTCACAGCGGTCATCGGGTTGTGTGGTGTCCCGGCCCGCGAAGAAGTGATGGTCGCGCGCTACCGGGCGATCGGGATCGGTGCCGGCCCGGGGGAGGTGTCCCCGTCGGGGTGCGACTGGGTGCCCGATGTCGCGCAGCGAGGGTTCGACTCCGCAATGGACATGATCCGCGCAAGCCGGTCCCAGCTCGGGGAACCGCTGGGCAGCGGCTGGACCCGGGTGCGGGACAAAGGTCGGCACGGGACCAACTTCCTCGCCAGGGCCGTGATGAACAACGTCGGCCTGGGCGCCAACGTGGTCGAGGAGAACACCTCGTTCAACACCTACGTGTCGTCGAACGGAGTCCCACTGGACGGCAGCAACGGTGCGTACTGCCTGGTCATGGACACGGCCCCGCCGGTCGACTACTTCTGGTCGGTCACCTTGTACCTGGCTGACAGCGGTCGCGTGTACGGCAACCCGTGGGATCGCTACTCCGTGGGCAGCGCCTCGGGCCTGACGCCGGACGGCTCCGGTCGGGTGCGGATCAGGATCGACCCGGGGGCCGCCGAGCGTGACCCTAACCCCGGTGTGTTGCCGGCACCCCGGTCCCCGTTCTTCCTCGTCCTGCGTACCTACGGGCCGACGGAGGAGCTGCTGGAGGGTCGATGGTCCCCGGGGCCGGTGGACACCCTCGAACACTGCGAGGAGACAGGCCGTTGAGTTCCGACTCGATCGACAGGTACGAGCAGCTGTATGTGTGGGGATATCCGCTCGTGCGGTCGCTCCAGTTGAGGGAGACGATGACGCGGTCGGAACCGGGCCGCGAGCGGGACTCCGGCCGGTCGGCAGCCGCGCCCCTCGGCGAGTTCGGGCACCAGAAGCTTCTGTCCGACCCCGGCTACCGGGTAGGTGTGGCTCCCAACGTGGACACCCTCTACAGCGTGGCCTGGGTTGACCTGCTCGAGGGAGACCTCCGGCTGGACCTGCCCGATTTCGGCGAACGGTACTACGCGTTCCAGTTCGGTTACGCCGACACCACCTGCCACACCGTCGGAAAGCGAACGCACGGCGGCGTCCTCGGGCCCGTGACGATCCGTTGGGCGCCATCGCTCGCGGAACCGGCCCTGACCTCCGGCCAGCTCGGGATGGAACTCGACTGCACCTGCAGGTTCCTCATGATCGCCGGGCGGATCATGGTCGACTCATCGAACCCGCGGGATCTCCACGAGGTGCATGCGCTCCAGGAGGAGATCCGCCTGAGCTCACCGGGGACGCACGCTCGGGTACCGGACGCCGAGCCCGATGCGTCCCAGTCCCCCGTCGCGAGCGAGTCAGGCCCGGGACGGCACTTCTTCGAGCAGCTGTCGCGGGTCATGGACGATCTGAGCGTCGAGGCGGTGGACCCCGACGTGAGAGACCTCCTCGCCGAGGTGGGCTGGCGGCCTGGCGAACGCCTCGGGGCCGAGATGCCCCGGTTCGCACTTGACGACGCGGTGGCGCGCGGGTTCGCGATGGTGAGACGAGGCGTCGCCGATGCGGGGCAGGTCCGCAACGGGTGGATGATCAATTACGCGGGAGTCGAGTTCGGCCGAGACTGGCTCCTCCGCGCTTCGGTCGCGATGGCGCAGATCTACATCAATCCCGCGGAAGAGGCCCTCTACCCGGTGCTCGAGGTGGACAGTGCCGGCCGCGGGCTGGTGGGCGACCACCGTTATCGACTGCGGTTCACCCCGGGCCAGCTGCCACCCGTGACGTACTTCTGGTCGTTGACCATGTATCACGCGGAAGGTCTCCTGGTTGCCAACCCCCTGTCGCGCTACTCGGTGGGGGACAGGAGTCCGCACCTGCGCTACGAGCCCGACGGGTCCCTCGAGCTGGTCGTCTCGCACGAACGGCCCGTGGAGGGCGAGGACAACTGGCTCCCCGCCCCGGAGGGTGGGTTCAGGCTGATGTTGCGGCTGTACGGCCCGAGCCCCGGCTGTCTGAGCGGGAAATGGAGCCCCCCGGCCCTCGTGCGCGACGGCGTTCATGACGGCGGCGCAGAGAAACCGGATCCGAATCAGACGAAAGCCGGGCTTGCAACGTGACCCATGCCATAGAGTGAGGTGAAGCTAGTTCACTTCGGGAGTATACCCCGGAGCCTGACCCCCAGGAGATCGCAGATGAGAACAGCAAGGATCAGGTCAATCGTGGCAGGTGGGATGGCGCTCGCCCTCGTGCTCGCGGGGTGCGGCACGGGAGGGGGCTCGGGCTCCGAACTCGCCGGATCGTGGGATGAGATCGTCGAGGCCGCCAATCAGGAGGGGGAAGTCACCCTCTACTCGAGCCACTCGCCGACGAACCTCGAAGCGCTCAAGGTGGCGTTCGAGGCGCAGTATCCCGACATCACGCTGGTGTACGTTCGCGGGACCGATGCGGACATCCTTCCCAAGATCGAGGTCGAGAATCAGACCGGGACGGGAGTCGCGGACGTCCACATGACCACGGACGCCGGGTGGATCCACCGCAGCCTCGACACGGACTACTCGACCGAGGTCGTGGCCCCCAATCTGGAGCAGCCCGGGTACCAGTCCGAGAACAGCGTGATCGAGGACAAGTTCTTCGTCACGAGCGCGACTGTCTTCGGGCTCGGCTGGAACACGGACAACGTCCCCGAAGGGCTGTCGGAGCCGGACGATGTCCTGGATCCGCGGCTCGACGGCAAGGTCGGTATCCAGAATCCGAACGGTATGCCCACCTATGTGGACATGTACCAGAAGATCGACGTCGACTACGGGGACGGTTTCGTCGACCGGCTCGCGACGGTCAACCCGCAGATCTACGCCAGCAACGTGGCCGTCACCCAGGCGTTGGCCTCCGGTGAGGTCTGGGCTGCCCCGATGGCGGGCAGCACCGTCCTCACGGAGAAGAAGAAGGGGGCGCCGGTCGACTTCGTCCTGCCGGAGAACCCGTTCGGCGTGCCCTGGTACTCCCACGTCCTGGCCTCCGCGCCCAGCCCCAACGCCGCACAGGTACTGGCCGACTTCCTCATCTCGCCCGAGGGGCAGGAGGCCATCTCCGCCGACTTCGTCGCCGCGCTTCCGGACATCCCCGGGACGGGTATCGAGGGATCATCGGTGATCGCCCAGGATATCGGTCTCGCGGACCACGAGGACCTCGATCCCGAGACTGTCACCGCCTACCAGGCCGAATGGGAGCGCAAGTTCGTCGGCTGAGTCGCCGCTGCCGTCTCCAGTCGGGGCCGGAAATGGATCGGCCCGTCGCGCCCGGTATCCCGGGCCGGCGGGCCGATCGCTGTGCCCGTCCCCCTGCTGCCGGATCCGCACTCGGGGCCGCCGTCGCAGGGATGGACGCCGGTCGTCCCGAACGGCTGACGCGGTGTGATCTCGACCCTATTCTGCAATGAAGTGAGTTCAACTCAATGAGCTCCTCGTCTCCGGAAAGGGGAAGCATATGAGGTTCACAGGCACCGTGGCCGCGATCGCGGTGCTCGTCACGACCGCCGCCGTCGCCTCGGCATGCGGATCGGACGACACCGGTTCGGAACTGGCCGGCTCGTGGGGCGAGATCGTCGCCGCCGCCACCGACGAGGGGAGCGTGACCATCTACTCCAACCACGCCCCGGCCAACCTGGAGTCGCTCAAGACCGCATTCGAGTCGGAGTATCCCGGGATCTCGTTGAACTACGTCCGCGGGACGGATTCCGATCTGATCCCCCGGGTCGAGGTCGAGAACCAGACGGGCAGCGGGGTCGCCGATGTCCACATGACCACCGACGCCGGGTGGATCCAGCGCAGCCTCGATTCGGGTGGCTACTCGGTGGAAGTGGTCGCGCCGGCGATCGACGACCCCGCGTACCGCGCGGAGGACGGGGTGCTGGACGACACCTTCTTCGTCACCAGTGCGACCTCGATCGGCCTGGCGTGGAACACGGAGAACGTGCCCGCTGGGCTCGCGTCCCCCGAGGACCTGCTCGACCCGCGGTTCGACGGCAAGGTCGGCGTCGTCAATCCCGCCGGCTTCCCTGCCGTCGTGCACATCTACCGCCGGATGGACATCGACTACGGGGAGGGGTTCGTCGACAGGCTCGCCGGCGTCAATCCCCGCATCTACGGCAGTGCGCCCGCGATCACCCAGGCGCTCGCGTCGGGTGAGATCTGGGCTGCCCCCGGGGCGTCCATGGACGTCCTGGCGGAACGGGACAAGGGCGCGCCCGTCGATTTCGCCCTGCCCGCGAACCCCATCGGTATCCCGTTCTACTCGCACGTCCTGGCGGCCGCGCCCCACCCGAACGCGGGACAGGTGCTCGCGGACTTCATGCTCACCCCGGCCGGGCAGGCCGCGCTCTCGGAGAACTACATCGCCGCACTGCCGGATGTCCCGGGCACGGGGGTCGAGGGCTCGGACGTCGTCGCGCAGGACATCGATCTCGCGGATCCGGAGACGCTCGAGGCGGCGGCGGTGGAGGAGTACGTCGCCGCCTGGGAGCGCAGGTTCCTCGGCTGACGGCCCGAGATCAGGATCCCGGCGAAGTTAACGGGCGCTTCCCCTTGCGCTCACGTGACCTGGGTCATACAGTTCACTGAAGTTAGTTCAATTCGGCTCCGGCTCCCGGTGGCCGTCACAGGAAGGGAAGCAATGCGCTTTTCCAGATTCAAGGCCGCTGTCGCCAGCGGGGCAGCGCTCGCGTTGGTGCTCGCGGGGTGCGGGTCGGACTCCGGATCGGGTTCGGAGCTCGCGGGATCATGGGACGAGATCGTCGCCGCCGCCCAGGAGGAGGGCAGCGTGACGATCTACTCCACCCACTCCCCGGACAACCTCGAGGCCCTCAAGCAGGCGTTCGAGGCGGAGTATCCCGGCATCACCCTCACCTACGTCCGCGGGACGGACGCGGACATCCTGCCGAAGATCGAGGTGGAGAACTCCACCGGGTCCGGCGTCGCGGACGTCCACATGACCACGGACGCCGGGTGGATCAACCGCAGCTTCGACACCGACTACTCGGCCGAGGTCGTGGCGCCCTCGCTGGACAACCCCGACTACGACCGCGCGGAGAGCGTGCTCGAGGACAAGTTCTTCCTCACCAGTGCGACGGTGTTCGGCCTCGGGTGGAACACCGCGCAGGTCCCCGAGGGGTTGGCGACGCCGGACGACGCACTCGACCCCCGGTTCGACGGCAAGGTCGGCATCCAGAACCCGAACGGCATCCCGACCTACGTCGACATGTACCGCAAGATCGACGTGGACTACGGCGAGAACTACCTCGAACGGCTCGCCGAGACGAACCCGCGGATCTACTCGAGCGCGGTCGCGATCACCCAGGCCCTGGCCTCCGGTGAGGTGTGGGTGGCGCCGATGGCGGCGAGCAACGTCCTGACCGAGAAGGACAAGGGCGCTCCGGTCGACTTCGCGCTCCCCGAGAACCCGTGGGGCGTGCCCTGGTACTCCCACGTCCTCGCCTCGGCGCCCAATCCGAACGCGGCGCAGCTGCTCGCGGACTTCCTCATCACGGACAAGGGTCAGGAAGCCATCTCGGCCGACTACCTCTCGGTGCTCCCGGACGTCCCGGGCACGGGCGTGCCGGGCTCGACGGTCACGGCTCAGGACGTCGAGCTGGGTGATCCGGACACCCTGGATCCCGAGACGGTCCAGGAGTACCAGGCTCAGTGGGAACAGCTCTTCCTGGGCTGAGCCCCGACCCGGCCCGCGGTGAGGTGTTCGCCCACCGCGGGCCGGATCCCCGCACGCCGCCGATCCCGCACCGCACTACCCCGAGCTGAGGACAGATCGAAGTGAAAAGTTCAGGTCCGCTGTCGATATGGCGACATCGGTTGATGTACGCGGCACTGATACTCGTGCTCGCGTACCTGGTGGTCTGGCCGCTGTTCAAACTCCAGTCGCTGGCGTTCGAGAACGGTGCGGCCGGCTACCGCTCGCAGTACGGACGCGCAGACATCGTCACCACCCTGCAGACCACGGCCGCGCTCGCGTTCTTCTCGCTGGTGATCGCCATGGTGTGCGGAACCGTCCTCGCCTTCGCGACCACCCGGTTGCCGCGCCGCATGGGTTTCCTGCGTCTGGTCCCGATCCTGCCGATCGTCATCCCGTCGGTCGCGAACGTCGTGGGATTCGCGTTCCTGCTCTCCCCGGGCCCCGGCTACATCAACATCCTGCTCCGGATGCTGCCCTGGTGGAGTGATCTGAACTCCGGCCCGGTCAACGTGTACAGCCCGACCTGGATCATCATCATCACCGGGTTCAGCCTCACCTCGTTCGTGTACCTCTTCGTCAGCGCCGGGATGCAGAACATCAGCGGCGAGCACCTCGAGGCCGCCCAGATCGCCGGTTCCACGACCATCGGGACGTTCTTCAAGGTGGTCCTCCCACTGCTGCGCCCGTCGCTCGTCTACGGCGCCGGTGTGGCCCTGCTGCTGGGCCTCGGCCAGTTCACCGCGCCCCTGCTGTTGGGTCAGAACGAGGGCGTCAAGGTCCTGGCCACCGAGATGTACCTCCGGGCCTCGGAGTCACCCATCAACTTCGCCGCCGCCGCGGCCGCGGGATCCCCCCTGGTCATCATGGGCATCCTCGTGGTGTTCGGCCAGCGGGCGCTCCTGGGCAACCAGACCCGGTTCGTCACCCATGGGGGCAAGTCCTTCTCCCCGGTCGGAGGGTCCTCGCACTGGGCCACGGCGATCGTCGCCGTCTACGGTCTGGTCGCGCTCATCCTCCCGCTGGCAGGGGTGATCATCGTGTCCCTGACCCCGTTCTGGTCGGGGACCCTGTCCTGGGACCTGTTCACCCTGAGCAACTACCGGGCGCTGGTCACCACCCCGGGCATAGTGGACTCGGTCGTCACGAGTGTCGTGACGTCGATCGTCGCCGTGCTGATCTGTGTGCCCATCGGGTTCGGTGTCGCGAACCTCATGGTCCGGAGGCAGGACCTGCGCATCCTGCGTACCGTCGCCGACCTCATCACGGCGCTGCCGATGGGTATCCCGGCCGTCATCTTCGGCGTCGGGTTCCTGCTCACCTACACCGAACCGCCGCTCATCCTCTACGGCACCAAGGCCGTCATCATCCTGGTCTACGTGGTCCTCATGATCCCGTTCGCGACCCGTATGCAGCTGACGGCGCTCATCTCGATGGGTGACAAGTACGAGGAGGCCTCGGCGGTCTCGGGAGCCGGCCCGGTGGCGACGATGGCGAGGATCACGCTGCCGATGCTCCGGCCGACCATCCTCAGCTCGATCGCGCTGATGTTCATCCTCCTGACCCACGAGTTCGCGGCCTCGCTGATGGTCCGCTCCGCGACGACGCAGGTGATGGGCACCCTGCTCTACGACCACTGGAGCAACGGTTCGTACACCCTCGTCGCCGCGATGGCGATTCTCATGTCCGCGGTCACGGGTGCCGGTGTCGCGGTCGCGATGCTGATCGGCGGACGCAACGTCCTGGAGAAGCTGTGATGTCGTCCCGCGGGTGCGCGCCCGCCCTGTTACCAGGTGACCGAGCCGAGCCTTTCCGCCGGCGTGAATGTGAGGAAGACCAATGACCGCGAAAATCGAGATCTCCGGTCTCACCAAGCAATACGGAAGCAACGTCGTCGTCGACGAGCTCGATCTGGAGATCGGAGCGGGCGAGTTCCTCGTCCTCCTCGGTCCGAGCGGGTGCGGCAAGACCACCACGCTGCGGTGTCTCGCCGGCCTCGAGACCCCCGAGGCGGGGTCGATCGCCTTCGACGGCGCACCGATGTTCGACGCGGCCAACCGCGTGAACGTGCCTCCCAACAAGCGGAGCATCGGGATGGTGTTCCAGTCCTATGCCCTGTGGCCCAACATGACGGTGCGGAAGAACATCGCGTACCCGTTGAAGGCGCGCAAGCTCAAGGACGCGCTCAACTCCGGGAGGGTCGAAGAGGCCGCGGAGATGGTCGACTGCGGCCACCTGCTCGACCGCTATCCCTCGCAGTTGAGCGGCGGTCAGCAGCAGCGGATCGCCGTCGCCCGGGGGATGGCGTCGAGGCCCGATCTCGTCCTCTTCGACGAACCGCTCAGCAACCTGGACGCGCTCCTGCGCGACCAGGTGCGCACGGAGATCCGCCGGCTGCACGACGAGCTGGGGTTCGGCGCGGTCTTCGTCACCCACGACCACTCCGAGGCGTTCGCGCTCGGGGATCGTCTCGCGATCATGAAGCAGGGGAAGATCGAGCAGCTCGCGACCCCGCAGGACGTGTTCGATCACCCCGTGAGCGAATACGTGGCCGACTTCATCGGCATGTCCAACCGGCTCGAGTTGCACCGCACCGGATTGGAATGGACCACGGCGGCGGGCACCGAACTACCGCTGCGCTGCGAGACGGGCGACAGTCGTGCCGTGTCCGCCCGTCTGTGGCCTGACGACATCACGCTGCACCGGCCGGAGGAGGACGTCTCGCACCGGGAGATCACCCTCGAGGCGACTCTGCTGTCCGCCGAGTTCGGTGGTCGCTACTACGACGTCCAGGTGGGTGCGGGGCCGGAGGAGTACCGACTCCGGGCCTCCGCCGCGGTCCATGGCGACTGGCTGCGGCGAGCGAAGAGGGGCGAGCCCGTCGTCATCAGTTTCCGCTCGGAGAGCCTCAAGATCTACCCGCTCTCTCCAGAGCTCTGACCAGGCCGGATCCGCCTCTCGGCGGGTCCGGCCGGGCCGAGGAAAACCTCACGACGACAGAGGTTGACGAGGCCTGCATCACAGTGTAGACATGAACTGAATCCAGTTCAGAATGACTTACGAAAGGAAAGACCATGGTTCAGACCGACCACGTTCTGTTGGAGAAGGACGGCGACGTCGCCCGCGTGTGGCTCAACCGCCCCCACAAGAAGAACGCCGTCACCGTGGAGCTGCTCCACCGCCTCGACGAGATCATCAAGGAGGTCGACGCGGATCCCGACCTCAAGGTGCTCGTGCTCCGTGGCGTGCAGAACCAGTTCTGCTCGGGCTTCGACCTCGACGAGCTGCTGGGTGACTTCGTCGGCACCACCAACGCCATGGACGTCGGCGTCCTCTCGGCCCAGGTGTGCGACCGCCTCTACTCGATGAACACGCCGTCGGTGGCCGTGCTCGAGGGCTACGTCACCGCCGGTGGCTTCGAGCTCATGATCTCGTGTGACTTCGCGATCGCTGCGGACGACGCCAAGATCGGCGACTTCCACATCCGTCGCGCCCTCTTCGGTGGCGCCGGCCCCATCTACCGCCTCCCGCGGATGATCGGCCTGCGCAAGACCAAGGAGCTCATGCTCACGGGCAAGCTGCTCTCGGGCCAGGAGGCCAAGGACTTCGACCTCATCAACGACTCGGCCCCCGCCGACAAGCTCGACCAGTGCGTCGAGGAGTTCATCGGGACCCTGACCGACAAGAGCCCGTTCATGATGAAGCTCACCAAGATGGCCGTGAACCAGGGCCTGGACGCCGACATCAAGTCGCTCATGATCATGGAGCACTTCGCGGTGGGTAACTCGCTCCAGTCGGAGGACGGCAAGGAGGGCATCCAGGCATTCCTCGAGAAGCGTGAGCCCAAGTGGGTCGGCCGCTGATCTGACCGATCACGGAGCGGGAAACGTCTACGGAACCAGGAGTGCACACGATGAACGAGAACCAGACCCTCCCACCGCTGTTGCGGGGGAGCCGGTGCGCGCACTGCACGACCGTGGCGTTTCCCGCCTCCGTGAGCTGTCAGCGCTGCGGTGGGTCCGAGACCGCCGAGACGGACCTGTCCACCACCGGCACGGTATGGACCGCGACCATCCAGCGGTTCGCCCCGAAGTCGCCGCCGTACGTGGCGCCGCCCGGGGGCTTCCGCCCCTACGCCGTCGGTTACGTCGAACTGCCCGAGGGCGTCAAGGTCGAGGCGCTGCTCGAGGGCACGTCGCCGATCGATCTGATCGGCCGCGAGGTCGTTCTGGTGGGGGCCGATCCGGTACCGAGGTTCGCCCTCGCCCTCGCCACCGCCCCCGCCGTCAACGCGGATGCCGCGCCCCCCGCCGAATCCACCAGTAAGAAGGAGGTCTGATGTCCGACGTGCACATCGTCGGCGCCGGTCTGTCGAAGTTCGGACGCCAGGACGGGGTCAGCGGACGTCAGATGGCCGTCACCGCCATCCGGGCCGCCCTGGCCGACGCCGGGCTGCAGTGGTCCGACGTCCAGATCGCGTTCGGTGGCAGCGACGGGTCCGGCCTCGCGGACACGCTCGTCACCGACCTGGGCCTGACCGGGATCCCCTTCACCAACGTCAAGAACGGGTGCGCGACCGGGGGCAGCGCCCTCGTCTCCGCGATCAACGCCATCCGCTCCGGAGCGGCCGAGGTGGCGCTGGCCGTCGGGTTCGACAAACACCCCCGGGGTGCATTCGACCCCAAGCCGGAGGAGTGGGGCCTGACCGAGGGGTACGGCACCCACGGCCTCATGGTCACCACACAGTTCTTCGCCATGAAGATCACGCGGTACATGGCCCGGCACGGGATCTCGGAGACCACGCTCGCCCGGGTGGCGGAGAAGGCCTACCGCAACGGCAGTATCAACCCGAACGCCTGGCGCCGCGATCCGAAGACCCTGGAGGAGATCGCCGCCTCGCCGATGGTCAACGACCCGCTCACCCAGTTCATGTTCTGCAACCCGGGGGAGGGTGGCGCCGCGATCCTCCTGGCGTCGGAGTCGGTCGCGGCCAGGATGGGTGGCCGCGCGGTGGCCGTCCGCGCGGTCTCCACCGGCACCCGGCCGTTCGGGTCCTTCGAGGTGTTCGCCCCGTCCGTCCAGGGCGAGGGCGAACCCAGCAGCGTGAGCACCGTCGTGGCGCGGCGCGCGTTCGAGACCGCAGGAGTGTCCCCGTCCGACATCGACGTGGCCCAACTCCAGGACACGGAGTCGGGCGCCGAGATCATGCATCTCGCCGAGTGCGGCTTCTGCGAGGACGGCGAGCAGGAAGGGATGCTCGAGCGCGGCGAGACCGAAATCGGCGGCTCGCTCCCCGTCAACACCGACGGCGGGTGTCTGGCCAACGGTGAGCCGATCGGCGCGTCCGGACTGCGCCAGGTTCACGAGGTCGTCACCCAGCTCCGGGGGGAGGCCGGCGAGCGGCAGGTCCCGGGCGCCCCGAGGCTCGGCTTCACCCACGTGTACGGCGCACCGGGAATCAGCGCGTGCACCGTTCTGGAAGGAGGCCGGCGATGAGCGGCACCACCACCGAGCAGCACGGCACCGACCAGGACGATGGACTCCGGGGATTCCTCGACTCCGCCCGTCGATGGCTGGAGTCGATCGCGAGCCCCCGGCAAGCGCGACCCTGGGGCGAGGGCCCGGACTCCGTCGTGGTGTTCGAGAACTGGTCCGCCGAGCAGGAACGCGAGGAGACCGACCGACGCCGCGGATACGAGCAGGCGAAGTTCGACGCCGGATACGGGGCCGTCACCTGGGGGCCCGAGTACGGCGGCCGGGATCTGCCGATCGCCTACGATCTGGCGTTCCGCCGGCTGGAGGCGGACTTCGACCTCCCCCAGCGCACCGAGATGTTCCCGGTGACCCAGCAGCTCATCGCCCCGACAGTCGCGCAGTGGGGGACCCAGGACCAGCGCGCGGAATACGTCCGCGCGATGCTCCGGACCGACCTCATCGCCTGTCAGCTCTTCTCCGAGACGGAGGCCGGTTCCGACCTGGCCGCCGTGCGTACCCGCGCCGTGGAGAAGGACGGACGGTGGGTGCTCAACGGTTCCAAGGTGTGGACCTCCGGCGCGAGGGTGGCGGACTACGGGGTCGCGGTGTGCCGCACGGACCCGGACGCGCCCAAGCACCGGGGCCTCACGATGTTCATCGTCCCCATGGACGCCCCCGGTATCACCGTCCGACCCATCCGCCAGATGACCGGTGGGACCTCCTTCAACGAGGTGCTGATCGACGACGTCGAGGTGGACGACCGCTACCGGCTGGGCCCGGTCGGCCAGGGCTGGAAGGTCGCCCTCACCGTCCTGGCGGCCGAACGGCTCGACTCGGGCAACCTCGGGCTCGACAACGCCGATCAGGCGGTCGAGCTGGCCCGCAACGCCGGTCGTGAACTGGACGCCCTGGAGCGGGACGCCGTCGCCGACCTGGTCACCCGCAGCTTCGTCCAGCGACTGGTGGGGATGCGGGTCGCCGCCGCGGTGGGCGCCGGTCGCGAGCCCGGCCCCGAGGCGTCGGTGGGCAAGCTGCTCGCCACCGACACGATGGCCCGTACGTCCGAGACCGTCCGGATGCTCCTCGGCCAGGAGCTGAGCCTCCGCAGCGAGAAGTGGGGGACCTGGGCGTGGACCGAGCACGTCCTCGGCGCTCCCGGCTACCGCATCGCCGGTGGCACCGACGAGATCCAACACAACATCCTCGCCGAGCGCGTGCTCGGTCTTCCCCGGGAGCCACGGCCATGACGACCTCCGACACCGCCGACGGCGCGACCACGAACGACGCGAGCACGACCGAGTCGCTGCTGCGTGACCGGGTGATCGCCGGGCTCGTCGAGAAGGGGGTCCGGGGCCCGTTCGGGCCGCTCGATCCCATGCTGGGAGGACATTCCGGGTTGACGTACCGGATCGCGGGCGCCACCGAGGAGTTCGTGATCAAGTCGGTGCCCCCGGGACAGAAGGCCGTCGGGCGGCACGACATGCTCCGCCAGGCGCGCATCATGTCCGCGCTCGCCGACACCGCCGTGCCGGTCCCCGGCATCCGGGCCACCGATGACCGGTCCCCGGCCTGGTTTGCCATGGACCTGGTGCGCGGGGAGTCCCTCGAGCCGGTCCTCGACGACCCGGCAGTCGAACCGGCGCTCGCGGCCGCCCGGATGCGGCGGGCCGCGCAGATCCTTCCCGCGCTGCACGCGGTGCCGCTGGACTCACTTCCCATCGACGGGCAGGTGCTCACCCCGGCGGACGAACTCGCCCGCTGGGTCCGCACGATGGGTGCGGTCCCGCCCGAGCTCGTCCCCGATGCCGACCGGTTCGAGGCACTGCTCACCGCATCGATCCCGGAGCCGGTGGCCCCGGTGCTGGTCCACGGCGACTACCGACTGGGCAACATCCTCTCCGACGGGGCCGAGCCCGCGGCGCTGATCGACTGGGAGATCTGGAGCCCGGGCGACCCGCGGGTCGAACTCGGGTGGTTCCTCGTCTTCGCCGACGGCACCAACTTCCCCGGCGTGGGCCGGGAAGTCGCCGGTCTGCCCGAACCCGGCGAGCTGATCGACCTCTACTGCGCCGCCGCCGGCGCGCTGTCGGACTTCTCCTGGTTCGATGCGCTCGGCAGGTTCAAGATGGCGGCCATCATGGGGCACAACCTGCGGCGGCACCGCGAGGGTCGGCACCACGACCCGGCGCAGGAGCTGCTACCCGAGACCATCCGCCGGCTCATCGTCACCGGTATCGACCGGCTGGCCTGACGCGGCACCACCCGAGAAACGAGAGAGCACGATGGATTTCGCCTATTCCGACCGTACGGCGGAGCTCGCCGAGAAGCTGTACGCGTTCATGGACGAGCACGTGTACCCCGCCGAGAAGGTGTACGACCAGCAGATCGCGGAGAACGACAACCCGCATGAGCAGCCACAGGTCATGCGGGACCTCCAGGCCATCGCCCGCGAACAGGGACTGTGGAACCTCTTCATGGCCCACGACGGGCTCGGCGCGGGTCTGACGAACCTCGAGTACGCCCCGCTGGCCGAGATCGTCGGACGGTCCCTCATCGGCAACGAGGCCATCAACTGCTCGGCCCCGGACACGGGCAACATGGAGATCCTCGCCATGTACGGCACCGAGGCGCAGAAGGAGAAGTGGCTGAGGCCCCTGCTCGACTGCGACATCCGCTCGGCGTTCGCGATGACCGAACCGGACGTCGCGAGCTCGGACGCCCGGAACATCGGTACGACCATCCTGCGCGACGGCGACGAGTACGTGATCAACGGTCACAAGTGGTACTCCTCGGGAGTGCTCGACCCCGACTGCGCGCTCCTGATCGTCATGGGCAAGTCCGACCCGGAGGGGCCCGCCTACCGGCAGCAGTCGATGATCCTCGTCCCGACCGACTCGCCGGGGATCGAGATCGTCCGCGATCTGCCGATGCTCGGGTACCACGACCGACTCGGCCACGGAGAGGTCACCTTCACCGACGTGCGGGTGCCGGCCGAGAACATGCTCGGTGAGGAGGGTGACGGTTTCGCCATCGCCCAGGGGCGCCTGGGGCCCGGCCGTATGCACTACGCAATGCGCGCTATCGGGATCGCCGAGCGGGCGCTCGAGCTGATGTGCCAGCGCGCGCAGGACCGCGTCGCGTTCGGCGAACCGCTC
This sequence comes from Dietzia sp. JS16-p6b, assembly GCF_003052165.1. Taxonomy (NCBI): domain Bacteria; kingdom Bacillati; phylum Actinomycetota; class Actinomycetes; order Mycobacteriales; family Dietziaceae; genus Dietzia; species Dietzia sp. JS16-p6b. Next base: position 2,253,244 of record NZ_CP024869.1, on the reverse strand, counting down.
GCCAAGCGCGGGGTGGTCCGCGAATGGATCGCCCGCAGCCGGATCGAGATCGACCAGATCCGCCTGCTCACCTTCCAGGCGGCGTGGCTGATGGACACCCGGGGCAACGCCGCGGCTCGGATGCAGGTCGCCGCGATCAAGGTCTCCGCGATGGAGACCGCGCACAAGGTCGTGGACCGCGCGGTGCAGACCTTCGGCGCCGCCGGCGTGAGCGACGACAACGTGCTGGGCCGGTTCTACGCCCTGACCCGTGCACTGCAGATCGCGGACGGACCCACCGAGGTCCACCTGCGCACCATGGCGCGACTCGAACTCACGAAGTACACCCCCACCACCACGGAGGCCCGATCATGAGCGCCACGTCCACCCTCCTGGCCGGCAAGGTCGCGCTCGTCACCGGCGCGACCCGGGGCCTCGGCAAGGCCATGGCGCTCGCCCTGTCCGAGGCCGGCGCCACCGTGATCGTCTCGAGCCGCAAGGCCGACCAGTGCGAGGCGGTGGCCGCCGAGATCTCCGCCGCGACCGGCAATGCGGCGCACCCGTTGGCGCTGCACGTCGGCGACTGGGACGCCATCGAACCGGCCGTGGACCAGATCGTCCGCGACCACGGGTCGATCGACGTGGTGGTCAACAACGCCGGCATCGCACCGCTCGCGCCGTCGGCCCTGGAGGTCTCCGAGGCGCTGTTCACCAAGACCATCGACGTCAACCTCAAGGGCCCGTTCCGTCTGATGGCGGTGGCGGGGGACCGGATGGTCGCGGCCGGCGGCGGGTCGATCATCAACATCTCCAGCATCGGGGCCGAGCGCCCCAGCCCGCCCGAGGCCACGTACGCGGCCTCGAAGAACGGTCTCAACGCCCTGACTCGTGCCTTCGCCCAGGAATACGCGCCGACCGTGCGCGTCAACTGCATCATGCCCGGAGCCTTCGCCTCCGACATGGCGGCGGACTGGGACGACGAGTTCCTCGGCCTGGTGGTCAACCGGCTCCCGGCCGGCCGGCTGGGTGAGCCCGCGGAGCTCGCGGGTCTGGTCGTCCACCTGGCTTCTGACCAGGCCGGATACACCACGGGAGCGCTGATCCCCGTGGACGGCGGCCGGACGGCGGTCTACTGATGTCCACTCCGACCGAGCTCTTCGATCTCACGGGGCGGGTCGCCGTGGTGACGGGCGCGTCCTCGGGACTCGGGGAGGGCTTCGCGCGCACCCTGGCCGCCGCGGGCGCGACGGTGGTCGCCGCCGCCCGCCGCGCCGAGCGACTGGCCGGCCTGGCCGCCGAGGTGCCCGGGTTGGTGCCGGTCGAGTGTGACATCACGGATCCGCAGGACCGCGCCCGGCTCGTGGCCACGGCGTCGGAGGTGGGCGGCGGGGTCGACATCCTGGTCAACAACGCCGGTCGGCCCGGCCCGCCCGACGCCCTCTCCGAGAGCGCGGAGGAGTTCGACGACATCCTGCGCGTCAACCTCACCTCGGGATTCCACCTGTCCGCCGCGGCCGTCAACGCCCTGCCCGAGGGGAGGGGGTGTTCGATCATCAACATCTCGTCGGTGATCGGACTGGTCTCCACGGCGCCGATCGGGGGCGCGGGCTACGCGGCGTCCAAGTCCGCGGTCATCGGCGTCACCCGCGAGCTCGCCGGCCAGTGGGGCCGACGCGGCGTGCGGGTCAACGCGGTGGTGCCCGGGTGGTTCGACACCGAGATGACCGACGGGCTGTTCGCCAACGAGAAATCCGCGACCTGGGTGCGCCGCAACACCATGCTCAACCGCGGTGGCCGCGCGGGTGAGGTCGACGGCGCGGTGCTGTTCCTCGCCTCCGACGCCGCGAGCTACGTCACCGGACACGTCCTCACCGTCGACGGCGGGTGGACGGCGCGATGACACCTCCGACGTCGGGAGTCGCGCTGCCCGCGACCATGCGGGCGTGGCGTCTGCACGAGTGGGGGTCGGGCCCCAGGCTCGACCGCATCCCCGTGCCACGCCCCGGGCCCGGTGAACTGCTCCTCAAGGTGGACGCCGCCGGGTTGTGCCACTCCGATCTGCACATCATGGACTCGCCCGAGGGGCGATTGCCGTACACGCTCCCGTTCACCCTCGGCCACGAGGTCGTGGGCACGGTGGTCGCCGTCGGCGACCGCGCCGACGAGAACCGGGTCGGGTTGACCTACGCCGTGCACGGAGTGTGGTCGTGCGGTGAGTGCCGGAAGTGCCGGAGCGGGCGGGACAACTACTGCGTCCGCCTCGAGGGCGCGATCGGCGGCGGGATCGGGCGCGACGGGGGACTGGCCGACTACATGCTCGTCCCCGCGGCGCGACACCTCGTCTCCGTCGACCCCACCACGGGATCGGCCCTCGCCCCGTTGACCGACGCCGGACTCACCGCCTACCACGCGGTCCAGTCGCAGCCCGCCACCGTGAGGGGATCGGTGGTCGTGGTGATCGGGATCGGCGGGCTCGGCCACCTCGCACTGCAGGTGTTGAGGTCCCGCTCGCCCGAGGTGGTGGTGGCGGTCGACCCCCGCGAGAGCGCCCGGGCGCTGGCCACCGAGCTCGGTGCCGACCACGCTGTCGCCTCGGTCGGCGAGGCCGCCGAGGTGGTCGACCGGCTGGCCGCGGGCACGGGCGCCGACCTGGTCTTCGATTTCGTCGGCGCGCAGGAGACGGTGGCGCAGGGCGCCCGCATGCTGGGCACCGGAGGAGGACTCACCGTGGTCGGTTCCGCGGGCGGGGCCCTGACGGTGGACAAGCAGGGCGCGGTCCCTCGCGGGTGGCGGGTATCCGCACCCTTCTGGGGCCCGCACGCCGACCTCGCCGCCGTCCTCGCCCTCGCGGCCGAGGGGAGATCGTCTCGGTCGTCGAGGAGCGCACGATGGACGAGGTGCCCGCGGCCTACGAGGATCTGCGACACGGTCGGGCATCCGGTCGCCTCGTCGTCGTCCCCGGAACCGACCCGTCCGCGGCGTGACATGCCGTCGGACCACTGATCGCTTAGGAGAAGCCCAATGAAGCAGCTCGCCCAGGACGTCATCGACCGCGCGGCCCGCACGCCCGGTGACGTCGCCGTGGTGGACGGGGACGGTGCCCACGACCTCGGGGAGATCCTCGCCGGGGCGCGGGCGCTCGCCGGGGTGATCGAGGCCGCGGTGGACGGCCCGCCGACCGTCCTCATCCGTGCGGACAACTCGTGGCGGACGGTGTCGGCCGCAGTGGCCGTGGGACTGGCCGGCGGAATGCTCGCGGTGATGAGCGGACACGCGACGCGCTCGGAGTTCGATCTCGCCGCAGAGGATCTGCGGCCGGACGTCGTGGTGGCCGCCACCGACACCGCCGAGGTGTGGGGGCTGGCCGAGCACGGGTTCGTCGAGGTCGGCCGGGCACTGGACGGCTGGGTCGTCGCGGGGCCGGCGGACGGTCGTTCGAACGGGGTCGACCGCTGGAACGGGGGAGCGGTGGCGGCCATGACCTCCGGGTCGACCGGCCGCCCGAAGTGTGTGATCCAGACCGAGGACGCCCTGCGCTACGCATGCCGCTCGACGATCGAGGCCGTGGGCCTTCGGCCCGGTGACCCGGTGGGTGCGCTGGTGCCGCTGTCCTCCGCGGCCGCGATCTGCTTCGGGATGTACCTGCCGACCATGCTCGGCGGCGCGATGGTGGCCTTGGACAGGTGGAAGCCGGAGACGGCGGTCGCGCTCCTGCGCGAGCACCGCGTGGCCTGGACGATGCTGGTCCCCACCATGGCTCTGCAACTCACGTTGGTCGACGGTGCCGAGGGTGCGCTGTCGGCGATGCGGGCCATGACCGTCGGCGGCGGCCCGATGAACCAGAAGGCGCTGCACGACGCCGAGGTCACCCTGGGTACGACCCTGCTCCGGGTGTTCGGGATGTCCGAATGCCTGGGTCACACCACCCCGTCCCCCTCGGACGAGGTGGAGGTGCGCCTGGGACGGGATGGACGCCCGTTCCCCGGGACCGAGGTGCGGGTGGTGGACGCCGCCGGTGCCGTGCTCGAACCGGGTGAGCTCGGGTCCCTGCAGGTACGCGGGCCCTCGCTGTTCGTGGGGTACGCCCGCGAGGGCGCCCCGGTCGCGCCCGACGTCAATGCCGACGGCTTCCTGTCCACCGGCGACAGGGCGGTGATCCACGACGACGGCAGCGTGAGCATCCGAGGGCGCGAGAAGGACCTCATCATCCGCGGTGGACGCAACATCGACATCAACGAGGTGGAGAGCGCGCTCGCCGCCATCCCGGGGATCCACCAGGTGTGCGTGGTCCCGGTGCCCGACCCGGTACTCGGAGAGCGGACGGCGGCACTCGTCGTGTCGGAAGGTGAACCGCTCGGACTCGAGCAGATCCGTGGGCACCTGGAGGCGGCGGACTTCCCGAAGTTCAAGTGGCCCGAGTTCGTACGGTCGGTCTCCGTGCTCCCGCAGTCCAGGGTGGGCAAGTTGGACCGCAAGGGAGCGGCGACCCTCGCGGCGGAGATGTTCGCGGACTGATCGGTTCGGCGGGACGGCGAGGTCACCTGTGGTGTGGATCGATACCACTGTGACCTGAACTCACTTTCGCTTAACCTGGACGGATCATCACTCACATGGGGGTAAAGGCGATGGCGCCAACAAAGACCGAGGGCCCGAGATCCAAAAGGAACGTCATCCTCGAGGCGGCCGTGGCGAACTTCGGCAGCGTCGGTTACGAGCACACGAAGTGGGCGACCATCGCCGGCGAGGTGGGGATCGGGCAGACCGCGCTTTACCACTACTTCGAGTCCAAGGCGCACTGCCTGCTCACCATCATGAGCGCCGAACTCACCAGGTATCACGAGCGCTTCACGGTGGCGGTCGAGGGAGTGGGCGACGCCGAGACCGCGCTGCGGGCGGCGATCTCCAGTGCCTACGACATCACCGAGACCGAGGCGCTCCAGGCGCGGATCCTTCTCCACCACATCGACATGCTCGCCACCCCTCGCTCCTCCGAGCGGGAGGAGGAGGAGCGGGTCAGGGCACGTGAACTCGTCCGGGTGGTCGAGCGCGACTGGACCGGCCTCCTCGAGCGCGGGATGGACTCGGGGGAGTTCCCCCGGCGCGACCCGGTCGAACTCGGGAGGTTCGTCCTGGGCCTGATCAACTCCGTGTGGAACTGGTACCGCCCCGGCGGCAGTCGAACCCTCCCCGAGGTCTCGGACTCGGTCATGGGGGCGTGTTTCCGGCTGGTGCACTGAGGCGCTCCGGTCCGCGCGGGGGCCGCGCAATAGGGGTTTTCGGCATCCCGTGGTGGTACTGTGACACCAATTTCTGAAGTGAATTCAACTATGGAGGTATCGTGTACAACCTCATCGTCATGGCGTCGAAGCCCAGCGACTGGACTCACGAGGAGTTCATCACCTGGTGGCGCGGGGAGCACGCCGAGGTGACCTATCCGCTGCCCGGTCTGCGCCGGTGGTCGCACACCGCGGTCAAGGAGACCGGTCCCAACAGGCACTCCCTGGGATGGGACGGTGTGTCGGTTCTCAGCTTCGACTCGAAGGAGGCCTACGACGCCATGCTCGAGAGCCCGGAATGGGCGAAGGCCGCGGAGCACGTCGGCTCCATGGGAGGTCGCGCCATCATGGTGATGGGCGAGGAGCAGGTCATGGTCGGCGACTCGTGACCGCCTCGGGAGCGGACTGGGCCGAACTCGGGTGCCATCCGGTGGCCGAAGGTGTCCACCGGATCCCGCTCCCGATGCCGCAGGACGGCCTGCGTGCGATCAACGTCTACGTGGTCGAGGGCCCGCACGGGGTCTCGCTGATCGACGCCGGGTGGAACGTTTCGGGCAACCTCGAGATCCTGCGCGGCGGTCTGAACTCGGTCGACATCGGGCTCGACGAGGTGACCGACGTCCACGTGACGCACATTCACCGCGACCACTACACGATGGGGCCGGAGCTCCGCAGGCGCGTCGGGAGCCGCATCCACCTGGGGGGTGGTGAGCGCCCCGGACTGACCGAGCTCCTCGAACTGCGCACCAGCGTCCCCACGGACTCGCTCGATCAGCTCCGACGGGCGGGAGCCGCGGAGATCGCCGAGGCGTCCCGTGTCGAGGCGCTCGCCGAGCCCTGGGTGGCCGAGGACTGGGAGTTGCCGGACACGTGGACCGAGGACGGCCCGGTGTCGGTGGCGGGACGGCCGATGCAGGCGCGGCGGACCGCCGGCCACACCAAGGGGCACCTCGTGTTCGACGATGCCGCCCTCGGCGTGACGTTCACAGGCGACCACGTGCTTCCCAGGATCTCCCCGTCCATCGGCTTCGAACTCGGTGGGTGGGACAACCCACTGGGTGATTACCTCGCCTCACTTGAGGCGATGCTGGACCGTCCGGACACGCTCATGCTGCCGGCGCACGGGCCGGTCGGAGGCAGCGTCCACGGGCGGGTCCGCGAGCTGCTCTCCCATCACGATTCGAGGCTGGACGCCACGCGGGCGCAGGTGGCCGCCCGGCAGGGGGCGACCGGGCTCGAGGTGGCCGCGGGACTCCCCTGGACCCGCCGCGAGCGCGCGTTCTCCTCGCTCGATGTGTTCAACAAGATGATCGCGACGTGCGAGACCATGGCGCATCTCGACGTGTTGGTGGCGTGGGGAGACCTCGTCGTCGACGAGGTCTCGCCCGCCGGCGTACAGCGCTTCGTCACCGCCTGAGGCGGGGCGGTGCGGGCTCAGCGCGCGGTCCAGCCGCCGTCCGCGTAGAGCTCGGCGCCGGTCATGAACCCGGCGTCGTCGCTGGCCAGGAAGGCCACGCAGCCGGCGATCTCCGCGGGGGTGCCGAGCCGTCCCATCGGGGTACCGGCGAGCATCCCGCGATGGCGCTCGCTGCCCTCGAAGCGCTCCAGGAGCTGGGGGGTCTCGATGAACCCGGGATGGAGGGAGTTCACCCTGACGCCCCTGGTGGCCCAGTGCATCGCGGCGTTCTTGGACATCGTCCGTACCGCGCCCTTGGCGGCATGGTAGGCGAAGCTGTTGCCGAAGCCGCCCACGCTGCCGAGGATCGAACAGACGTTGACGATCGCCCCGCCGCCGGTGCGTTCGATGGCGGCGCCGGCGTGCTTCATGCCCAGCCACACGCCGGTCTGGTCGACGTCGATGACGCGCTGCCAGTGCTCGGGGGACTCGTCCTCCACCGTCTTGAGGCTGCCGATCCCCGCGTTGTTGACCAGCACGTCCAGCCGGCCGTGGGCTTCCATGACGCGGTTCACCGCGGCGCTCCACTGCTCCTCGGACGCCACGTCGAGCTCCACCCGGAGGTGGGGTCCGACCGGGAGGGAGGAGGCCACCTCGTCGAGGGGGGTACCGGGCAGATCGGCGGCGACGACGACGGCGCCCTCGGCCGCGAGCCGGCCGCAGATCTCCGTGCCGATTCCACCGGTCGCACCCGTGACGAGCACGACGTGATCCTGAAAACGCTCCATGTGTTCGGCCTTTCCGGTGCCGGGGGGTGTACCGCTCGACGATAGATGAAGTGAACTGAATTCAGTATACGCCTCGGGTGGCCTCCCGGATCGGGTGCCGCTCAGCCCTCGGCGGGGAACACCACCATGAGTGCCTCGGCGATGCATGCCGGCTTCTCGCTGCCCTCCACCTCTATCGCGTAGTGAACGCAGGCCAGGACGCCGCTGGCCTGCGCCTCCCGGGTCCACGCCACCCGGCCGGCAGCCCGGATCCTGTCGCCGGGTCGGACGAAGGAGGGGAACCGCACCTTGTCGAGCCCGTAGTTGATCGCGCGTCCGATGCCCTCGAACGTGAACAGTTCGGAGCTGAGGCGGGGGAGGAGTGACAGCGTGAGATACCCGTGGGCGACGGTCGACCCGATGTTCGACGCCGCCGCCCGTTCCCGGTCGACGTGGATCCACTGCCAGTCCTCGGTGACATCGGCGAAGGCGTTGATGCGGTCCTGGGAGACCGTGAACCAGTCACCGGCCCCGAGGTCGAGGCCGGCGGACGCTCGGAACTCGTCGACACCGTGGAATACGTGGGTCATGGATTCTCCTCAATCGAGTGGGCGGGCGGAGGGGCCGGCGTCTCGCACGGTATCGGGTACGAGCGGGGCGCGGCACCCGCTTCTCGAACTAGGTTCAGTAGAACAGCGGCTACCGTTGGGGGTGAACGAGGATAGCGGCCCGGACCGGCGGAGCCTGGCAGTCGGCTATGTCCCCGGTGTGCGACCCGACAAGTGGCTCACCCGGTGGCGCGAGCGCAACCCCGACGTGCCGATCACGGCGCGGCGGGTGGGTGACCCCCGGGCGGAGCTGGCGTCGACGCCGGGTTCGGGAGGTGTCGACGTGGTGTTCCTCCGTGAGGCCGACCACGCCCCCCGCTCCGCCCCGGCCGGACTGTTGCGTATTCCGCTGTACACCGAGACCATGGCCGTGCTCGCAGCGCGGGGCCACGAGATCGGCGTCTACGAGTCCCTGTCCCGGGCCGACCTGGAGGGGAGCCGTGGCTCGACCCCGTCGACGCGATCACCGCGTCACCCGACGAGGTCTCTGCCGCGGTGGACCTGGTCGCGGCCGGAGTCGGACTACTGGTGCTACCGCAGCCGTACGCCCGCGCGCTGAGTCGTCGGGACGTCATCGAGCGCCCGTTGGAGGGCGTTCCCGCCACCCGCATGGGCGTCGCCTGGTCGTCGGACCGCGAGGGCGACGTGATGATCGACGAGTTCGTCGGCATCGTCCGCGGGCGGACCGCCGCCACGTCCCGCAACGCCGGGGACGCACCGAAGGAGAAGCTGAACGCCCGGCAGAAGGCGGCGGCGAAGGCGCGGGCCCGGGGAGAGCGGGTACGGGACGAGCAGCGCCGGGGCCGGCAGCCCGCGTCGCGGGGGAAAGGCCGGTCGGCGCGGGGGCGGTGACGGGATACCGGACTCCACGAGCGCGTCAGCGACCCCTGCGTCTCGCACCCGCGCCGACCATCCCGCGGGCGAAGTGCAGTTGGCGCGCCACCACGTCGTCGGCGGTCAGGGGGCCGTCGGGGCGGTACCAGGATGAGATCGACACGCACAGCGACGAGCTCGCGCGGGCCGCGTCCTCGGGGTGCTCGCAGGCGAAATGGCCCGACTCGACGCCGGCCCGGATGCTGTCTTCGAGCATCGTCTGCTGCGAGTCGCGCTGGGCGATGTGGTGGTCACGGACGTCCGGGTCCATGCTCCGTATCTCCGTGGAGGCCACGAACGCCTGGTCCCTCCTGGCCATGTGGAACCGGGCCAGGGACTCGACGAGATTCTCGAACCGCGCGACCGGGTCGCTGCCGGCGTCCTCCACGGCCGCTCTGGTGTGCTGGAACATCTCGGCCATCGCGGCGTCCACCACGGCCGCGAGGATCGCCTGCTTCGAGCGATAGTGGTGGTAGAGGCCCGGAACCGACAGGCCCGCCTCCTCGGCGATCATCCTGATCGAGGCGCCGTGATACCCGTGTCGCGCGAAGACGGCCAGCGCGGCCCGCAACGGGGGCGACAGGGTGTCGGGCCCGAATTCTCGCCAGTCGCTCATCGGTGGACTCTCCTCGGTCATCGAAAAACCCTAGCTGTCGGTCACTTGACACGTGATGTGGTGTGGGTAACACTACATCGGACCGAGCGCGCGCCCGTGGCGGGACGTGTACCGCCCGGGCGTCGACGAGGGCCTCGCCGAGCAGCGATCAACGCTGGTCGCCGCCTGGCGCGACCGAGTCGCGACGAGTCCGGACCGGACCGCGGTCGCGTACTTCGACACCGTGCTGTCGGCTCGCGAGGTCGACCGCTTGTCCGACGCCCTCGGCGCGGCGCTGCAGGATCGAGGCGTGCAGGGCGGCGACCGCGTCGGGATCCACCTGCAGAACATCCCGCAGTACGCCATCTCCCTGCTCGCCCTGTGGAAGATCGGCGCCGCCGCCGTGGTCCTGAACCCCATGTACTTCGGCCGCGAGCTCCGGCTGCCCGTCGAGGACTCCGGCGCGGTGGGGATCATCGCGACCGACCGGGACGTCGCCGCGATCCGCGAGAGCGTGGAGGGCACCGACGTCGGGTGGATCCTCAGTACCAGTGAGCAGGACCTGCAGACCCGGAACGATCCCCGGGTGTTCGGAGGCACGGATTCGGGAGTGCCGTCGGAGGACGGCGATCTGGTGCAGCTCATCTCCGACTTCTCGGGTCGGACCCCGGCGCCCGTCGCGGTGTCCCCGGACGACCTCGCGCTGTTGACCTACACGTCGGGGACCACCGGCCCACCCAAGGGCGCGATGAACTCGCACGCGAACGTGGTGTCCGTGGCCCGGAGTTTCGCCGACTTCGTGGGTGTCGTGCCGGGGGACGTGGTCCTGGCGATCGCCCCGCTGTTCCACATCACCGGCGCGGTCATCAACGCGACCCTCGGTCTGCTGGGGGATACTGCGCTGGTCTTCGCCGGGCGCTTCCGGCCCGAGGTCGTCCTGGACGCCTTCCGTGAACACCGCGTCACCTACACGATCGGGTCCATCACGGCGTTCAACGCCCTCATGCGACTGGACGGGGCCGGCCCGGAGCATTTCGCCTCCGTCAAGACCCTCTACAGCGGGGGAGCGCCGATCCCGCCGTCGACGGTCGAGCGATTCAGAGAGCGGTTCGGGCACTACATCCACAATGCCTACGGCATGACAGAGACGACCTCGGGGGTCATCGCCGTCCCGCCCGGGCTCCGCGCCCCGGTCGACGAGTCCAGCGGCACCCTCTCCGTCGGGGTCCCGCTCCCCGGCGTCGACGCGAGCGTGGTGGGGGTCGACGACCGGCCCGTCGCGCCCGGCCAGCAGGGCGAGCTCGTCCTCAGCGGACCGCAGGTCGTCTCCGGCTACTGGCGCAACGACGCGGCCACCGCCGGGGCGATGCCCGGGGGCCGACTGCACACCGGTGATGTGGCCGTCATGGACTCCGCCGGCTGGGTCTACCTCGTCGACAGACTCAAGGACCAGATCAACGCCTCCGGGTACAAGGTCTGGCCCCGAGAAGTCGAGGACGTCCTGTACGAGCACGACGCGGTCTTCGAGGCCGCCGTCGTCGGCCTTCCTGACGAGTACCGCGGCGAGAAGGTGGTCGCGTTCGTCTCCCTCAAGGCGGGACGCACCGCCTCCGAGGCGGAGTTGATCTCGTTCGCCACATCGCGCCTGGCCGCGTACAAGCGGCCCTCCGAGGTCCACGTGGTGGGCGAACTCCCCAAGACCCAGACCGGCAAGATCCGTCGCCGCGAACTCCGCGACGAGCACACCCCCTCCTGATCCCCCAGACCCCTCACCCGACCCGAAGGAGATGACATGGCCGAGGCCAGCATCCGCCCCGACCTCCCCTCGGAGGTCACCCCGACCCAGTCCGCCGAGGGCAACAAGAACGCCAAGAGGTCGCTCGCCGCCAGCACCACCGGGCAGCTGTTCGAGTGGTACGAGTGGACCGCTTACGCGGTGTTCGCCCCGTTCATCGCGGCGGCGATGTTCAACAACGAGAACCCGGTCTCGGCCCTGCTGGCGACGTTCGCCGTCTTCGCGGTGGGCTTCCTGGTCCGGCCGCTCGGCGGGATCGTCTTCGGCCGGATCGCCGACATCAAGGGCCGCAAGTGGGTCCTCATCACCACCATGCTCATGATGGCGGGCGCGAGCCTGCTGATCGGCCTGCTGCCGAGCTACGAGACCCTGGGCGTCTTCGCGTCGGTGCTGCTCCTGCTCTGCCGGATCGTCCAGGGCTTTGCCCACGGTGGTGAGTCCGCGACCGCGTACAGCTACGTCGCAGAGATCGCACCGCCGCATCGCCGCGGCATGTGGGGGAGCCTGGTCTTCGTCGCCATCATGGGCGGCACCGTCGTCGCCTACGGAGTCGGCGGCACCATCACCGCCGTGCTGTCCGAGTCCGCCGTCGGCGAGTGGGGCTGGCGCATCCCGTTCCTGCTCGGCGCCGTGTTCGCCCTGTTCGTGTTGTACCTGCGGGCCGGCATGGAGGAGTCCGACGTCTTCGACAAGGCCGCCGAGGCGGCCGCGGCCGACCCGACCTCCCCGGTCGTCACCTTTTCCAAGGGCCGTCTCGCCCGGGCGATCGCGCTGGTCGTGACCATGGTCTCCGGCGTCACCGTCGCCCACTACACCTGGAGCTCCTACGCCTCCACGTTCGCCATCACGCAGCGCGACATGGATGCGGGCGCCGCCTTCTGGATGATCTTCGGCAGCCAGCTGGTCGCCCTGTGCACCCTTCCGTTGTGGGGCCTGCTGTCGGACAAGATCGGCCGTCGTCCGGTGATCTTCATCTTCGCGGTCGGCACCATCGTCACCACCCCCTTCCTGATGGGCATGATCGACGACCGGCCGTGGACCCTGTTCCTCACCTCGCTCATCGCCATGACGCTGGTCGCCGCCGCCGGATCCATCCTCTCGTCGTTCATGTCCGAAGCGTTCCCCACCAAGATGCGCACGGCGGGCATCGGCTTCGCCTACTCCCTGTCCGTCGCGGTCTTCGGCGGCAGCGCACCGTACCTCAACGCGCAGTTCATCGAGTGGGACGTGTACTGGATGATCAGTGCCTACATCATCGTGCTCTGCGTCTGCACCCTCATCGCCACGGCGATCATGAAGGAGACCCGCGGCAACGACCTGCACACGGTCGGCCACGACTAGTCCGTGCCCGTTCCGGCCATCCGACCGCCCATCAACCGCGAGGATCACCCCATGACCACTCCACCAGCATCGTCCGCCGGCCTGGCGGTCGACCGACTCCTCCGCCCCGACGTCGTGGGGCCCAGGATCGCCGAGGCCACGGGCGAGGCGGCCTGGACGGACTTCTCCGCCGAGCTGATCGCGGGGGGCAAGTCCAACCTGACGTTCACGCTCCGCTCGGACGCCGGCGAGCTCATCCTGCGTCGGCCGCCCACGGGTGAGCTCCTCCCGAGCGCCCACGACATGGGTCGCGAGGCGCGCATCCAGCTGGGGCTGGCGTCGACGGACGTCCCGGTGGCCGGGATCGTGCTCAACGAGACCACCGGTGAGGACCTTGGTGTCCCGTACTACGTGATGGAGAAGGTGGTCGGTCACGTGATCCGTGACGCACTGCCGCCGGGTTACGCCGAGACCGACGACGACAAGGCGGCCATGGCGGACGCGCAGATCGACGCGATGGTCGCTCTCCACGCGGTGGACCAGGATGCCGTCGGTCTGGGGGATCTGGGGCGGCCGGAGGGTTACCTGGAACGTCAGCTACGCCGGTGGCTGGGACAGTCCGAGAAGGCGAGCGAACGCGTCCGCGCGGACCGCCTGCCCGAGTTGGCCGCGCGACTCGGACAGGACCTGCCCACCTCGCCGTCGTCGCGGATCATCCACGGTGACTATCGCATGGACAACTGTGTGGTCGACGCCGATGATCCGGGGCGGATCAAGGCGATCCTCGACTGGGAACTGTCGACCCTCGGCGATCCGGTGGCCGACCTCGCCCAGACCGTTCTGTACTGGGGCGATCCCGATGGCCCCGAGGTCCCGCTCATCCCGAGCCTGACCACAGGTCCCGGATGGCCGGGCCCACAGCGGTTGCTGGACCGGTACTGCTCCGCGACCGGCACGGACCCCGCCCACATGCCCTGGTATCTGGCGTTCGCGACGTTCAAGTTCGCGGCGATCGCCCAGGGAGTGGCCACCCGTTCGGAGGCCGGTGACATGGCCGGACAGGACTTCGGCGACATCGGCCCGCAGATCCGCGAACTGGTGGAGTACGGCCACTCGATCCTCGACTCCCGGAAAGGCACCCGCTGATGGCTGATCCCGCGTCCACCTCACCCGCACCCGGCGCCAGCGCGTCCGACGACACCGCATCCGATGCCTCCGCCCGGGCCGTGCGCGGGCCGGTCGACCCCCGCACGGGCCCGACCGCGGCGCAGCCCGTGCTCGACCGCTTCCGCCTGGACGGGCGTGTAGCCGTGGTCACCGGCGCGTCGTCCGGCCTCGGGGCGGGATTCGCGCGCGCCCTGTCGTCGGCCGGCGCCACCGTCGTCCTGGCCGCCCGCCGGCGCGAGCGACTGGAGGCTCTCGCAGAGGAGCTCCGCGCGGCCGGTGGTGCGGCGTCGACGGTGGCGTGTGACGTCGCGGACCCCGAGTCGTGCGCCGCGATGGTCCGGTCTGCCGTGGAATCCCACGGGCGGATCGACATCCTGGTCAACAACGCCGGAGTCGGTACCGCGGTGCCCGCGCTCAAGGAGACACCCGAGCAGTTCCGGGGTGTGGTGGACGTGAACCTCCACGGCGCCTACTGGGCGGCCAAGGAGTGCGCGGCCGTCATGGAGCCGGGGTCGAGCATCGTCAACGTGGCCAGCGTCCTCGGACTGACCGCGGGATTCGCCCCGCAGGCCGCCTACTCCGCCTCGAAGGCCGCCGTCCTGGGGCTGACCCGGGACCTCGCGGCGCAGTGGGGGAGCCGGCGGGGGATCCGCGTCAACGCGCTCGCCCCCGGGTACTTCGCCTCGGAGATGACCGACGAGATCCCGGAGTCGATGCTCGCCGACATCACGGGGCGCACGATCTTCGGACGGTTGGGCCTGCAACCGGAGCTCGACTCCGCCCTTCTGTTCCTCGCCTCCGACGCCTCGTCGTTCGTCACCGGGTCGACTCTCACCGTCGACGGCGGCATGACCCTTCACTAGGAGGCGTGCCCTTTCACCAGGCGGCATGCCCCACAACACACCCCAGATCCAGGAGAGAGCACCATGGAATTCGCCCCCAGTCAGCGCAGCGTCGAGCTGCAGGAGAACATGTGGGAGTTCATGCGCGAGCATGTCTTCCCCGCCGAACCGGTATGGGCCGAGTACCTCCGCACCCACGGTGACCACGAGCACCCGCCCGTCATGGAGGACCTCAAGGCGGAGGCGCGCCGGCGGGGGCTGTGGAACCTCTTCCTGCCCGAGTGGTCCGGTATCTCCAATCTCGAGTTCGCCGCGGTATCGGAGATCTCGGGCTGGTCGCCGGTGATCGCCCCGGAGGCCATCAACTCGCAGGCCCCCGACACGGGGAACATGGAGACCTTCCACCTGTTCGGGACCGACGAGCAGAAGGCGGCCTACCTCGAGCCGCTCAAGGAGGGCACGATCCGCTCGGCCTACGCCATGACCGAGCCGGACGTCGCCTCCTCGGACGCGACGAACGTCCAGACCGTCATCCGCCGCGAGGGTGACGAGTACGTGATCAACGGCCGCAAGTGGTGGATCACGGGAGTGGCGGACGAGCGATGCGAGATCTTCATCGTCATGGGCAAGACGGACTCCTCCGCCGAGACGCACCGTCAGCAGTCCATGGTGCTGGTGCCGCGGGGTACCCCGGGGCTGACCATCGAGCGAAACCTGCCGCTGTTCGGCTACCAGGACCAGCACGGCCACTGCGAGCTGGTCTTCTCGGACGTCCGCGTGCCGACGTCGAACCTGCTCGGCGAGGAGGGGGCCGGGTTCGCGATCGCCCAGGCGCGCCTCGGCCCGGGCAGGATCCACCACGCCATGCGTGCCATCGGGATGGCAGAGCGGGCGTTGGCCCTCATGGTCGACCGCGCCAAGTCCCGCCACGCCTTCGGCGGGTACCTGTCGGAACAGGGCGTGGTGCAGGAGCACATCGCCAACTCCCGCATCGAGATCGACCAGGCCCGCCTCCAGGTCCAGCACTGTGCCTGGATGATCGACACCGTCGGGGCCAAGGAGGCCCGGTTCGAGATCTCCGCCATCAAGGTGATCGCGCCACAGGTCGCCTGCACCGTGATCGACCGGGCGATCGAGATCTTCGGCGGGGCGGGGGTGTCCGACGACACGCCACTGGCGTACTTCTACGCCTGGGCGCGGGCCCTGAGGATCGTGGACGGGCCGGACGCCGTGCACCGCCGCACCATCGCGCGCGGCGAACTCCGGCGTACGCCGCCGTTCATCGGGTAACACTAGGAGTTTCCACCAGTTCCAGGTGGACCGAGTTGGAGGAATGCGGGATATGGGAGCAGTAATCGTCGAGGCCGTGCGCAGCGCGGTCGGCAAACGCAACGGTGGTCTGGCCGGCGTGCATCCGGCCGATCTGTCGGGCACGGTCCTGAACGCTCTGGTCGAGCGCGCCGGAATCGACCCCGGGGTCGTGGAGGACGTGATCTGGGGGTGCGTGACCCAGGCCGGTGAGCAGACCGGGGACATCGCACGCACCGCGGTTCTCTCGGCCGGCTGGCCCGAGACCGTCACGGGTGTGACCGTCGACCGCCAGTGCGGGTCGTCTCAACAGGCGCTGAGCTTCGCCGTCGCGGTCGTCGAGTCCGGCTACCACGACGTGGTGGTGGCCGGCGGTGTCGAATCCATGACCCGTCAGCCGATGGGCAGCTCCATCACCGGCGAGGGGATCCCGTACGGGCAGGACTTCCTCGATCGCTATGACGGCACCATGCCCAACCAGGGTGTCGGCGCCGAGATGATCGCCGAGCGATGGGGCCTGTCCCGCACGCAGCTCGACGAGTTCGCCGTGGCCTCGCACGAGAAGGCCGCGGCCGCCCAGGACGCCGGGTTCTTCGCCGGACACATCGTCCCGGTGACCACCCCGGACGGGGTCTTCGACGCCGACCAGGGAATCCGCCGGGGGAGCACGGTCGAGGGGCTGGCGGGGCTCAAGACCCCGTTCAAGTCCGACGGTGTGATCCACGCCGGCAACGCCTCGCAGATCTCGGACGGCTCCGCAGCGATCCTCGTCATGAGCGAGGAGGCCGCCGCCAGGTACGGCTGCACCCCGATCGCCCGGGTCCACACAGCCACCCTGGCGGGGGACGATCCGGTCATCATGCTCACGGCACCGATCCCGGCCACCGCCAAGGCTCTCGAGCGTTCCGGCCTGACCGTCGACGACATCGGGGTGTTCGAGGTCAACGAGGCCTTCGCCTCGGTCCCGATGGCGTGGCTCGCCGAGACCGGCGCCGACCCGGCCAGGCTCAACCCCAACGGTGGCGCGATCGCCCTCGGCCACCCGCTCGGCGGCTCCGGGGCCCGGATCTTCGCCGACCTCGTCCATCACATGAAGAACGAGGGCATCAAGTACGGCCTGCAGACGATGTGCGAGGGCGGTGGACAGGCCAACGCCACGATCATCGAGCTACTCTGACGGTCCTCGCATCACCAGCCGGCCCAAGCGTCCCCAGTAGGCTCTCGCATCACGAGTCGGCGTGCATCCGCGGTCGGCGTGCATCCGCGGTCGGCGAGCATCCGCGCGAGCGGCTGACCGGGGACTCGCAGCCGCCGTCGGCGTGCATCCGCGCGAGCGGCTGCCCGGGGACTCGCAGCCGCCCCCCGCGATGAACTCCAGCCTGCGCATCTGCGCACGCCAGACGCCATCGTCGGGGGCGGCTGCGCTGTGGGCGTACTCTCGCGCGTGCGGATGCCCGGCGAGGGGGCGTCGCGGCGGGGCCTGTGTTGAGTGAGGGTCCGTCCCCGGCGGGTCAGTCCCCGGCTCAGGCCCCGGCGGGTCAGTCCTCGGCCCCGGCGAGTCAGTCCTCGGCCCCGGCTCAGGCGCCGGTGAGCACGACGGCGCGGCCGAGAACCTCCCCGCGGTCGAGCGCCTGGTAGGTCCCGGGCGCCTCCTCGAGCCCCACGCGCCGCGAGATCACACTGCTCAGATCGAGTCTCCCTGCGGCGAGCAGCCGGATGAGCGCGGGCAGGTCCTGCCGTGCGCGGGCGCCGTAGGAACCCTTGATCTGGATCTTGCGTCTCACGACCCGCGCGAGGTCGACATCGAGCACCGTTCCGGCCGGCGGGATGCCCACCACCACGACCCTGCCGCCCTCGCGCGCGATCTCGGTGGCCTGGCGGGTGGTGGCCGCTGATCCGAGGGCCTCGAAGGCGGTGTCGACGCCCCTGCCGCCGGTGATCTCCATGACCGCCTCGGTCGCATCGACCTGCCGCGAGTTGATCGTGTGGGTGGCGCCCATGCGGCGTGCGAGGGCGAGTTTCTCGTCGTCCACGTCGATGGCGATGACGGATTCGGCGCCGCTCACCGCCGCCAGCTGGACGATGTTCTGCCCGACCCCGCCCACCGCCACGACCGCGACCGACTCACCGGTCCGGACGTCCCCGACGTTCCGCACGGCACCGTAGGCGGTGAACAGCGAGCACCCCAGGATCGCCGAGTCCGCGAGGTCCAGTTCCTCCGGGAGGGCGAACACCGCGGTGGCGGGCGTGACGCTGTACTCGGCGAGGCCGCCCATGGAATACATGGAGAGCGGCTCACCGTTCGCGCGGTGGAGCCTGGTCTCGCCGTCGTACAGGGTCCCGCGCAGGCGGTTGTACTCGAAGAACGTCGAGCACAGGTCCTCCATTCCGCGGGCACAGTTCTCGCACCACCCGCACGGCATGATGAACGAGCCCACCACGCGGTCGCCCGGGCGGACCGCCGTCACGCCGCGGCCGACCTCGGCGACGACCCCGGAGACCTCGTGCCCCAGGACCCCGGGCAGGGGAAACCGCACCTCGCCCTTCATCACGTGCAGGTCGGTGTGGCACACCCCGCAGGCGGTGTTGCGGATCAGGACCTCGCCCTCCGCCGGTTGGGGGATCGGGATCTCCTCGATCACCAGGGGGGATTCCGTGTCGACACACACCGCAGCCTTCATGGTGGCGACTGTACGCAGTGGACGGGTGCCTCAGTGCCCTTCTGCGGTGAGGCGATCGGTGTCCGCCCCCAGAGTCGGTGCGGGGCCTGCGGTCATGTGCCGGCCGTCGAAGGTCGCGGGGTGCGCGGCCGCGAGGTAGGACCCCAGCCCGGGTTGCTCGAGGGGAGCGAAGAGCGGGTTGGCCTCGAGATCCCCCTCCGCGACCACCTGGTCGAAGGTGCGGTACCGCTCGTGCAGCACCGACGAGGCCGCCAGTGCCCGGGTGACCTCGTCGGTGGTGTGTGCGGCGAACCACCGGGCGAAGAGGGCGGACAGGACCTCGCGGTAGGAGTACCTGTCGGCCTCGGTGTCGAAATCGGCGCCGGTCGCCGACTCCAGGGCGTCGACGGCATCCCGGGTGCCGGTCACCCGCGCCAGGTCGTGGAAATGTCTGGTGGTCAGGGCGACGACCATCACCCGGCCGCCGTCGGCGGTGGGAAAATCCCTGCCGAAGGTGCCGTACACGTAGTTGCCCACCGCAGGCCGCGAGGAACCGTCGATCTGTGGTTCGGTGAGGTAGCCCAGCGTGCCGGCGGTGGCCAGGGCGACGTCGTCGAGGGGCAGGACGATCCGACGCCCCCGGCCGGTCCGCTCGCGGTCACGGACGGCGGCCACCACGGCCAGGGCGGCATGCAGGCCCGCCGCGACGTCCCAGGCGGGCAGGACGTGGTTGACCACCGGGCCGCCGTTCTGCTCACCACCCTGCCCGCCGGTCGGCCCGGTGATCGCGGGGAACCCGAGGCCGGCGTTGACGGTGTAGTCCACTGCGGGGCGGCCGTCGCGGCGCCCGAGCAGTTCGAGGGTGATGACGTCGGGCCGGGCCGCCGCCAGGCGATCATGGCTCATCCAGTCGCGGCCGCCGGAGTTGGTCACGAGGATGCCGCCGCCCTCCCCGGGAGCGGTGACGAGGTCTCGTAGCGCCTGCCGACCCCGGTCAGACCGCAGGTCGAGGGTCACCGAGGACTTCCCCCGGTTGAGCCCGGTCCAGTAGATCGAGGTCCCGTCCGGGGCGACCGGCCAGCGGTGCACGTCGGCCGCTCCACCCACCGGGTCGACCCGGATGACCTCGGCGCCGAGCTGGGAGAGCGTGAGCCCGCACAGGGGAGAGGCGACGAAGCTGGACAGTTCGATCACGCGCATCCCGCTGAGGGGTCGCGGCTCGCCGAGGTCGGTCATCGGTGGCTCCCGTCGCTCCGGTGGTGGCTGTTGCCCCGCCTTCCAATTGATGATAATGGTTTAGGCATCGCTGCACCGGATCCCGGTCCCGCGAGGTTCACGACGAAGGGCGCAACATGAGCGTGCAGGCGGACGCGGCGGGGTCTGATCCGGGAGCGGGGTCGCACGCCGCGGTGGGGTCCGGGGTCGACGCGGAGGACTTCGCCGCGATCCTCGCCGCGACCCGCGACTACATCCGGACGGTGGTGGTCCCGCGTGAGCGGGAGATCGCCGACGCCGACGCGGTCCCGGACGACATCCGGACCGGACTGGCCGAGATGGGGATGTTCGGATACGCGATCCCTCAGGAATGGGGCGGCCTCGGGGTGAACCTGTCCCAGGACGTCGAGCTGGCGATGGAGTTCGGGTACACCAGCCTGGCGATGCGGTCCCTGTTCGGCACCAACAACGGAATCGCCGGGCAGGTCCTCGTGGGCTTCGGTACCGACGAGCAGAAGGCCGAGTGGCTGGAGCGGATCGCCTCCGGCGAGGTCATCTCGTCCTTCGCCCTGACCGAGGACGGCGCGGGGTCCAACCCGGCGGGACTGACGACCAGGGCCGTCCGGGACGGCGGGGACTGGGTGATCGACGGCACCAAGCGGTTCATCACCAACGCCCCGGTGGCGGACCTTTTCGTGCTGTTCGCCCGGACGCGGCCCGCCGACGAGCGGGGGCCGGGCATCGCCGTGTTCCTCGTCCCCGCCGACGCGCCCGGGGTCACGGTGGGGCCGAAGGACCGGAAGATGGGGCAGGAGGGGTCCTCGACGTCCGAGGTGGTCTTCAGCGGCGTGCGGGTCCCGGCCTCGGCGCTCGTGGGTGGAGACGAGGACGCCGGGTACCGCGCGGCGATGACGTCCCTGGCCCGCGGCCGCGTGCACATCGCCGCCGTCGCCGTGGGGTCGGCGCAGCGGGCGCTCGACGAGTCGCTGTCCTACGCGTCCACCACCACGCAGGGGGGCACCCTCGTCGGGGACTTCCAGTTGGTGCAGGCGATGATCGCCGACCAGCAGGTGGGGGTGATGTCCGGTCGGGCCCTCGTGCGAGAGGTGGCGGCCAAGTACGTCTCGGGAGAGGACCGACGGATCGCCCCGTCCGTCGCCAAGCTGTACTGCACCGAGATGGCCGGGAAGGTCGCGGACCTGGCCGTGCAGATCCACGGTGGCACCGGGTACATGCGCGGTGTCGCGGTCGAGCGGATCTACCGGGACATCCGCCTGCTGCGCCTCTACGAGGGGACGAGTGAGATCCAGAAGCTCATCATCGGTGGCGGGCTCATGCGTGGTGCGACCCGCGAGGCCGACGGGCGATGAGCGGCGACGGACCGCTCCCTCTCGAGGGGATCACGGTCCTGGCGGTCGAACAGGCCGTCGCCGGCCCGCTGGCCACCCGGCATCTCGCCGACCTCGGCGCTCGTGTCATCAAGGTCGAGCGTCCTGGTGAGGGCGACTTCGCGCGGTCCTACGACGACGCCGTCCACGGCCAGGCCTCCCACTTCGTCTGGCTCAACAGGGGAAAGGAATCCATCGCGCTCGACC
Organism: Dietzia sp. JS16-p6b; assembly: GCF_003052165.1. Taxonomy (NCBI): domain Bacteria; kingdom Bacillati; phylum Actinomycetota; class Actinomycetes; order Mycobacteriales; family Dietziaceae; genus Dietzia; species Dietzia sp. JS16-p6b. Next base: position 2,231,848 of record NZ_CP024869.1, on the reverse strand, counting down.
TGGCCTCCGACCACGGTCGCCGGGTCGCGCTCGACCTGGCCGATCGCGCGGACGTGGTCCTGAGCAACCTGGCCCCCGGGGCGATGGAGCGGCTGGGCCTCGGAGCCGCCGTCCTCCGGGAGCGTAAGGACGAGCTCGTCGTCGTCACCCTGTCCGGCTACGGCGACGGGGGGCCGTACTCCGGTCGCAAGGCCTACGACATGCTCATCCAGGCCGAGTCGGGTCTGTGCTCGATCACCGGCACCCCCGAGAGCGCCTCCAAGTCGGGCGTCCCGGTCTCCGACATCGCGACCGGGATGTACGCACTGTCGGCCGTCCAGTCGGCGTTGTTCCGGCGGGAACGGACCGGGCGGGGAGCCACTATCGAGGTGTCCATGTTCGAGGCGACGGCCGAGTGGATGGGCCACCCGATGTACGTCCGGATGTACGAGGGCCGGCAGCTCGGTCGTATGGGTCTCTCGCACGCCTCGATCTGTCCGTACGACGCCTTTCCGACCACGGACGGCCAGGTGCTCATCGGCGTACAGAACGACCGTGGTTGGGCGGCGTTGGTGCGCGAGGTTCTCGGACGACCGGACCTCGTCGACGACGAGCGATATGCCACCAACATCGCCCGGGTCTCCCGACGCGGGGAGGTGGATGCGCTGATCAGCGCCCTGACCGCGGAGTACGGGTCCCAGGAGCTGGCCGACCGGCTCGATGCTGCCGGCGTCCCGGCGGCCAGGCTCAACGATGTCGGGGGGCTGGTCGACCACCCGCAGCTCGACGCGCGGGACCGGTGGAGACAGGTCGACACCCCCGCAGGACCCGTACGCGGACTGCTGCCGCCCGTCGACTATGCAGACGTAGAGCTGCCGATGGGGTCGGTGCCCGCGCTCGGGCAACACACGGACGCGATCCTGGCCGAACTGGCCGCACACCCGGACGCCACGCACCCGGACATCACACATCAGGACACCACGCATCAGGTCACACGAGGAGAGGACACCCATGGCACTGCTCGAGGGTAGGACGGCGGTCGTCACCGGCGCCGCGCGCGGGATCGGGCTGGAGATCGCCCGGACCTTCGTCGACAACGGCGCGCGCGTCGTGGTGGGGGACATCGACGACGAGGCGGGTGCGGCCGCGGTCGACGAGCTGGGCGGTCAGGGCAGGGCGCGCTACGTCAACTGCGACGTCCGCGACGGCGCGGCGGTCGAGCACCTGATCGACGTGGCCGAGGATGCGTTCGGGCCGCTCGGGGTGTTCGTCAACAACGCCGGGGTCACCCGCGACGCCACCATGCGCACGATGACCGAGCAGCAGTTCGACGACATCATCGCGATCCACCTCAAGGGCACGTGGAACGGCACCCGCGCCGCCGCCGGACGGATGCGGGAGCACGGGGGAGGATCGATCGTCAACGTCTCCTCGATCTCCGGGAAGGTCGGTCTCAAGGGCCAGACCAACTACTCCGCCGCCAAGGCAGGGATCGTCGGGTTGACCAAGGCCGCCGCCAAGGAGGTCGCCTTCAAGAACGTGCGGATCAACGCGATCCAGCCCGGTCTCATCCGGACCGCGATGACGCTGGCGATGCCGCAACACGTGTGGGACGAGAAGATGGCCGAGATCCCGATGGGCCGGGCCGGCGAGCCCTCAGAGGTGGCGGAGGTGGTGCTCTTCCTGGCCAGCGACATGTCGAGCTACATGACCGGAACGGTTCTCGAGATCACCGGCGGCCGCCATATCTGAGCCGCGCGGCCGGGTCAGCCGTCGAGGTCCCACCGTATCGGCCGTGCGAGCGCCTTGTGGAACCGCTTCTCCAGGTAGGTGGTGTGCTCGTTGATGTGGGCCGACATCAGGTGGGACGCCGTGTCCCCGTCGCCGTCCGAGATGGCGGCGTAGATCTCCTCGTGGATGTCGCAGGTCAACTCGCGCTGTCGCCTCGGGTAGGTGATGCCCATCGAGGCGCCGGCGATCAACCCGCTCAGGGCGTCGAAGAGATAGCCGAAGAGCGCGTTCCCGGAGCTCCAGGCCACGAGTTCGTGGAAGCGCTCGGAATGCGCGGAGAAGGCGGCCTGATCGGTCAGCTCCTCCCGGGTCAGGCGGAGGTTCTCGGCGAGTCGGGCCAGGCCGGCATCGTCGATCCTCGCGGTGGCCAGACGGGCGATCGTGGGCTCCAGCGCCGCGCGGGCCTCCATGATCGTGGAGAACGGGGCGTTCTCGAACTGCAGGAGCAGGCTCAGGGTGGCGGCGAGCGTCCCCCCGTCCGGTTGCTGCACGATCGGCCCGCCACCCGGGCCCGGCTTGAGCATGAGGACGCCCTGCAACTCCAGGTAGCGCAGCGACTCCCGCAGAGTCCCGCGGCCGACCCCGTAGTGCTCGAGCATGAGGTGTTCCGGCGGCAACCGGTCGCCGACGGTGTTGCCGCGGCGGGAGATGTCCTCGACGATCTGCTGGGCCACCAGGAGGGCGGTCTTCTTGGGACGACCCATCCCCGGACGAGCGCCGCCTCCTGAACTCATGACAACCATTATCCCCGATTCGATCGTCAGGGCATGAGAACGGTGAACGACCAGTCCAGGACGGGAGCGTCGCCGTCGTCGCGGTGGGCGGTGACGAGTGACCGGAGGTCGAGCGCCGTCCCGCCGCCGGGGAGGTCGTCAGCGGCCCCCACCACGAGGTCGCTGCTTAGGGTGTCACCCTCGCGGACCGGGCCCAGGTGGTCGCACGAGTGCCAGCCGAGCACGGTGAGCATCGTCGGCAGTGCGCGGGTGGCCTGGGCCAGTGCGAGCCCGATGGTGTGGCCGCCGTAGACCAACCGGCCGGAGTCCGAGACACGGGCGTCGTGGTGCGCCCGGGCGATGTTGGTGGTGAGCCGGGCCAGCTCCGGGGCGCCGGAGACCACGTCGGCGCCCGCGCGCATCACGGTGCCCTCGGACGGGAGGGGGTCGCCGGCTCCGGGGACCACGGCGCGGTACGCGGCCACGTCCCAGCCCTCGGGCGCGGCCCACGGCCGGGCGGGGGCGGCCCCGATCGTCGACAGGTCGTCGGCGTGCGCGCACGACGCCGGGTCGACCCCCGGCGTGAGCGGCAGCATGGCGCACCGGTGGAAGTCCAGGACGGTCCGCCCGTCCTGGTCGGTGGTGGTCACCCTCAGGGCTGCCAGTCCGGTGGGGGCGCGACCCGGTGAGGGACTGGTGGTCCTCAACCCGACGACCTCGGTCCTGGTGGACAGGGTGTCCCCGATCGCGGGCGCGGTGTGCAGACGCAGACCGCGGTAGAAGAGGTTGGCCCTGACGCGCTGGGTGAGGACGGTGGACTGACCGATCGCCACGTCGATGACGAGCCCGGGGTGGGCCACCGTTCCACCGGTGACCGTGCGGGCGAGATGGCGGTCCAGGGGGAGCCGCAGGCGGTCGCCGAGGATGGCCTGGTGGGTCGCGGCGAGCCCGTCCGTGAGGGTCACCGCCGGGGCGTCGACGACGACCTGCCCCACCGCCAACTGATCGAAGTGGGGTCCGCCGACGGGGAGGTGGCCGCGACTGTCCATGGCCGTCATCCTAGGCAATCCATGAGCATGATTATTGACGGATGTGCGGCGGGTTGGGACGATGAGCCGACGTCCACCCGGGCGGACGACCGAGCGACGACGACGACGAGGTGCTGCGCGGTGCCGGACCTGAACGAGGACGAGGCCTATCTGGTGGCGACCGTGCGCCGCTTCATCGACCGTGAGGTCAGGCCGTCCGTCCGCGAGACGGAGCACGCGGACTCCTACCCCGAACGCTGGATCGAGCAGATGAAGCAGATCGGGATCTACGGTCTGGCCGTGCCCGAGGAGTACGGCGGGATGCCGGTCTCGATGCCCTGCTTCGTGCACGTGACCGAGGAGCTCGCCCGCGGGTGGATGTCGCTCGCCGGCGCTATGGGCGGGCACACCGTGGTGGCCACGCTGCTCACCAGGTTCGGCACCGAGGAGCAGAAGGCCGCCTACCTCCCGCGGCTGGCGACGGGTGAGGTGCGGGCGACCATGGCGCTCACCGAGCCGGGAGGGGGGTCGGACCTCCAGGCCATGGGGACCACCGCGCGTCCCGACGGCGACGACCTCGTGATCACCGGCACCAAGACGTGGATCTCCAACGCGCGCCGTTCCGGCCTCATCGCGCTGCTCTGCAAGACGGATCCCGCGGCCACTCCCGCGCACAGGGGGATCTCGATCGTGCTGGTCGAGCACGGGCCCGGCCTGACCGTCTCGCGCGACCTGTCCAAGCTGGGATACAAGGGCGTCGAGACGTGCGAGTTGGCGTTCGACGGCTATCGCACGCCCGTCACGCAGATCCTCGGCGGGGAGCCGGGGCGGGGGTTCGGCCAGATGATGACGGGCCTGGAGACCGGACGGATCCAGGTCGCGGGCCGCGCCCTCGGGGTGGCGGCGGCCGCCCTGGAGGACTCGCTCGCCTACGCGCAGCAGCGGGAGTCGTTCGGCCGACCGATCTGGGAGCACCAGGCGATCGGCCATCGACTGGCCGACATGGCCACCAGGCTCTCCGCCGCGCGCCAGCTCACGCTCCACGCGGCGGAGCGCGCCGATGCCGGCGAGCGCTGCGACATGGAGGCGGGGATGGCCAAGCTCTTCGCCTCCGAGGCCGCCATGGAGATCGCGCTCGACGCGGTCCGGATCCACGGCGGCTACGGGTACTCCACGGAGTACGACGTCGAGCGCTACTTCCGGGACGCCCCGCTCATGATCGTGGGCGAGGGGACCAACGAGATCCAACGCAACGTCATCGCATCGCAACTGGTGCAGCGAGGAGGACTGTCATGAGGGTGTTCGAGGGGCTGGAGCAGCTCGAGGCCGAACTCGGCCGACACGTGGGGTACAGCGACTGGATGGAGATCACGCAGGACCGGATCGACGCGTTCGCCGAGGCCACCGGGGATCACCAGTGGATCCACGTGGATCCCGTCCGCGCGGCGCAGGGGCCGTACGGCGCCACCATCGCCCACGGATACCTCACACTGTCCCTGCTGCCGGTGCTGGGGGCGGAGGTTCTGGACATCCGTGGATTCCGGATGATGATCAACTACGGCGTCGACAAGGTCCGGTTCCCGGCCCCGGTCCCGGTGGGCTCGCGGATCCGCGCGGGCGTCGAGCTCACCTCGCTCCAACGCAAGTCCGCCGGAGTCCAGCTCAACAGCCTGGTGACCGTCGAGGTCGAGGGCTCCGACCGTCCGGCGGTCGTGGCCGAGACCGTGCGGATGATGGTCGAGTGAGGCGGGGCCGAGGGTTCCGGGGCGGGAGAGCCGGGTCCCCGGCCGCAGGTGTCGACGAGTCTGACGAATTCACGATGAGTTAACTCACAGGTGTGTGATTCGGGCGTAGCGTGACTCTCAACGGTCGGTGGGGAAGCCGACCGTCGGGAGGTCCCAGCCGATGATCGACGCACTCGATCGGGAGGGGGCCGGCACCCGGCCCCGTCACCACCAGGTGACCTGAGCCGACCGGTCCACCCCCAGCTCGCCCGCGGTGCCGCGGGCCAGGAGTCCGCCGTGACCGACACCGTACGCACCTACGTCCTCGACACCTCGGTTCTGCTCTCTGACCCGTGGGCCGTCACCCGCTTCGCCGAGCACCACGTGGTGTTGCCCATCGCGGTGATCGGGGAGCTGGAGGGCAAGCGACACCACCCCGAGCTCGGCTACTTCGCCCGAGAGGCCCTCCGACTCCTCGAGGACCTGCGCCTGCGCCACGGACGGCTCGACGGCGACCTGCCCATCACCGACGAGGGCGGCACCCTGCGGGTGGAACTCAACCACACCGACCAGACGATCCTGCCGACCGGCTTTCGCAACACCGGCGAGGATTCTCGGATCCTCGCGTGCGCGCTCAACCTCCGCGCGGAGGGCCAGGACACCGTCCTCGTCTCCAAGGACGTGCCGCTGCGCGTCAAGGCCGGATCGGTGGGGCTGCCCGCAGACGAGTACCACGCCCAGGACGTGGTGCTGACCGGGTACAGCGGGGTGGCCGACCTGCCCGCCACCCAGGATCTCGTGGACACCCTGTTCTCCGACGGTGGGGCGTCGCCGCTCGCGGCCCGCGCGGCCGGGTTGGACGTGCAGACCCCGGTCCACTGCGGTATCCGGGTCCAGACCGAGTCGTCGTCGGCACTGGCCCGCGTCACCGACGGCGGCGGGTTGAAGCTGGTGCGCGGGGATGTCGAGGTGTTCGGCCTGCGGGGCCGCTCGGCCGAGCAGCGCATCGCCATCGACTGCCTGCTCGACGAGTCGATCGGGATCGTCTCGCTCGGGGGCCGGGCGGGAACGGGCAAGTCCGCGCTCGCCCTGTGCGCCGGGCTCGAGTCCGTCCTCGAGCGGCGCCGCCACCGCAAGATCGTCGTGTTCCGGCCCCTCTACGCCGTGGGTGGCCAGGAACTCGGCTACCTCCCGGGCAGCGAGACCGAGAAGATGTCGCCGTGGTCGCAGGCGGTCTTCGACACCCTCGAGGGCCTGGTCAGCGAGAACGTGATCGACGAGGTGATGGACCGGGACATCCTGGAGGTGCTCCCGCTCACCCACATCCGCGGCCGGAGCCTGCACGACTCGTTCGTGATCGTCGACGAGGCGCAGTCACTCGAGCGCAACGTGCTGCTCACCGTGCTCTCCAGGCTGGGCACCGGGTCGCGGGTCGTGCTCACCCACGATGTGGCCCAGCGTGACAACCTGCGCGTCGGTCGTCACGACGGCATCCAGGCGGTGGTGGAGAAGCTCAAGGGACATCCGTTGTTCGCGCACGTGACCCTCAACCGCTCGGAGCGGTCGGCGATCGCCGAGTTGGTCACCACGATGCTCGAGGAGTTCCACCCGGACGCCCTGCCCGGGGAGTTGCGCCGGATCCACGCCGCCTGACCGGCGTCAGCGCTCGCGGTCGAGCCCCGTCATCCCCAGCACGTCGAGGCGGCGGTCCAGCTCGTCCTCGCTCAGCGGATCGGGGACGAAGCCCAGGGCGATCACGGCCTCGCGGATCGTCATCCCCTCCGCCAACGCGTGCTTGGCCACCCGGGCGGCCTCCTCGTAGCCGATGGCCGAGTTCAGCGGGGTGACGATCGAGGGCGAGGACTCGGCGTAGCGGCGCATCCTGTCGACGTCGGGTTCGATCCCGTCGATGCAGCGCTCGGCGAACAGGGTGGTGGACGTGGTGAGGATCCGAGCCGATTCCAGGACGTTGCGGGCCATCACCGGGATCGCGGTGTTGAGCTCGAAGGCCCCGGTCGCGCCGGCCCAGGCCACGGCCGCGTCGTTGCCCACCACCTGGGCGGCGACCTGGGAGATGGTCTCGCACAGTACCGGATTGACCTTGCCGGGCATGATCGACGACCCGGGCTGCAGGTCCGGCAGGTGGACCTCGGACAAGCCCGTCATGGGACCGGACCCCATCCAGCGGACGTCGTTGGCGATCTTCGTCAGCGAGACTGCGATCGTGCGCATCGCCCCGGAGAGCTCCACCAGACCGTCGCGAGCGGACTGCGCCTCGAACGGGTCCGCGGCCAGGCGCAGCTCCTCGAGCCCGGTGAGGGCGCGCAGTTCCTCCACCACCGCGGAGCCGAAGCCGTCCGGTGCGTTGAGGCCGGTGCCCGCGGCCGTGCCGCCGATCGGGAGTTCGCCCACCCGGGGCAGGGTGGCGCAGACACGCTCGGCCCCGGCCCGGAGCTGGCGCGCGTACCCCCCGAACTCCTGGCCCAGGGTCACGGGGACCGCGTCCATGAGATGGGTGCGGCCGGACTTGACCACGTCCCGCCACTCGACGGACTTCCGCTCGAGCGACTCGGCCAGCCCGCTCAGTGCGGGGACGAGTTCGGTCAGCGCCACCTCCGTCGCGGCGACGTGGGTCGCGGTGGGGAAGGTGTCGTTGGAGGACTGCGACATGTTGACATCGTCGTTCGGGTGCACGGTGACACCCTCTGCCGCGCACAGCGACGCGATGACCTCGTTGGCGTTCATGTTGGAACTGGTGCCGGAGCCGGTCTGGAACACGTCCACGGGGAAGTGCTCGTCGACCTCCCCGTCGGCGATCCGGCCGGCCGCGGACACGATCGCGTCGACCTTGGTCTGCTCGAGGAGCCCGAGACGACCGTTGACCGTCGCGCACGCGGACTTGAGCAGGCCGAGCGCGCGGATCTGTGCGCGCTCGAGACCGCTGCCCGAGACCGGGAAGTTCTCCACCGCCCGCTGCGTCTGGGCCCGCCACAGCGCGTCGACCGGTACCCGGACCTCGCCCATGGTGTCGTGCTCGATACGGAATCCACTCTGGTCAGCCATACGGGCCAGAGTAGGCGTGGCCGCCGCCCCGTGCAGCCGCTCCGCGGGCCCGGCCTCGTGCGACCGCTCGGGGCGGCCCCGGGCCGGGGAGGGTCAGTCGTCGCGGGTCCCCTGGCCGTAGTCGACCGCCGAGAACTCGCGGAGCTTCTCCATGCGGTGGCGGGCCTCGACGTGCCGGACGGTCCCCGACTTGGACCGCATGACGAGGGACCTGGTGACGGCGCCGTTGGAGCGGTAGCTCACGCCGCGGACCATGTCGCCGTTGGTGATGCCGGTCGCCGCGAAGAAGCAGTTGTCGCCCTTGACCAGGTCGTCGGTGCCGAGGAACGCGTCGACGTCGAGTCCGGCGTCGACCGCTTTCTGGCGCTCGGCCTCGTCCTGGGGCCAGAGCTGCCCCTGGATCTCCCCGCCCATGCACTTCATGGCGCAGGCGGTGATGATCCCCTCCGGGGTGCCGCCGATCCCCATGAGCATGTCCACCGAGCTGTCGTCGGAGGCGGCCGCCACGCCACCGGCCACGTCCCCGTCCATGATCAACCGGACCTTGGCGCCGGCCGACCGGATCTCCGCGATGAGTTCCGCGTGCCGGGGGCGGTCGAGGACGCACACCGTCAGGTCCCCGACATCGATGTTCTTGGCCCTGGCCACGGAGATGATGTTCCACTCGGTGGACTTGGACAGGTCGATGTGGCCGACCGCATCCGGTCCCACGGCGATCTTGCGCATGTAGAACACCGCGGAGGGATCGAACATCGCGCCCCGCTCCGCGACGGCGATGACGGCGATGGAGTTGGGGCGGCCTTCGGCCATGAGGCGCGTCCCGTCGATCGGATCCACCGCCACGTCGACGGCGGGTCCGTGCCCGGTGCCGACCCTCTCGCCGTTGAACAGCATCGGCGCCTCGTCCTTCTCGCCCTCGCCGATCACCACGACGCCGTCCATGTCCACGGTGCCGATGAGCTCGCGCATGGCGTCCACGGCCGCGCCGTCACCCCCGAGCTTGTCTCCCCGGCCCACCCACCGGCCGGCCGCGAGCGCGGCGGCCTCGGTGACTCGGACGAGCTCCATGGCGAGGTTGCGGTCGGGACGTAGGGCGTCTGACATGTGGCGTCGGGCTCCTCGGATAGCTGCAGGCGGACGGGCAGTGGCGGCTCGCCGCGTGATGGGGTGTCGGCGCTCATTGTTGCACCTGTCGGCCCTCGCCGGGGGCCAGGCGCCCGACATGCCCCGGCCGGGTGGGATACTCGACGCCGTGGCCGAGCCGAAACCGAGAATCCTGCAGGGTAACCGCGACATGTTCTGGTCGGTGGTGGTTCTCATGGTGATCGTCGGACTTTTCGCCGGTGTGTCCGGGCAGTGCACGTTCAGCCCGTCGGGACCTCAGCAGGGAGCGATCCCGGAGTTCGACGCCGACGCCTCCCTGCGTCAGGACGCGCGGAGTCTGGACTTCCCGGTCCGTTCCCCGGATGTCCCGGAGGGGTGGACCTCCAACTCCGGGCGCGTCGAGAGCTTCGCCGACACCACCTCGAGCCACGTGGGGTGGGTGACGGGGGAGCGCAGTTTCGTCGAACTGGTCCAGTCCGATGCCCCGGAGGAGGCCTTCCGATCACTGAACGGCGGGCCGAGGCCGAACCGGACGATCGTGCCGGTGACCGGGCGGGAATGGACCGTGTTCACCGGTGACGACGTCCGCCCGGTGTGGGTCCTGGACCTGGGCGACGTCCGGGTGGCGGTGACCGGATCGGCCACCTCCTCGGACTTCGAGGCGCTGGCCGCGGCGGTCCAGGACGCCGAACCGCTGCCCAGCGGTCGATAGTCCGCCGGCCGGACGACCCCGGGCAGGTGCACGCCGACCCACCGCGCGCGCCGCGGCCTCCTAGGTGCGGTCGCCAGAGTCGTCGTCGCCCAGAACGGCGTCGATCCGGTCGCGTGCCCCGTCGAGGTGTTCGGTGCACCGCGCGGCGAGCTCCTCGCCGCGCTCCCAGAGCGCCAGGGAGGCGTCCAGGTCCTGCCCTCCGGCCTCGAGGATGCGGACCACCTCGATCAGCTCGTCGCGGGCCTCCTCGTAGCCGAGCTGGGAGACGGGGGTCTGCTCGTCGGGCATCAGGACTGCTCCTCGGGTGTGGCGGGTTCGGGTGTGGCGGGTTCGGGTGTCGCGGCGGCGGAGTGTCCCGCGGCGGGGGTGGAGCCCAGAACGGCGGCGGACAGGGCCCCGTCCGAGACCCGGATACGCAGCTGTGACCCGGGCGGCGCGTGGGCGATCGAGGAGACCACGCGGCCGTCGTGGTCCCCGGCGACGGACTGGACCACCGCGTACCCGCGGGCCAGGGTGGCTGCGGGTCCGAGCGTGGTGAGCCGCGCCGCGAGGTGGCCGAGCGACGTGGACTCGGTCTGGACGATCCGGGTGATGTCCCGGCGGGCCGCCCGGAGTGCCTCCGCCACCACCTCGGCCCGGGACTCCACGATCCCGTACGGGTTCGCCATGACGGGGCGGGAGCGGACCGCGGCGAGCTGACCGCGCTCGCGCTCCACCCATCCCCGCAGTGCGCGCGCGGTCCTGGCACGGGCGTCGGCGATCCTGCGACGTTCCTCGGTGACGTCCGGGACCACCCGTTTGGCGGCGTCGGTGGGGGTGGCCGCGCGCAGGTCGGCGACCAGATCGGACAGGGGTGAGTCCGGTTCGTGACCGATCGCGCTGACCACGGGCGTGCGACATCGCGAGATCGCCCGGACCAGGGCCTCGTCCGAGAACGGGAGCAGGTCCTCGACCGAACCGCCGCCGCGGGCGAGGATGATCACGTCGACGACGGGGTCGGCGTCGAGCTCGGCCAGCGCCTCCAGGATCTGGGGGACGGCCGACGGCCCCTGGACCGCGGTGTTGCGGACGGCGAACCTCACGTCGGCCCACCGTCCGAGGGACACTTCGACCACGTCCCGCTCGGCCGCGCTCGCGCGGCCGGTGACCAGTCCCACACAGGTGGGGAGGAACGGCAGCGGGCGCTTGAGCCGCGGATCGAACAGACCCTCGGCCGCGAGGGCCTGCTTGAGCCTCTCGATGCGGGCGAGGAGCTCGCCTATGCCCACCGGACGGATCTCGGAGACCTGGAGCGAGAACGAGCCACGACCGGTGTAGAAGCGGGGGGTTCCGCGGATCACGACCCGGCTGCCCTCGGTCACCGGCACCGGGGCCTCGGAGATGAGCCGGGGCGGGCAGGTCAGGGTGAGGGAATTGTCCACCGAGGGGTCGCGCAGGGTGAGGAACGCCGTCCGGGTGCCGGGGCGCAGGCTCAACTGGGTGATCTGGCCCTCGACCCAGACGGCACCGAGCCGGTGGATCCAGGCGGCGATCTGGTCCGAGACCACCCGGACCGGCCACGGCTGTTCGGGGGTGCTGGGGGACCTCGACGATCCGGCGGTCACGTGGCGCGTGGGGTGACGCGGCCGGTCGGGACATCGGGGTCGTCGCCGTCGGCCCCCGCGTCCCCGTCCGGGCCCGCCGCGGTGCCGTACCGGGCGCCGTCCCCGGGCGTGTCGAGATCCTCGTCGAACGTCGCCCATTCCGGGTGGTCCGACCGGGCGGGGAACACCGTCGCGAGCACCCGGTCTCCCTTGACCGCGAGCCCCGCGACGGTCTGGCCGGCGTGGAGATACGTCTGCACCAGGCTGCCGGCGACCTTCACCGGGACCGTCGGGAGGGAGACCGCCGCCTGGACCGCACGCCCCGGGAGCTCCGCGGCGTACTCGACCGCGGAGGCGGCGACACCGATGGAGACGCGGGTGAGGAAGAAGGGTCGGAGCATGGGAACCTCTCTGCCGGGGGGCGTCCGGGAGGCGTGATGGTCGGAATCCAGTATGAACCGTACCCTGGTGCCATGACCGAGCAGACCGACATGATCGCCGAACCGGCAACCAAGCGAGTGCTTCTCGCGGAACCGCGTGGCTATTGCGCCGGCGTCGACCGGGCCGTCGAAACGGTCGAGAAGGCCCTGGCCAAGCACGGTGCACCGCTGTACGTGCGCAAGGAGATCGTGCACAACAAGCACGTGGTGGAGTCGTTCACCGACCAGGGCGTGATCTTCGTCGACGAGACGGACGAGGTCCCGCACGGCTCGAACCTGGTGTTCTCGGCCCACGGGGTCTCCCCGGCCGTCCGCGAGAGCGCCCTGCAACTGGAGTTGAACACGTTCGACGCGACCTGCCCGCTCGTCACCAAGGTCCACACCGAGGTCAAGCGCTTCGCCCGGGAGGGGTACCTGATCCTGCTGGTCGGCCACGAGGGCCACGAGGAGGTCGAGGGAACCGCGGGCGAAGCGCCCGACGTGGTGACCCTCGTCGACGGCCCCGAGTCCGTCGACGCCCTGGACATCCCCGTCGACACCGAGAAGTTGATCTGGCTCTCGCAGACCACCCTCAGCGTCGACGAGACCATGGAGACGGTCCGCCGTCTCAAGGAGAAGTACCCGACGCTGATCGATCCGCCGTCGGACGACATCTGCTACGCGACGCAGAACCGGCAGGTCGCGGTCAAGACCATGGCACCGCAGTGCGACCTGGTGATCGTGGTGGGGTCGAGGAACTCGTCCAACTCGGTCCGGCTCGTCGAGGTTGCCCTGCAGGCCGGTGCGCGCGACGCCCACCTGGTGGACTACGCCAAGGAGATCGACACCTCCTGGCTCGAGGGCGTCACCACGGTCGGGGTGACCTCTGGCGCCTCCGTGCCCGAACTGCTGGTGCGCGGGGTGGTGGACCTGCTGGCCGACCACGGCTACAACGATGTGTCCTCGGTGCGGACCGCGCAGGAGACCATCACGTTCTCCCTGCCCCGCGAGCTCCGGGTCCCCAAGAAGGTCTAGAGCGGCAGGGGAGTCACCGGCGCGCGTGCGCCGGAGCCGCCCGCCGCCGATGGGCCGGTGCCGGGCGGGTGCGCCGGGGTTCCAGGACGAACGCCCGGATCAGCGCGATCGCGACCACCACGAGTGTGGTGGTGAGCATCAGCGGGAACCTGGTCGCCAGCGGCAGGACCATCGAGATCATCTGCGACCGCGAGAAGGCCGCCGCGCTCAGGCCCGCCCCCGCGATCACCGAGGCCAGCGGGACCAGTACGGACATGATGATCGGCGGCTGAATTGCGGCGACGAACAGTGCGCGACGCGAGACCACCAGCACCGCGACCAGGCAGCCGAGGAAGTACCCCACGGTGAAGCCGGTCCCCAGGGCCCCGGAGAGCGAATCGATCGCCACCCCGGTGAGCGTGACGGCGACCGCGAGCAGGACCGCCGACCAGGCGGGGAGCCCACGTACGGTCGAGACGACGGACCTCTCGTCCGCGGGGACCCGTCCGCTCCTGCGTGTGTTCACGGGATGAGACTCTAACCGTCGAGTCGGCGAGCGAGGAATCTGCCGAAGCGCCGCAGCACGTTGGGCTTGCTCTCCGAAGGCGAGGGTCGGTTGCCGTACACGGCGTGGGGATCGACCGGACCCGTGGGAGGATTCGCGTGGTCGGTCGACGGGTCCTCGGCGTTCGGGTCGGGCGGGACCACCTCGTCGTCGATCGGCAGGGTCCCCACCACCGACCCACTCTCACCGGTCGCCTCGACCGACCCGCTGTCGGGTGCCCCGTGGGGATGTCCCGGCCGGGTGTCCTTGATCCCCGCCATGATGGCGCTGCTGCTCTTGCGCAGTGGCGCGAACCTCGAACTGGACATCTCGCCGAGCCAGGCCGTCAGACGCCCCTCGTCGGTGGCGGACGCGAGGTCGGATGCCGTCACGTCCCCGGTCCGCAAGTCGATCTGCTCACCGAGGTACCGGAGCATCACGGCGGCCACCGCCAGTATCGGCACCGCGAGGAACGCCCCGATGATGCCGAAGAGGGTGCCACCGGCGGCCACGCCGAGCAGGATCACGACGGGGTGCAGGTTCATCGCCCGCGACTGGAGGATCGGCTGGAGGATGTTGCTCTCGAGCTGCTGCACCGCGATGATCACGACCAGCACGATGATCGCGGTGGTCAGGCCGTTGGCCACCAGCGCGATGAGCACAGCCAGCGCGCCGGCCGTGAAGGCACCGACGATCGGGATGAATCCGGCCAGGAAGGTGATGACCGCCAGCGCCCACGCCAGCGGTACGCCCAGGATGACCAGTGCCAGGCCGATGAAGAAGGCGTCGACGAACGAGACGATCGCCTGCGCGCGGATGTACCCGCCGAGGGTGTTCCAGCTGCGGGTGAGGACCTCGGTGAGGTGGCGACCGGCGTTGCGGCCGGCGATCCGGCGCACGAACGGCAGGAACCGGGGGCCGTCCTTGATGAAGAAGAACGTGAGCACCAGGACCAGCACGAAGGTGATGAGGAGCGAGCCCACCGCGGTGACGCCGGTGAACACACCGTTGGCGATCTGGTCGCCCCGGTCCTGCAGCGTCGAGCTGAGCTGGCCCAGCACGCTGTCGAGCTGCTCGTCCCGGATGTTCAGGGGCGGGCCCCGGAGCCAGTCCTGGACCTCGCCGATCGCCTCGGAGGCCTGGTCCGCCAACTGGACGCTCTGATCGATGATCGACGGGGCGATCAGGGCGAGGATGCCCGCGACGGCCCCGAGTGAGCCGAGGAGGGAGATGAGCGCGGCAAGCGCTTTGGGGACGCCGTGGCGGGTCATCCACCCCGTCGGGGGCCAGAGGACCGTCGCCACGATGAGCGCGAGCAGGATCGGTAGGATGCCCACCCACAGCGCGCCACCGATCTGGCTGAGCAGCCATCCCGCGATGAGGAGGATGGCCAGGCGCAGCGCCCAGTCGGTGACCCAGCGCCCGCCCAGGCCGATGAGGACGGACCGGTCGACGTACTCCTCGTCTGTCCCGACCGGGGGAGGCGGTTTCGGCTCGTCGCTCATGGCACACATCCTGTCAGAGGTCTCGCCGACGCGCTCCCTGTGACCGCCAGGGGTGGCGGGCAGCGGGGACGCGGGGCCCGGGCCGTAGACTCAGGCCTCGTGAGTCTCACCCTCGGAATCGTCGGACTGCCCAATGTCGGTAAGTCGACCCTGTTCAACGCCCTGACGAACAACGACGCGCTGGCCGCGAACTACCCGTTCGCCACGATCGAGCCGAACATCGGGGTCGTGGACCTGCCGGACCCCCGACTGGCCCGGTTGGCCGAGATCTTCGGCTCCGAGCGGATCCTGCCCGCGGTGGTGTCATTCGTGGACATCGCCGGGATCGTCAAGGGTGCCAGCACCGGTGAGGGGATGGGCAACAAGTTCCTCGCCAACATCCGCGAGGCCGAGGCCATCTGTCAGGTCGTGCGCGTGTTCGACGACCCGGATGTGATCCACGTCGACGGCCGCGTCGACCCGATGGCCGACATCGAGGTGATCGCCACCGAGCTGATCCTCGCGGACATGGAGACCCTCGAGAAGGCCGTACCGCGCCTGGAGAAGGAGTCCCGCAAGGACAAGTCCCTGGTGCCGCAGCTCGAGGAAATCCGCAAGGCCCAGGCCGTGCTCGAGGACGGCCGGACCCTGTTCCAGGCGCAGGACGAGGTGGACCGCACACTGCTGCGGGACCTGCACCTGATGACGGCCAAGCCCTTCCTCTACGTCTTCAACGCCGACGAGGCCGTGCTCACCGACGCCGGGCGTCAGGCCGAGCTGCGCGCCGCGGTGGCTCCCGCCGACTGTGTGTTCCTCGACGCCAAGGTCGAGTCCGAGCTCCGCGAGCTCGACGAGGCCGACGCCATGGAGCTGCTCGAGTCGATCGGCCAGGAGGAACCGGGCCTGAACGCGCTCGCCCGCGCCGGCTTCCACACCCTGGGCCTGCAGACCTACCTGACAGCCGGGCCCAAGGAGTCGCGCGCCTGGACTATCCGCAAGGGCGACACCGCTCCCAAGGCCGCCGGCGTGATCCACACCGACTTCGAGAAGGGCTTCATCAAGGCCGAGATCGTGTCGTTTGACGACCTCGACGCCGCCGGGTCCATGGCCGCCGCGAAGGCCGCCGGCAAGGTGCGCATGGAGGGCAAGGACTACGTCATGGCCGACGGCGACGTGGTGGAGTTCAGGTTCAACGTCTAGACGGCCATCCATGACGGAGTCGGACGACCTTGTCGCTGTTCCGTGCCCGTCTGGCGACTCAGGTCGGGCTCAACCCCGCCAGAACCACCTCGAGTAACTGATCCCGGTCGCTGCCGTCCCCGAGCCGCACAGCGTGTTCGACTCCGCAGACGAGGCGCTGAACCTGGTCGAGCGAGATGTCCGGCCGCACAGCTCCCGCGGCAATCGCGTTGGTGAGTGTCGTCTGCGCGAGTTCGAAGAGTTCGTCGCGGAGATCGCGCACCGCGGTGGAAGTGTCGTCCGAGAGCAGCATGAGTTGTAGTCCCTCGTGCTGGAGTTGTCCGGTGGCCGTCTCCCGCACGAGCTGCGTGAAGGCACGGGTTGGGTCGGGCTCCTCGGCGGCGGCCCGGGCCTTGTCGACGAGTTGTTGCAAGGCCTCCAGGGTGAGTGCCTCGACCAGTGCGGTCACCGTCGGGAAGTGGCGGTAGACGGTGGCCACGCCCACGTCCGCCTGACGGGCGAGGTCGTTGAGGCGGAGCTCGGAGATCGGCTGCCTGCGCGCGGCCTCGAGGATCTTGGCGCGGGACCGCGCGGCGTCTGATCTGAGAGTGGGCACAGGCACACCCTACCAAAGTGGACTTCCTATCCGTTTCGACGCTATCCTCTAAGTGGATAGACAATCCACTTAGAGGAGTTCATCATGACCTGGGATCCCACCCGCCTGCCAGACCTCGCCGGGCGCGTCTATGCCGTGACCGGTGCGACCGGGGGTATCGGTTACTTCGCTGCTGAGCAGCTCGCCGCCGCTGGCGCGCAGGTGATTCTCGCGTCGCGGTCAGCTCGGAAGATCGAGGTGGCCGCGGCGGCGATCCGGGGTCAGGTGCCTGACGCCATCACCGGGTCCGTCCCCTTCGATCTCACGTCACTGGACTCTGTTCGCGAGGGCGCTGAACGGCTAGCGGTTCTGCCACGGTTGGACGGCATTTTCCTGAACGGGGGTCCCATGGAGTTCTCCGCCCGGGCGAGGACGCAGGATGGACTGCCCCTCATGGTCGGGGCCCACACGGTGTCCAATGTCGCTCTGGTCGCGAGGCTTCTCGACGCGTACTCGTCTCAGAATCGCGATCATCCCCTCAGGATCGTCCATGCCTCCACCGGGTTCGTTCAGCGGTTCCGCATGGAGGTGACGGACGTCCGCGCCAGGCCTCGCACCGGTATCGGCGCCTACATCCTGGCGAAGACGCTCACCGAACTGTATGCCTATGAGCTGGACCGGCGAGTGCGTGCCGCCGGCCTCCCGATCGCGTCCATCGTCACGCGACCGGGCGTGGGTGTTGACGCCAAGACGCCGCAGCGTCCGGGGATCCGGGACTCCACCGTTGCCTACCGGCGGAACCCGTATACGCCGTGGGCGCAGGGAAAGGATGCGGCGGCGTGGTCGGGTGCGCGCGCGCTGGCGAGCCCTGATGCCGTCGGTGGCGAGTTCTACGGCCCGAGGAAGCTTGCCGGGCCCCCACTCCGTCTGTCCCCCTCACTCCACACGAGCGCTCCGGACCCGGGCATCGCAGAACGGCTCTGGGCCGGACTCCACGACCTCGCCGGCACGCAGGTGCGCTTCTAGCGTGCGGACCAGTCAGCGCGTGACCATCGGAGTGGCTGAGGACCAGGACGGCCACGCCTGCGCTCAGCAGGGCGTCGAGGCCGTTTCACCGTGGCGACGGCAGCCCTCGTCGTCGTCACATCATGTCGCGTGGGGGACCTGATCACGGTGACGTGAGCCGCGCGATCAGCCGTTCGACCCGCCGCTCCAGCGTGGCGCCGTCCGGGGACACGAGCAGCGGGTGGATCGCGCTGTAGCGCTCGGCGCGGCTGAGCCGATCGAAGGCGGCTCTCGCCGCCGGAGTCGCCTCGAGCGCGGCCGCGAGGGCCCCGGGCAGCTCCGCGGTCGCGGCGCCGGCGTAGGCGCGGTCCCACCGGCCGTCGGACTGCGCCCGCTCGATCTCGGCGATCCCCCGAGGACGGAGTCGCCGGTCCGCGGCGAGGCGGGCGACGATCTCGACGTTCCGCAGCGACCAGATGGAGCGCGCGCGGCGGGGGGTGAACCGTTGCACGAACGTCGTGTCGTCGTAGGTCCTTCGTTGCCCGTCGATCCATCCGCTACAGAGTGCTTCCTCGAGCGCCTCGTGGTAGGAGAGCGAGGTGGGGCGAGTGACGCCCTTCTTCGCGAGCATCAGCCAGGTCCCGTCGCAGGTGTCGTCGTGTGTCGTGAGCCACTCCCGCCACTGATCGACGTGCTCCACGATCAGGGGTGAGTCGGGGCTTTGCGTCGCGCGGTTGTCCGTCGTGCTCATGGCTCGAGCCTGACAGGCCGATAGGTCAGATGGCGTCCTCATTCCGGGATCGCGCGCTCACTGGACCGTGCGGCGCGCACGCGTCGCGCCGCGCTAGCCTCGCAGGCATGGCTCAGTTGGTCGTGACCGGCATTCCACGGCGCCCCTCACCGATGGGCGGGCGCCGCCCGAAGCGCGACGAGCTGGCCCGGTTCGCCACCGCGGACCCACACGCGGTCGACGACGTCCTGCCCGCCGACGCCGAGCAGCTGCGACTTCTCATCGTCGGGGTCAATCCGGGCTTGTGGACCGCGGCCGTCAACGCGCCCTTCGCGAGGCCGGGAAACCGGTTCTGGCCGTCACTGCACCGGGCGGGGCTGACCGATCACGTCGTGGATGCCGCGGAGGGACTGTCGGCCCCGGACGAGCAACAGCTCCTCTCGCGGGGGCTCGGGATGACGAATCTCGTGGGCCGGGCGACCGCGAGGGCGGACGAACTCACCCGGGAGGAACTGCGCGCGGGCGCGGAGCGCGTGACGACGCTGGCCGGGGAACTGAAGCCCCGAGTCGTGGCCGTCGCGGGGATCACGGCCTTCCGGACCGCGTTCGCACTGCCGAAGGCTGGTTACGGGAAGCAGAACACCTCGGAGGTCGCTGGGTGGCCCGGCGAGGTCACGCTGTGGGTGCTCCCGCAGCCCAGCGGGTTGAACGCGCACGAGACTCTCGACTCCCTGGCCGAACACTGGCGGGAGGTCTGGAACGCGGTCGAGGAGAGTCGGCACTCCGCCGCGGGCTGACGCGCCACCGACCCGTAGGCCCTCGGGTGACGTTCTCTCCGCGACCGGAGCGGACGGACTTCTCGACCAGAACCCGGATCTCCTCCGCCAGGGCGGGGACCGGGCCTGACACGGGGATTCCCGGGGCCACGTCGCTGATGCCGAGCGGAGAGAGCGGCCCGGGCTCCATGCCGAGATCGGCTTTCCAGCCCGCATACTGAGCACCGCTGGAGGCGAAGACGATGCGCCCAAGCCCCACGAAGGCGTGGGCGGCGCTGCACATCGCGCAGTGTTCGCCGGAGGTGTATACGACGCTGGCCGCGCGTTCCTCCGGCTGCATGTTCTCCGCCGCCCATTTCGCGATCGCGAACTCCGGATGGCTGGTGGCGTCCCCGCTCGATTCGCGGTTGCGGTCCTCGAAGCGCACCGTCCCGGCCTCGTCCACCAACACCGACCCGAACGGCTTGTCCCCCGCCTCCAGCGCCCGCCTCGCCAGGTCGACACAGCTGCGCAGGTGGACGAGGTCGTCGGCTCCCACAGGGCGGGAATCGACCGTGGTGTTCACCGGGTCTCCTTGCAGGGTGGCTCCGCGCGACGGCAGCCGGGCGCGACGGTAGTAGGTGATATGGGGAGTCAGGTCCGACGACGCTCAGGATTCGTGTCGGAACCCGACCTTGATGGTCACCTGCCAGTGGGCCACCCGGTCGCCGTCCAGCTTTCCGCGGACGGACTGCACCTCGAACCACTCGAGGTTGCGCAGAGTCTTGGATGCCTCGGCGATGGCATTGGCGACGGCGGCGTCGGTTCCCTCGGGGGAGGATCCGACGATCTCGGTGACGCTGTAGACATGGTTCATGGTGCCCTCCGGATAGTGTGACCGGGCTCACCCTATCGCGATCCGCGACCTCGCTGCGTCGGATGCGATCGCCCCCGTACGACACCGCCCCCGTCGGCGCGCGGCCGGCGGGGGCGATCAGGTCGTACAGTCGATCAGCCGAGCTGTCGAGTCATCCGCCGAGGCTCTCGAGGGCGGCGTTGAAGGTCGCGCTGGGCCGCATGACCTCGCGCAGCTTGTCGACGGAGGGCTGGAAGTACCCTCCCAGGTCGACCTCTTTGCCCTGGACCTCGAGCAGTTCGCCGAGGATCGTATCCTTGTCGGCCGTGAGCTTCTCGGCCAACGGGGCGAAGTGTGCGGCCAGGTCCGAATCGTCGGTCTGCTCGGCGAGCTCCTGGGCCCAGTACAGCGCGAGCCAGAACTGGCTACCCCGGTTGTCGAGCTCGCCGGTGACGCGGGACGGCGACTTCCGGTTCTCCAACAGCTTGCCGGTGGCGGTGTCGAGCGTCTTGGCCAGGATCGTGGCCTTGGGGTTGTCGTCCTTCCGGCCGAGGTCGTCCAGGCTCGCCCCGAGAGCGAGGAACTCACCGAGCGAATCCCACCGCAGGTGGTTCTCTTCCACCAGCTGCTGGACGTGCTTCGGCGCCGACCCTCCCGCGCCGGTCTCGTAGAGCCCGCCGCCCGCCATGAGTGGGACGATCGACAGCATCTTGGCGCTGGTGCCCAGCTCGAGGATCGGGAAGAGGTCGGTGAGGTAGTCGCGCAGGATGTTGCCGGTCACCGAGATGGTGTCCAGGCCACGCCACGCGCGCTCGAGGGTGTACCGCATGGCACGCACCTGCGACATGATCTGGATGTCCAGGCCCTCGGTGTCGTGGTCCTCGAGGTACTTCTTGACCAGCGTGATGAGGTTGTTCTCGTGCGGCCGGTACGGGTCCAGCCAGAAGACCGCGGGCATCTCGGACGCGCGGGCGCGGTCCACGGCGAGTTTGACCCAGTCGCGGATCGGTGCGTCCTTGACGGTGCACATGCGCCAGATGTCGCCGGCCTCGACGTTCTGGGACAACAAGACCTCGCCGGTGGCGGCGTCGACGATGTTCGCGACCCCGTCGTACTGCACCTCGAAGGTCTTGTCGTGGCTGCCGTACTCCTCGGCCTTCTGGGCCATGAGGCCGACGTTCGGGACGGTGCCCATCGTGGTGGGGTCGAACGCCCCGTTGGTCTTGCAGAAGTTGATGATCTCCTGGTAGATCCGTGCGAACGTGGACTCAGGGATCACCGCCTTGGTGTCCTTCTTACGGCCGTCGGCACCGTACATCTTCCCGCCGATGCGGATCATCGCGGGCATGGACGCGTCGACGATGATGTCCGAGGGGGAGTGGAAGTTGGTGATGCCGCGCGCCGAGTCGACCATCGCGAGCTCCGGCCGGTACTCGTGGCACCGGTGCAGATCCTCGATGATCTCCTCCTTCTTGGAGGAGGGAAGCGAATCGATCTTGTTGTAGAGGTCGACCATGCCGTTGTTGACATTGATGCCCAGCTCCTCGAACAGATCGTGGTGCTTGGCGAAGGCCTCCTTGTAGAAGACCCTCACGGCGTGACCGAACACGATGGGGTGGCTGACCTTCATCATGGTGGCCTTGACGTGGAGCGAGAACATGACGCCCGTCTCCTTGGCGTCGTTGAGTTGCTCCTCGTAGAACTCGAGCAACGCCTTCTTGCTCATGAACATCGAGTCGACGACCTCGCCCTTCTCGAGGGGGACCGTCTTGAGGACGTGGGTCTCGCCGTCCGGGGTCACGACCTCCATTCGTGCGTCGCAGGCCCGGTCGAGGATGATCGACTTCTCGCCGGCGTAGAAGTCGCCGTGCGTCATGTGCGCGACGTGGGTCTGCGACGCCATCGACCACTTGCCCATCGAGTGTGGGTTTGCCCGGGCGTACTCCTTGACAGCCTTCGGGGCGCGGCGGTCGGAGTTGCCCTGGCGGAGCACCGGGTTCACGGCACTGCCCAGGCATGCCGAGAGCCGCTCGGCGGCCTCGACCTCCTCCGGGGTCTTGGGATCGTACGGGTACTTGGGGATGTCGTAACCCTTGGCCTGGAGCTCCGCGATCGCGGTGTTCAGCTGGGGCACCGAGGCGCTGATATTGGGGAGCTTGATGATGTTGGTGCCGGGCTTCTGGGTCAGCTCACCCAGCTCGGCCAGGTTGTCGGGCACCTTCTGCTCGTCGGTCAACCGGTCGGGGAACGCGGCCAGGATGCGGGCGGCGACCGAGATGTCGCTCGTCGTGACGTCTATGTCGGCGGCGTCCGCGAACGTGCGGACGACCGGGAGGAAGGCCTCCGTGGCCAGTCGTGGTGCCTCATCGGTGAGGGTGTAGATGATCTTCTGTCTGCCTTGGGTCATGTCGGCTCTCTTCGTTTCAGGCTGATCGTGTTCTTGTGGAACGGCATCAGCACGCCTGCACCATCATCACCCGAGCCGGGTCGGCGTCGCCATAACCCCCGGTGTGGTCGATCGGTGCACATGCGCGTTCGGTGATCGTCTCGGCGTCACCCTGCACTGTGACCGACAGCGCACGCCTTCGCGGCGTTTTCCGGAGTTGGGGACCCCGACCGGGGCGTGCCCTCCGGTCCCGAACGCGGCGTGCCGAACAGGCCTAGGCTCGTGGGACAGCTACAGCCGAGGAGGCGTCGACGATGACCGATGTGGATCGACGAGCACGGGAACTGGCAGCTCTGCACGAGTCGGGCGACCTGATAGTCCTCCCCACCGTCTGGGACACCTGGAGTGCCCGGATCGCCGCGGCCGTGGGGTTCGAGGGACTCACCGTGGGGAGCCACCCGGTCGCCGACGCGATCGGGAGCGCCGACGGCGAACAGATGGATTTCGGCGAGTACCTCGAGGTGGTGGGCAGGATAGCCAGTTCGGTCGACCTCCCGGTGAGCGCGGACGTGGAATCCGGCTACGGACTCGCCCCGGACGAGCTGATCGCCCGCCTGCTCGAGGCCGGCGCGGTCGGCGCCAACATCGAGGACGTGGTCCACGGTGAGGGCGACCGGGTCCGCGACAAGCACGAGCACGCCGACTACATCGCCGCCGCCCGCCGGGCGGCCGACGACGCCGGGGTGCCCTTCGTGATCAACGGCCGCACCGACGCGGTCAAGTTGGGCGGCGAGGTCTTCTCCGACCCTCTCGCCGAGGCGGCCGAGCGCATCGTGCTGATGGAACAGGCGGGTGCGCGCTCGGTCTACCCGGTGGGCCTCACCTCCGCGGATCAGGTGACCAGGCTCGTGCGGGCGGTCTCGATCCCGGTCAACGTCACCGCTCATCCCGTGAAGGGCCACGGCGCCGGTGACCTCGCCGTCCTCAGGAACCTTGGGGTGCGAAGGGTGTCGTTCGGCCCGCTGTGGCAGATGTGGCTCACGAAGGTCTCCACCGAACAGCTCTCCTACTGGGCCGGCCCCGACCAGTAGCGGGTTCAGACCGTAGGGGGTGGCGTCAGTCCGATGCGCCCGGGCGTCTCCGGGCCGCTTTGGCCTGTGAGCGTCGACTCTTCGCCTCCAGTCGACGTAGGCGCGATCCGTAGGTCGGCCGTGTCGGCCGCCGGACCGCGTCGGGGGCGAGCGCCTCCCGGAGCAGGGCCGCGAGTCGGTCCCGCGCGGCCCGCCGATTCTGCCGCTGGGACCGGTGTTCCGACGCGGCGACGGTGAGGACGCTGCCCGCGAGCGACGGTGCGAGCCGGTCGAGAGCGCGGTCGCGTTGGGCGTCGTTCAGCGCCGTGGTCGTGGCGAGGTCCAGGCTCAACTGCACACGGGAGTCCGTGGTGTTGACACCCTGACCGCCGGGTCCCGAGGACCGCGAGAACTGCTCGACGAGCTCTCCTGCGGGCACGCGGAGACCGTGGGAGAGGCCCGGGCCGGGCATCACTCGCAGATCGTCCATGACGTCCAGTGTGCGCCGCCGACATCCCCGGCATGACCATGACGCACGCTGGTAAGGGATATCTTCACATCTGGGCGTTCCGTGCCGTCGGCATGAGGATCCGAGCCCGGTGCGAGGGGATGACGATGAGCGAGAAGGTCGACGAACGGGTCGGGAGGAACAGGCGGGCCGCGGGGATCATCCTGGCGATCGCGTCGATCGCCCTGGGAGCCCTGGTGATCCTGGCCCACCTCGACCTCCCGGAGATCGTCAGGCTTGCGGGGATCGGTCTCGTCGTCGTCGGACTCGCGACGGTGATCGGCGTCGACGGCGCCGGACACTCCCGGCGGTGGACGCGGATGCTCACCGGTGTTGCCATGGTGGTGGCGGGAATCGTGGTGCTGGTGTGGCAGTCCGCGAGTATTCGCAGCCTGCTCTGGGTCATGGTCACCGCGCTGATCGTGCACGGGGTCCACACGATCGTGGCGGCGGTCCGGAGCGAGACCGACCGCCGGGTGGCGGGACTGTTCAGCGGCACCGCCGCCGTCCTGTTGGGGCTGTTGTGCCTGGTCTGGCCGGTTCTCGCGATCGAGCTGATCAGGTACGCGGTGGGCGCGTGGTTGGTGTTCGTGGGGCTGCGCGGGCTTGTGGATCCATGGTTCCACCGCCGACGGTCACGAGCGACCGACAGGGCGGAGTCGGGACTCCTCCGCCGATGGGGACGGACGATCCTCGCGGTGACGGTCTTCCTGGTGGTGGTCGCGCTCGCGATCGGCAGCGCCGTGCTGCTGCGCGGGGACGACCGCCCGGCACCCGACGGTTTCTACACCTCTTCGGAGCCACTACCCGCCGAAGCCGGAATGCTGCTCAAGGCCGAGACCCTCACCGTCGGCGTCCCCCCCGGGGCCGACGCCTGGCGCATCCTCTACACCAGTACAGCGCCGGACGACTCCGTCGTGGCCGTGAGCGGCACCGTCATCGCCCCGGGTGACCGCACCGCGGACCCCCTCCCGCTGCTCAGCGTCGCGCACGGGACCACCGGCATCGTCCCGCGATGCGCGCCGTCGCTGAGTCCCACCCCGTTCGCCGATGGTGCGGGAGAGGCGCTCACGCAGATGGTGATCCAGCACGGCTGGGCGGGGGTGATCTCGGACTACTCGGGTCTGGGCACGCCGGGAATGCACCCGTACCTGGTCGGAGAGGTGGAGGCGCGCAACGTCCTCGACGCCTCCCGCGCCGCGCAGCAGCTCGACGGCCTGAACCTCAGCAGCGAGACCGTGGTCTGGGGGCACTCCCAGGGCGGGCACGGTGCGTTGTGGACCGGCCAGATCGCCGAGGACTACGCCCCCGAGCTCACGGTGCTCGGCATAGCCGGTATGGCCCCCGCCACCGACCTCTACACCCTCGCCGAGATGAGCAAGGGCGAGGTGGGCGGTAAGACGGTCTCCGCCTACATCGCCCACTCGTGGAACGAGGTCTTCCCCGAGCTGGATCTGGCCGGGCGGCTCAACCCGGGCACCGCGCACGGCGTGGAGAAGATCGGCGAGTTGTGCTTCAACGAGCAGGACGCGATCGCCGCGCTGGTCCGGGGGACCCAGATCCCGGAGCAGGTGTTCCCCGATTCGGTGCTCGACGGCGATCTGGGGGAGAAGCTGCGGGAGAACTCGCCGACCGGCCCGTGGCCGGCGCCCGTGCTGATCGCCCAGGGGCTGGCCGACCCGCTGGTCAAACCGGCGATGCAGCAGGACTGGGTGGACGCCAGATGCGCGGACGGTGAACCGCTCGACTATCGGACCTTCCCCGGCCGGGACCACAACGGAGTGGTCGCCGCGGACTCCCCGCTGACCCCGCAACTCGTCTCCTGGACCCTCGACCGCTGGAACCGGGTGGCCCCCACGCCCACCTGCTGAGCAGGTGCCGCACAACGTCGAGGCGACGAGAGTCTTGATAATTTCCTATATAGGAATATGATCCCTGTCATGGCACGCGCATCCACCACCTCGGACGTGTTCAACGCGATCGCCGAACCACAGCGCAGGGAGATCCTGGTGCTCCTGCGGGAGGGTGAGCGGCCGGCGACCGAGGTGGCTGTGGAGCTGGGGATCACCCAGCCCGGAGCCTCCAAGCACCTGCGCGTGCTCCGCGAGGTCGGCCTGGTGCGCGACCGACGCGAGGGCAAGCAGCGCATCTACCACCTCGATCCCGGCGGGCTCCGACCCGTCCACGAGTGGGTCGGCGGGTTCGAGCGGTTCTGGAACGAGAGCTTCGACAGGCTGGACGACTACGTCCGCGAGATCGCGCGGGCCGAGGAGGAATAGACCATGGGGGAGAACAGGCGGGGCGACCCGGCCGGGCGGGAGACCGAGGACCGCGAGATCGTCATCACGAGATACATCGACGCGCCGCGCGAGTTGGTGTTCCGCGCGTTCACCGAGGTGCAGCACCTGGCCCGGTGGTGGGGACCGGAGGGGTTCACCACCACCACCCGGTCCTTCGAGTTCCGCGAGAACGGTGTGTGGGACTTCGTGATGCACGGCCCGGACGGAACCGACTACCAGGAGTGGATCACCTGGCGCGAGATCGTCCCGTCGGAGCGGATCGCGCTGCGTCACGGCGAGTCCGCGGAGGATCCGGAGGCGTTCGAGTCCGTCCTGGACTTCGAGTCCGAGGGCGGGGGGACCCGTGTCGAGTTCCGCACGATCTTCCCCACGAGGGAGCTCCGCGATCGCGCGGCGCAGGAGTACCACGCCGTCGAGGGCGGCGAGCAGACCCTGGCCAACCTCGCGGCCCACGTCGCCGAGCTCGCCGCCGGACAGGGGGAGCCGGGGGTCCGGAGGCAACTGGTCCGGGTCCACAACTTCTCCGTCTCGCTGGACGGGTTCGGAACGGGGGAGGGGCAGTGCCTCGAGGCGCCCTTCGGTCACGCCGGGCACCGGTTGTTGGAGTGGGCGCTACCGACACGAACCTTTCAGGACATGGGATTCCACGGGGACCGAGAGGCCTCGGTCGGGGTCGACGAGACGTTCGCGAGCCGATGGAACACGGGTGTCGGCGTGGAGATCATGGGCCGTAACAAGTTCTCCCCCACCCGGGGTCCATGGGGGGACGACCCGTGGCGTGGCTGGTGGGGAGACACCCCGCCCTTCCACACGCCGGTGATCGTCCTGACCCATCACCCCAGGCCGACGCTGGAGCTGGACGGCGGCACCACGTTCCACTTCATGGACGCCGACCCCGCCACGGCGCTCGACGCCGCGCGCGAACTGGCAGGCGGCCTGGACGTCCGCATCGGCGGGGGAGCGAGCACGATCCGTCAGTTCCTCCGGGCGGACCTGATCGACCAGATGCACATCGTCGTGGTGCCCGTCATCCTGGGTCGGGGTGAACGATTGTGGGACGGGGTGGAGGGGCTCGAGGAGCGGTTCCACATCGAGTCGACACCCTCCCCCAGCGGGGTCATCCACCTGAGCTTCTGGCGTCGTCGCACGCCGGGGCCGCGGACGACCTCAGGCGTGTGAGGAATCGCCGGGGCTCACCAGAGACCGCCTGGGACGCGGAGCCGGAGTAGAGCGCACTCGCGCAGGTCCTGCACGGCCGGCGGCAGCGGCATCGGCACGACGTCGGCCTCACCAATAGACTGGGCATCCACCACCCGCTCCGGATTCGAGGACCGCACGATGGCACCGCACGACCCCGGCGTCGCCCAGGCCGCGCCGCCCGAGCCGTCGTCACTCATCGGCTGCGTGCGCGAACCGTGCCTCCACGTGATGAGCTGGAACATCCGCCGGCCGGTGCCGGCCGTCATGACGCGGTCGGCGGACAGGTGGGATCGACGCGCGCCGGCGATCCGGTCGCTCCTGTCCGCCGAGCGCCCGACGCTCCTCGGCGCCCAGGAGGTGCTGCCCGACCAGGCC
This sequence comes from Dietzia sp. JS16-p6b, assembly GCF_003052165.1. Taxonomy (NCBI): domain Bacteria; kingdom Bacillati; phylum Actinomycetota; class Actinomycetes; order Mycobacteriales; family Dietziaceae; genus Dietzia; species Dietzia sp. JS16-p6b. Next base: position 2,203,731 of record NZ_CP024869.1, on the reverse strand, counting down.
GCGGTGATGTCGGGCGCCCTCGGCCCCGGATACCGGGTCATCGGTCGCGGGCGTGGGGCGGGCGGGCGCGGCGAGGCCTCCCCGATCTTCTACGACTCGGCGAGGCTCGAGGTGCTCGAGTGGGACCAGCTCGCGTTGTCCGACCACCCCGTTCGCGCGGGCTCGCTGTCCTGGGGGAACCTCATCCCCCGGGTGATGGTGACGGCGACCTTCCGTGATCGCCGGACCGGCCGCGAGTTCCGGATGATCAACACCCACCTCGACCCGTTCTCCGCGCGGTCGCGTCTCCGCTCGGCGCGGGCCGTTCTCGAGCTGGTGTCCGCCGCGGGGGCGCCGACCGTGGTGACCGGCGACCTCAACACGGGCCCGGGGGGCGCGGCGGTGCGCGAGTTGGTCAGGGACGGCGGCCTCGTCGACACGTGGCTCAGCGCGCGGGCCCGCGTGAGCGAGGAGTGGGGGACGTACACCGGCTACCGCGCGCCCCGGAGGAACGGCACGCGCATCGACTGGATCTTCGCCTCGCCGGCGGTGAGGGTGATCCGCGCCGCGGTCAACCCGGCGCGGCCCGGCGGGGTCTGGGCGTCCGACCATCTGCCCGTCCACGCCGTGGTGCGTCTCGACGAAGGCGGCGTCGAGGAGTGATCGACAACTTCCTGCGACCCGCGGAGAGTCGCGCGCGGATGGGGGCCGACGCCCTCCGGATCCTCGGGACCCTCAGCGTCCTGGTGGCGCTGCTCCTTCACGGGCTGACCGACGCGGCCATCGTGGCGTTCGCGTTACCGGGCCTGATGCTCCCGCGCTTCGTGGGGATGAGGCCGTGGGCGGACATCACTGTGTCGGTCACGCTGCTGGTGGCGGCGTGGAGCAACGTCTTCGACCTGTACACGCGAATCTGGTGGTGGGACATCGTGGTCCACTTCGTGTGCGCCGGTGCACTGGCGGTGGTGGCGTACCTCTTCCTCGCCCACCGCGGGATCGTGCCGGTGACCGCCGACGGCGGCGTCCCGGCCGTGGCGGCGGTGGTGCTCACCACGGCGTTCGGCCTGGCCCTCGGCGCGTTGTGGGAGATGGTGGAGTGGTTCGGTTACACCTACCTGACCGACCAGATCTACGTCACCCTCGACGACACGATCGGGGACATGGCCGCGGGTGGCCTCGGCGCGCTGGCGGCCGGTCTGCTCCTGGCACACGGGCCGCGACTGTGGGAGCCGGCCACCCTGCCCGCCCACCGGTCCCCGGATGCGGCCTCCCGTCGTTAGCGACGGGAGGACGGCGCGCCGGCCCGCACCGCCTCCGCCAGGAGGGGGAAGAGCAGGACGGTGACCGCCCCCGCCGCCACCAACACGGAGGAGATCTCGCCCGTCATCAGGCCGTTGTTCACGGCGACCTCGGTCACCGCCACGATGATCGGCAGGCCGGTCGCCGCGTACAGACCCACCCGCGCCCGCTCCCGCGGGCCCTCGAGGCCGGGGCTCACGCGGGCGACGGTCTCGCTCACCCACACCCCGCCGCCACGGAGGACGAGCATGCTCACCACGGCGGCCACCAGCACCCACGGCGAGGCCGCCACCGCCCTGAGGTCGATGCTCATCCCCGACACCACGAAGAAGGCCGGGATGAACACGGTGTAGCCGACGGTCTCCAGCTGGCGGAGCAGGACCGTGGCCAGCCCCCGATCCGGGGACTGTCCTGCCTCGCGCAGATGTGCCCCGAGGGAGTCGACCAGCCGGCGCAAGATCATCCCGGCGGCGAAGGCGCCGAGCACCACGTCGAGACCGAACACCGTGGCCACCACCATCATGGTGGCCAGGAGCAGGATCACCGTGCGCATGGCCAGCTGGCCGGTGGAGGTGGTGCCTCTCAGCAGCGCCCGGCCGAGTGCGGGGACGTGGAGCAGTCGGGCCGGCGCCGCCAGGATGACGAGCGCGGCCAGGAGGAACAATCCGACCGCCGCGATCGAGGACTCGATGCTGCGGGTACCGAGCAGCACCGCCATCACCAGGATCGGTCCCAGTTCCCCGACCGCTCCGTGGGTGAGGACGGCTCTGCCCACGGGAGTGCTGTCGTGACCCGACCCCTTGAGGATGGGCAGGAGCGTACCGATGGCGGTGGAGGTGAGCAGGAGGCCTATCGCCACGGCCGTCTCCCAGCGTCCCGAGACCAGCCACCCCACCCCGGCCGCCAGGACGAGGCTGACGGCCCAGGTCCCGGCCGCCCGGCGTCCGCTGCGCCCGGTCAGGGTGGAGACCTCGAGCTCGAACCCGGCCAGGAGGAACAGCATCCCCAGACCGAGCTCGGAGAGGAGCGCGACACCGCCGGATTCCACCGCGAGGCCCAGACCGTGGGGGCCGATCACCATCCTGCCCGCCAAGAGCAGCACCACGCCGGGGATGAACGAGCGGGTGACACCGGACAGCACCGGAGCCGCCCAGACGGCCAGAACGATCCAGAACAACGAGACGAGTTCGGTGGGGGACGCCTCGGAGGCCAGGATGGTGGTGGTCACGTCCGGCCTCTCGCTCGATCGATGAAGGAGAGCTTAGACGAGCGGCGCGCACGCGAGGCCGTCGACCGGCGTCGACCGGCTCGTGCGAGGGTGGGGCACATGACCACCTCGCCGCTCGAGACGTCCGACGGTGACCCCCGGCGGCTCCCGGGGTTCCGTCGCACGTTCGGCGCGGGGCGACTGACCCTCGGGCTGGGCTTCCCGCTGCGGACGCGCGCCGACCGGGTCGACGGCCCGGACATCAGCGCACAGATCGAGGTCGCCCGGGCCGCGGAGAACGGAGGGTTCGCCGCCCTCCACGCCCGGGACATCCCGCTTCGCGTCCCTTCGTTCGGCGACGTGGGCCAGATCTACGATCCGTGGGTGTTCCTCGCGTACGTGGCCGCGCACACCAGCCGGATCACCCTCGGGACGGCGGCCGTCGTGCTGCCCGTCCGCCATCCACTGCACGTGGCCAAGTCCGCGGCCAGCCTGGACCGTCTGTCCGGCGGCCGGTTCCTCCTGGGGGTGGCCTCCGGCGACCGGCCGGAGGAGTTCCGTGCGTTCGGGCTGGAGCAGGGGCGGCGGGGGGAGAGGTTCCGGGAGAACCTCACGGTGATGACCCACGCCCTCACCACCGAGATGCGCGGGATCCGCTGGTCCGGGGGGTGGATGCACAGCGCGGACGTGGTCCCCAAGCCCACCGCCTCGTCGGTGCCGCTGATCATGACCGGCTCGTGTCAGCAGAGCATCTCCTACCTGGCGGCACACGGGCACGGATGGCTGACCTACCCACGCGAATTCGACGCGCAGCGCCGGACCGCCGCGAGGTGGCGCGAGGTGGTGGCGGAGAGTCGGGAGGGAGGATCCGACGACGACGACGAGGTGTTCAGTCCCTTCGCGCAATCGCTCCAGATCGACCTGGCCGAGGATCCGGACGAGGCGGCCTCGCCGATCGGCTTCGGGTTCCGGATCGGTCACCGGCGTCTGGTCGAGCACCTGGCGGACCTGCGGGGGATCGGGGTCAACCACGTCCTGCTGGGGGTCGGGGCGTCCCGCCGGCCGATCCGGGAGGTCGTCCACGAGCTGGCCGAGAACGTCGTGCCCCACTTCCCCGCTCTCGCCCACTAACCTCACCGGCGGAACGAAAGAGACGGGACCACCCATGACAGGCGCGGCCACCCCGGAACCCGGACTGTTCGAGCACCTCCGGTCCCGGCAGTTCCTGTTCATGCTGCCCCGCGCGGTGTCACTGCAGCTGATGCACCCCGCGATCAGTGCGGCGACGCTCGAGCACTCGCCCTCCCCGGGCTTCGTCTGGCTGCACAAGCGGCGGTCGGTTCCCCCGACGATCGACATGGCGTTCGACCCGCATCCGGAGTCCTGGATACCGGGGCGCATCGTGGTCACGCACGACACCATCCGGGGAACCGACGCCGACGGCCGTCGTTACCACTCGCTGGACCCGCAGGTCTTCCACTTCCAACACGCCACGTACGTGGACTCGCTGTTCGAGACCATCACGAGATTCCGCGGTCCACTGGACGCAGGGGAACGCCGGTCGCTCTACGCCTCGTGCTGCAGGTGGTACCGCGCCTACGGCATCTCCGACACACCGCTGCCCCCGACGGTCGAGGACTTCGACGCCTACTTCCGCGACCGGACCGGGGCGCTGTCCGTCACCCCGGCGCTCACGCACTACCGCGGGCAGCTGCTCCGTCCGCGCCAGTGGTGGCCGGCCGCGGTCCCCTCCGGCGCCATCCGGACGTTCCTGCACCCCGTGGCGGCGCGGGCGCTCCGGGTCCGGCCGTCCGCGTTCGACCGCGCGGTGTCAGCGGTCTTCACCTCGGCGTCCTCGCTGGAGTAGCCACTTCTGCCAGAATCGAGCCACGGCGGCGGGCCCGGGCGGACTCCGGGGCACGCCCACAGCCAGACCGTACCCGGAGGCGACGTGAGCATCTCGATCCTGTGGTTCCGACGCGATCTGCGGCTCAGCGATCATCCCGCTCTCCTCGCGGCCGTCGACTCCGCGGACGAGGTCCTGCCGGTGTTCGTGCGTGACCCGGTGCTGCTGGGACGTGGCGGCGCCCGAACCGACCGGCTGGAGGCCTCCCTGACCGCCCTGTCCGCCGACACCGGTGGGGCATTGGTCGTCCGGACGGGCGATCCCGCCGAGGTGATCGCGGAGCTCGCGGAGGCCGTGGACGCCGCGCAGGTGCACGTGAGTCGCGAGTCCACCCCCTACGGCCGGCGACGGGACGACAGGGCACGTGAGCTGCTCGGCGGGGCGGGTCGGGAACTGCTCGAGACCGGGTCGCCCTACGCGGTCGGACCGGGACGGGTCCTCAACAAGTCCGGCGAACCGTACCGGGTCTTCACCCCCTTCTCCAAGGCCTGGCACGACCACGGGTGGCCGGAGCCCGGCGCCCGCCCCGAGGACATCGCGTGGGCCGCGGACCCCGACACCGGCGGCTCGCACGACATCACGGGGGCACGCGATTCGGGGTCCGCGGAGGAGGTGGGTGAGCAGGCGGCCCTGGACCGGTGGAGGGAGTTCCTCGCCGAGGACCTGACCTCGTACGGCGACCAGCGCGACCGACCGGACCTGGACACGACGAGCCGGTTGTCGGTGCACCTGAAGTACGGAGAGATCCATCCGCGGACGATCCTGGCCGAACTCGCCGCCCATCCCGCCGCCGACACCGATGGCGCACGCCGGTTCGTCTCCGAGTTGGCGTGGCGCGAGTTCTACGCGGACGTCCTGTGGCACTGGCCCCGCTCGGCGTGGCGCGACCTGCGCGACACGCTGTCGGGGATGGACTACGACGAGGGGCCGGAGACCGACGAACTCGTCGAGGCGTGGCGGCAGGGGCTGACCGGTTACCCCTTCGTGGACGCGGGGATGCGACAACTGCGGTCCGAGGGATGGATGCACAACCGGGTGCGGATGGTCACCGCGAGCTTCCTCGTCAAGGATCTGCACGTGTGGTGGCCGACCGGCGCCCGGCACTTCCTGGACCACCTCAGGGACGGGGACCTCGCCTCCAACAACCACGGGTGGCAGTGGGTGGCCGGCACCGGGACCGACGCCTCGCCGTACTTCCGGGTGTTCAACCCGGTCACGCAGGGAGTGAAGTTCGACCCCGACGGCGACTACGTCCGTCGGTGGATACCCGAACTCGCGCACCTGACCGGCGCCGACGCGCACGAGCCGTGGCGGGCGGCGGACGGATACGACCACGGGTACCCCGAGCGCATCGTGGACCACGCCGAGGAGCGACGGGAGACCCTCCGACGCTACGAGCGCGCCAGGGGCGACGACGACTGAGGCAGCGGGCCACCAGAGGAATCGATACCGTGGAGTATGCGACCTTTTCTCGTCCCGGTGGCGGCAGTGACGCTCTTCCTGACCGGGTGTACGGGCGGGCCCACCTCCGTCACCTCCGACGACAGGGCGGGACAGGCGCCGTCCACCGCCACCACCGCCGAGGACTTCCGGGTGACGGAACACGGTGAGTTCGACCAGGGGTGGGCGATGAGCTTCCTGCCCGGGTCCGACCACCTGCTCATCACCCAACGCGGGGGCGAGCTCCTGCTCCGCGACCAGACCACCGGTCAGGTCACGGAGGTCGCGGGGGTCCCGCCGGTGAACGACGGCGGGCAGGGGGGCCTGCACGATGTGGCACCGGGCGCCACCCACGCCGAGGACGGCACCGTCTACCTCAGCTGGGTGCGGGACCATCCCGCCGGCTCCCAGGGGGTGGTGGGCCGCGGGACCCTCGACGTGGACCGTTCCGAGCTGAGGGATCTCGAGGTGATCTGGGAGCAGGACCCCGCGGCCGGCACCGGGCACTACGCCCTGCGCCTGCTCGTCCACGACGACCATCTCTATGTGACCTCGGGAGACCGCCAGGAGCAGACCCCCGCCCAGGACACCGCCGACAACCTGGGCGGCGTGGTGCGCCTGACCCCGGACGGGGATCCCGCGCCGGGGAACCCGTGGGCCGATGCGGGCGGCTCCGCCGCGGAACTGTGGACCATCGGCCACCGCAACCCCCTGGGCATCGCCGAGGACCCGCAGGGCCGGATCTGGGTGTCCGAGATGGGGCCCCGCGACGGGGACGAGCTCAACCTGCTCGACGAGGGTGGGAACTACGGGTGGCCGGAGGCCTCGATGGGCAGGCACTACGACGGCGGCGACATCCCGGACCACGGCGACGACGACGGGTTCGTACCTCCCGCCGCCTACTGGGTGCCCGCGATCTCCCCGGCCAGCCTTCTGATCTACCGCGGGGACCGCTTCGACGGGTGGAGAGGCAGCGCACTCGTCGGCGGACTGTCCGGACAGGTAATGGTCCGCGCGGAGCTGCACGACCAGACCGCGACGGTCGTCCGCGAATGGGACATGGGCGAGCGGATCCGTGCCCTCGCCGAGGCCCCCGACGGAGCGATCTGGGTCCTCGAGGACGGACCGGGCGGTCGCCTTCTGGAGCTCACGCCGGCGTGACGAGTCGAGACTCTACTGCGATTCGCCGCCCTCCACCGCCTAGGGTGGCGGTATGACGCAGCAGACGGACAAGGCGCACGCGCGCGACGGCGACAAGGCGCACGCGCGCGACGGTGTGGACATCAAGCCCCGCAGCCGGGACGTCACGGACGGCCTGGAGAAGACGGCGGCCCGCGGAATGCTCCGTGCGGTGGGGATGGGCGACGACGACTGGGTCAAGCCCCAGATCGGGGTGGCCTCCTCGTGGAACGAGATCACCCCGTGCAACCTCTCCCTCGACCGCCTGGCCAAGGCGGTCAAGGAGGGCGTGCACTCGGGCGGGGGGTACCCGCTCGAGTTCGGCACCATCTCGGTGTCCGACGGCATCTCGATGGGCCACGAGGGCATGCACTTCTCGCTCGTGTCCCGCGAGGTGATCGCCGACAGCGTGGAGACGGTGATGAGCGCGGAGCGGCTCGACGGATCGGTGCTGCTCGCCGGCTGCGACAAGTCGTTGCCGGGGATGCTCATGGCGGCCGCGCGACTCGACCTGGCCGGCGTCTTCCTCTACGCGGGGTCCACGTTGCCGGGTTTCGCGACCCTCTCCGACGGTACGGAGAAGCAGGTCACCATCATCGACGCGTTCGAGGCGGTCGGGGCGTGCTCGCGCGGTCTGATGAGCCGCGAGGACGTCGACACCATCGAACGCGCCATCTGCCCCGGGGAGGGTGCGTGCGGCGGCATGTACACCGCCAACACCATGGCGAGCGCGGCCGAGGCCCTGGGCATGTCCCTCCCGGGCAGCGCGTCACCGCCTGCCCCGGATCGCCGTCGCGACGACTACGCCAGGGCGAGCGGAGAGGCGGTCGTCGAACTCCTGCGTCGGGGGATCACCGCCCGCGACATCATGACCAAGGAGGCGTTCGAGAACGCCATCGCCGTCGTCATGGCCTTCGGCGGTTCGACCAACGCCGTGCTGCACCTGCTCGCGATCGCCAGTGAGGCGGAGGTCGATCTGACCCTCGACGACTTCGCCCGCATCGGCGCGACGGTGCCGCATCTCGCGGACGTCAAGCCGTTCGGCGCCCACGTGATGACCGATGTCGACCGGATCGGCGGGGTGCCGGTGGTCATGAGGGCCCTGTTCGACGCGGGACTCCTGCACGGCGACTGCCTCACCGTCACCGGACGCACCGTCGCCGAGAACCTCGCGGACATCGCCCCGCCGGACCCGGACGGGCTGGTGCTGCGCGCGATGACCGAGCCGATCCACCCGACCGGCGGCATCACGATCCTGCACGGGTCGCTCGCCCCGGAGGGCGCCGTGGTCAAGTCCGCCGGCTTCGACTCCGATGTCTTCGAGGGCACGGCCCGCGTGTTCGAGCGCGAGCGCTCCGCTATGGACGCGCTGGAGGACGGCACGATCACCGCCGGGGACGTCGTGGTGATCCGCTACGAGGGGCCCAAGGGCGGCCCGGGCATGCGCGAGATGCTCGCGATCACCGGCGCCATCAAGGGCGCCGGACTCGGCAAGGACGTCCTGTTGATGACGGACGGGCGGTTCTCCGGTGGGACCACCGGCCTGTGTGTCGGCCACATCGCTCCCGAGGCGGTGGACGGTGGTCCGATCGCGTTCGTGCGAGACGGTGACCGAATCCGCCTCGACGTCTCCCGTGGGACGCTCGATCTGCTGGTCGACGAGGCCGAGCTGGCGCATCGGCGCGCCGGGTGGGAGCCGCTACCTCCCCGGTACACCCGAGGCGTGCTGGCCAAGTACTCCAAGCTCGTGCAGTCGGCCTCGACGGGCGCGATCTGCCGGTGAGACCCCGCGGCAGCAGGTGACCCGCGACGGTGGGTGCGCCCACCGTGGCAAGGCCCGGGCGCTCACACCCGGGTCATGCGGTCGCCCTACTTCGCATCGGGGTCCGGCTGGTGGATGCCGAACACGTTCCCTTCGGTGTCGAGGAAGTAGCCCTGCCACGCCATACCCGGCAGGGCGTGCTTGTCCATGGCCACCGTCCCACCGGCGTCGAGGATCGTGCGGGCGGTGGCGTCGAAGTCCGCGCACCCCATCGTGAGCACGGCGCCGGTGACGGGCGACCCCGTCGCGGGGGCGTCGCCGCGGCGCTGCATGATCGCGCCGTTGATGCCCGGTTGGTCCTCGGGGCCGGAGGTCACGCCGAAGTACGGTGACCCGGCGAAGTCGCTCCAGTCCTGGTAGGTCCATCCGAAGACGGCCGCGTAGAACGCGCACGCCCGGGCAGGATCGTAGGCGTGGATCTCGAAGTGGATGGGACGGGACACGGCGGGCTCCTCACATCGGAGATCTGGTCGGGTCAGTCGAGGACGGTGCCGTCGTCGAGGTGGGACAGCGAGCCGCCCCCGGGTCGCTCACCGGTGGCGAGGTAGACCACGCGGTTGGCGATGCTGACCGTGTGATCGGCGAACCGCTCGTAGTAGCGCGCGAGCAGGGCCAGGTCCACCGCCGCGACCGAGCCATGGGGCCAGTCCTCCGCGGAGATCTGCCTCATGAGCTCGGCGTGGAGTGAGTCGACTGCGTCGTCCTCGGTGTCGAGCGATCGAGCGAGGCGGACGTCCTTGGTGGGCAGGAGCCGCCCGAGGTTCCGGGCCATGGCCGAGTCGCGCTCGGCGAACTCACGGATCGTCGGGACGACGGGATCGGGTACGACGGGCTTGGGGTGACGGCGGCGGGCGACGCGTGCGATGTGGCCGGTGAGGGCGGCCATGCGGGTGAAGTGCTCGACGATGTAGATGCCCGAGACCACCTGACGCAGGTCGCGGGCCACGGGCGCTTCGAGCAACAGCAGGTCGAAGGCGTGCTGCTCGCTGTCCTCCCGGAGGTCCTCCACCTCGGCCGCGCCGTCGATCACCTCGGTGGCCGCAACCTCGTCCCCCTCGAGAAGCGCCACGCTGGCGAGGTCCAGGAGTCGATTGTTCATCTCGCAGAACCGGACCAGCTGGTCGGAGAAGTCATCGAGCTTGGTGTGAAGGACGGTACGCATCCCATGACTGTAGTGGCGGGGCGCGATCACCGCGATCCCGTCACCAGACGGTCGACCGTCCGGCCGCCCGGGTCAGTGGTCGCGAAGAGCCTCGATCAACTCGTCCTTCTTCATGGACGAGCGTCCCTCGATCCCGATCTCTCCGGCCCTGTCGCGGAGCTCGTCGACGGTCCAGTCCTCGTACGAACCCGCCTTGCCGCCCTTGTGCCCGACCTCGGACCGGGAGCTCTTGGCCGAGGCGTTGGCGATCCGGGCCGCCTTCTCCTTGCTCGCCCCGTCGTCGCGCAGCGCCTGGTAGACCTTCTCGTCTTTGATGTTCGACGATTGCTGGTCGTTCTTCTTCTCGGCCACGATCCCTCCCCGGTCGTCAGCGGAACTGTGTGTGCACCCCCATGGTCACCTCTGACCGCACCCGGGGGCCACCGCTCGGACTGTATCGCGGCGTCCGGGCCCGGCGCAGGCCCTCAGACCCGTCGCAGGCGCTCAGACCCGGCGCAGGTCCGACGAGAGGTGGTGGGTCATGGGCACGCCGACCGCGGCCATGGCGAATGTCGTGACCAGCCTGTCCCCGATGAGTTCGTACCGGCGGGTGGTGGCGTCCACCCGCTTGGCGGTGGCGGTGTTGGACACCCTGGCCGTCAGTTCCAGGACGAGCCTGTCCGCCTCGGCGACAACCGTCCCCTCTGCGAGCTCGGTCTGACCCATGGGCTGCGCCAAGATCATCTCCGCGGTTCCGACGACGGGGATGCGCAGGTAACCCGTCTCGGTGTGCATGGGGGCGCCGTCGGGGCTCCACGACCGCTGGAGGTAGTGCAGGAACGGCTTGCCGACATCCGTGAAGACGACCTCGTCGGTGTAGGCGAAATCCTCGATGGTGGGATACTCACCCGCGCCGTCCCCCCTCCATGTGCCGAGTAGTGAGGCGACGGGGGCGAGGGAGGGGGCCAGTTCCATGCCCACGAGACTAGGTGACGCCGGCGACCCGCACCGGCGGTGCGCAGACTCAGTGCGCCGAACCGCTCCGCCGTCGGGGGACCACGTGGGCGGCGGCCACCACCACTGCGCCGACGACCAGCCCGAACACCAGCGAGCAAAGGGTGTTGACCAGCCATCCGAGAACGCCCCCGACAGCCGCGACCGCGGCGGCGGGCTCCTCCAGGAGGTGGACCAGATGGTACGGGCCAGTCGCCCCGAGCTCGTCCAAGCCCACCAGCAAGATGTGTCCACCGACCCACAGCATCGCGAGCATTCCGACGAACGAGATCACCTCGAGAACCGTCGGCATCGCCTTGACCAGTCCGTTTCCGAACCGCTGGGTGCCGGGGGACCGTCTCCCGGCGAGGTGCAGACCGACGTCGTCCATCTTGACGATCACCGCGACCACCCCGTAGACGAGCGCGGTGATGAGTACGCCCACCACGACCAGGATCGCCGCGCGGATCCAGAACGGCTCGTCGGCGACCTCGTTGAGCGCGATCATCATGATCTCGGCGCTGAGGATGAAGTCGGTGGTCACCGCCCCACGGACCATCCGCTTCTCCGCGTCCGGACCCTTCTCCACGACCGGCGTGGCCTCCTCGTGGTGCCCTGAGATCCGTTCCCACACCTTCTCGGCGCCCTCGTAGCAGAGGTAGGCACCGCCCAGCATGAGCAACGGGGTGAGGACCCACGGTACGAACTGGCTGAGGACGAGGGCGAAGACGATGATGATCGCCTTGTTGCCCAACGAGCCCGTGGCGATCCGACGGATGATGGGCAGTTCCCGCGACGGCTCCACGTCGCGGACGTACTGCGGCGTCACCGCGGTGTCATCGACCACCACTCCGGCGGCCTTGATGCTGGCTCGTCCGGATGCGGCCGCGATGTCGTCGGTGCTGGCCGCGGCCATCCGGGCCAGGACGGCGACGTCGTCGAGCAGGGCGGCGAGACCACCGGCCATGATCACCTCACTGGGGCGGGCGGGAGAGGTCCCCGCCGACGGGACTAACCCGACCCCGTGCGGGTCGGATCGTCACAGGGTAGCCCCGAATCAGCCCTCCACGGCGTCCAGGACCCACCTGAGTGCCGACACGCCGGCCCTCCCGAGGAGTAGCGCCGCATCCCGGGAGCCGAAAGGGCCGTCGGACAGGCCGAGCGACCCGCGTGCCCAGGGGGGTAGCGCCGCGACAGCGCCCTCACGGAGCATCGCGTAGGCGGGCCCAGCGGTCCATCCCACGGGCGGTTCATCCAACAGGAAGTGCCGGGCGTCGAGCGCGGCCGGAGACGCCTCGAGCTCGGGCCGGTATTCCTCGAGCGCCGCGGCGAGTTCCCCGACGGTCGTCGGGACGCCTCTCGCCCCCAGCATGATCCCGGTACGTGACGCCTGCCGCACGTACTCGTCCTGCCGCCCCGGCGACATCGGGGCGCGACCATAGAGACGGTGGCACTCGAGGAAGCTCCAGATCTCGGCCACGTGCACCCACCGCAGCAGGAGCGGGTCGCGGGCGTCGTAGGGGCGGCCACGATAGTCGACGCCGACAACGGACCGGTGCATGCCGTTGATAGCCCGGATGAGGTCGGTCGCGTCGGAGATCGTCCCGAACGTCGTCGTGGCGATGAACTGGGAGGTGCGGTGGAGCCTGCCCCAGGGGTCCCCGCGGTAGTCGCTGTGGTCCGCCACCCCTGCCATGGCCAGCGGGTGCAGCGACTGCAGCAGCAGAGCCGTCAGCCCACCGGCGAACATGGAGGCGTCGCCGTGCACCGCGTAGATCGCGTCCCCGGAAGAGTTCCACCGATCGCCCTCGGAGTGCCAGATCCGCTGCCGCTGCTCCGCGGCGTCATCTCCGGCGATCCGGGAGCGCACCATCAGCCCGGCCCGGCGGCGGGCACCGGTCAGCAGTCGGGACGCCGTGGTCGTCATCACCGGCATGTCGGGCACCACCTCGGGGGTCGGGCGTGACCGCCACCCTACGCCCGGTGCGGCCGAGGCCGACCGCTAGTCGACCTGCACCTCAGCGACCCCGTCGATGTAGGTGATGACCCCGCCCTCGAAGGTGGAGATCCATCCGCCATCGGTGGTGGCCTCGTCCGCGGTGGGGAACCCCAGTTCGCCGCCGGGACCGCCTTCCTCGAGGTAGGCGGTGAGAATCTCACCCTGCACCACGAAGGCGCGTCCCGCCGGGGAGAGGACGATCGCCCCGCGTTCGAAGTCGGTGATCGAACCGCCCTCGACATCTGAGGCGGGGCCGGTCGCCCGGCCCAGTTCGCCGGTCTCGCCGCCGAGGTCGCGCCAGCGCTCCGCCACCGGCGCGGGGATGTCGATCATGGACTCGGCCGGCCCGGGAACAGGGGCGGAGGGCGTCGTGGTCACCACCGCGGACGCGGTCGGCGACGCCCCCGCCGGCCCGGTCTGGTCCTGCTGATCGTCCGACCCGCACGCGGAGAGCCCGGCGGTGGCGGCGCCGGCGACAACGATTGTGGCGAGGGCGCGCGTGATCCTGTTCATGCACGCAGATCTTAGTCGCGGCCGGGGCCAGCCGGTTTTCGTTGCCGGATCGCGACGCGCCATGGTGTTCCGTGAGGCCCGCGGGGGGTGGACACTGGACCCGGGACACGCCCGCACGGGCTGGAGGAAGGGTCGAGATGACGACATTCGTCACGTGCCTGTGGTTGGACGGGCAGGCGGAGGAGGCCGCGGAGTTCTACTGTTCGGTCTTCCCGAACTCGCGCGTCATCGCCGTCGACGAGACGCCCGTCGACACCCCGGGACCGAAGGCCGGCGAGGTCCTGACCGTGGAGTTCGAACTCGACGGACGGACCTTCCTCGCGCTCAACGGCGGACCGGGGGTCGAGTACACCGACGCGATCTCGCTGGAGATCCGGTGTTCCGACCAGGCCGAGATCGACCACTACTGGGACGGCCTCCTCGCCGGGGGCGGACGAGAGATGCAGTGCGGGTGGCTAATCGATCGTTACGGCGTGCGATGGCAGGTCGCACCCCACTCGCTGTACGACCTGTGGCGGTCGGGGGACCGGGCCGCCGCCGCACGGGCCTTCACGGTGATGATGGACATGGTCAGACTCGACGTGGCGGCTCTGGAGAGAGCGGCCCGGGGAGCCTGACGAGGTCGCCGCGGCGCAGGCCCGCATACGCGGCTCAGAGCCCGGGGCGTTTACCGATCGTCAGTGTGACCTCGCCGGTGTGGGCGAAGAAGTCCTCGCCCTTGTCGTCGACCACGATGAACGCCGGGAAGTCCTCCACGTCGATCTTCCACACCGCCTCCATGCCGAGCTCCTCGTACTCGATCACCTCGACGTGCTTGATGCAGTCCTGCGCAAGGCGGGCGGCGGGGCCGCCGATCGATCCCAGGTAGAACCCACCGTGGGTCGCGCAGGCCTCGGTGACCTGCTTCGACCGGTTCCCCTTGGCGAGCATGACCATGGATCCGCCCGCCGCCTGGAACTGCTCGACGTAGGAGTCCATGCGGCCGGCCGTGGTGGGACCGAACGACCCCGACGGCATGCCCTCCGGGGTCTTGGCAGGGCCTGCGTAGTAGACCGGGTGGTCCTTGAGGTACTGGGGCATCTCCTCGCCGGCGTCGAGCCGCTCCTTGATCTTGGAGTGGGCGATATCGCGGGCGACGACCAGGGGACCGGTCAGCGACAACCGGGTCTTGACGGGGTGCTTGCTGAGCTCGGCGAGGATCTCTGGCATGGGCTTGTTGAGGTCGATCTTCACCGCGGCGCCCTTGCCGGTACCGGACACGCCGTGTGTCGCGGCGTCCAGCTCCGCATCGGTGGTCGCGGGCAGGAACCGGCCGGGGTCGAACTCGAGCTTCTCGAGGAACACGCCTTCTGGCGTGATCTTGGCCTTGGCCTGGCGATCGGCGCTGCAGGAGACGGCGATCGCCACCGGGAGCGAGGCCCCGTGGCGCGGGAGCCGCACCACGCGCACGTCGTGGCAGAAGTACTTGCCACCGAACTGCGCTCCGATCCCGATCTGCTGGGTCAGTTCGAAGACCTTCTCCTCCAGCTCCACGTCGCGGAACCCCCGGCCCGACATGGCCCCTTCCCTGGGGAGTTCGTCCAGGTAGTGGGCCGAGGCGAGCTTGGCGGTCTTGACCGCGAACTCGGCCGAGGTCCCGCCCACCACGATGGCGAGGTGGTAGGGCGGGCAGGCCGCGGTGCCGATGGAGCGGATCTTCTCCTCGATGAACTGCATCATCCGCTCGGGATTGAGGATCGCCTTGGTCTCCTGGTACAGGAAGGACTTGTTGGCCGAGCCGCCGCCCTTGGCCATGAACAGGAACTTGTAGCTGTTCTCGTGGCCGGGAGTGGTGTCCGCGCCGATCTCGATCTGGGCCGGGAGGTTGCTCCCGGTGTTCTTCTCGTCCCACATGGTGAGGGGGGCGTTCTGCGAGTAGCGCAGGTTGAGACGGGTGAACGCGTCGTAGACGCCGCGAGCGACCGCCTGTTCATCCGGGCCCGGGGTCAACACGTGCTGACCGCGCTCGCCCTTGACGATCGCGGTGCCGGTGTCCTGGCACATCGGCAGTACCCCGCCGGCGGCGATGTTGGCGTTCTTGAGCAGATCCAGAGCGACGAACTTGTCGTTGTCACTGGCCTCGGGGTCGTCGAGGATCTTGGCGACCTGGGCGAGGTGATCGGGGCGCAGGTAGTGCGAGATGTCGTGCATGGCCGTCTCGGTGAGCAACCGGATCGCCTCGGGCTCCACGCGCAGGAACGTCGTGCCGTCCGGACCCTCGACCGTGGATACGCCCTCGGTGGTCAGGAGGCGGTACTCGGTGGTGTCCGCACCGACCGGGAGGAGGTCCTCATAGACGAACTCGGGCATTGACGCTCCTGATTCCTGAGACGCGGCTAACACTCGGGTCCAGGGTAATCGCCCGATCGCGCAGGTAAGAATCGGGTGTCCCGCAGGGGGACGAAGCGGTATCCGCCGTGGTCGGTGACCTCGAGGTCCCCTTGATTGCGTCGTACCCGGTGCATGACGTCCCCCCAGGGTGCGACCATCACGCCGCCGTCGGCGAGCTGATCCACCAGTTCCTGCGGGAGGGCGTCGCCCATGGCGGAGACGAGGATCCGGTCGAACGGGCCGTGCTCCGGCAATCCCAGGACGCCGGGCCGCGCCTGGTGAACCGACACCCAGGGCTGGGGGATCGCCGCCCGCGAGCGCTCGACCAGCTCAGGAACCAGCTCGACCGCGAACACGGCAGACCCCGGGCCCCCGAGTTCTCCGAGTATCGCCGAGGTCCAACCGCTGCCGGAACCGACGTCGAGGGCCCTCATCCCGGGGAAGGGTTCGAGAAGGGCCAGCATGGTCGCCACGGTGGAGGGCTGAGAGTTGGTCTGCCCGAAGCCGATGGGCAGCGGCGCGTCGCGGTGGTGGTCGCCCGCGACCTCCGGTGGGAGGAACCGGCGCCGGTCCTGGGCGCGCATCGCCAGGCGGATCTCCGAGGTGGGCATGGCGGCCTCCCTTCACCGGGGGTGTGGGTTCGAGGGTAGACCTCTGCCGGGTCGTGACGACGACGACACCGAGGCCCCGGGCGTGGGTGAACGGCTCTCCGCGCCCTGAAGGCGGCACTAGTGTCGTGGCATGCGCTTCGGACTCTTCCTGCCCCAGGGCTGGCGACTCGACCTGGTCGACGTGCCTCCCGCCCGGCACTGGCCGGTCATCACCGACCTCGCCTCCCGGGCGGACGCGGGCCCGTGGGAGTCGGTGTGGGTGTACGACCACATGCACACCGCGCCGCTCACCACCGGTGAGGCCACCCATGAGGCCTGGACCCTGATGTCCGCGCTGGGCGCGGCGACCACCCGGGTCCGGCTCGGTCAGATGTGCACCTGTCTGGGGTACCGCAACCCCGCGCTGCTGGCCAAGATGGCCTCGACCGTCGACCACATATCCGGCGGTCGGGTCGAGATGGGGATCGGCGCCGGGTGGTACGAGCACGAGTGGCGGGCATACGGCTACGGCTTCCCCTCCGCGGGCGAGCGAATCGCGATGCTCGACGAGGGAGTGCGCATCATGCGCGACGCCTGGGCCGACGGCATCGTCTCGCTCGAGGGAGACCATTTCCGGATCGACGGTGCCATCGTGCAACCCCGGCCACTGCAGGAGGGCGGCATCCCGATGTGGATCGCCGGCGGCGGCGAGCGCAAGACGCTCCGGATCGCCGCCCGCCACGCCGACTACACCAACTTCGACGGCAGCCCCGAGGGGTTCGCCCACAAATCACAGGTCCTGGCGCGGCACTGCGCCGACCTGGGGCGGGACCCGTCCGAGATCACGCGCACCGCGAACTACAACGTCGCGGTGGGGGAGACGGAGAGGGACGTCGCCGACAGACTCGCGTTCCTCCGCGACCGGATGGCCCGCCACGTCGGGCAGGACGAGGCGGAGCGGCAGCTCGGCGCGTACCGCGGTCTGCCCGCGGTGGGCACGCCCGAGCAGATCGTGGACAAGCTGCGCGGACTCGAAGGTCTGGGGATGACCTACGGCGTCTTCTACTTCCCCGAGATCGCCACCGACACCTCTGGCCTCGCGCTGTTCGAACGAGAGGTCATCCCCGCCCTGGCGTGACCCGCCGCCCGGGCGGACGCCCACACCATCCCCGATGACCGGAGTGTGACCCGCGATGAAGGACATCCACTACGAGGAACTGCCGCCCGAGGCGGTCCTCGAGCACGTCACGCCGGGGATGCACATCATCTCGCCGATCCAGAACGCGGCGCCCCCGGCCCTGCTGCGCGCCCTCGACGCGGGTGCGGAGAGACTCGAGAACGTCACCGTCCACCACATGGATCCCTGGGAGTCACTTCCGTTCATGGAGGGTGCGTACCCCGGCAGGCTCCGGCATGTGGACTACTTCCTCGGCCCGGGGTCACGGAAGAACTTCCACGAGGGCACGTGTGACCTCGTCCCGGTCGACTTCGCCCAGGTCCCCGCGACCTTGCGTGAGTTCAGCCCGCCCGGGCTCGCGATCACCACGGTGTCCGAGATCGACGAACACGGGTTCTTCTCCATGGGCACCAACGCCGACTACGTGGCGTCCTTCATCGGCCAGGTGCCGTTCTTCGTGGAGGTCAACGCCAGGATGCCGCGGACATTCGGCCGGAATCACATCCACATCTCCCAGGTCGTGGGGGTGACCCGGAACGACGCGCCGATGATCACCGTCGACCCGCCGGTGCCCGGTGAGATCGAGCACGCGATCGCCGACGTCATCGCCGAGCGGGTCCCCGACGGGGCCTGCCTGCAGCTCGGCGTCGGCAAGCTCCCCAACGCCGTGCTGTCCCGTCTCACGGGGCACGAGAACCTGGGCATCCACACCGAGGCTCTGTCGGACGGGGTGATGGACCTCGTGGACGCCGGCGTCATCGACGGTTCGCGGAAGACCGGTAGGCCGTTCAAACACGTCACCACCTTCGCGGTGGGGTCGCAGAAGCTCATGGACTGGCTGCACAACAACCCCTCGGTCGCCATGCTGCCGGTGGACATCGTCAACGACCCGCGTGTGATCGGCCTGGAGCACAACCTCCACTCGATCAACGCCACGAGCGAGGTCGACCTCTACGGACAGGCGGCGTCGGAGACCATCGGGGGTCGGTACTGGTCCGGCGCCGGTGGGCAGGCGGACTTCGCCAGGGGCTGCAGGTTCTCGCCCGGTGGCCACGGGTTCATCGTCACCCCGTCCCAGACGTCCCGGGGGATCAGCCGCATCACCCTCTCGCTTACCCCCGGCAGTCCGGTGACGACCCACAAGAACATCATCGACAGCGTGGTCACCGAGTACGGGATCGCCACGCTGAGGGGCCGGTCGGTGTCCGCCCGGGCGGCCGCGTTGATCGCGATCGCCCACCCGGATCACCGCGACCGTCTGAGTCGGGAGGCCCGAGAGGTCGGCTTGGTGCCGCGGACTCTGCACTGACCGGGGCCCCGCAACTCCGGCGCCCCGCGCGCCCACCGGTGGCAGGCGTTCGGGAGGGGGGTTACGTTCCCGGTGGAATGTGACCCCTGGAATCGGAGGCTGTTATGGACCCCATCATCTGGATCGTCATCGGGGTGGTCGCGTTGGTCGTGGTCATCGCGCTCATCGCGGTGGCCACGAAGAACAGCAGTCGCAAGAAGCTGGGTGAGGCTGCAGAACTGCGGAAGGACGCGCGCGAGCGGGAGCAGCAGCTCGAACGCCAACACTCCGTCGCCCGTGAACAGGAGCATCGCGCGGGCGCGGCGGAGCAGGAGGCCCAGGCCAAGGCCGCGGAGGCGGACCGGTTTCGCGCGGAGGCCGAGCAGCATCGTTCCGTGCTCGACGAGCAGCGTCAGGACGTGCGGCGCATGGAGGAGCACGCTGACAAGCTCGACCCCAAGCACCGCGCCGACGCGCCGGGCCGTGACGCCGGCCCGGACCGGGCCGTCGACCGCGACCCCGTCGGGCAGCACGACAGTCGGACCGGTGCGCGGACAGATGCCCGAACCGTGGGCCGGACCGACGGCCTCGGGGTCGCCACGCCGACCGGGGCCGCCGACTCCGACACCCCTGGTAGGCACTCCCGGGCCGAGGACCTCCACGGCCTCGACGAGGGCCCGGCCGGGCGTCACCCGCAGGACGTGGATCCGGCCGCCCACCCGGAGAACGAGCCGGGGATCGTGGACAAGATGACCGGGCGGACCGGTCGAGACGACCGGGGGCGCTGACGTCTCACGGTCTTGAGCGGAGACCGGGCCCGCGGGACGCCGTCCCGCGGGCCCGTGGCGTCCCGGTGTCGAGGTATCGATAGGGTCAGACCCGGGCCGCCGGGCCCGAGGCGTTCCTGATCCTCTCGCCGAACAGCGGGCCGTACAGGGCGCCGGCGATGAGCGCGCCCAGGATCGGGGCCACCCAGAAGAGCCACAGCTGGCCGACGGCTCCGTCGCCGTTGAAGAACGCCACGGCGGTGGAGCGGGCCGGGTTGACCGAGGTGTTGGTGATCGAGATCGAGACGAGGTGGATGAGCGTCAGCGTCAGACCGATCGCCAGCGGCGCGAATCCGGCAGGTGCACGGCGATCCGTGGCGCCCAGGATCACCCAGATGAAGATCGCGGTCAGCACGACCTCGATGATGAGGGCCGACAGCAGACCGTATCCGTCCGGGGAGTTCTCCCCGTAGCCGTTCGCGGCCATGTGCCCCGTCGCCTCGAAGCCCGCCTTGCCCGAGGCCACGACCAGGATCAGTGCGCCCGCGACGAGGCCCCCGAGGACCTGGCTGACGATATAGACGGGCGCCTTGGACCAGGGCAGGCGCCCCGCGATCGCCGCGCCGATGGTGACGGCGGGGTTGAAGTGGCCTCCCGAGAGGTGGCCGAGCGCGTACACGCCGGTCAGGACGGTCAGGCCGAAGGCCAGGGAGACTCCGAGATAACCGACGCCCACGGGAACATCCCCGGTGTCGGCGGTGGCCACCTGGACGGCCGCGAACACCGCGGTGCCGCACCCTCCCAGCACCAGCCAGAAGGTGCCTATCATCTCGGCCGCGATCACGGCCGTCCCGGACGGCGTGGCGGTGGAAGTGTCGGTTGGCGTACTCGGGGACGTGTCGGACATGAGCTGACCTCCGGTGGTGAACTCCCGGGGACGGGAGGCGGGAACGCGATGTTGACGATCCTCGCAGGGAGAAAGCTAGCGCGGCGGCGAGGATCCCGCGCCGATTTCGCGACCCGTCGCATCGCCCACGCGATGTGACGCCGCGGTCAGGGTGCCAGGAGAGACGGCAGCGCCTGCGCGGCGGTGGCGCGTAGGTGCACGCTCGCCTCGTGCGGGAAACCCGGAGGACCGGGGTTCACCTCGACCAGCGGCACGCCGCGGTCCGCGGCGAGGCCGGGGAGCGACGCGGCGGGGTGGACGAGGCCGGAGGTGCCGACGACGAGGACCGCGGATGCGGCGGAGATCGCGGAGACGGCGGCGTCCCAGGGCCGCCGGGGGAGCATCTCCCCGAACCAGACCACGCCCGGTCGCGCCCGCCCCCCACACCTGGAGCACGACGGCGGGGCGAGCCGGTCGACGGGGACGGTCGGCGCGGGCCCCACCTCGATCGCCGTCTCACACGTGTCGCACCGGTGCGCGAAGAGGCTGCCATGGAGATGGTGGACGTCGGAGGACCCCGCCCGTTCGTGCAGGTCGTCGACGTTCTGTGTCACCACGGTCACGCGGCGGCCCCCGGCGGCCCGCGCGATCGCCAGATGGCCGGCATTGGGCTCGGCGGAACCGACGAGGTGCTCGCGCCAGCGGTACCAGGCCCACACCGCGTCCCGGTCGCGGTCCCAGGCCTCAGGTGTGGCGAGCGCGGCGGGGTCGTGGCGTGCCCACAATCCGGTCTGCGCGTCCCGGAAGGTGGGTACCCCGCTCTCCGCGCTCATTCCGGCACCCGTGAGAACGACGAGAGGCCCGTCGCCGGCGAGGGCGAGACGGGCCTTGCTCGTGTCGTTCATGACGGGGTGGGGACGGTCGGGCCCCACGCCGCGGGGGTCACGGGACGTACGCGGAACCCACCAGCGGCAGGGAGACACAGTTGGAGGTCCCTCCACCGGCGAGGGTGGTTGTGACTCCCCCCTGCAGGAGCATCAGCACCTGGCCCGGGCCGGTGTCGGCGACGCCGTTGAGGGTCGCCGGCCCGCCCTCGTTGATCCCGTTGTAGCTGAGCACCGTGGTGCCCCGTCGACCGTTGGTGATGTTGAACCAGTCCACCGTCATGGGCTGGACCTGCTGCGGTGCGACACCCTCGGTGCCGAGGGCGGTGAAGACGAAGCCGAGCTGACCGCCCGGGATACCGGGCAGGGGAAGACCGGCGGGGCCCGGCACGGCGGTGGCGGCCCCGACCGCGGTCTGCTCCCCGTCGATGCAGTTCTGCATGATCGTCGGATAGGCGAACTGGGCGATCACCGGACCGTTCGTGGGGATCGGGGTGCCCGGCTCGCCGGACCCGCGGAAGAATCCGACCAACCGGGCGATGGTGCCCCGGGTCTCCTCCGGGATCCACTGCTGCTCGGAGAGGTTCTCGATGGCCTGCAGGACCGGCTCGGTCGGCCGCCCCAGCTCGTCCAGTGACTGGGCGCTCGCGGAGGCCGGGACGGCGAGCGACACCGCCATGGCGGCGGCGGCACCGAGACCGAGGGTCCTGAACGAGTTCCTGAGCGAGTGGCGGATCACTGGCGAGTCCATTCTTCGGATGAGGCGGACGGACCGGTCGGCGGGCCGACCAATCGACGGCTCGATGCTCTCACAACGGTGACAGCTGTGGATACCGGAGGCCCTGCTGCTGGGGCTTCTGAGGCCAGTGTGGCAGAAGATACTTGTGATGTAAATAACAGGAGCCTCGTGCGTGCGGCCCCCGCGCGCTCGGGATGACGGCTCGGAGGCCGATACGGGTAATGTGGACGCGCACGCGCGCTCCGACGGACGCGCCTGTGAATCACGCGGACGTCCCGCAGATTCCCACCACGCGCCCGGCGACCGCACAGTCACCCGTGGCGCCGAAAGCCTCTGAGGGAGAACCCACCGTATGGCCCTGACCGAGTTCCGCAACGTCGCCATCGTCGCGCACGTCGACCATGGCAAGACGACACTCGTCGACGCGATGCTGCGCCAGTCCGGAGCGTTCGACGAACGCGCGGAGCTCGTGGACAGGGTCATGGACTCGGGGGATCTCGAGCGCGAGAAGGGGATCACGATCCTCGCGAAGAACACCGCCGTACGGCGGCCGGGCGCGGGGGCGGGCGGCGCGGACCTGGTCCTCAACATCATCGACACCCCCGGTCACGCGGACTTCGGCGGGGAGGTGGAGCGTGGCCTGAACATGGTCGACGGCGTGGTCCTGCTCATCGACTCCTCCGAGGGGCCGCTCCCACAGACCCGTTTCGTGTTGCGCAAGGCGCTCGCCGCGTCCCTGCCCGTCATCATCGTCGTCAACAAGACCGACCGGCCGGACGCCCGCATCGACGAGGTGGTCGAGGAGGCCCAGGACCTGCTGATCGACCTGGCCTCGGATCTGGAGGACCCCGCCGCCCAGGCCGCCGCGGAGCACGCACTCGAACTCCCCGTGGTCTTCGCCTCGGGTCGCGCGGGTAAGGCGTCCACCACCCAGCCCGCGAACGGCCAGGAGCCGGACGCGGAGAACCTCGACGACTTCTTCAAGCTCCTCTACGAGGTGATCCCCGCCCCCCGCGGCGACGCCGACGCGCCGCTCCAGGCCCACGTCACCAACCTGGACGCCTCCAACTTCCTCGGCCGGATCGGCCTGGTGCGCATCCACAACGGGCGTCTGCGCAAGGGCCAGCAGGTCGCGTGGATCCACCACCTCGCCGACGGCGAGACGGAGACGAAGTCCGTCCGCATCTCGGAGCTGCTGGCGACCAAAGGCGTCGAGCGCGTTCCCACCGAGGAGGCCGTGGCCGGAGACATCGTGGCGGTGGCCGGGATCAGCGACATCATGATCGGCGACACCCTCGCCGATCCGGAGAACCCGGTAGCGCTCCCCAAGATCACGGTCGACGAACCGGCTATCTCGATGACCATCGGCGTCAACACCTCGCCGCTCGCCGGACGGAACGGCGGCACGAAACTCACGGCGCGGATGGTCAAGGCGCGGCTCGACCAGGAACTGGTGGGCAACGTCTCGCTCAAGGTCATCGACACCGAGCGTCCCGACGACTGGGAGGTGCAGGGCCGCGGTGAGATGGCGCTGTCCATCCTCGTCGAGACCATGCGCCGCGAGGGCTTCGAGCTCACCGTCGGCAAGCCCCAGGTGGTCACCCGCCGGATCGACGGCAAGGTCCACGAGCCGATGGAGCACATGACCATCGACGTGCCGGAGGAGTACCTCGGTGCGGTCACCCAGCTCATGGCCGCCCGCAAGGGTCGCATGGAGCAGATGAGCAACCACGGCACCGGATGGGTCCGGATGGAGTTCACCGTCCCGGCCAGGGGTCTCATCGGCTTCCGCACGACCTTCATGACCGAGACGCGGGGAGCCGGCATCGCCAACTCCGTGTCGGCCGGGTACGAGCCCTGGGTCGGGGAGATCCGCTCGCGGCACACCGGCTCCCTCGTGGCGGACCGCGCCGGCAAGGCCACCGCGTTCGCCCTGCTGGGTCTGGCCGATCGCGGCGACTTCTTCATCGAACCCGGTTCCGAGGTCTACGAAGGGGTCGTCGTGGGCGAGAACCCGCGCTCCGAGGACATGGACGTCAACATCACCAAGGAGAAGAAGCTCACCAACATGCGTGCGGCGTCCTCCGACGCGACCGAGACGTTGTCCAAGCACCGCAACCTCTCGCTGGAGGAGGCCATGGAGTTCTGCGCCGGCGACGAGTGTGTGGAGGTCGGACCGGACGCCGTCCGCGTGCGCAAGGTGCTGCTCACCGCCAACGAGCGGGCCAAGGCCCGTAGCAGGTCCAAGTCCCGCGAGCAGCAGTCGGTCAGCTGACGAGGGCCCCGGTGGCGATGAAGGGGGCGTCGGGCCGTCGGCGCGGTACCGCCGTGCTGGCCAGCGTGCTCTCCATCGTCGTCCTCGCGGGGTGCGTGGCGGACCCGCCCCCTCCCACCGTGGTGGGGGAGGACGGTGTCGACGGGGAGACCGTCAGCCTGTCGAGTGGCGGAGTCCTGCTGGCTCTCGACCGCGTCGACCCGGGATTCAACCCACATCTGCTGGCCGACCAGGGGGTCGACACGGATCTGGTGGCCTCCTTACTGCTGCCCAGCGCCTTCGTCCCCGGTCCGGATGGGCACCCGGTGCTCAACCGCGACCTCCTGGTGTCCGCGGAGCCCCGGCCGGCAGATCCGCGGACCATCCGGTACACCATCGATCCCCAGGCCCAGTGGACCGATGGTGTGCCGGTCGCGGCGGAGGACTTCGAATACCTCTGGCGACAGATGACCACCCAGCCCGGGGTCGTCGATCCCGCCGGCTATGAGCAGATCGTGGAGGTCCGGTCGGGTGCCGGAGGCAAGGTCGTGGACGTGGTCTTCGACTCCCCGCCGGAGGACTGGCAGACCCTGTTCGCCGACCTGTTGCCCGGGCACATCCTCAAGGACGCCCCGGACGGATTCCAGGGCGCGATGGCCCGACTTCCCGCGATGAGCGCGGGGCCGTACATGATCCGTGTCGCCGACATCGGCCGCGGCGAGATCGAGTTCGTCCGCAACGACCGGTACTGGGCTCGGGCACCGGAGCTCGATCAGATCCTCGTCCGGCGGGCGACCGGGGCCGGCCAACTCGGTGCGGCGTTGCGCGGTGGGCCGGGATCGCTCGCGATGGTCGCGGCCACCCCGTTGGCCTCAGACGTCTCGGCCACCGTCCCCGGGATCCGCTCTGTGACCGTGGACGCCTCGGCCCAGCTCGAGTTGGGCTTCAACACCGTCGCCCCGGCGGTACGCGACCCGGCGGTCCGGCGCGGCCTCGCGGCGGCGGTCGACCCCGAAGTGGTCGGTCGGGTCGTCACCGGGCAGTCCGACCCGGGCGTCACGTCGTACCCGTTCCCGCCGGGGGCCGCCGCCACCGCGACCGCCGACACCGGTGGCGTGGAGCGTGCGCTCGGTGACGCCGGGTTCACCCGTACGGGACCCCGATGGGAGCGTGACGGGGAACCGCTGAGCGTGACGCTCGGGGTCGAGGCGGAGGACGACAGGGCGCTCACCGCCGCGTTCACGCTCGCGGATCAGCTCCGCGGGGCAGGTATCGGGGCCCGCGTCTGGGAGCTCGACGCGGTCGCACTGTACGGGGACGCGCTCCCGCACGGTCTGGTGGACGCCGTCGTCGGGTGGCAACGGGTCGACGGACGTCCCGAGGTCGCGGCGCTGTCCCGGTTCGCCTGCGCTCCCACCGCGCCCGCGAACCCCGCCACCACCGGCCGCACCGCCCCGAGCAGATCACTCACCACGGTCACCAGCCTCGTCCCGCCGGAACCCGACACCGGCACCACCGCGACATCCCGTCTCGACCCGACCGCGACCACCGGGGCGCCCGCCCCCACCACCACCAGTGCCCCGTCACGCACCATCGGCACCTCCGCCCCGGCGAGGGCGAGCGGGGTCTCCGGGGTGTGCGTCCCCGAGCTCGACCGAGCTCTCGGGCTCGGGGACGCGCCGGGCGGCCCCGACCTGGAGACGGCGGGCGACCTGGTCGCCGAGCAGGCCCTCCGGATCCCGTTGGTCAGACCGGTTCTGCTGCTCTCCGACGACGGCGTCGAGGTGACCGGCGTGGGTCCAGCCGGTGCCGACGCCGCGCCACCGATGGTCTCCGACGTCTTCGACTCAGCACCCACCTGGAGGAGGACCGGATGACACCTCTCGCCGTGCCGCAGCCGGGCACCGCACCCCGGGCCCTGTTCGTCCACGCCCACCCGGACGATGAAGCCATCACCACCGGAGGCTCGATCGCCGCCCTCGTCGCGGCCGGTGTGGAGGTGCGGGTGGTGACGTGCACCCTCGGGGAGGAGGGTGAGGTCCTCGGTGAGGACCTCTCCGGGCTGCTGGCCGACCGCGCCGATCAACTCGGCGGGTTCCGGATCGGGGAGCTGGGGGTCTCGCTCCGCGCGCTCGGTGTCGACCGGCCCCGTTTTCTCGGGGGCGCCGGCCGGTGGCGGGATTCCGGGATGGCCGGGACGCCGTCCGCGCGGCATCCGCGCGCCTTCGTGGGCTCTGGGCGCGAGGCGGTCGACGAGATGGTGGCACTCGTCGACGACTGGCGTCCCGACCTGGTGGTGACCTATGACCCGCGCGGAGGTTACGGCCACCCCGACCACATCCGCGCCCACGAGGTCGTCCACAGTGCGATCGACCAGGCGGCCCACCGGCCCTGGCGGGTGGCGTGGACCGTCACCGCCAGGTCCTACGTCTCGCGACGACACCCGGCGCCGCCGGCCCACCTGCGTCACGCGGACGAAGCCGAGCTGCCATCCGTACCGGACTCACGGCTGACCCACCGTGTGCCGCTCGACGACGCCACCTATGCGGCCAAGCTGGAGGCCCTGACCGGACACGCGACCCAACTCGAACTGGTCCCGGGGCCGGATTCAGAACCGTGGTTCTTCGCCCTGACCAACGGGATCCTCCAGCCCGTCTCGGATGTCGAGTGGTATA
Source organism: Dietzia sp. JS16-p6b (assembly GCF_003052165.1). Classification (NCBI taxonomy): domain Bacteria; kingdom Bacillati; phylum Actinomycetota; class Actinomycetes; order Mycobacteriales; family Dietziaceae; genus Dietzia; species Dietzia sp. JS16-p6b. The sequence continues at coordinate 2,176,623 of NZ_CP024869.1, read as the reverse complement.
TCGCCCACGACCTCGCCGACCCCGGGGGCCCCTACGTCAAGTGCCCGCCCGGTACCGCTCACCTGCTGGACGGACTCGTGGGGGAGACCCGGTGACCGGCCGGGCCGCCCTCGTCCGGTCGACCAGGGTGATCGAACTCGGTGTAGCGCTGGTGATGCTCGCCGTCGGCGCCGCCACCAGCTGCGTGCTGGCCGTGGCCTGGCTCGCGACGTACGTCGGCCCGGTCCCGTTCCCGTTCACCATCCTGGTGGCCGGTGTGTGGTCGCTGTTCCTGGTGCGGGTCGCCTCGGCCTGGTCCGACCGGGCGATCGTGGCCGTGTTCCCGGCCCTGATCTGGATCCTCACGTTGGTGACGCTCAACCTGGGCCCCGGAGGCAACATGCCCGTCCCGATCGGGTTACGGGGCCTGGCTCTCCTGGTGGTGGGCGGTCTCATCCCACTGTGGGTCGCGACGCTGGGACGCTCACCGCGGGCGGAGACCCATCGACGGTGAGGAGCGCACGTCGGGGTCCCCGTCGTGGTGCCACACGTCCGTGATGCCGGGGGTCAGCGCCTCGGCCAGAGCCCAGGCCTCGTCGGCGTCCATGTCGACGACGGAGTAGACACCGTTGCCCGCGGGGGTGGCCGCCGAGACGGTCGCGACCCCCGCGGAACGCTGGAACACCGACTGGGTGACCGTCCACCCGATGATGCCCTCCGCCTCGAGCACGGTCCGCTTGGCGGTCCACGACCCACTCGAGCTCACCAGGACGTCGGGCAGCAGAGCGTGGCCGAGCATCCTGATCCGGTCGACGGACAACGCGAGGAAGAACACCAGGGCCGCCGGGATCCCCCACTGCACCCAGATGTCGGCCGATGGGCCGGAGTCGATCCGCACCAGGACGATCAGGCCGGCCACCACCCAGAACGGGAGGAGTCCACGGGTGATCCGCCGGCGCGCGGCCTTCCACGGGTGGCGCCGGAGCCTCACGGTGACCGGTGTCGGGTCGCCGAGGATGCGCGCGGCCACCCGCCGGACGTCCTTGATGGGGGCCTGCGGCAGCAGCGTCGACGCGGCGGCACCCTTCTTGGTCCCCGTCATGATGGGCTCGAGCCGGCCACCGCCCAGGAGCCGGAGATAGACCGGCAGACGGATCTCGACCCCTCGGAGCCTGGCCTTGTCCAGCGCCTGATGCTTCCGTCGGAGGATGCCGTTCTGGACGTAGAGCAACTGTCCACGGTCGGTGAGCGCGTACTTCCCGTAACGGATCGCGTACGTGATGATCGCCAGGACCCCGGCCACCATCCAGACCGCGATCACCTCGCCGACCAGAGTCCACGGCTGTCCCAGGGAGTCGAGCCACGAGACGGTCGCCTCGACCACCGCGAGGTCCATGACCCGGTCGTGCATGTCCCCCATCTGCCAGGTGAGGAGCCACAGGGACAGGAGAACGCCGAACCCGAGGAAGGAGAACGGCGCGAACCGCGCCCACGTGACGCGCCACCGGGAGATGTCCTCGCCGTACTTCGACCCCCACTGCTCCTCGTCCTCCTCGCTCAGCGTCGGGTCCAGGGCGCGCCGATGTTTGAGCAGTTCGTCGCGCAGCGGCTCGACCTGGGCAGTGTCGATGGCGTTGAGCCGGAACCGCTCGGCGTCCGACTTCCCGGAGTCCGCGCGGCCGGTGCCGACCTCGACGATCGATACGCGCATCACCCGGTGGAACAGGTCCGACTCGGTGTCCACGCTGCGGATCCGCTGGCGCGACACCGTGACCACGTTGCGGCTGAAGAAGCCCTTCTTCAGGACGATGTGGGTCCGGCCGACCTGGTAGCTCGTGGACAGCCACCTCAGTAGACTGCCCAGGACGATCAACGAGATGACGCCGATCTCGAACCAGTAGTTGTTGCGATTCGACCCCAACCACAGGGAGATGAGGAACAGCGGGAGCAACCGGGTCAGCATCCCCAGCGGGTCCACCAGCAGCATCCGCCAGGACAACCGGTGCCACGGGGCCTCCGGGTCGACCGCGCCGGCGTCGTCAGTCCGATCGGTCGGCGCCGTCTCCTCGGCCGCCTCCTGGTCCGGTGCCGATTCGGTCCCAGGGGCCCGCGCGGTGTCGACGGAGGAGCCGGCCTCGTCGTCGTCCGGACCGGCCGTCACCCCGGACACGGTCCCCGGTCCGCTCACGTCCCGTCCTCCGAGTCGAGGTTGGCGATGGCGATGAGGTGCTGCGCCAACGCCTCCGCGTCGGCGAGCACCAGGCCCCTGATCTCCACCGTGCCCTGCGCCGACGCGGTGGAGGCGTGGACGGTGGCCAGACCGAACCACCGTTCGAACAGGTTGCGGGTGGTGTAGACGGTCTGCAGGCGCGCCAGCGGGGCGATGCGGAACTGGGTGGTCCACCAGCCCTTGCGCGAGCACACGGCGGTGTCCGAGACGTCCCACCGGGCCACGACGTAGCGCCACCACGGCGCCACCACGATGGACATGAACGCGAACGGGACGGTCGCTGCCAGCGCGACCCAGTTCCAGAACCCCATCACGTTGTCGCCCCAGAAGTACCACCCGACCTGCAGGGCGGCGAGGATCGCCCACGACCAGATCCCCTCGATCACCCACAGCACCGGCGTGCGGGGGGAGATCCGGTGACGCGGAGCCGTGACCAGCACCCGGTTGGACGTCAGCAGACCCTCGCCGGAGTCGGGGACGTCCTCGGTAGCGGTCGCCGGAGCCGGCTCGCGCAGGGCGTGGGCGCCACCGGCGCCACGGGGAGGTGCGGACACCAGGGGATCACCGTTGCTGCGCAGGGGACGGGCGGGATCGGGCATGCCGCCCAGACTAGTGCGCGGTCCCGTTCCGTACGGCCGTGACCTCCCACGCAGCACCGGCCCTCCACCTCGCGGCCTCGGTGGGGCATCATCACGGACATGGATCTCGCCCTGACGCCCGTCGATCCCGAGCCCACGCCCTCGGCCATGCGCCGCGCGCTGCGCCGGGCCTCCGACGGGCTCACCCTCGACGTGACCGAGGCGGCGGTGTTGCTGGCCGCGCGTGGTGACGATCTCGTCCGGCTGACCGGGCTGGCGGCCGCGCGCCGCGACGCACGGCTCGTCGACGAGGGACGCCCGGGGGTGGTGACCTACTCCCGCAAGGTGTTCGTCCCGCTCACCCGCCTGTGCCGCGACCGCTGCCACTACTGCACGTTCGTGACCGTTCCGGGCAAGCTCCGGGCCGCTGGCGAGGGGCTGTTCCTCGACCCCGACGAGGTGGTGGACCTGTGCCGACGCGGCGCGGAAGCCGGGTGCAAGGAGGCGCTCTTCACGTTGGGCGACCGACCGGAGGACCGCTGGCCCGAGGCGAGGGAGTGGCTCGAGTCGCGCGGCTTCTCCTCGACCCTGGACTACGTCAGGGCCATGGCCATCCGGGTGTTGGAGGAGACGGGGCTGCTGCCGCATCTCAACCCCGGGGTGATGAGCTGGTCGGAGATGTCCATGCTCAAGCCGGTCGCACCGTCGATGGGGATGATGCTCGAGACCACCGCCACGAGGCTGTTCACCACCCCGGGTGCGTGCCACCACGGCAGCCCGGACAAGGACCCCGCGGTGAGGCTACGGACCCTGACCGACGCCGGGCGTCTCGCGGTGCCGTTCACCTCGGGGATCCTGGTCGGTATCGGGGAGAACCGGACCGAACGGGCCGAGAGTCTGCTCGCGTTGGCCGGACTGGCCAGGGAGTTCGGACACCTCCAGGAGGTGATCGTCCAGAATTTCCGGGCCAAGCCCGACACCGCCATGCGCGACTCGGCCGACGCGGACACCGGCGAGTTCCTCGCCGCGATCGCCGTCGCGCGCCTGGTGCTCGACCCGCGGGTCGCCGTCCAGGCCCCGCCGAATCTGGTGGACCGGGGGGAGGTGCTGGCTCTCATCGGCGCGGGGGTGGACGACCTGGGCGGCATCTCCCCGCTGACACCCGATCACGTCAACCCCGAGCGGCCGTGGCCGCATCTCGAGGGGCTGACCGCCGACCTGGCGGCGGCGGGGTGGGCACTGACCGAGCGTCTCACCGCCCACCCGCGCTACGTCGGTGCGGGCGACGCCTGGATCGACCCCAGGGTGTCGGGGCACGTCCACGCGCTCGCCGACCCGGGCACGGGCCTGGCCGCGGTCGGTGACGGTGGTGGGGGCGACGACGAGGTGGTCCGCCCCTCGGGGCGGCCGTGGCAGGAGCCCGACGACGACTGGGACTCGAGCGGACGGACGGACCTGCACACCGCGATCGACACCGAGGGCCGCAACACCGACACCCGTTCGGACATCGGCGAGGCGTTCGGCAACTGGGACGTCATCCGGGCCCGCGCCGCCGAACTCGGTGCGGCCGCGCTGGTCCCCGAGCGCGCGGACTCCGAGGTCGTCGCGGCGCTGCGGGCCGCGGAATCGGACCCGGCCGGCCTCACCGACGACCAGTACCTCGCCCTGGCCACGGCCACGGGGGACGGGCTGGCCGCCGTGGCCGGACTCGCCGACCGGATCCGCGCGGACGTGGTGGGGGAGACGGTGACCTACGTCGTCAACCGGAACATCAACTTCTCCAACATCTGCTACACGGGGTGCCGGTTCTGTGCGTTCGCCCAGCGCAAGGGGGACGCGGACGCGTTCTCGCTCTCGGCCGCCGAGGTGGCCGACCGCGCGTACGAGGCGTACGTCTCCGGGGCGTCCGAGGTCTGCATGCAGGGCGGGATCGACCCGGACCTGCCGGTCACCGGGTACGCCGACCTCGTCCGCGCGGTCAAGGAGCGGGTGCCGTCCATGCACGTCCACGCGTTCAGCCCGATGGAGATCTCGAACGGGGCGGCCCGGTCCGGGGTGGGGGTCAGGGAGTGGCTCACCGAGTTGCGGGCGGCCGGTCTGGACACCATCCCGGGGACGGCGGCGGAGATCCTCGATGACGAGGTCCGCTGGGTGCTGACGAAGGGCAAACTCCCGGCCTCCGAATGGATCGACATCGTCACCACCGCACACGAGGTGGGACTGCGATCGAGCTCCACCATGATGTACGGCCACGTGGACACGCCGCGGCACTGGGTGGCGCACCTGCGCACGCTGAGGGGGATCCAGGACCGGACCGGCGGGTTCACCGAGTTCGTCCCCCTGCCTTTCGTGCACCGCAGCGCCCCGCTCTACCTGGCGGGCGCGTCCCGGCCGGGTCCGACTCGCCAGGAGAACGTCGCGGTCCACGCGCTGGCCCGGATCATGTTGCACGGTGCCGTCGACAACGTCCAGACCAGCTGGGTCAAGCTCGGGGTCGCGGGCACTCGCACCATGTTGCGCGCGGGCGCCAACGACCTCGGCGGCACCCTCATGGAGGAGACGATCTCCCGGATGGCCGGGGCGGAGAACGGGTCGGCCAAGACCCCGGAGGAGATCGCGGAGATCGCCACCGGTATCGGACGGCCCGTGCGGCGCAGGGACACCGTCTACGGCCCGGCTCCCACCCAGATCCCCGTGACCGTCGTCACATAGCGCGACCGGCTTCGGGGCGGCGTGGTCGCGCGCACGGGGTGTGACATACGATGCAGGCCATACCGCTATGAGGAAGGTGGCCGACGTGACCTACACGATCGCAGAGCCGTGCGTCGACGTGATGGACAAGTCCTGCGTCGAGGAGTGTCCGGTCGACTGCATCTACGAGGGTGGACGGATGCTGTACATCCATCCCGACGAGTGTGTCGACTGCGGCGCGTGTGAACCCGTGTGCCCGGTGGAGGCCATTTTCTACGAGGACGACACCCCGGAGGAGTGGTCCGAGTACAACACCGCGAACGTCGACTTCTTCGTGGAGCTGGGATCGCCGGGTGGCGCGGCCAAGGTGGGCAAGATCGACTACGACCACCCGTTCATCAAGGCGCTGCCCCCCATGAACCAGGAGTGACCTCGGTCGTGTCGCGCCCGGAGCGCCGTCCTCCCGCGCGCGCACTCCCCGTGTTCCCGTGGGACACCCTCGCCGAGGCGAGGACCCTCGCCTCGGCGCACCCCGACGGCCTGGTCGACCTCACCGTGGGAACCCCGGTCGATCCGGTCGCCCCGGTGATCCGCGAGGCGCTCGATGCCGGATCCGACGAACCGGGGTACCCGGCCACCGTCGGGACACCGGAGTTGCAGACGGCTGCCGCCGACGCCCTCGCCAGGCGCTACGGTGTCACCGGGCTGGACGCCGGCTCGGTACTGCCCGCCATCGGCACCAAGGAACTCATCGCGGGGCTGCCCACACAACTCGGACTCGGTCCGGGGCACACGGTCGTCGTACCGGAGGTGGCCTATCCGACGTATGAGGTCGGCGCCCTGCTCGCGGGGGCGGCGGTCGTGCGTGCCGACTCGCTGACCCAGCTCGGCCCGTCGTCGCCCACCCTGCTCTACCTCAACTCGCCGGCGAACCCCAGCGGCCGGGTGCTCGGCGTGGACCACCTGCGCAAGGTGGTCGAGTGGGCCCGCGAACGCGGGGTGATCGTGGCCTCGGACGAGTGTTACCTCGGGTTGGTGTGGGAGGGGGAGGCGCCGTCGATCCTGGACCCGCGTGTCTGCGACGGCGATCACTCCGGCCTGCTGGCCCTGCACTCGCTGTCCAAGACCTCGAATCTCGCCTCGTATCGCGCGGGCTTCGTGGCGGGGGATCCGTCGCTCGTGGCGGAGCTGCTGGCGGTCCGCAAACATGCCGGCCTGATGATGCCCCTGCCCGTCCAGAACGCCATGACCGCGGCGCTTCGGGATGACGCGCACGAGGCCGAGCAGCGCGAGCGCTACCGGGCCCGGCGCGAGCTCCTGCTCCCGGCCGTGGAGGCCGCCGGATTCCGGGTGGATCACTCGCAGGCCGGGCTGTACCTCTGGGCGACGCGGGACGAGCCCTGTCGCGAGACGGTGGACTGGTTCGCCCGGCGCGGCCTGCTCGTGGCGCCCGGTGAATTCTACGGCTCCGCGGGTGCCCGGCACGTCCGCATCGCCCTCACGGCCACCGACGCCACGGTGGCCGAGGCGGTACGCCGGCTGGCCTGAGGTCACCGAGACCCGGCCGGCGCCCGCCGATGTGGGATACCGGACGCGGATGTCCGCCCGCGAGTCAGTCGTTGGCGTGGAGCGCGTCGTTGAGTTCCACGCCCTCCTTCTTCCACGGCACGGCCTCGACCGCGCCGGAGACGGAGTTGCGACGGAAGAGCAGGTTGTCCATCCCGGAGAGCCGACCGGCCTTGACGGGCTCGCGGTCGGCCCAGGCGCCCGCCCGGACGTCCACCTTCGTGCCGGCGGTGACGTAGAGCCCGGCCTCGACCACGCAGTCGTCACCGAGGGAGATCCCTATCCCGGAGTTGGCTCCCAGCAGGCACCGTTCGCCTATCGAGATGGTCTCCTTGCCGCCGCCGGAGAGCGTCCCCATGATCGACGCGCCACCGCCGACGTCGGAGTCGGCGCCGACCACGACCCCGGCCGAGATGCGGCCCTCGACCATCGACGGCCCGAGGGTGCCGGCGTTGAAGTTGACGAAGCCCTCGTGCATGACGGTCGTCCCCTCCGCCAGGTGGGCTCCCAGCCGGACGCGGTCGGCGTCGGCGATCCGCACCCCGGACGGGACCACGTAGTCCACCATGCGCGGGAACTTGTCGATGCCGAACACCGTGACCGGTCCGCGGGCGCGGAGCTTGGCGCGGACGAGCTCGAAGCCCGGGACCGCACAGGGGCCGAAGTTGGTCCACACCACGTTGCTCAGGGTCCCGAAGAGGCCGTCCATGTTCGCGTAGTGGGGCTTGATGAGGCGATGGCTGATCAGGTGGAGCCGGAGGTACGCGTCGTACGCGTCGGTCGGGGCCTGCGTGAGGTCGCCGATCTCCACGCGGACCGCGACCCGCTCGACACCTCGGTCGGCATCGGGTCCTGTCAGGGGGGCGAGCTCGGCGGGGACCTCGTCGCCCGAGAGGATCCGGTGGCCCCCCTCGGAGGCCGCACCGAGCTCCGGTGCGGGATACCACACGTCGAGAACGGTGTGATCGGACGTCAGGGTGGCGATTCCGGTGGCTACGGCTCCGTGTGCACTCATACCCCGATGCTAGCGGTCGGCCCCGGCGCACAACGGTGACGGGCATCTAAGGTGGACGCCGTGACCGCCGCCCTCGATCTGACCGCAGACCCGGTCGACCTCGCCCGTGCGCTCGTCGACATCCCCAGCCCCTCCCGGGCGGAAGCGGTGATCGCCGGCGCCGTCCACACCGCGCTCGAGAAGGTGGTCGCCGGGTTCACCGGACCGGCCGCCGGGCGGACCGAACTGATCCGTGACGGCGACCGCATCCTGGCCCGGACCACCAGGGGCCTGCCCACGCGCGTGGTGCTCGCGGGTCATCTCGACACCGTCCCGGTGGCGGACAACGTGCCGTCCACGATCACCGGAGAGGGCGACGATCTGGTCCTGCACGGGTGCGGGGCGGTCGACATGAAGTCCGGGGACGCGGTGTTCCTCCACCTGTTCGCGACCCTCGCGGACTCCGCCGCGCTCGCGCACGATCTCACCCTCGTCCTCTACGACTGCGAGGAGATCGAGGCCACCGCCAACGGCCTGGGGTTCCTCGAACGGAGCCACCTGGACTGGCTCCGTGGGGACGTGGCGATTCTCGGTGAGCCCACCGGTGGCCAGATCGAGGCGGGCTGTCAGGGGACCTGCCGTCTCCGGATCCACACCCGCGGCACCCGGGCCCACTCGGCGCGGAGCTGGTTGGGCGACAACGCCGTGCACCGACTAGCCCCACTGTTGGCGGCGCTCGAGTCGTACGAGCCGCGCTCGGTGGACATCGACGGATGCGTGTACAGGGAGGGGCTGCAGGCCGTGCGGATGTCCGCAGGCGTGGCCGGCAACACCGTTCCGGACGAGGCATGGCTCGACGTCAACTTCCGGTTCGCCCCGGACCGGGACCCCGATGCGGCGCTCACGCACGCTCTCGAGGCGCTCGGGCTGACCCGGTCCGGGCGCATCCCGACGGGCGAGGATCCGCCGAGCGAGCCCGGTGAGTACTGGGAACTGACCGACATGTCCCCCGGGGCCCTGCCGGGTCTCGCGGCCCCGGCGGCGGCCGACCTCGTGCGTGCGGCGGGTGGGCGGGTGCGGGCGAAGTACGGGTGGACCGACGTGTCACGGTTCGCTGCTCTGGGCATTCCCGCGGTCAACCTCGGTCCGGGCGATCCCGGGTTGGCACACACCCGGGAGGAACACTGCCCGGCCACCCAGATCACCGCGGTGACCGGGATGCTCCGCGCCTACCTCACCGCATCGGACTGAACCCCGGAGCCGACTGAACCCCGGAGCCGACACGAGCCCGGAGCCGACACGATCCGGGCCTCCGAACCCGGGCCGACCACTGTAGGAGATGTGACCCTGATGGCACAGAACGATCCGGTACACCTGCGCGGCCCGCTCCTCCTGCGACGGGACAGGGGCGGCGATCGCACGACCACGGACCAGCGGCTGCTGGACAAGAATCAGGACACCGACTGGTTGCACACCGACCCGTGGCGGGTCCTGCGCATCCAGAGCGAGTTCGTCAACGGGTTCGGCGCACTCGCGGAGCTCTCCGACGCGGTGAGTGTCTTCGGTTCGGCACGGACGCGCCCGGGCGATCCCGCCTACGAGCAGGCGGTGGAACTGGGTCGTGCCCTCGCCGAGGCGGGGTATGCCGTCGTGACCGGTGGTGGACCCGGTCAGATGGAGGCGGCGAACAAGGGCGCCTGGGAGGCGAACGGCGAGTCCGTGGGTCTGGGGATCGAGCTGCCCATGGAGCAGGGAATCAACCGCTGGGTCGACCTCGGCCTGCACTTTCGCTACTTCTTCGTCCGCAAGACGATGTTCGTCAAGTACACGCAGGCCTTCGTGTGCACCCCGGGCGGTTTCGGCACCCTCGACGAGTTCTTCGAAGCGATCACCCTGGTCCAGACGGACAAGATCACCCGGTTCCCGATCGTGCTGCTGGGCGTCGACTTCTGGGCACCTCTGGTGGAATGGATCCGGGGCACCCTCGTCGAGCAGGGCATGGTCTCGGCGTCCGATCTCGATCTGTTCCTGGTCACGGATTCCGTCGACGAGGCCGTCCAGTACATCCGCCGGGCGCACCATCAGGCCGCGCTGACCGCAGAGCAGCGGGAAGACCTCTTCGGCGAGGAGCACCGGGGAGTCGAACGATGAGGGCCCCTGTGCCCGGGCGCAGGGTCTGCGTCTACTGCGCCTCCTCGTCGTACGACCCCGAGCTGCTGGGGATCGCCACCGAAGTGGGTGCGGCTATCGCCCGCCGCGGGTGGTCCCTGGTCTCCGGTGGAGGTCACGTGTCGATGATGGGTGCGGTCGCGGAGGCGGCGCGGGACGGCGGAGCCAGAACCGTCGGTGTCATCCCTGAAGGGCTGCGAGTGCGGGAGGTGGCCGACACCGCCGCGGACGAGTTGGTGGTGGTGACCACCATGCGGGAGCGCAAGCGCGAGATGGAGGAGCGCTCCGACGCGTTCCTCACCCTGCCCGGGGGGATCGGGACGATGGAGGAGATGTTCGAGATGTGGACGTCCGCGTCGCTCGGTTTCCACCACAAGCCGGTGGTGCTGTACGACCCGATCGGCTTCTACCGGCCGTTGCTGGACTGGGTCGGGGGCCTCGTCGAGTCGGGACTGGTCTCGCCTCAGGCGTTCGACCACCTCGTGGTCCGCGATGAGGTGGAGGCAGCCCTCGACGCCTGCGGAGGGCGTCGATGACCGCACCGACCTCGGCCCCCTCACCCTCGAACTGGAAGCCCACGCTCTGCGGGCACCCGGTACCCGTCGACCGGCCCCTGGTGATGGCGATCGTCAATCGCACCCCCGACTCCTTCTACGACCGTGGAGCGAACTTCACCGACGCGGCGGCGATGGAGCGGGTCGATCGGTGCGTGGCGGACGGCGCGGACATCCTCGACATCGGTGGGGTCAAGGCGGGGCCAGGTGAGCTCGTCGACGCCCGTGAGGAGGTGCGTCGGGTCGTCCCCTTCGTCGAGACGGTGCGGGACAGGTACCCCGACGCCGTGCTCTCCGTCGACACCTGGCGTGGGTCGGTCGCCAGGAAGGCCCTCGCCGCCGGCGCCGATCTGGTCAACGACACGTGGGCCGGACACGATCCCGAGGTCCTGGTCGCAGCCGGTGAGGTGGGGGCTGGGTTCGTGTGTTCCCATACCGGCGGCGCGATCCCGCGGACCCGTCCCTTCCGGGTCGGTTATCGCGATGTGGTCCTCGACGTGGTCTCGGAACTGGCGGCCGCCACCGAGCGGGCGATCGCCGCGGGCGTCCCGGCCGACGGGATCCTGATCGACCCCACCCACGATTTCGGGAAGAACACCTTCCACGGGTTGGAACTGCTGCGGCGACTGGACGAGATCGTCGCCCTGGGCCACCCCGTCCTCATGGCTCTGAGCAACAAGGATTTCATCGGCGAGACCCTGGACGCGGGTATCGACGACAGGGCCGAGGGCACTCTGGCCGCGACCGCCGTCGCGGCGATGATGGGTGCCCGCGTGTTCCGCACCCACGACGTGCTCGCGACCCGTAGGGCGGTGGAGATGGTGGCCTCCATCTCGGGGACCCGCCCACCTGCGCGAACGGTCCGGGGGCTCGCCTGACCCGGCCTGGTCACCGCCGCCGACGCCGCGGCGGTTGTGCGAGACTGGGGGACCGGCCCGGACCAGAGGGGGATTCGCCCGCATGCTCACCGTCGTCGTCTACGTGGTGCTCACCCTGATCGTCGCCGCAGCGCTCTTCGCCCTGTCGGTCGTGGTCTTCGGCCGCTCCGAGCCACTGCCGGCCGTGGCGCGGGGCCACACGGTCACCTCGCTGCCGGAGGGCCCGCTCCGTGGAGACGATCTGCGATCGGTTCGGTTCGGGATGTCCGCACGCGGGTACACGATGTCGGAGGTCGACTGGGCACTGGAGGAGGCGGCCGCGGAGATCGACCGCCTCCGCGCGCGCCTCGACGGCGCGGGAAACGGCCCACAGCACTCGGACGCCGCGGGCCCAGAACGCGCTCCCGCGTCCGGGCCCGGTGTGACGCGCTAGAATCGCAGCATCCATTCAGCAACACCGCACGTGGGCGTGGTCGTCCTCACCGGACGCGGCCCACTGCCAAGGACGAAGGGAATCGACCTGATGGCGGCTATGAAGCCCAGGACCGGTGACGGACCGATGGAAGCGGCCAAGGAGGGCCGCGGGATCGTCATGCGCGTCCCTCTCGAGGGTGGCGGACGCCTCGTCGTGGAGTTGACCCCCGACGAGGCGAGGTCGCTCGGCGAGGAGCTGACCCAGGCCATCTCCTGATCGTCCTCTGCTCTGTCGACTCGACGCACCCGACCCACGTGGCGGGTGCGTCGAGTCGGTTCTACGGAAGGTGAACCCGATGCCCGAGATCCCCTCACGTCCACTGCCCACCGTCCTGGTGGTCGGCGGATCCGAGGCCGTCGATGGATGGCCCCTGGCCACCCGACCCGCGACGACGGACGGATCCCTCCGTGGTCGCCCGGCTGAGGCGCGGACGAGCGTGGTCGACGGCCGTCCGGTGGTGGAGGTGGAGATCGACGCGTCGTCCCCCCGCCCCGGCTGGGCGGGGACGGTGGATGTCGGGATCGGCTACCGCCGCGCGGGGGCGGCCGTGGCGAGGCACCTGCGCGACACGGGCAGGATCGAGCAGGTCACGGTCGCCGTCCCCGGGGTCGTACCCGTCGACCGGCTGGGGGATCTGGTGTTGGGATATCTCTTGGGCGCCCGTGGGCAGGATGTCTTCGCCGCCGATCCGACGCCGGTGCCACCAGCCCTGGTGGTGCGGGTGTCGAGGGGGACGGAGGACGACGACGAGGAGGCCGTCCGCGCCGCTGTGGCGGCCGCCGAGGACGCCGCACGGGCGACCGCCCTGGCCCGCGATCTCGCGGGCGCTCCCGCCGACCTCAAGACCCCTGCATGGCTCGTGGCGCGGATGGCCGACGTGCTGTCCGGGGCAGGGATGCGTACCCGGGTGCTCGAGGGTGACCAGCTCGTCGAGGGCGGATTCGGGGGTGTCCTCGCGGTCGGCGGCGGGTCCGCCGCGTCGCCCCGGGTCCTGGTGGCGCGCCGACCCGGCCCCGGTACGCGCGTGCTGCTGGTGGGAAAGGGCATCACGTTCGACACCGGTGGGATCTCGGTCAAGCCGGCGGACGGGATGCATCTCATGCGCACGGACATGGCGGGCTCGGCCGCGGTCGTGGCGGCGGCGGCCTCCTACTGCGCCGACGCGAGTGACGGGTACGCCGATCTCGACGTGACCGTCGTGGTGCCCTCGGCCGAGAACATGATCTCCGGTGCCGCGTATCGCCCCGGGGACGTGGTCACCCACGTGGGGGGTACGACGTCGGAGGTCACCAACACGGACGCGGAGGGCCGGATGGTGCTGGCCGATGCGTTGGTGCACGGGATCGCGGAATGCGATCCGGACCTGGTCGTGGACGTGGCCACCCTGACCGGGGCGATGAAGGTGGCGCTCGGGATGCGGACGGGTGCGGTGATGGCGAACGACGACGATCTCGCGGACCGCGTGTCGGTGGCGGGTGCGGGGGCGGGGGAGCGGTGGTGGCGGCTCCCGCTTCCCGACGACCTGCGCCGGGCGGTCGATTCCGGCATCGCGGATCGGCGGCAGGCCCCCGCGGGCCCGGGGGCCATCACCGCGGCCCTCTTCCTGGAGGGGTTCGTCGACGGTCGGCCGTGGGCCCACCTCGACATCGCCGGCCCGGCGCGGTCGCCGGAGGAGATCGACGAGGTCGGACCGGTGGCGACCGGTTTCGCCACCCGCACACTGGTGGGGCTGCTCCGGGATCTCGTGGACCGGCCTCGGCGATGACCCCGGCCCCGGCCGCGCTGGCGAGGGCGGTGCCGCTGTTGCGCTGTCCGCTGTGCCGGGCCGGCCTGGAGTCGACAGGGGCCGGAGTGCGGTGTGGCGGCGGGCATGCGTTCGACCGCGCTCGCGGTGGTCATCTGACGCTCCTCGGCGCGCGGGGTCGACGATTCCCCGGCGACTCGGCGGAGCAGGTCGCCGCCCGCGAACGGGTCCTCGGCCACGGGGTGTTCGACGGTGTGGCCGAGGCGCTGGTGGAGGCGGCGGTGGAGGCGGTGGCCGGTGCGGTCGGCTCAGACGATCGCCCCGTGATCCTGGACGCCGGTGCCGGCACCGGGTTCTATCTCGACCGGGTCATCGACGCGCTACTCCGGAGTGGTGCGGGGAGCGATGAGGCCGCGGACGCGGCGGGAGGCCCTCTCGGGATCGGCACGGAACTCTCCGTCGCCGCCGCCCGTCGGTTGGCCCGCGTCAATCCTCTCGTCGCGGCTCTCGTCGTCGACACGTGGGACGGGCTGCCCCTGGAGGACGGGTGCGTCGACGTGGTCCAGGTGGTCTTCGCCCCCAGGAACCCCGCCGAGTTCGCGCGGGTCCTGCGTCCGGGCGGGACACTGGTCGTCGCGGTGCCGGGCCCGGGCCACCTCGAGCCCCTGAGGTCCCGTGCCGGGATGCTCGCGCCCGCGGCGGACAAGGCGCAGCGTCTCGACACCCGACTGGCCGCGGGCTTCGATCCCGGCCCGGTCCGGGTGGTCGATGTCACCACGGAGGTTCCCGCGCGGATCGCCGCGGACCTCGCGCTCATGGGGCCCAGTGGCGTGCACCTGAACCGCGCCGGCGTAGAAGCCGCGGTAGGGGTGGGCGACGCTCCTCTCCGCGTCCACGTCGAGGTGCGGTCCTTCCGCAGGTCTCTACAGGAGTGAGGCGTACATCGCGTGGGTCTGCTCGGCGATCGCCTCCCACGCGAACCGGGTCCGGGCCCGCTCCTGACCGGCACGGCCGTAGGCGGCGGCCTTGGCGGGGTCGGCCACCAGCTCGTTGACCGCGGCGGCGAGGCCGGCCTCGAAGGCGTCCGGGTCCGACTCGTCGTAATGGACGAGGATGCCGGTCTCACCGTCGACGACGACCTCCGGGATCCCCCCGACATCGGAGGCCACGACCGCGGTGTCGCACGCCATCGCCTCCAGGTTGACGATCCCGAGGGGTTCGTACACGGACGGGCACGCGAACACCGTGGCGGCGGAGAGGATCTCGATGACCTCGTCGCGCGGCAACATGTCGCGGAGCCAGAACACGCCGTCACGGGTGGACTGCAGATCGCCGACCAGGGACTCCATCTCGGCCCCGATCTCCGGGGTGTCCGGCGCACCGGCGCACAGCACGAGCTGGGCGTCCGGGTGGAAGTCGCGGGCGGCACGGACCAGGTGGGGCACACCCTTCTGACGGGTGATGCGTCCGACGAACGCGACGATCGGGCGGTCCGGGTCGACACCGTGGCGGCGGAGGACGGAGTCCTCGCCGGTGAAGGTCTCGCCCGGCGACCACACGGAGGTGTCGATACCGTTGAGGATCACATGGATCTTCTCCGGGTCGACCTCGGGGTAGACGCGGAGGATCTCGTCCTTCATCCGCGCACTCACGGCGACCACCGCGTCCGCGTGGGCGAAGGCGTTGCGCTCGGACCACGACGAGACGCGGTAACCCCCGCCGAGCTGTTCCGCCTTCCAGGGGCGGCTGGGTTCCAGCGAGTGGGCGGACACCACGTGCGGGATCCCGTAGAGCTCCCCGGCGAGGTGGCCTGCGAGGCCCGTGTACCAGGTGTGGGAGTGGACGATGTCCGCCCCTTCCGCGGCCACACACATGCGCAGGCCCGCCGAGAGGGTGCGGATCGCGGGGTTGGCGTCCTCGCCCAGCTCCGGATCAGGGCGAAACGCCCGGGCGGAGTCCCGGTCGGCGCCCATGCACAGGACGTCCACCTCACACAGCGGCCTCAGGGTGGCCACCAGTTCGGTCACGTGGACGCCCGCCCCGCCGTAGACCTCCGGCGGATACTCCCTCGTCATCATCGCTACTCGCACACCGGCCAACCTAGCCGTCCGCGGCGTCCCCTGGAGCGTTGCGGGTGAACCCCGCCCGACCACGGGGTGTCCTGCCGGGGCAGAGCGGGGGCAAGTCCCGCGATGGCCCGCGTCGGCGGCCCGGAAATCGTTACGGTGGGGGTGTGAGGAACCAGCCGCACGTCCTAGCAATAGTCCTCGCCGGTGGCGAGGGCAAGCGACTCTTTCCGCACACGGCGGACCGCGCCAAACCAGCGGTCCCGTTCGGCGGGTCCTACAGGTTGATCGACTTCGTCCTGAGCAACCTCGTCAACGCCGGCTTCATGCGGATCTGCGTCCTCACCCAGTACAAGTCGCACTCCCTCGACCGGCACATCTCGCAGGTGTGGCACATGAGCGGGATGGGTGGTGAGTACATCACCCCCGTCCCCGCGCAGCAGCGGCTCGGACCCCGGTGGTACACCGGTTCGGCGGACGCCATCCTCCAGTCGTTGAACCTGGTCTACGACGAGAGGCCCGACCACATCGTCGTCTTCGGGGCGGACCACGTGTACCGCATGGATCCCCGTCAGATGCTGGAGCACCACATCGAGACGGGAGCCGCGGTCACGGTCGCCGGGATCCGGGTCCCGCGACGTGAGGCCTTCGCCTTCGGTTGCATCGACGCGGGGGAGGACGACCTGATCCGTGACTGGGTCGAGAAGCCCTCCGATCCACCGGGCACCCCGGACGACCCGGACGCGACCTTCGCCTCGATGGGCAACTACATCTTCACCGCGGATGCGCTCGTCGACGCCCTCAAGGCCGACGCGGAGAAGCCGGATTCCACCCACGACATGGGCGGGGACATCATCCCCGCGCTGGTGGAACAGCAGCGCGCGTACGTGTACGACTTCGCGCGGAACCGGGTCCCCGGCGAGACGGAGCGCGACAGGGGGTACTGGCGCGACGTCGGGACCATCGACGCCTTCTACGACGCCCACGTGGATCTGGTCTCGGTGCACCCGGTCTTCAACCTCTACAACAAGCTGTGGCCCATCCGCACGCAACAGGACAACCTGCCGCCCGCCAAGTTCGTCAACGGCGGGATGTCCCAGGAGTCGATGGTGGGGGCGGGCACGATCATCTCCGCGGCCACCGTGCGCAACTCCGTGGTCTCCAACAACGTGGTCGTGGAGGACGGCGCCGTGGTGGAGGGCAGCGTGCTCATGCCCGGAGTCCGGATCGGCCGCGGCGCCGTGGTGCGCAAGGCGATCGTGGACAAGAACTGCCAGATCGGCGCGGGTGATGTGATCGGGGTCGACCACGAACGCGACCGCCTGCGGTTCCCCGTCAGTGCCGGCGGCGTGGTGAGCGTGTCCAAGAATTCGGTCACGTCGCTGCCGGGCTGAGACGGGGCCCCGGGCGCCGGCCGGCCGCCGCCCGGTGCGGTGTGGATCAGAGCGTGACGACGGTCAGCCCGCCGCCGACGGGCAGGACGGTGGCGTGAGCGTGCTCGGGTAGATCCGCTCCCTCCGGCAGCGGGGCGTGCTCACCGATCAGCACCAGCGCGCCGCCGGAGCGCAACAGGTGGTGGGCCCTGGCCAGCACCCGGGAGACCGAGTGTTCCGGCACGTCGGCGACGAGCAGATCGTAGGCGCCGTCAGCGAGCCTGTCCGCCACCTCCAGGGGCCGTGCGGCGATGTAGCGGGCGGCGGACGCGGGGTGGCCGGCGTCCCGCACCGCGGCCCGCGCCGCCTCGAGGTGATGAGGATCGTCGGTGATGCAGGTGACCACGGTGCCCGAGCCCTGCCCGGTCGCGGCCAGGATCGCCAGGGCGGGGACGCCGGGAGCGGGGGAGATGCACACCGCGGCCCGGGCTCCGGTCAGTCTCGCGACCAACCGGATCACCTCGGCGGTCAACGCGTCCGGGGAGGCGGCACCCAGTTCGGCCGCCTCCGCGCGTGCGGGGGCGTAGAGGGAGTCGTCGACCAGATCGGCACTGCGGCGCGCGAGATCGGTGAGCCGGGAACGGTCGGTGGCGGGGACGTCAGTCGAATCGGACACCTGGTCAGCGTATCGCCGCGTGCGCGTACGACGTGTCCAACGCGCGGTGATCGGATCGGTATGAGACTCTCAGGGGGATCTCAGTACGGGTATACCGTGAGAACAGCCCGATGAGGGAGGGTGGGACCACGTCGCTCCACGAGGGTGCGGCGGAAGACCGCGCGGGCGACTTGCGAGGATCCCGCGCCGGAAGGCGGCGGCAGCGCATGTACTCGCAGACCGTGCACGAGACGTCGATCGTCCCCGGCGGGGACCACGATGAGGCGGTGGGGACCGCACGCTTCGACGCGAGCGGTGACGCCGCGGACATGCCGTCCTGGTCCCAACTCGTCGCCCAGCACGGGGACAGGGTCTACCGTCTGGCCTTCCGGCTCTGCGGAAACGCCCACGACGCGGAGGACATCACCCAGGAGGCGTTCATCCGGGTGTTCAGGTCCCTGGACAAGTACAAGCCGGGCACCTTCGAGGGGTGGATGCACCGCATCGTCACCAACCTCTTCCTCGACATGGCGCGGCGCCGAGGCCGCATCCGCTTCGAGGCTCTCCCCGACGACGCCGAGCGGGTGCCGGGCCGGGAACGCAGTCCGGAGCAGGTCCTCTCGGAGGAGACCTTCGATCCGGTGCTCCAGACCGCCCTGGCCAACCTCTCGCCCGAGTTCCGCGCGGCGGTGGTGCTGTGCGACATCGAGGATCTCAGTTACGAGGAGGTCGGACGGATCCTCGGCGTGAAGATGGGGACGGTCCGAAGCCGGATCCATCGGGGACGGTCCGCCCTGCGGGCCGAGCTCGAGGCGGCCGGCGTGACCGGGGTGCACCAGGGCATCGACTGATCTCTCCGGGTCTGCGGGGAACCAGCGGCGCCCCCGGCGCGTTGAGCCCCTCGGACGGTGGGAGCGCCGGGTGCCGGCCGGATCAGATACAGAGGAAGACGGACGAGAAGGGGCGAGGGTGGACCGATACCAGGCGGGACGCGGTCCCGCCCCCGAGTACCGGTTGTCCCGGGATTCGGTCCGTGAAGTGGCGGAGAGCACTCCGCCTCCCCGTGGGGGACACCACTTCCTCTCCACCGACCACCTCTCCACCGAGGCGGCGGCGGCGTACGTCGACGGGTGCCTCCCCTCCGCCGGAAAGGTCCGCGCGGACGCCCATCTCGCACTGTGCCCGCAGTGCCGCCGCGAGGTGACCGAACAGCAGGACGCACGTCGGGCTCTTCGCGGGTCCGGCCCCATCCACATGCCCGGGGATCTGCGGGAGCGACTCCGACGTCTCGGGGAGGGCGCGTCCGAGGACGTCCCCCTCGTCACGGAGCCCTCGTCGGGCAGCCGGTGGTCGAGACTCCTGCGCCGCCTGCGCCCGTCCGGCCGTTAGGCTGGGTCGCGTGGAGGATGAGAATGGAGTGCCCGGTCCGGTGGGGCGGGGCGCGGACCCCGATCGACCACTCCGCGAGCCGGCCCCGGTCCACAAGCCGGAGGTGGACGAGGCCTCCGCCGGACTCTTCTCCCGACCGGCCGGGGTGACCGGGGGATTCGATCCCCGGCGCCCGGCGTCTCCGGACGACCCCTCCTCACCGGATCACGCGTCCGGGCCGGCGCGCCGAAACGATTCCGACCCCGCGCTGGCCGCCGCGTTCGGTCCGTCCGGTGACACCGAGGGGGGGATCGAGCGACACCCGTCGTGGCAGGACCAGACCGAGGAGCCGCCACCCGCATCACCCGACCCCTGGCGCGATCCCCACGCGCCCGTGGGGTTCGGCGCACCCGCCGTGGAGGCGGTCGGGGAGCCCGGACCCGAGGATCTGTCCGGTTCCTCCGTGCCCCCGCCCCCGAGGCTGTCGCTCTCCGAGGCACTGTTCGAACGGCGGCTGAGTCGGCAGGCACTCGGGGCAGCCGCCGCCGCCGTCGCCGTCATCGCCCTGGTGGGTGGCGGGATCGGAGCGATCGTCGCCGATTCGGCGCGAGTGCTCACCACGTCGACCGTCCGCATCGCCGACGCGCCGACGAACGTCCTGCGGCCCGACAACCCGGTCGGTGAGGTCGCCCAGCGGGTCCAGCCGGCGGTGGTCAACATCCAGGTCTCGACCCCCTCGGCGCGGGGTGAGGGCTCAGGCATCGTCATCGACCCGCAGGGGTACATCGTCACCAACAACCACGTCGTCACGATGGACGGTGCCGCGGACAGGGCGGACATCGACGTCGTCTTCCCGGACGGGACCAGGGCGTCGGCCGAACTGGTCGGCCGCGACCCGGCGACCGACCTCGCGGTGCTCAAGGTCGACGGGGTCCAGAACCTCACCGTGGCGACGCTCGGGGATTCCGAGCGGGTCGAGGTGGGCGAGCAGGTGGTGGCCATCGGTTCGCCCCTGGGCCTGGCCAGGACGGTCACCGAGGGCATCGTGTCGGCCACCGAGCGGCCGATCGCGCTGGGGGAGTCGACGTCCGACGGGGACGTCGTGATCGACGCCATCCAGACGGACGCGGCGATCAACCCCGGCAACTCGGGCGGTCCGCTCATCGACGCCAGTGGGGCGGTGATCGGCATCAACACCTCGATCTTCACCCGGACAGGCGGATCGATCGGCCTCGGGTTCGCGATCCCCGTCAACGACGTGCGCGCCATCGCGACCTCGCTCATGACCGAGGGGTCCGTGCGTCATGCCACGATCGGTGTGAACGCGCGCAAGGCGGACAACGGCGACGTCGAGGGCGCCGAGCTCGTCAACGTCCGCGAGGGCTCGCCCGCGCTCGAGGCCGGTCTGCGGGAAGGCGACGTGGTGACGATGATCGGTGAACGTCGGGTGCGTTCGTCCGACGAACTCATCGTGGCCGTCCGTCGCGCCGGCGCGGACGTGGACGTCCCGGTGGAGGTCATCCGAGACGGCTCACGGATCGAGGTGACCGTCCGCCCCGTCCTCGCCTGACCCCGGCGTGGTCCGAGGTCGTGGTGACCAGGGGTGCCGGACGACGTATCCTCAGAGGCGATGTTCTCTAACGTGGGTTGGTCCGAGCTCCTGGTACTGGGCGTGATAGCGCTCGTCGTCCTGGGGCCCGAGCGCCTTCCCGAAGCCGCCCGGTGGCTCGCGTCCGCGATCCGCAAGGTCAAGGAGTTCGCCGGGACCGCCCAGCAGCAGCTGCGCGATGACTACGGGGCCGACTTCGAGGAATTCCGCGAACCGCTCAAGCAGCTCAGCGATCTGCGGGGCATGAGCCCCGCGCGATGGTGACCAAGCACCTCCTCGACGGGGATGACTCTCTGTTCACGGGCGATTTCGGCGCAGCGGCGCCGGCAGGAGGCCCGCCAACCACCAGCCCCCGGTCGACCGGGCCGCAGTCCACCGGCCCGCAGTCGACAGGTTCCCCGTCGGCCGGCCCCCAGAGAACCGGACCCCGCCCGGCCGTCCCCCGATCGACCGGGCCGACCCCCCCGTCCTCGTCCACGTCTCCGGGCGCCGCGCCGACCTGGGACCCGGACGCCACCTGAGCCACCCGCATCCGCCCTCGGGCGGGTCGTGACCGCGGTCCGACGGTCAGAGGTGGCGGGTGGTGTCGATACCGAGGTTCATCCCCGCCAGGCCGCGTGGCCGGACCGCGAGGCCGTCCGCGATCTCCCTGTAGGCCCGGCCGGACGGCGAGTCCGGTTCCGCCAGGACGATCGGGGTGCCCTCGTCGCCGTGCTCGCGGACGGCCTGCTCGAGCGGCACCTGGCCGAGCAACCGCACCGGCGCCCCGACCGATCGCGAGAGGTTCGCGGCCACCTCGGCGCCACCGCCGGTGCCGAAGACGTCCATGCGGGTCCCGTCGGGCAGTTCGAGCCACGACATGTTCTCGATCACGCCCGCGATGCGCTGACGCGTCTGGAGGGCGATCGACCCCGCACGCTCGGCCACCTCGGCCGCCGCCTGCTGTGGTGTCGTGACCACGAGTATCTCCGCCGAGGGGATGAGTTGCGCGATCGAGATGGCGACGTCACCCGTGCCGGGCGGCAGGTCCATCAGCAGGACGTCGAGGTCCCCCCAGTAGACGTCGGCGAGGAACTGCTGGAGCGCGCGGTGCAACATCGGGCCACGCCAGACCACCGGGGTGTTGCCCTTGGTGAACTGTGCGATCGAGATGACCTTCACGTCGTGTGAGACCGGCGGCAGGATCATCTGCTCGACCTGGGTGGGTCGCGCGTCGGTTCCGAGCATCCGGGGGATGGAGTGCCCGTAGATGTCCGCGTCGAGTACCCCCACGGACAGCCCACGGGACGCCAGCGCGGTCGCGAGGTTGACGGTGGCGGTGGACTTACCCACGCCGCCCTTGCCCGAGGCGACCGCGTACACCCTCGTCAGATTGCCGGGTTGGGCGAACGGGATGACGGGCTCGGTCGCGTCGCCCCTCAGGTGTTTGCGGAGTTCCGTGCGCTGCTCGTCGTCCATCACGTCGAGCTCGACCACGACCTCGCCCACGCCGGCGACGTCCGCGACCGCGGTGCGGACCCGATCCGTGATGGTGTCCCTCATCGGGCACGTGGCCACCGTCAGGTAGATGCCTATGTCGACCCGGCCGGAACCCTCGTCGATGCTGACGCCCTTGACCATGCCGAGCTCGGTGAGCGGCTTTCGGATCTCCGGGTCGTCGACCTTGGCCAGGGCGGCGCGGATCGATTCTTCGCTGGGTGCACTCATGATGCCCCCGAGTCTAGGCGTCGGGGTGGGGGCGGGCGATTCAGGCGGGTGGCGGTACGCAGAACGGTGCGATACAGGGCAGGTCGAAGACCGGCAACCCGGGCGGGGCCGGGGCGACCTGCGCCGGCGGTGCCGGCGGCCGGGGAGCCGGAACGCTCTCCGGGGACGGGGACGGTGCCGGCGGTGCGGGCTCCGCAGGCGGAGCGGGCGTCGGGGGCACCTCGGTGCACCCTGGGACCGGGGCGCCGGGCTCTCCGGGCCGGGGAGGCGCCGGTGGGGCGGTGGGTCGTCCCTCCCAGCCGTCCGGGCAGTGGTCGGGGGTCGCCGGGGGTTCCACGATCGGCTCGGGCTTGTGGATATCCGGCAGGTCCGCGGGCAACGGGTAGGCGTTGACGGCGTAGCCGTGCGCCCACGCGTTGACGTTGGCGACGTAGGCGAGCGAGTTGTTGTAGGCGAGGATGGCCCGGGTGCGGGCCGCGGGGTCGCCCATCGAGCCGCCCTGCCCGCACAGCAGGGTCGCGGCCGCGAGAGCGCCGTCGTAGATGTTGTTGGGGTCGGCCACGCCGTCACCGTTGCCGTCCCTGCCCAGCACGGCCCAGGTGGACGGGATGAACTGCACGGGCCCGACCGCCCGGTCGTACTCGGTGTCGCCGTCGAACCTCCCGCCGTCGGTGTCGGTGATGACGGCGGTACCGGGCAGGGACCCGTCCAGACGGGGACCGAGTATCCGACCGATGGTGTTGCCCTGCGCGTCGAAGCGGCCTCGTCCCTGGTTGGACTCGACCTGACCGATACCCGCGAGGATGGTCCAGTCCATCTCGCACGCGGGCTTCTCGATGTTCAGGCGGTCGGCGGCGCGGTGGTAGGCGTCGAGGGCGATCCCGGGGATGCCCAGGGGCCGTCGGGGATCGTCGCCGGCTCGATGTGCGCGGCCCCGGGGTCGTCCGCCTCGCTCGGCGGCGGGGTCTCGGAGGTCGGGGAGGCGGTACCGGGTGCGGTCGTCGGGTCCTGGGCGGCGGTCTCGGCCGCCTGGACGATGCCGGACGCACCGGTGGGTCGACTGTGGTCCATCGTCAGGCTCACGGCCGTGAGTACGCCGATCACTCCCGCGGCGACCGCGGCGCTGGCCAGTACCCGTCGATCAGTATCGCGCGCGATCTTGCGCAAAGCTCCCCCTACAACGTCCGGACGGTGTCGCGAGCGGGGTGCGTCGTGACATCGCTGCCGTGCGGGTCGACGCTACCTCCGGCCCCTGGTGTCTGAATCGTTTTTGCCCCGTTCGGTGTTACTGCCATCACAATCGCGGGTCGCGAGCAGGGCTTCGATCCGCTCGACCGAGCTCTTCAGGTCGTCGAGCTCGCGGCGCAGGTAGTCGCGGGTCACCGTCTCGCCCACGGAGAGCCGGACGGAGGCCAGCTCCCGTGCCAGGAACTCGGTGTCCGCCTTGGTCTGGGTCGCACGCAACCTGTCCACCGCGATGGACTCCTTGTCCCGGTCCTCCTGCCGGTTCTGTGCCAACAGGATCAACGGCGCCGCGTAGGCCGCCTGGGTCGAGAAGGCGAGATTGAGAAGGATGAACGGGTAGGGGTCGAAACGCAGCGCCACCACCGTGACGTTGATGAGGATCCAGACGATGACGACGATCGTCTGGATCAGCAGATACTGGCCGGTTCCGAAGAAGCGCGCGATGGCCTCGCTGTATCGGCCCACGGCGTCGGGATCGACTGTGATGCGGGGCCGCCGTGAGGTGACGGGAGTCGAGAGCGCCGAGCGTGTGCCGGGTTCGGTCACCGACGTACCTCTCTGGTGTCATGCAGGTCCAGGTCACGCCAGTCCTCGGGGAGGAGGTGGTCGAGGAGATCGTCGACCGCCACCGCACCCAGCAGGTGCCCCTCGTCGTCGACGACCGGTCCGCACACGAGGTTGTACGTCGCGAAGAACCTGGTCACCGAGTCGACGGAGTCCGTGGGGCGCAGGGTGGACAGGCTGGTGTCCACGGTCTCGGCGACCATCGTCGACGGCAATTCCCTGAGCAGTGCCTGGATGTGGACGCAGCCGAGGTATTTCCCCGTCGGGGTGGCCGTGGGGGACCGGACCACGAAGACGAGACTCGCCAGCGCCGGGCTCAGGTCGGGATTACGGCAGTGGGCCAGTGCCTCCGCGACGGTCGTCTGCGGCGACAGGATGATGGGCTCCGGGGTCATGAGCCCCCCGGCGGTGTCGGCGTCGAACGTCAGCAGCCGCCGGACCGGCGCGGACCCGTCCGGGTGCATGAGTTCGAGAAACGACTCCGCGTCTTTCTCCGGCAGTTCCCCCAACAGGTCCGCGGCGTCGTCGGGGTCCATCGCCTCGAGGACGTCCGCCGCCCGTTCGAGTTCGAGCCGGGTCACGATCTCGGTCTGCTCGTCGTGGGGGAGCTCCTGGAGGATGTCCGCGAGCCGCTCGTCGTCGAGGGTGCGGGCCACCTCGAGCCGACGGACCTCGGGCAGTTCCCGCAGCGCGTGCGCGACGTCCGCCGGGCGCAGATCGGCGTAGCGTTCCACCAGGCTCTCGGCCCCGTGTTCGGGAGTGCCGATGGCGTCGTCGTCCAGCCCGTCGATCCGAGCCCACGGCTGGATCGACACCGGCCCCCGGCGACCGAGTGGTCCGCGCCCGCGCCGAACCCGGACGGCCAGACGGGAGACGAGCCAGTCGCGGGTGCGCTGCTGCTCGATCTCCACGTCGACGACCTGGTAGCGCGCCGTCGCCGCCGACCGGGTCGTGCCGGTCGCGCCGGGGGGCGCGGCGCCGGTCGTGCCGCGCTCCGGATCGACCCCGACGATCGAGTCCACCAGCGCCCCGAGCACGAGGTTCTCCCCGGGCCTGGACTGGAACCGGTGGAGATTGATGGTTCCGGAGACGAGCGCGACCGAACGGGGCTCGACCGCCGCGACCCTCAACATCGGGACGAAGATCCGCCGACGGGTCGGCAGCTCCACCACCAGTCCGAGCACCCGGGGCTGCTTGTGCCGGGCACGCATCGTCACCACGACGTCACGGATCCGCCCGATGTCGTCCCCGTCAGGGCCGATCACCGGCAGTCCGGCTAGCCTGGCGACGAACGCCTTGTTGAGGTTCGCCATGCGGACCAGGTTAGTCCCCGGGTGGTGGATCGCACCCCGCCCGCACCGCACCGGAAGGGAGTGCCCGCAGATGACCCCCGCCCAGTACTCGGATCCCGCACCGTCGGATTCCGCCGCGGCGACGATCGCCGATCTCCGCGCCCGCCCACGGCGCACGGTCCTCGCCGTCCCCGGCAGCAGCGTCAAGATGATCGACAAGGCGCGCGGCCTGCCGGTGGACGAGGTGTTCCTCGACCTAGAGGACGCCGTGGCGGGGCCGGCAAAGGAGCAGGCCAGGGAGAACGTCGTCGAGGCGCTCACCACGGAGGGCTTCGCCGCGCCGACGGTCGTCGTGCGGGTCAACGCGTGGGACACCGAGTACACGGTCCGCGACGTGACGGAGGTGGTCGGCCGGGCCGGCGCCCACGTCGACGCACTGCTGCTGCCCAAGGCGCGGTCCGCCGCGGAGGTCCGGGCCCTCGACCTGGTCCTGACCCAGGTCGAGAAGTCAGCGGGACTGCCGGTCGGGCACATCGGGATCGAGCCCCAGATCGAGGACGCGCTCGGGCTCACCCACATCGATGAGATCGCCGCCGCCAGCCCCCGGGTCCTGACACTGGTGTTCGGACCCGCGGACTTCATGGCCTCGATCGGCATGCGCACGCTCACCGTGGGGGAGCAGCCCGAGGGCTACGCGCCGGGAGACGCGTACCACCACGTGCTGTTGAGCATCCTCGTCTCGGCCCGCGCGCACGGACTGCAGGCGATCGACGGGCCGTTTCTCAAGGTGAGGGACGTGGAGGGTTTCCGACGGGCGGCGGCGCGCACCGCGGCGCTGGGATTCGACGGCAAGTGGGTCCTGCATCCCGCCCAGGTCGACGCGGGCAACGAGGTGTTCAGCCCACGCCAGGACGAGTTCGACAAGGCGGAGGGGATCCTCGCCGCCTACGCCCACTCGACATCGGCCGAGGGAGGGGCTCGCGGCGCGGTGATGTTCGGGGACGAGATGCTCGACGAGGCCAGCCGCAAGATGGCCCTGGTGGTCTCCGCACGGGGTCGGGCGGCAGGGATGACGACGGGTACACACGAGACCGGTCCCCACGGGTCGGCGACGGAAGGATCGAACTGATGACCACTCCCATCTCCCCGACCTCCGGCAGGACCGGTCGCGGTCAGACGCCCGGGCTCCCCACCCCTCCCACCGGATGGGTCGTGGGTTCCTACCCGACCTACGCCCAGGCGCAGGCCGCCGTGGATCACCTCGCCGACGAGGACTTCCCGGTCCACGAGGTGACCATCGTGGGCGTGGACCTCATGCAGGTGGAACGTGTGACCGGCCGCCTGACCTGGCCCAAGGTCCTGCTCGGCGGACTGGCGACCGGGGCGTGGCTGGGGCTCTTCGTGGGTCTGCTCGTCGGGATATTCACCCAACCGATGTGGGGGGTCGTCCTCACCGGACTCGTGGGCGGTTCGGTCTTCGGTGTGGTCTCGGCGTCGCTGTCGTACGCCGCGACGCGGGGGAAGCGCGATTTCGCGTCGACCTCGCAGCTGGTCGCCGGGCGCTACGACATCCTGTGCGAGCCCGCGAACGCCGAGAAGGTCCGCGACGAGCTCGCGCGCCTCGGCCTCTCGTGAGTCTCCCGGGAGCCGGATCCGACCCGCCGGCCGTCCTGGCAGCGGTCCGGGAGCACCTGGTCACTCATCTGGGCCCGGAACCGCAGGAGGCGTCGGTCACCTTCCTGGGGGCCGCTCCGATCCGGGTCCTGCGCTTCGTGGACCTCGAGTCGGGGCTGGTCCGCTACGTCTCGCTCGGATGTTCGGCCGATCCCATGGGTGACCCGTCCGCCCTCGTCCCCGACCCGGCGGCGCCACGGGCCGAGCTCTGCCTGGTGCTCCGGGGCGGGGTCGACGGGGTCGTGCGCGCGCTGGCCGTCCTCGCGGCCGCGCCGGCGGTCGAGGGTCTGGTGCTCTCGGAGGGCGCGCTCGTCGACCTGGGTGAGCCGCTGTGGCCGGGCGCGGCGTTCACCGCCGTCGTCCTGCGCGCGCCCGAGGTCCCGGACGTCGAGCTGCGCGGGGAGGCCGCGCCCGTGAGGATCTTCCGGGCGGTCCCGGTGACCCACACCGAGGCGGCCTGGGTGCGGCTCAAGGGAGCCGGGGAACTCGAGGACGCGTGGACCGAGGCCGGGATCGACGTGACCGACCCCGCGCGCCGAGCGGTGAACCCGGGCCTGGCGCGCTGACTACAGCCAGCGGTTTCTCCGGAAGAGCAGGAACAACGCCGTGCACGCGGCGGCCATGACGCCGAGCACGACGTAGTAGCCGTACTCGGTCCGGAGTTCGGGCATGTTGGTGAAGTTCATGCCGTAGATCCCCGCGATCATCGTGGGCACCACGGCGATCGCCACCCACGCGGAGATCCGCCGCATGTCGGTGTTCTGCTGGACGCCGATCATCGCCATGGCGGCGTGGACCAGAGAGGTGATCTGCTCGTCGAGGGTCGTGACCTCGGCGGCGACCCGGGTGTGGTGGTCCTGGACGTCGCGGAAGTAGTGCCGCACCTCGGAGGGGATCAGGTCGACGTGCTCGACCGACAGGTGCCGCAGAGGGAGGGCCAGCGGGGCGATGTCGTGCTTGAGTTCGAGCAGTTCGCGCTTGAGGACGTAGATCTGCTCGATGCCGACCGGGGTGCGCGGGGCGAACACCGCGATCTCGAGATCGTCGATCTCCCGGCTCATCCTCTCGGCGACCTCGAGGTAACCGTCCACCACACGGTCGGCCACGGCGTGCATCACGACCGCGGGCCCTCGGGACAACCTCTCGGGTGCGCCCTCGAGTTCCGCGCGGAGGCCGGACAGGGCCGGGATGTCGCCGTGACGGACGGTGATGACGAAATCACGGCCGAGGATCACCATGATCTCACCGGTGGAGACGATGTCCGTGGTGTCGAAGATGCCGGTGACTTCGCCGCCATCGGTGGCGTCCGCC
Source organism: Dietzia sp. JS16-p6b (assembly GCF_003052165.1). Classification (NCBI taxonomy): domain Bacteria; kingdom Bacillati; phylum Actinomycetota; class Actinomycetes; order Mycobacteriales; family Dietziaceae; genus Dietzia; species Dietzia sp. JS16-p6b. The sequence continues at coordinate 2,147,901 of NZ_CP024869.1, read as the reverse complement.
ACCGACCGGTGCTCGAGATACTCGACAGTCGACATGGTCAGGACCACGGTGTCGTCGTAGGCCTCCAGCTTCGGTCGCTGCCGCCCGCTGGTCGCGTCCTCGGCGATCAGCTCGTGCAGACCGAACGCCGACGCGACTGTGTCCATCTGATGCCGGTCCGGGTCGTGGAGGCCGATCCACACGAAACCCCGCCCGGTCTCCCGGACCCGTTCGATCGCGGTCCGATGGGTGACATGCCCCTGTTCGCGGACACCGTCGACGTAGACACCGCAGCCGACCACCGCGCGTTCGGCGGGAACGGCCGGACCCGAGGGGGTGGGCACGGGAAGGGTCGTCGTGTTCCGCAGTCTCCGGACACTGGGCACCTGGGCTCCCCTCGATCGTTGCCCCGACCCTATCGGGCGTCGGACCTCCAGACGAGACCGTTAGGGTGCTGCTGGGACACTGGTGGACAGTGTCGCACCGTCTGGTGCGGACGTGACGAGGAAGGACGTGGTCGTGTGCGGCGGACGGGGGACGGGGCCGGGGTACGGGCACTGGCGATCGCCGGGGCCGCCGTGGTGGGGTTGAGCGGATGCCAGGCGCAGTCCTCGATAATCCCCGCCCACCAGCCCGATCCGGTGGTGGTGATCGAGACCGCCTCGTTCGGTGAGGCCGAGATCGTCGGCCACATCTACGGCAACGCGCTGTTGCGCTCCGGCTCCCGGGCCACCATCCGGTCGCAGTCCGGGAGCCAGGCCGAGGTTCTCGAGTCGGTGACGACCGGGGACGCCACCTTCACCATCGGGTACACCGGGGAACTGCTGCGCTCCTTCGATCCCCAGTCGACGGCGGTCGACGCGGACGAGGTGTACAGAGCGATGATGGCGGCCCTGCCCGAGGGTGTGACCGCGGCCGACCCGGCTCCCGCCGAGGACGCCCCCGTGTACGTGGTGACCCGGCACACCTCGCAGACCCGCGGTCTACGGACCATGTCCGACCTCGAGAGCCGGTGCGGCGAGTTCACGCTGGGCGCACGCCAGGAGGCGCTCGCGGACAGAGAGCTGGCCACCGCCGTGGGCGGGACGTACGACTGCGGGTTCGGGCGGCGGGTGGCGCTCGGGCCGAACCCTCGCGCCGTCCTCGAGGCGCTGCGGGCGGGCGAGATCGGGGTGGGGTTGGTCCAGTCGACCGACCCGGTGCTGTATCCCGACGACATGGTGGTGCTGGACGACGACGAGGACGCCATCCTGGCCCAACACCTCGTCCCGGTGTTCCGCAAGGGCTCGCTCTCGGAGGACCAGTTGGCCCTGGTCAACCGGATCAGCGGAGAGCTGACCACCGACGACGTCCGGGAACTGCTGCTCGGGGTGGAGTTCGGGACGTCCACCCCGACCGCTCTCGCCGACTTCTGGCTCGACTCCCACGACTACTGACCTGCTCCGGGCCGCCGCCCGTCTCCGGGCGGCGGACCCAGTGCCCCGGTGGGGGGCGACTGATCGTCGCCGGGGTTCACCCCCCGGCGACGATCAGGCGAACGCCTCGTCCACGAGCGCCTTCTGCTCGACCGCGTGGACCTTGCTCAGCCCGGTCGACGTGGCGGCCATGGCCCGCCGCGACACCCGCTTGATCGCGGGGAACTCCGGGATGACCTCCGGCAGGTTGAGTGCGAGGAAGCTCCACGCGCCCTGGTTGGCCGGTTCCTCCTGCACCCACCGCACCTCGGAGAGGTTCGGGTAGTGCCCGAGCGCTTCGCGCAGTCGGCGGAACGGGATCGGGTGGATCTGTTCGAGCCGCACGATGGCGATGTGCTCGTGGCCTTCCTTCTCCTGGCGGGCCGCCAGCTCGTAGTAGAGCTTGCCGGAGACCAGGAGCATGGTCGTGACCTTCTCCGGGTCCTTACCACCGTCGACGAAGGTGGGATCGTCGAGAACCGAGCGGAACTTGCCCGTCGTGAAGTCCTCGAGGGCGCTGACGGCCTTCTTGTTGCGCAGCATCGACTTGGGGGTGAAGACGATCTGCGGACGCTTGATCCCGTCCGTGGCGTGACGACGCATGAGATGGAAGTAGTTCGCCGGTGTCGACGGCTGCGCGACCGTCATCGACCCCTCCGCACACAGCTGCAGGAAACGCTCCATGCGACCCGACGTGTGGTCCGGTCCCATGCCCTCGTGTCCGTGGGGGAGGAGGAGGGTGACCGAGGACTTCTGGCCCCACTTGGCCTCGCCGGAGGAGATGTACTCGTCGATGATGGTCTGGGCACCGTTGACGAAGTCGCCGAACTGGGCCTCCCACAACACCAGCGCCTCCGGGTCCCCGACCGAGTATCCGTACTCGAACCCGACGCCGGCGAACTCGGTCAGCGCCGAGTTCCACACCTCGAAGCGGCCCTCGGCGTCCTCGAGGTTCTGCAGGGGCGAGTACGGCTCCGACGTGGTCTTGTCGACCACCACGGCGTGGCGCTGCGTGAAGGTCCCGCGCTGCGAATCCTGCCCGGCCAGACGCACGGTCCGGCCCTCCTGCACCAGCGAGCCGATCGCCAGCAGTTCGGCGAACGCCCAGTCGATGTTGCCGTTGTAGGCCATCTTCTGGCGCGCCTCGTAGACCGGCTTGACCCGCGAGTGGATGTGGAAATCCTCCGGCAGGTTGCCGAAGGCGTCGCCGATGGCGTGGATGACCGACTCGTCCACCGCCGTCACCAGGCGTTTGGGCAGCGGCTGGTTGGGCAGGATCGACTCGGAGGCCTTGACCGGGTGCTTCTCGAGCTCACGGACCTCGTTGAAGACCCGCTCGAGCTGCCCCTGGAAGTCGCGGAGGGCGTTCTCCGCCTCCTTCTCGGTGATGTCGCCGCGGCCGACCAGATCGTCGGTGTAGGACTGCCGGACGCTCTTCTTGGCGTCGATGACCTCGTACATCCGCGGTTGCGTCATCGACGGGTCGTCGGCCTCGTTGTGCCCGCGGCGGCGGTAGCAGACGAGGTCGATCACGACGTCCTTCTTGAACTGCTGGCGGAAGTCCATGGCCAACCGGGCCACCCGCACACAGGCCTCGGGATCGTCGCCGTTGACGTGGAAGATCGGCGAGCCGATCATCTTGGCCACGTCCGTGGCGTACTGGCTCGACCGGCCGGCCTCCGGCGCGGTGGTGAAGCCGATCTGGTTGTTGACGACGATGTGGATCGTGCCGCCCGTGCGGTAGCCGTCGATCTGGGAGAGGTTCAGGGTCTCCGCGACCACGCCCTGTCCGGCGAACGCGGCGTCACCGTGCAGCATGAGCGGCACGACCGGGTACTCCGCGCGCCGTTCCGGGTCCTCGATGAGGTCCTGCTTGGCGCGCACGATCCCCTCCAGGACGGGGTCGACGGCCTCGAGATGCGACGGATTGGCGGTGAGCGAGACCTTGATCTCGTTCTCCCCGAACATCTGGTACTGGATCCCCTCGGCGCCGAGGTGGTACTTGACGTCCCCGGAGCCGTGAGCGGCCGAGGGGTCCATGTTCCCCTCGAACTCGGTGAAGATCTGGCGATAGGGCTTGCCCACGATGTTGGCCAGCACGTTGAGACGCCCGCGGTGCGGCATCCCGATCACGACCTCGTCGAGGGCGAACTCGGCGGCCTCGTCGATGACGGCGTCCATCATCGGGATGACCGACTCCGCACCCTCCAACGAGAAGCGCTTCTGACCGACGTACTTGGTCTGCAGGAAGGTCTCGAACGCCTCGGCGGCGTTGACCTTCGACAGGATGTACTTCTGCTCGGCGACCGTCGGCTTGTCGTCGACGCCCTCGAGCCGGTCCTGGATCCACTGACGCTGGTCGTTCTCGAGGATGTGGGTGTACTCGATGCCGATCTTGCGGCAATACGCCGCGCGGAGCGCCGAGAGGACGTCGCGCAGACGCATCTTGTCCTTGCCGACGAACCCGCCCACGGAGAACTTCCGGTCCAGGTCCCAGAGGGTCAGCTCGTGCGAGTTGACGTCGAGATCCGGATGGAAGGTCCGCCGACGCTGGGCGTGCCGACCGTCCAGCGGATCGATGTCCGCCATGAGGTGACCGCGGTCGCGGTAGGCCGCGATGAGCTCGAGGACGCGGGCGTCCTTGTCCACACGCGGGTCGGTGATGTCCTGGCGCCACCGGACCGGCTCGTAGGGGATGCCCAGGACGTCGAAGATCTCGTCGTAGAACTCGTCGGCGAGCAGGAGGCGGTGGATCTCGCGCAGGAACTCGCCGGACTCCGCCCCCTGGATGATCCGGTGGTCGTAGGTCGAGGTGAGCGTGGTGATCTTGCCGATGGCGTTGTTGGCCAGCTGTTCGTCGCTCGCACCCTGGAACTCCGCCGGGTACTCCATCGCGCCGACGCCGAGGATCGCGCCCTGCCCCGGGGTGAGACGCGGGACCGAGTGGACCGTGCCGATACCACCGGGGTTGGTCAGGGAGATGCTGACGCCCGAGAAGTCCTCCATCGTCAGCTTGCCGACGCGGGCGCGGGAGACGATGTCCTCGTAGGCGTCGAGGAAGCCGCGGAAGTCGAGCCTCTCGCAGTTCCGGATGGCGGCCACGACGAGGGTGCGCCCCGCCTTGGTCTTCATGTCGATCGCCAGGCCCAGGTTGATCCCGTTCGGGGTGACGACGTTGGGCTTGCCGTCGATCTCCTCGAAGTAGTTGTTCATGTTCGGGTAGGCCTTGACGGCCTGCACCATGGCGTACCCGATGAGGTGGGTGAACGAGATCTTCCCGCCGTGCGTGCGCTTGAGGTGGTTGTTGATGACGATCCGGTTGTCGATCATCAGCTTCGCCGGGACCGCACGGACCGAGGTGGCCGTGGGCAACGACAGCGACGCGTTCATGTTCTTGACGATGGCGTTCGCCGGGCCGCGGAGAACCTTGTTCTCGGGCTCCTCCGGCGGTGCGTACTCGGGTCTGGTGGTCCGTTTCGCGGCCGGGGCGTCGTCCTTCTTGCGCTTCTCGGTCGACCGGACCGGGGCGGGCACGCCCTGACCGCGGGCCTTGCGCGCGGGGGTGCTGTCGTCGGCGGGCTTGGCGGCCACGTCCTTCGCCGAGGACTCCGGGGACACGTCGGCCACGGTCAGTTCGGAGGTCTTCTGGGTGTTGGCGTCGGGGGTGGCGTTGTCGCCCCCGGATGCGTCGGCGGAGACCTTCTTGCCCTTCTTCCCGCCACCGCTACCGTCGCCGTTGTTCTTCCCACCGGTGCGTGTGTCACCCCCGTCCGACGCCGGCCCGGCTCCGGACGAGCCCTTCGACGCATCGCGGCCGGTGGCTGCCCCGGGGTTCGCGTCGAAGAACTCGTGCCAGGACTCGTCCACTGAGGAGGGGTCCTTGGAGAACCGCTCGTACATCTCGTCGACGAGCCACTGGTTCTGTCCGAACTGTGAGACGGTTTTGCTCACGATGTTGTGGTGCCTTCCTGATTTGTGGTGGGTTTCACACGCGATGGACCCAGGCTAGACCTTCCGCGCGTTCGGGGCCTTCCGATCTCACCTGACAGGGGGATGCGGCGTCCGGATGGACGGCGCTCAGCTCGTGGGCCAGCTGTCGGGCGGGGTGCCGAAGGTGGCCGCCGCCGCGTTGACGACGGTCCGGCCCAGCCGCCGGTTACCCCAGCCGCCCACGGCGGCGCCGATACCGGCGGGGGCCAGTTTGCCCATGGCGAGGGTGGCTCTCTTGACGGCGAACTTCCGGGCGAACCGGGACACCATGCGCCGGTTGACCTCCTTGAGGCCGGGGAGACCGAGCGACCTTCCGGCGAGTGATCCGCCTGCGGAGGCACCGCCGTTCGTGCTCACCGCGTTGGCCAGGATCGCGGTGCCCGATGCGCCGAGCATCACGGTCATGACGAGCAGCTCCTCGTGCTCGCCGAGCTTGACGTCGATTCCGTGCACCTCCGCGACGGCCAGGGTGTAGAACGCCGCGGCTTCGATGAACACCAGCGACTCGGCGCCGATCGCGCCGAACGCGAGCACGGTGCCCACCCCCGGCACGGCCGCCGTCGCCCCCACGGCGGCGCCGGACGCGGTGACGGCGGTGAGGAAGCGGGAGTCGAGCCGCTCGCGGATCCGTGCCGGACTCTCGTCGGGGTGGCTCCGGCGGAGCGTGCGGACATAACCCTTCGCGGCCCCGGCCTGGCTCCGAATCGCCTTGCGCAGGGCCCCGGTGGCGATTCCTGCGAGCGGACCGGAGACGTCGGTTTCGGCGGGGACGCGTTCTGGCACGGGAACTCCTCGAGGGTGGTCGCGACAGGAACGGCTGACCCTGTCCGTCACCCCACGGTACGGAGATTCAGGTGGTCCCGCCTCCTACGGCAGGACCTGTTCGGTGTACTGGTTCGCGAACATTCTGTCCGGGTCGAGTCGGTCGCGTACCGAGACGAAGTCGTCGAAGTGAGGGACGGTGGCCGAGAGGTCGGCGGCGGTCCTAGTGTGCATCTTGCCCCAGTGGGGCCGACCGTCCGCCGCGAGGAAGATCTCCTCGGCCGACCGGAAGAGTTCGGTGTGGTCCATCTGGTGGAACTGGTGGACCGCGACGTAGCAGACATCCCGCCGGTAGGCGGTCGACAACCACACGTCATCCGCCGCGGCGAACCGCACCTCGACGGGGAACGGCGTGACGACGCCGGTGCGGTCGATCATGTCGCGCAGGTCACCGAGCACGCCGGTGGCCGCGGCCACCGGCACCGCGTACTCCATCTCGCGGAAGCGCACCCGCCGCGGGGAGGCGAAGACCCGGTAACTGCGATCGGTGTACGCGCGGGCCGACATCGCGCGTGCGGCGACGCGGTTGAGTCGGGGGGTCAGCGTCGGCCGGCGTGCGGCCGTCCGGCACAGCGCACCGAAGGCCTCGTTGGACAGGAACTCGTCGGCGACCAGCTCGCGGATGCGGCCGAGCGGACGCAGGTCCGCGTCACCCGGCAACCTGGTGTTGCGTCTGACGGTGACGGCATCGGTGTGCGGGAACCAGAAGAACTCCGCGTGGTCGGCGGAGCTCGCGAAGCCCTCGAGATCGGCGAGTGCGGCCGTGAGGGTCCAGGGGTGTTCCTCGGCGCTCAGTGCGAACGCCGGCACGCAGTGAATGGTCAACTTGGTGATGATCCCGATCGCTCCGATCCCGAGGCGGGCCGCCTCGAACACGTCGGGATCCGCCTCGCGCGAACAGTCCAGGACGGAGCCGTCCGCCGTGACGATCTGCAGTCCGACCACGGTGGCCGGCAGGCCGACGGCGGTGCGGCCCGTGCCGTGGGTGCCCGTGGACACCGCGCCCGCCAGCGATTGCTCGGCGAAGTCGCCGAGGTTCGGCTGGGCGAGCCCGAGGTCCCAGAGCAGAGGGCCGAGCCGGTGGAGTCGGGTACCCGCCCAGACGGTCACGTCCGCCCCGTCGACGTTCCCCTCGGGATCGCGGGTCGGGACGATCGACTCGATCCCCGTCAGGTCGTCGAGCGAGATCAGCACCCCGTCGGTCGCCGCGGCGGGGGTGAAGGAGTGTCCGGCACCCACGCACTTGACCCTGGAGCCGCGCTCGGCGGCCGCGGTCACGACCCCGGTGACCTCGGCGACCGTCGTGGGGTCGGACCGGCCCGACGGCGAGGCGAGAACGTTTCCGGCCCAGTTGTGCCACCGCGTGGTCGAGGTCGTCATGGGTGCAGAGGCTACCTCCCGGGGCGGGTCCCGGGGCCGATCTGGACAAGAGACCAGATGCAGGTTCGGTCGCAGGTCGGGCGTGAGGTGTAGTGCGCCCGTCGCCTCGTCGTCGTCGTACCATGGACGAGTGACCAGACGCCTGCCATCCGATCAGCGCCGAGCGCAGCTCCTCCGGGCCGCCCTCGAGATCGCCGAACACTACGGGCTCGGAGCGGTGACCGTCCGCGGTGTCGCGGAGCGCGCCGGCGTCTCCCTGGGAGTGGTGCACTACTGCTACACCGACAAGGAGGAACTCCTCCGCGAGGTGATCGGTGCGGTCAACTCGGAGGTCCACCAGGCGGCCAGGGCGTTCATCAACGTCGACTTCGACTCGGGCGCCCTCGGCAGGGAGGGGCTGCGCCGGAGGCTCTACGAGGCCATCGACCTGATCTGGGCCGTCATCTCCGCCTCTCCGGACCGTCAGCTCCTCACCTACGAGATCGTCTCCTACTCGCTGCGCACACACGGGTCACCGGAGATCGGTCTGGCCCGTCATCAGCAGGAGTCTAACGAGGAGATCATCCGGTCCGTCCTCGAGCGGACCGCACAGTCCGCGGGTATGCGCTGGGGCATGGGACTCGACGAGATGGTCGGTGTCGTCGAGGCCACGGTCGCGGGGATCGGGTTGCGCTGGCAGATCTGCCGGGATGACGACGAGGCGATCGCTCTCCTCCACCGGGCGGTCGACCTCGTGGTCGCGGACGCGCACCCGATCGACGGCGACTAGGTCGACCCGGTGAGGGTAGAGGGGGTGACCGGGACCATGTCCGGACGCGCGAGCGACGCCGTGGAGGCGGTCGACGTCGCCACCACCGGGCTCGACGCACCGCTCGCGGCGCTCCACCTGCCCACCCTGCGGACGAACCTCGCCGATCTCCGGCGCCGGGCGGGCGGGACACGGATCCGCATCGCCAGCAAGTCCGTGAGGTCGCGCGGTGTGCTCGAGGAGGTCCTGGGCCCGGGGCTCCGCGGCGACGAGTCGGTGCGCGGGATCATGGCCTACTCGCTCGCGGAGGCCCTGTGGCTCGTCGAGGCGGGCTGTCGAGACGTCCTGCTCGGGTACCCCTCGGTCGACCGTGGCGCGCTCGGTCGGCTGGGCGCGGATCCGGCCGCGCTCGGGGCGGTGACGCTGATGGTCGACGACGAACGCCATCTGGAGATCGCCCGGGAGTCGGGTGCGGGCGGCGCGAGGGTGTGTGTCGACGTGGACGCCTCGCTCCGGTTGGGGCCGCTCCACCTGGGTGTGAGGCGGTCCCCGCTGCGGAGTCCGGTCGACGTGGAGCCTCTCGTCCGTCGCGCCGTCGACATGGGCTTCAGGGTGGTCGGCGCGATGTTCTACGAGGCGCAGGTCGCCGGCGTCCCCGACGACGTCCGGGGCGTGGGACTGGTCAAGCGCCTGTCCATGCGCCGTCTCCTGGGAGTGCGTCACGCGGTCGCCGACGTGATCGCCGGGCTCACCGGCGAGCGGCCGGAGATCGTTAACTCGGGCGGATCCGGTTCGATCGCCGAGAGCGCAGCGGACCCGGCGGTCACCGAGGTGACCGCCGGATCCGGTCTCTTCGTCCCCGGGCTGTTCGACCACTATCGGTCGTTCACCCCTCGCCCCTCGCTGTTCTACGCCCTGCCCGCCGTCCGCACCCCGGCGCGCGGCCTGACGACGTTCCTCTACGGCGGGTACGTGGCCTCCGGGGCGCCGGGGCCGGACCGGCTGCCGGTCCCCGCCCTCCCCACGGGGTTGCGCTACCTCGGCAGGGAGGGCGCCGGCGAGGTGCAGACCCCGGTTCGGGGGGACGTGGCGATCGGGGACCGCGCCTGGTGGCGTCACGCGAAGGCAGGCGAGGTCTGCGAGCGGTTCGACACGCTCCACGTGGTGGACGACACTGCACAGGGGTCCGCGGTGGTGGACCGCTGGCCCACCTACCGTGGGGAAGGGAAGTGCTTCGGATGACGGACACCATGCCGATGACCGACGAGATGCGGGCCCTCCTGCACTCCGAGGCCGTCTCGATCACCGCCGACCTCGTCTCCATCGACTCGACCAACACCGGCGACCCCGCCTCGATCGGTGACGGCGAGACCCGCGTGTGCCGACGGATCGCCGAGTACCTGGACGAGGTGGGCATCCCGAGTGAACTGGTGGAGTCCGTGCCCGGCCGCGGCAGTCTGTTCGCCCGGGTGGACGGGTCCGATGCCGCCGCCGGAGGCCTCGTGGTGCACGGCCACGTCGACGTCGTGCCCGCCGTCGCCGAGGACTGGTCGGTCCCGCCGTTCGCGGGGGAGATCCGTGACGGCTGGCTCTACGGCCGGGGAACCGTCGACATGAAGAACATGATCGGCATGATCCTGGCCGTCGTGCGCCACTACCGCCGGGAGGGGATCGTGCCGCGCAGACCCCTGTTACTCGCCTTCTTCGCCGACGAAGAGGCCGCGGGGACGATGGGGGCACAGTGGGTGGTACGCGAACGCCCCGAGATCTTCGACGGAATGACCCACGCGCTCAGCGAGGTCGGCGGGTGGTCCGTCCCGGTGTCCGGACGTCGGCTCTACCCGATCGCGGTCGCCGAGAAGGGCGTCGCCTGGGCTCGGGTGAGCGCGAAGGGCGCCGCCGCCCACGCGTCCCGTCCGACCCTCGACAACGCCGTCGCCGCGATCGCCGGTGCCGTACACCGGGTCGCGAGCCGCCACTTCCCCGTCGCACCGACGGAGGCCAACACCGCCCTCGCCTCCGCGGTCGGTGAGCTCGCCGGGACGAGTGGCGACGTCGCGGACCTGCCCGCGCACCTCGGCGTGCTCGGGCATTTCGGCCCGTTGGTGGAGGCGTCGCTCTCGCACACCGCGTCGCCGACCATCCTGTCCGCCGGGTACAAGACCAACGTCATCCCCTCCGAGGCGTTCGCTGAGATCGACTGTCGCGTACTGCCCGGGGGAGAGGAGACCTTCCGCGCTGAGATCGAGGCCGAGCTCGGGCCCGACGTCGCGGTCGACTGGATCTGGCAACCGCCGATCGCCGCGCCCGCGGACGATCCGCTGGTCTCCGTCATCCGTGAGGCGGTCCTGGCGTCCGACCCCGGAGCCCTTGTCGTCCCGTACCTCCTGCCGGCCAGCACGGACAACAAGCACCTCGCTCCTCTGGGGATCCACGGGTACGGTTTCGTCCCGCTGAGGGTCCCGGACGAGTTCGACGTCTTCGGCCATTTCCACGCCGTCGACGAGAGGGTCCCCGTCGACGCCCTGCACTTCGGCGCGGACGTCCTCGCCCGGGTGCTCCGGTCGGCGTGAGAGGACCGTTCTCCGGAAGGCGTCGGACCGCGCAACCGCGGACCCCGTTACCCGCGGATGTGTGGGTGCTGGTCGCCGCCGCGTTCGCCGTGGCGGTCGGCTACGGTCTCGTCGCCCCCGTGCTCCCGCAATACGCGCGGAGCTTCGACGTCTCGGTGACCGCCGCGTCGGTGGTCGTGAGCGCCTTCGCCTTCTTCCGTCTGGTGTTCGCCCCCGCCGGTGGGTTCCTCGTGGACCGCCTGGGCGAACGCTGGGTCTACATGTCGGGCCTGCTCATCGTCGTCGTGTCGACTCTGGCCACCGGTATGGCCCAGTCCTACTGGCAGTTGCTGGTGTTCCGGGGGCTCGGGGGGCTCGGGTCGACGATGTTCACCATCTCGGCCATGGCGCTGCTCACCCGCCTCTCACCCCCCGGCGCCAGGGGACGTATCGCCGGTCTGTACGCCACCGCGTTCCTGATCGGCAACATCGGCGGGCCGGTTCTCGGCGGGTTGCTCGCCGGGTTCGGCATGCGGGTGCCGTTCTTCGTCTACTCCGTCACCCTGCTCGTCGCGACCGGGGTGGTGGCGGTGTTCCTGCGAGGAGGGCGCCGGCCCTCGGCGGACGACGGGATGCCCGAGCAGGAGGCGCTCCCGGTGCGGGAGGCTCTACGCGACAGCGGATACCGCGCCGCGCTCGTGTCCAGCTTCGCCAACGGGTGGAGTTCCTTCGGCGTGCGCGTGGCGATCGTCCCACTCTTCGCCGCCGCGAACTTCGACGCCGGCGCCGGTGTCGCCGGCACCGCGCTGGCCTCCTTCGCCGTGGGCACCGCGGCCGTCGTCTCGGTGGCGGGGTGGTTGTCGGACAGGTACGGACGACGACCACTGGTGATCGGTGGACTGGTGGTCTCCGGGGTGTCAACGCTGGCGCTGGGCTGGTGCGATACGGTTCCCCTCCTCGTGGCGGCCTCGGTCGTGGCGGGAATGGGCGCGGGGGTGCTCAATCCCGCGCAGCAGGCCTCCGTCGCGGACGTGATCGGTGCGGATCGCGCAGGGGGTAAGGTTCTCGCGACCTTCCAGATGGCGAGTGATTCCGGAGCGATCCTCGGTCCGGTGCTGGTGGGCCTCGTCGTGGACGGGTTCGGCTACACCGCCGGATTCGTGCTCTCCGGGGCGCTGCTCCTCGCCGCGGTGGTGCCGTGGGTGTTCGCCAGAGAGACGCATGAGCGCCTCGGCCGGGACGGCGACGGGGGAGTGACCAGCGCCGCGGTGTCGCGGACGGGGTCGTCGACGCCGTAGCATGAGTCTTCTCATGAGCAACGACAACGAGGACCGTACCGCCACTGCCGGCGACGAGGTCGAGACCGCCGCCAGCGCCCCAGACACCACCGAGCCCGCAGCAGAGCCCGTGGCCGAGCCCGCCGCAGAGCCCGCGGCCGAGCCCGCCGCCGAGCCCGTGGCCGAGCCCGCCGGCGAGCCCGCGTCGAGCGGAGGCGCCTCGGGGAAGCGCGCCCCGGCCGCGGAGACCGCCGCGGAGAACGCGGGCGACGACGCCGTCACGTTCGCCGACATGGGGCTCGACCCGGCCGTCGCCAAGGCGGTCAAGGACGTCGGGTACGAGGTCCCCTCGGGCATCCAGGCGGCCATCATCCCGCTGGTGATGGAGGGCCGCGACGTCGTGGGGTTGGCGCAGACCGGAACCGGCAAGACCGCGGCCTTCGCGCTGCCGATCCTCTCCCTCATCGACCCGTCGGTCAAGAGCCCGCAGGCGCTCGTGCTGGCCCCCACCCGCGAGCTCGCGCTGCAGGTCGCCGAGGCGTGCATCACCTATTCCGCCAACATGCCTCAGGTCAGCGTCCTGCCGATCTACGGTGGGCAGGCCTACGGGATCCAGCTCTCCGGTCTGCGGCGGGGGGCACAGATCATCGTGGGGACGCCCGGTCGGGTGATCGATCACCTGAAGAAGGGCACGCTCGACCTGTCGGGCCTGCGTCATCTCGTCCTCGACGAGGCCGACGAGATGCTCGCGATGGGCTTCCAGGAGGATGTCGAACGGATCCTCTCGGACACCCCGCAGTCCACCCAGGTCGCGCTGTTCTCGGCCACGATGCCGGCTGCCATCCGCCGGATCTCCCAGAAGTACCTCACCGACGCGGCCGAGGTGAAGGTCGCCTCGAAGACGGCCACGGCGCCGACCATCCAGCAGCGTTATGTGCTGGTGAACCACCGCGACAAACTCGACGCGCTGACGCGGATCTTCGAGGTCGAGGACTTCGACGCGATGATCCTGTTCGTCCGCACCAAATCGGCCACGGAGGAGCTGGCGGAACGTCTGCGGGCCCGTGGGTTCTCCGCGGCACCGATCAACGGCGACATCCCCCAGAACCTTCGCGAGCGGACCATCGAGGCGCTCAAGGACGGTCGGACCGACATCCTGGTGGCCACGGACGTCGCAGCGCGTGGTCTGGACGTGCCCCGGATCAGCCACGTGGTCAACTACGACATCCCGCATGACACGGAGTCGTACGTCCACCGGATCGGCCGCACGGGCCGCGCGGGTCGCAGTGGCCAGGCGCTGCTGTTCGTCACCCCGCGGGAACGCCGGTTGCTCTCGCAGATCGAGCGGGCCACCAGGCAGCCGCTGACGGAGATCCAGCTGCCGAGCGTGGACGACGTCAACGAGATGCGCATGGCCAAGTTCGCCCAGTCGATCACGGAGAGCCTGAACGACCCGAACCTGGCGATGTTCCGCCGCCTCGTGGAGGAGTACGCCGCCGAACACTCGGTCTCGATGGCCGACATCGCCGCCGCCCTCGCCACCCAGTCCAGGAACTCCGCCGACTTCCTCATGCGGGAGCCCGAGCGGCCGGCCCGGCGTGATCGGCAGGACGATCGCCGCGACCCCCGGCGGGACGACCGGCGCGAGCGCCCCGGGCGCGGCTTCTCGGACGGGCCCCGCCCCTCGCGGTCCGGCAAGGACATGGCGCAGTACCGGATCGCCGTGGGCAAGCGGAACAACGTCAAGCCCGGATCGATCATGGGCGCGCTGGCCAACGAAGCCGGACTCAGCGGGGGCGATATCGGGCGCATCTCGATCCGTTTCGACCACTCGATCGTCGAACTCCCCGCGGGTCTGTCCCGTGACCAGATCGACTCGATGCGCGGAATCCGGGTCTCCGGTACGGAGATCGACATCCGTCCGGACTCCGGCCCGCCCGCCGGTCGCCCGTCCGCCACGAGGGACGACCGCGGGGGCCGCCCCCGCGGTGGGGATCGCGGTGGCCGCGACGACCGCCGCGGAGGCGGGTTCCGTGGCCGCTCGGGCGGCGGATCGGACAGGTACTGACCGCACCCGATCCGACCCGGGAGGGCCTGCCGTCGACCTCCCGCCGTCACCCGCCGCGGGGGCAGCGGCGCACCGCCGCTGCCAACGCCTCCCGGTCCCCTGCGGTCACCGGCAGGCCGTAGGCGACCGCCGCCGTGAGGTAGCGGGCCGCGTAGAAGCAGTGCCTGCCGGGGTCGGGTGGAAGCCAGTCCTCCGGTGTCCAGTCGCTCTTGCGGCTGTTGACGGATCCGGTGACGGCGAGGAGGTTGCGCTCGACATCGTTGGCGAACGCCGCCCGCCGTCCGGGAGACCAGTCCCAGGCCCCCAGGTCCCACGCAGCGGAGAGAGGGAACACGTGGTCCACGTGGATCCCCCGGAGACCGGATGCGCTCACGTCCATCACCCGGCCGGTGTAGGGATCCACCAGTGTCCCCCCGTCGACCGAGCACCCCGAGGCGGGGTCCGCCGTGGTGCCCCCCAGGTCACGGGCCAACACGTCGTGACGCGTCGAGCAGCCGTTCCCCGAGTACGGCGCTCCCGTCGAGTCGCTCCAGGCCGGCCCGAACACGCACGCGGACGCGCCGGAGCAGTCGCGCTCATAGCCGGGCACCGTGATCCGTTCGGGAACCACGTCGACGTGGGTGAGAAGGGCCTCGAGGGCCTGTCTGCCCGGACTCCCGGGCGCCGAGTGCCTGGGTTCCGCCCACCACAGGACCACGCAGAGCGACGCCGCGACCGCCATTGTGAGACCGAGCGCTCTCACGCCGAGCGGTGGGATGATCCGCCCGTGGCCCCCGGGGCGGCGTCGGATGGGGTGATGGTCGGTCACGGGGTGAGTATGTGTGCCCGCCCGGCCCCGGGGGTCGCCCGTCGGTGGCCGGCACCCCGGGCCTGTGGAGGCCGCGACCGGGTGTGGAATGGCGGCGTTGCCAGAAGTGGCCGGACGCCCGGTCCCGTGCGGGACCGTCCCCGCGCCCGGGGGAATGTCGGACGAACGTGCTTACATGGCGACGTGACCCCGACCGCCGATCCCCGTCTCCACGCCGTCTGGCACTCCGGGGTCGTGGGGTTGTGGTGCGACACGGGCCTGCGGCGGCCGCACTCGGTGGCGCCGGCCGCCGCCGTCACGGCCGTCGCCCGGGCCGGCGCCCCGAATGAGGTGGTGGAGTTCCTCGGGAGGTATCGGCTGTCCCACCGCATCGGGGTCCGTGCGATCGTGGACGGGAAGGCCAGATCGGCGACGGTGCCCGGGGTCCGGGTGTCCGTCGGCGACGCTGTCGACCTCTGCCGCCTCCTCAGATCGGAGGACCGGTGGGTGGGGGCCGGACTGCAGGCACTGGCCGCTCTGTCCTCGGGCGTCGCGTCCCTCGTGGCCGCGGGCCACGCTGTCCCCCGTCTCACCCGCCTCGACGGAGCGTGGGACGCCACCTGGGATCTCGTCGCATCGCCGGTCATCGGGGCCTGGACCACCGAGAGCCTGCACCGGAGTCACGGGTTGGTCGCCACCCGGGAGGAACTGGTCCGGCTCCTGTCGGAGTTGACGGATCATCACGCCCGCGCGGCACTGGCTCCCCTCGCGGCCGACCGGCGCAGCGAACTCGGCGAGGCGTTGGTCGGGGGTGGTCAGGTGGCCTCGGCCGGGCAGGCACTGGCCGATGCGGTCCGCGAGTTCGGTCGCGCGGCTGCGGCGAAGGACGTGGACGTGGTCTTCCGCGTGGTCGAACCGTCCGACGACGACACGGCGGGCGGGGGCACTGTGGACGGGGACACGGTGGACGGGGACACGGTGGACGGCGCCACCGTCGGGGGTCGCGCGGAGGAGTCCTCGGACGTCGGCGTCGTCTGGCGGTTCCAGGTGCTCGTCCGGACGGGCGCGGATTCGCTCCGTCCGTTCTCCGATCTCGCCGACACCTCCTCGGTGGACGGGCCCGTACGTGATGTGGTGGCGCGGGCGGTCCGCTCGTGGCCGCCGCTGTCCCGCGCCACCCAGGCGGCCGGCGCTCCCGATCTGCTGCTCCCGACCGACCTCGTGGTCGACCTGGTCGACGAGGGCGTCGAGGCGCTCCGTGGCCGTGGGATCGAGGTCCTCCTCCCGAGATCCTGGACGAGGGTCAGAACCGCGGTGAGGGCGACCGTCACGGAGCCCGGGACCGAGTCGGTGGACTCGGGGCACCGACTCGGGCTCGAACAGCTGGCGGATGTGGACTGGGAGCTGGTGGTCGACGACAGCCCGCTGGACGCCACCGAGGCCCGGATGCTGCTCGACGCCGCCTCGGATCTGGTCAAGCTCCGTGGACAGTGGGTCCGCGCCGATCCCGGCGCGCTCCGACGGGCGGCTCGCTTCCTCGCGGCCAGGCGAGGTCAGAGGACGACAGCCCCGGCTCTCGTCGCGGCACTGATGTCCGACGAGGCGGAGGGCGTCGAGGTCGAGGCGCCCACCACCCTCGACTGGATCCCCTCGTCGTCGTCGCCGATCGCGCTGCCGGAGTGGTTCCGGGCCTCCCTGCGGCCGTATCAACTGGACGGCGTCAGGTGGCTCGCGGCCCTCTCGCGGGCCGGCACCGGCGCGGTCCTGGCCGACGACATGGGGCTCGGCAAGACGATGCAGGTCCTCGCGCTCACGGCGACCGAACACGCGACCGGGGGGTCCGGTCCCACCCTGGTGGTCGCGCCCCTGACCCTGGTGTCCACGTGGGAGCGTGAGGCCTCGAGGTTCGCCCCGGAGCTCCGGGTCCACGTCCACCATGGTCAGGGACGCGGCCGGGGGGAGGGCGCCGCCGCGCGGATGACGGACTCGGATCTCGTCCTGACCTCCTATGGAACGGCCACCCGGGACGTCGACCTGCTGTCCGGGGTGGAGTGGCGACGCGTGGTCGCCGACGAGGCCCAGACCGTCAAGAACCCGGCGACCGCGGTGTCCCGCGCGATCCGCTCCATCCCCGCCCGGCACCGGATCGCGCTCACCGGGACCCCGGTGGAGAACAGGTTGGACGAACTGCGGGCGGTGTTCGACTTCGCCAACCCCGGGTTGCTCGGGTCGGCCAGCACCTTCCGCGCCCGGTTCGCGGTCCCCATCGAATCGCACAGAGACGAGGCCGCGGCCACCCGGTTGCGCGCCCTGGCGGCCCCGTTCGTCCTGCGTCGGCTCAAGTCGGACCCGGCCGTGGCCGCGGATCTCCCGGCCAAGCAACACATCAGGGTCGACGCCCCCCTGACCCGTGAGCAGGCGACGCTGTACCAGGCGGTCGTCGAGGACATGATGGAGCAGGTCAGGGAGTCTGAGGGAGCGTCCCGCAAGGGTGCGATCCTGTCCGGTCTCACCGCGCTCAAGCAGGTCTGCAACCATCCTTCGCACTATCTCGGGGACGGGTCCTCGCTGCTGCGGGGTGGGCGACACCGGTCCGGCAAACTGGCGGCACTGGACGAGGTCCTCACCGAGATCCTCGACGCGGGGGAGAAGGTCCTGTTGTTCACCCAGTACCGGGCTTTCGGGGACCTCATCCTCCCGCTGCTCGAGCGTCGCGCGGCGACAGGGGTGCCCTTCCTCCACGGGGGCGTCACCGCAGGCGGTCGGGCGTCGATGGTCGAGGTGTTCCAGAGCCCGCAGGGGCCGCCGCTGATGCTCGCGTCACTCCGGGCGGGCGGGACCGGGCTCACGCTGACGGAGGCCAACCACGTGGTGCATCTGGACCGGTGGTGGAACCCCGCCGTGGAGAACCAGGCGACCGACCGGGTGCACCGGATCGGTCAGACCCGTCCGGTACAGATCCGGACCCTCGTGGCCCCGGGGACGGTCGAGGACCGCATCGACGAGCTGCTCGAATCCAAACGCGAGCTGGCGGATCTGACACTGGGGCCCCTCGCGGGCGTGCTCACCGACCTCACCGATGCGGACCTCGCCTCTCTCGTCGCGCTGACAGGCGAGGGGAGGGACGACGAGTGAGCCGGCGGGGTGCGGGCGGGGGGGTGGGCATCCCCACCAGGTCGAGGGCCGGCGCGTTCGGGACGCACATGTGGAGTCGCCGGTGGTCCTCGGACATCGAGTCCGGTGCGACCCGCGGCGAGGTGTCCCTCGGCCGCAGGGATGCGCGCGAGGGACGGGTGCTCTCGCTCGAGCACTCGGGCCGGATCGTGCGATGCGACGTCGACGGAAGCCAAGCGGACCCGTTCACGGTGGAGTTCGAGTTCTCCCCGCTCGACACCACGGACACCGAGGCTCTGCGGGTGGCGCTCCGGGGCGAGGACGGGGGAGTTCTGCGCGCGCTCGCCGGTGAGTTCTCCGACACCGTCGGGTTCCTGCTGCTCCCGGCGGTCCACGGTGCCACCCGGTTCACGTGCCGCTGTCCGGTACAACCCGGCCCCTGCCGGCATGTCCTGTCCGCCGCTTACGTCCTGGTGGAGTGGTGGGACGCCACACCCGAGGTGATGTTCGCGCTCCGGGGACTGAGCGCCGAGGCGGTCGGCGCGGTGCTGGGAGGGCACGCCGAGGGGGACACCGGCGCGATCGCGTTCGATGTGGAGGACGGCCTGTGGGGGCGTGATCCGCTGCTCCCCGCGCTTCCCACACCGGCCCCGGCAGGTCTCGAGGACCTGCTCGACGCGCCGGTCACCAGGAGACTCGCCGCCGCGGCGACCGGGGACCCGCTCGAGCAGTTGCGTGTGGTGGCCGACCTCGAGGACTTCCTCGATGCCTTCACCCGGTACCGGTACCCGTGATCGGCGCACCCGGGGTGCATCCCGAGGAGACCGTGTCGGAGCGTCGACCTACGATGCGGCCATGGACAGGCGACGGGGCGGCGGCATGATCCGATTCCTTCATTCGGCGGACTGGCAGTTGGGGATGACCCGGCGATTTCTCGGTACGGAGTCGCAGGCGGTGTACACCGCGGACCGTCTCGCCGCGGTGGCGTCGCTGGGGGATCTGGCCGTCGAGCACGGCGCCGAGTTCGTCGTCGTCGCCGGTGACGCGTTCGAGGACAACGCGGTCCCCCGCTCGATCGTGCTCCGTGCCGCGGAGGTTCTCGCCGCCTTCCCCGTGCCGGTGCTGATCCTTCCCGGAAACCACGACCCGCTCGACGTCTCCTCGGTCCTGCGGTGTCGGGACTTCTCATCGGCGGTGGAGGGCGGGGCCGTCACCGTCCTCTGCGACTCCGACCCCGTCGAGGTGCGTCCCGGAATCGAGGTGGTGGGGGTCCCGTGGACCTCGAAACGCCCGGATCCCGCCCGGCTTCCCGCTCTTCTCGGCGACCTCGAACCGACGGACAACCTGAGAGTGCTCGTCGCACACGGCGGTACCGATGAGGTCTACGGCGGAGACTCACCGTCCGTCGAGGCCATCCGCGTCGCGGACCTCGAGGCCGCCGTCGGGTCGGGTCTGGTCGACTACGTGGCGCTCGGCGACAGGCATTCCGTCACCCGTGTAGGGGCAGGCGACCGGATCTGGTACCCGGGCAGCCCGGAGACCACGGCCTTCGATGATGTGGAGAAGGCGTCCGGTCATGCACTCCTCGTCGAGCTCGGGGCGGAGGGGTCGACCGGTGGCACGGGCAGTTGCCTGGTCACACCGGTGCGGACCGGGCGATGGTCGTTTCTCGCGATCACCGCGGAAATCGAGACCGACTCGGACCTCGACGCGCTCGCCGAGGGCATCGATGCCGTACGGGACAAACCCAGGACGGTCCTCAAACTGGGTCTCACCGGGACCGTGGACGTGGCCCTGCGCGCCAGGATCGACGATCTCCTAGAGACGTGGGCGGAATTGTTCGCGGCGGCCTACTTGCGGGAGCGGCTCACGCATCTCGTGGTCCGCGCCGGCGACTCGGACTTCGCCGGGATGGTCGACGGTTACGCCGAGCGTGCCGTGCAGGACCTCGTGGGGTTGGCGGCTTCGGACGGATCGGACTCCGAGGACGCGGGCAACGCTCTCAGTCTGCTTCACCGGCTCGTGGACGGAGGCAACCGATGATCCTGCACCGACTCCGTGTCGAGGACTTCCGTGGGGTGGCCCGGGAGGAGGTGCAGGTGCCCCCTCGCGGTGTGTTCGTGATCGAGGGCCCCAACGAGTCCGGGAAGACGAGCCTCATGGACGCGCTGGAGATGCTCCTCGAACACAAGGCGTCCTCCGGGCGGGCGGAGATCAAGGCGGCCAGCCCGGTGGGCCGTGACGTTCCGGTGGTGGTGGAGGCGGAATTCACCGTGGACCGCGAGCGGATGCGGTACCGCAAGGAGTTCGTCCGCGGAAAGCGCACCACGCTCGAGTTCCCCGAGTCGGCGAAGGTGGCACTGACGGGCGACGACGCCCACGACTACGTGCGGGACGTCCTCGACCGCAGGGTCGACAGGTCTCTGTGGAGGGCTCTCCGCATCGCCCAGGACGAACCCATCGGCCAGGTGGAGGCGGGCAAGGGGATGGAGTCGCTGAGGCGAGCCCTGGACGCCGCAGCCGGTGGCGCCGATCCCACCGGCGACGACACCCTGCTCACGCGGGTCGCCGAGGAGCGTCACCGCTATCTCACGGCGCGACGGGGAGAACCGACCGGTGACCTCGCGCGGTCCGAGACCAGGCTCACCGACGCACGGTCCGCCCTGGCCGAGGCCAGGGCGAGACTGGCCGAGCTCGATGCCGCGGTGACCGAACACGCCCACCACTCTGCCGTCCACGCCAGCCGTCGTTCCTCCCTCGAGGCCGTCGAGCTGGAGGTGGCGCGATTGGAGGAGTCGGGACGGTCGGTGGACCGGTTGCGGGAGGCACTGAGAGCTGCGGAGGCCGAGGTCGACCGCGCCGCGGCCGCGTACGATGCGGCGACCCGGCTCCAGCGGGAGCGCGCGAGCCTCATCGCGCTCCGCGGGGAGGCGGTGATCCGGGAAACCGAGCTGCGCGATGCCACCGAGGATGCGGCGCGGCGACTGGAGCCGGCCGAGAGCAGGGCGAGCGAGGCGCGAGCAGCCCTGGAGGCGGCCGAGGAACGGGTCACCAGAGCTCGCAGACTGGCCGACGCGGATCGGGACGCTCGCGAGCAGGCTCGGCGTCGCGCGGACCTGTCGGGCCTCGATTCTCTTCTCGAGACCCTCGGTTCTGTCGGGCGGGAGCTCGCCGCTACCGAGGCAGAGCTCGCGGCCATCGACCTCCCCGGCGGCACCGTCGACCGGATCCGCGCCGCGGAGGCATCCTTACGCGAAGCCGTGGTCCGGAGCGCGGCCAGCGCCCCGACGGTGACAGTTGCCGGCGAGGGGACGGCCCGCATCGGCGAGGAGACGATCGATGCGTCCGTGGGCTGGGAGCGCGAGATCGTCGAGGACACCGTGTTCCGGGTGGGAACGGTGTCGCTGACCGTCGTCCCCGCCGGGGACACCGACGCCGTCCGCCGCGCGGAGTCGACGGCCAGGGCCCGCCTCGACGAGCTACTGCGCGACTGCGGCTGCGCTTCGCTCGCCGAGGCGGAGACGCGCGAACGACGGGCCGAGGGATTCCGGGCCGACCTCGCGGCGCACCGGCGACGCAGGGCCGACCTGCTCAACGGGGACACCCCCGAAGACCTGGCCCGACGTCGGGAGGCCCTCGCCGCGGCGGTGGCGTCTCATGAGGATGCGCCCGCGGACTCGACCGACGGCCCCACAGGCGCCGGCGAACCGGGCGACGGTGGTTCACCGGATCCGGTCGCGGAGGCGGCAACGGCGGAGGAGGAACTGAGCAGGTGTCGCGCGGAGGACCGGTCCGCGGCTGCTGAGGCCCAGACCCTGAGGACCGACCTCGCCACCCGGGGTGCGTTGGCCGCGGAGGCCGCGGAGCGGCGCCGGGATTCCGAGGAGGCACTCGCCGCCGCGCGGGCCGTCACGCCCGACGACGAGCTCGAAGCCGACACGGACAGGACCGGACGGGAGGCGGATGCCCGACGCGAGGCCGCGCGGGAGGCGCGAGCGCGGTTGGACGAGGCTCTCGCCGAGGCACCCCCGGAACTCCTCGACAACGCACGGGCCTCGCTGGCCGCGCTCGTCGCTGAGGAACGGGAGAGTGCGTCGGCGGTGGCCACCGCGCTCGGTCGGGTCAACGCCATCAGTGACCAGGGGCGGCTCGGAGACGTCGCGGTGGCCGAGCGTGAGGTCGACGCCGCGGAGAGGGAGAACGCCGCGTTGTGGCGCAGGGCGCGCGCGGCCGACCTCCTCCACCGAACCCTCGAACGGCGTCGGTCCGAGGCGCTCCGGGCATACCAGGAGCCGTTCCACCGCGCGGTGGTCGAGCTCGGTCGACTTGTCTACGGGCCCGATTTCGACGTTCGGCTGGGGGAGGACCTCACCATTCTCAGTCGGAGGATCGGGGACGTCTCCGTGGATTACGCCTCCCTGTCAGGTGGGGCCAGGGAGCAGCTGGCGGTGATCGTGCGGATCGCCTGCGCCCGGCTCGTCGGAGACAACGGAGTCCCGGTGTTTCTCGATGACACCATGGGTTACACGGATCCGTCCCGGCGCCTCACGATGGGAGCGGTCATCGCCGCGGCGGCGTCGACCTCTCAGGTCATCGTCCTCACCTGCGACCGCTCACGATTCGCGGGTGTCGGTGGCGCGCGTACCCACGTGATGCGGGGGGCGGGATCGGCCACCGAGTGAGAGCGGTGAACTTCGGCCGACGCTGGACCGGTGGCTGCAGGTCCGGGCGGTGGGTGGTCGTGCTGTAATAGCCCCATGAGCGAGACACGCTGGTTGACCGACGAAGAGCAGTGCATGTGGCGCCGGTACAGGGAAGTCAATCAGTTGCTCGACCTCGCGATCGAACGCCAGCTCCAGCGCGACGCGTCGATGTCCCAGTCCGACTACGCGGTGTTGGTCAGTCTCAGCGAGGCGGACGGGCGGGGTCTGCGCGCCCGGGACCTGGGAGCTGCTCTGGGGTGGGATCGCAGCCGCGTGTCACATCAGGTCCGGCGGATGGAAGCCCGGGGACTGGTCGCCAAGGGCGAATGCGCCGAGGACGGCCGGGGCACGATCGTCACCCTGACCGCCGCCGGAGCGGAGGCGATCGCCCGGGTGGCCCCGATGCACGTGGAGAAGGTCCGGGAGCTTCTCATCGACGTTCTCACGAAGGACGAGATCGGCACACTGACCGGAATCTTCGAGCGGGTGGTCGCACGCATCGGTGAGGTCGACGGGATCACCCTGCCCCGCTGAGCAGGCTACGCCGACCCCGCCGATCGGGTAGCCGGTGGACGCCGGTTCGAACAGAGAGCGGGGCCCGGGCTGATATGCCCGGGCCCCGCTGTCGTGGTGCCCCCGAGAGGAATCGAACCTCTGACCTTTGGTACCGGAAACCAACGCTCTATCCCCTGAGCTACGAGGGCGGGATACCGGCCCCACGGGGCCGGAGGCTGACCACCGGGCGACTCCATCGAACCGCCCTGCTGAACAGCGAGACCGATCGTAGCACCGGGGTGCTCCCTGGCCCGCATCGGCCCCGTATCGGTACCGCGAGTGTCGGCCGCCCGGGCACCAGCCGGTGTCCGATTCCACTGCCGACGTGCTGACACCTAGGATAGGAAGACGTGACTCCTGCCGACCTCGCCGCCGTCATCCGTGCCGCGCTACTGACCGTTCTCTCCGAGCGCGGAGCCGACATCTCGGTGGTGCCGGACACGGTGACCGTCGAACGTCCGCGCAATCCGGACCACGGTGACTACGCGACCAACGTCGCACTGCAGTTGGCGAAGAAGGTCGGCGCCGCGCCGCGGGAGCTGGCCCAGGAGATCGCCACCGCGCTCGCCGCGGATCCCGGCGTGGCGTCGGCGGAGATCGCCGGTCCCGGATTCCTCAACATCCGCCTCGACTCCGGAGCCCAGGGGGCGCTCGTGGCCTCGGTCATCGAGCAGGGTGAGTCGTACGGCACCGGCGAGGCGATGGCCGGCCGCCGGGTGAACCTCGAGTTCGTCTCGGCGAACCCGACCGGCCCCATCCACCTGGGCGGCACGCGGTGGGCGGCGGTCGGTGACGCCCTCGGGCGCGTCCTCGAGGCGTCCGGCGCGCAGGTGACGCGCGAGTACTACTTCAACGATCACGGTGCCCAGATCGACCGGTTCAGCCGGTCACTGCTCGCCGCCGCCCGCGGCGACGCGACGCCGGAGGACGGGTACGCGGGTGCGTACATCGAGGACATCGCCGCGCGCGTGGTCGCCGACCACCCGGACGTGCTCCAGCAGCCGGAGGACGAGGCCCTGGAGACCTTCCGGGCTACCGGTGTCGACCTGATGTTCACGCACATCAAGGCCTCGCTCGCCGAGTTCGGCACGGTCTTCGACGTCTACACCCACGAGAACTCCATGTTCACCTCCGGTGCCGTGGACCGGGCGATCGAGGTGCTCAAGGGCAACGGCAACCTGTACGAGTCCGAGGGCGCCTGGTGGCTCCGCTCCACGGACTTCGGTGACGACAAGGACCGCGTGGTCCTCAAGTCCGACGGCAACGCGGCCTACATCGCCGGCGATATCGCGTACTTCCTCGACAAGCGGGACCGCGGGTTCGACCTGTGCATCTACATGCTCGGCGCCGACCACCACGGGTACATCGCACGGCTCAAGGCAGCGGCGGCGGCGCTCGGCGACGATCCCGCGGCGATCGAGGTCCTCATCGGTCAGATGGTCAGCCTCGTACGGGACGGTGTCCCGGTCAAGATGAGCAAGCGCGCGGGGACGGTGATCACGCTCGACGACCTGGTGGAGGCGATCGGCGTCGACGCCGCGCGGTACGCGCTCATCCGCTCCTCGGTGGACCAGACCATGGACATCGATCTGCAACTGTGGGCGTCGGCGACCAACGACAACCCGGTCTTCTACGTCCAATACGCGCACGCCCGCCTGTGCTCCCTGGCCCGGAACGCGGCCGACCTGGGGGTCACGACCGACGCGGCCGACCTCGCGCTCCTGGTCGAGGACCGCGAGGGTGCCCTCATCAGGACCATCGGTGAGTTCCCCAGGGTCGTGGCGAGTGCCGCCGAACTGCGGGAGCCGCACAGGGTCGCCAGGTATCTGGAGGAGCTCGCGGGTGCCTACCACCGCTTCTACGACACGTGTCGTGTCCTGCCGATGGGTGACGAGGAGCCCGGCCCGCTCCACGCCGCCCGGCTCGCGCTCAGCACGGCCACCCGGCAGACCCTGGCCAACGGCCTGCGGCTGATCGGCGTCACCGCCCCGGAGAAGATGTGAGCGCGCACCCGGCCGGGTCCCGACACGAGTTCCCGCACGCGCCCGGTATCGGGGAGCGTCCCACCGACGCGGGGCGGGTCATGGCCCTGGACCCGGCGGTCTGGCCGCGCGGCGCGGGTCGACGCGACGACGGTGTGGTGGAGTTCGCCGGGGTGGCCGCGGATGACCTGGCGGCCGAGTACGGGACCCCGTTGTTCGTGATCGACGAGGACGATTTCCGCTCCCGGTGCCGCGAGATGGCGGAGGCCTTCGGTGGCGCGGACCGGGTCCATTACGCGTCCAAGGCGTTCCTCTGTACCGAGGTGGCGCGCTGGGTGGCGGAGGAGGGACTGAGCCTCGACGTCGCCTCGGGTGGCGAGCTCGCGGTGGCCCTGCGCGCCGACTTCCCGCCCGCCCGGATCACGGTGCACGGCAACAACAAGTCCGCCGACGAACTGCGGCTCGCCGTCCGCAGCGGGGTCGGGCACGTCGTCCTCGACTCGATGTCCGAGATCGCGCTCCTGGATCGCATCGCCGCCGAGGAGGGGGTGGTCCAGGACGTCTTCATCCGGGTGACGGTGGGCGTCGAGGCGCATACCCACGAGTTCATCGCCACCGCGCACGAGGACCAGAAGTTCGGGTTCTCGCTCGCGGGCGGCGCGGCCATGGCCGCCGTCCGCGGGGTGTTCGACGCACCGCACATCCGGCTCACCGGACTCCACAGCCACATCGGCTCCCAGATCTTCGACGTCGACGGCTTCGAACTCGCCGCGCGTCGCGTGATCGGGCTCCTGCGCGACATCGTCGACGAGTTCGGGGCCGAACGCACGGCCCAGCTCGATCATCTCGACCTGGGTGGCGGCCTGGGCATCAGCTACGTCCCGACCGACGACCCGCCCCCGGTGGCGCACCTGGCCACCGCACTGAGGGAGATCGTCGACGGGTTCTCGGCGGACGTCGGGCTCGCGCCCCCCACGTTGGTCGTCGAACCCGGCCGCGCGATCGCCGGACCCGGCACGGTCACCCTGTACGAGGTCGGCGTGGTCAAGGACGTCGACCTCGCCGGCGGGGAGAGACGTCGCTACATCAGCGTCGACGGCGGGATGAGCGACAACATCCGGACCGCGCTCTACGACGCCGAGTACGACGCCCGCCTGGTGGGCCGCGCGTCGACCGCCGCCCCCGTCGTGGCCAGACTCGTGGGCAAACACTGCGAGAGCGGTGACGTGGTGGTCCGCGACCTGTGGATGCCAGAGGACACCGGGGCAGGGGATCTGGTGGCCGTCGCGGCGACCGGCGCCTACTGCTATTCGATGTCCAGTCGGTACAACCTGATCGGCCGGCCCGCTGTGGTCGCGGTCCGTGACGGACGGGCACGCCTGGTGCTCCGGCGTGAAACCCTGGACGATCTGACGAGCCTGGAGGTGGGACAGTGAGCGACGCAACGGCGTCAGGCGTGCGACCCGTGGGGGTGGCTGTGCTCGGAATGGGCACCGTCGGTACCGAGGTCATCCGCTACATGACGGAGAACGCGGAGGCGCTCGCCTCCCGGATCGGGGCTCCGCTCGTCCTGCGGGGTGTCGCGGTGCGCGACCTGTCCCGCGACCGCGGGATCGACCCCGAGCTGCTGACGGCGGATCCGTCCTCGCTCGTCTCGCGGGACGACGTCGACGTCGTCGTGGAACTGATGGGCGGTATCGACGTACCGCGTCCCCTGCTGCTGGAGGCGCTCGGGAACGGCAAGGCCGTGGTCACCGCCAACAAGGCCCTGCTCGCCGAGTACACCGACGAACTGGCGGAGGCGGCGGACTCGACCCGCTCCGACCTGTACTTCGAGGCGGCCGTGGCCGGCGCGATCCCGGTGATCGGGCCTCTGCGGCGTTCCATGGCGGGTGACCAGGTCCAGCGGGTCCTCGGGATCGTCAACGGGACGACCAACTACATCCTCTCCGCGATGGGGTCCACGGGCGCCGACTACGCCGAGACCCTCGCCGAGGCCTCCCGGCTCGGATACGCGGAGGCCGACCCCACGGCGGACGTCGAGGGATACGACGCGGCGGCCAAGGCCGCGATCCTGGCCTCGATCGCGTTCCACAGCCGCGTCACGGCGGGCGACGTCTACCGGGAGGGCATCTCCCGGATCACGCCCGACGATTTCGCGTCGGCCCGCGACATGGACTGCACGATCAAACTCCTGGCGATCTGCGAGAAGCTGCAGCGGGAGGACGGCAGCGAGGCCGTCTCGGCGCGCGTCTACCCGGCGCTGCTGCCCGACAGCCATCCGCTCGCCACCGTCAACGGCGCCTTCAACGCAGTCGTGGTCGAGGCGGAGGCGGCAGGTCGGCTCATGTTCTACGGGCAGGGTGCCGGTGGATCCCCGACCGCGTCCGCCGTCCTCGGGGACATGGTCGCCGCGGCCCGGAACAAGGTCGACGCGGGCCGGGCGCCGGGGGAGTCGACGTACGCGGCGCTGCCGGTGGCGTCGATGGACGAGGTCTCCACCCGCTATCACGTACGGATGCGTGTGGCCGACAAGCCCGGCGTCCTGGCTCTGGTCGCCGCCGAGTTCTCGCGCCACGGGGTGTCCATCGCCCAGGTCCGGCAGACCGAGGTCGAGTTCCCCGAGTCCGAGCTGGACGATGCCGAGCCCACCGCGGAGCTCACCGTCCTGACCCACCGAGCCTCGGAGCGCGCGCTCGCGGACACGGTGGCAGCGCTCTCAGACCAGGACGCGGTCTCGGTCATCACCAGCGTCATCCGACTCGAGGGAGTGGACACAGAATGAGCAGCACCCATCAGCCAGTTCACCACCGCTGGCCCGGTCTCATCGAGGCCTACCGCGACCGGCTCCCGATCGGAGACACCTGGGAGACGGTGACGCTCTTCGAGGGCGGGACCCCGCTCCTGCCGGCCCCCTACCTCTCCGGGGTGACCGGGTGCGAGGTGTACCTCAAGGTGGAGGGCCTCAACCCGACGGGCTCGTTCAAGGACCGCGGGATGACGATGGCCGTCACCGACGCCAGGGCGCGCGGTCAGAAGGCGGTGCTGTGCGCCTCGACCGGCAACACGTCCGCCTCGGCCGCCGCCTATGCGACCAGAGCCGGGATGAGCTGCGCGGTGCTCATCCCGCAGGGCAAGATCGCGGCCGGGAAGCTGGCGCAGGCCGTCATGCACGGGGCCACGATCATCCAGGTCGACGGCAACTTCGACGACTGCCTGGAACTGGCCCGCAAGACCACCGCGACCTACGCGGAGATCGGCCTGGTCAACTCGGTCAACCCCGTGCGGATCGAGGGCCAGAAGACCGCCGCGTTCGAGATCGTCGACGTGCTCGGGCGGGCCCCCGACCTGCACTTCCTGCCTGTCGGTAACGCGGGCAACATCACCGCGTACTGGAAGGGATACAGCGAGTACCACGCGGACGGCATCATCTCGACCCGCCCCCGGATGATGGGGGTGCAGGCTGCCGGTGCGGCGCCGCTGGTGGACGGCGCGCCGGTCAAGAACCCCGAGACCATCGCCACCGCCATCCGCATCGGCGCGCCGGCGTCCTGGGACGGCGCCGTCGCCGCCCGCGACCAGTCCGGCGGCACGTTCCGTAAGCGCACCGACGAGCAGATCCTCGAGGCCTACCGCACCGTCGCGGGTAAGGACGGCGTGTACGTGGAGCCCGCCTCCGCGGCGTCGGTCGCGGGTCTGCTCGACGCCCACGCCAACGGGGAGCTCGAGCCCGGGCAGACGATCGTCTGCACCGTCACCGGCAACGGGCTCAAGGATCCGGACACCGCCCTGTTGGGTATGCCGGACGTGGAGGCCATCCCGGTGGATCCCTCCGCCGTCGCCGGCGCCCTCGGACTGGAATGAGCGCCGTGAGCGGCGCCGGCCCGGAGGTCTTCGGCAGCTCCGGGGGACGCATCCTGCCGGTCGGCTGCTCGGTCACCGTCGAGGTGCCCGCCTCCAGCGCCAACCTCGGGCCGGGATTCGACGCCCTCGGTGTGGCGCTGGGCCTGTACGACACCATCACGGTGACGACGATCGCCTCGGGCCTGGAACTCGAGGTCTCGGGGGAGGGGGCGGGGCAGGTCCCTGCAGACGCCTCACACCTCGTCGCCAAGGCGGTGGAAGCCGGTCTGCGTGCCGGTGGCACGGGCGCGCCCGGGGTCAGGATCTCCTGTACCAACGCGATCCCGCACTCCCGGGGTCTCGGTTCCTCCGCGTCGGCGGCGGTGGGGGGATTGGTCGCGGCGAACGGGCTGATGGGTCAGGTGTTGACCGACGAGCACCTGGTGCAGCTGGCGAGCGAGTTCGAGGGACATCCCGACAACGCCGCGGCCAGCGTACTCGGTGGGGTGGTGGTCTCGTGGACCGAGAGGTCGGCGACCGCGGTGACCTACCGGGCGGTCCGTATGGAGGTGGACCCGACGATCGTCGCCACCGTGCTGGTGCCGTCCGAGACCTCGTCGACGGCTCAGACGCGCGGTCTGCTCCCGGAGAAGGTGCCCCACGAGGATGCGGCCTTCAACGCCAGTAGAGCCGCCCTGATGTCGGTGGCGCTGGCCTCGCATCCGGAGTTCCTGCTCGCCGCGACCGAGGACCGACTGCACCAGTCCTACCGGGCCCCGGCGCTCGTCGGCACGACGGAGTGGATCGCCCGGCTCAGGGACCGGGGTCTGGCCGCCACGGTCTCCGGAGCAGGACCCACCGTGCTGGTGCTGGGGACCAGCCCGCTGCCGACCGACCTGCGCGCTGACGCCGAGGCGCGGGGGTGGCAGGTTCTGGACCTCGAGATCGCCGAGGGCGCCCGGGTACTCGCCGCGCAGTGAGCACAGCCCACGCCTGATCAGGTGGCGGAGCCGGGCGAGATGGTGGTGACCCGATAGGCCCCCTCGGCGTGCAGCGAACGGATGGCCCGCTTGTCGTACTTTCCCACCGACGTGCGCGGGATGTCGTCGACGAAGGCCCAGTGATCCGGTCGTTTCCACAGGTCGACGTGGCCCTCGAGTGAGTCCCAGAGGGCCCGGGCGGTGGCCGACGCGCCGGGTTTGAGGTGGACCAGGACCATAGGGCGGTTGCCCCAGCGTTCGTCCGGCACCCCGATCACCGCTGCATCGGCCACCCGATCGTCCCGGAGGACGGCGTGCTCGAGTTCCACCGAGGAGATCAGCTCGCCTCCCGAGGCGATGATGTCGTCCACCCGGTCGACCACGTCGAGGTAGCCCCGCGGGGAGATGGTGGCCATGTCCCCGGTGCGCAGCCACCCGTCGACGAACCGGTCGGTGGCGTCGTCGCCCAGATAGCGAGCGGTGACCCACGGGCCCCTGATCTGGAGTTCGCCGACGGACCACCCGTCGTTCGGAAGGACTCGTCCGGACTCGACGATCCGGGCGTCGACCCCGGCGGGAAACCGGCCCTGTCCGAGGATCTGGGCCCGGCGATGGGTCGCCGAGGAGTGGGGATCGGCGCGGGCGAAGGTGGCGATCGGGCTGGACTCCGTGAGGCCGTAGGCCTGCATGATGGTGACCCCGTGCCGGGTGACGAAGGCGTCGAACAGCGCCTCCGGCACCGGAGAGCCGCCGACCAGGACCTCGCTCAGGTGGCCCAGTGGCTGCGGGTGGTTCTCCAGGTGTCGCAGGAGGCGTTGGAGCGAGGCCGGCGTCGTCGCGACCTTGTTGGGCCTGAACGTGGCCAGTAGCTCCGCCAGCTCGCGTCCGGAGTGCATGGCCTGACCCGGCCGCGGCCGGGCGGTGATGATGCTGGCCCCGGTCATGAAGGCCGCGTACGGCAGTCCCCAGGACAGCACGTGGTGCATCGGCACGGTCGTCAGGACGCTGTCCCCACTACGGAGCGCGGCACTCTCGGCCATGCACATCTGCATGGAGTGAAGCCAGATCGACCGGTGCGTGAACGCCACCGCTTTCGACAGGCCCGTCGTGCCGGAGGTGTATGCGAGCGCGGCGGCGGTGCGTTCGTCGAGCTCAGGCCACGGGAAGGTGGTCGGTCGCCCGTCGAGGAGTGTCTCGAGGGCGTGGAGCTGCCCGCCGTGTCGGTCCCCGGACGGCGCTGTGGTGTCCCCGTGAACCTCGTCATCGAACACGACGAGGTGGGGTGCGTGCTCCAGATCGTCGATCACATCGAGTGCGCGGGGCAGCAACTCCGGATCGACCAGCAGCACCGAGACGTCGTTGTCGCGCAGCGCGGCGAGCAGGAACGACCGGGATCGGAAGACGTTGAGCGAGAGAACCGCCGCGCCCATCGACGGGATCGCGAACATCGACTCGATGACCTCGGGGCGGCTGCCGGACAGGACGGCCACCACGTCGCCGCCACCCACACCGAGATCTGTCAGGGCGTGCGCAGTGGCCGCGGCCCGGGCCGCGATCACGTCGAACCGGGAGGTCCTCGGCACCATGTCGCCGACGAAACCGGTGACAGTGGAGCTCGAGTGTCGCTCCGCGGCGTGGTCGAGGATCCGCGACACGAGCAACGGGGTCTCGAGCATCGTTCCGAACATCGGACCTCCTTCCACTCGGCCGCAGTGGGCTGTTAGGTTACCGCCCGCCGGTGGGGATGAGGACACGCCAGGCGGGACTCGCGAGGGGGACGCGTGTGGGGCGGACAGCGGGTAGTATGCTTTTCTGAAGCCACGGACGCCCGGTCGTCCCTGAATCCCGAGACATCTCCCGTACGCTTACCCCGCCAGCGGTGAGCAGTCCGCGAGGCGGTCCCGGGGGGAGCGGCCGAACGGCGCGTGGCCAATCGGGATTGTCGTGCCCGTGAGTGGGTCTCGTCCGACGTCGACGGTCAACATGAAGCCGACCCGGCAGGAATCACCTCGTGCACATCCCCCTCAGACGACTCCGTGTCCGGCCAGTTCGCCGCCACGGAAGGCCTCAGCGGCCACCCGGGACGCGTGTCTGCGTCCCGGACAGTTGCCCGGCGCGGAGCGGTTGACACCGACTCGGTCCGGGCCCAGAAAGGACACCCGTGACCTCGACGGAAACCCACTCCACACCTCCGCAGGGGGCTGCACTGGCAGCCATGCGTCTGGCGGACCTCAAGTCTCTCGCCCAGCAGATGGGCCTCAAGGGGCTGTCAGGTAAGCGCAAGAGCGATCTGGTGGCGATGATCGACGCCGCCCGCGGTGGACGGTCCCAGGCTGCCGCCCAGTCCTCGCCCGCCCAGTCCTCGCCCGCCCGGACTCCCGCCGAGTCCACGCCGGCCGCGGCTGCGGACACCGCCCCCGGGCAGGACGGCCAGGAGGCCGCGGAGGGGCAGAAGGCCGCTACCGGACGGAGGGCCGGGGGTGGTCAGAGGACCGGGGGACAGGCGAAGAACGTGGATCAGGATGCCCGCCGCGACGAAGGTCAGAGCCGCGGCGACGGGCAGGACCCGGGCGATCGTGACCGTCGGGACGAGGCTGCCCGCGGCGGCGGTCAGGCGCAGAACCAGCAGCAGGGCCAGAACCCGCAGGAGTCCCAGAACCAGGGCACCCGACAGCGACGGGGCGGGCAGCACCGCGACGAGCAGCAGTCGGGCCGCCAGGACCAGGGCCAGTCGGGCCGCGACAACCAGGGCCGCGAGAACCAGGGCCGCGACAACCAGGGTCGCGACAACCAGGGCCGCGACAACCAGGGACGTGATCAGCAGGGCGGCCGCGGTCGCGGTCGCGACCAGCAGGGCGGCGATTCCGGTAACCCCCGCAACCAGGGCAACCAGGGCAACCAGGGCGGAGACAGCGGCCCGCGGGGCGACGGTCAGAACCGTGACGACGACGACGGGAGCGGCCGCGGTCGGCGGAGCCGCCGGCGGCGCGAGCGCAACCGCGGTGGTGGCGGTGGCCGTCCGCAGGAGGGCGAGACCGAGGTGCGGGACGACGACGTCCTCCAACCGGTCGCGGGCATCCTCGACGTCCTGGACAACTACGCGTTCGTCCGTACCTCGGGCTACCTCGCGGGGTCGAACGACGTCTACGTCTCGATGAACATGATCCGCAAGTACGGTCTGCGTCGCGGCGATGCGATCACGGGCGCGGTCAAGATGCCGCGGGACGGTCAGGGTGACGCCCAGAACGACGGGTCCGGCGGCGGCCAGGGCGGGGGTCGCGGCGGCGGTCAGGGTGGGAAGAACAGGGCGAAGTTCAACCCGCTGGCCAGGATCGACTCGGTCAACGGGGGTCCCCCGGAAGACGCGCGCAATCGCCCGGAGTTCGGCAAGCTCACGCCGCTTTACCCCAACCAGCGTCTGCGTCTCGAGACCGAGAAGAACGTCCTCTCGACCCGGGTGATCGATCTGATCATGCCCATCGGCAAGGGCCAGCGGGCGCTCATCGTCTCCCCGCCCAAGGCGGGCAAGACCACGATCCTGCAGAACATCGCCAACTCGATCGCCATCAACAACCCCGAGTGTCATCTCATGGTCGTGCTCGTCGACGAGCGACCCGAGGAGGTGACCGATATGCAGCGTTCGGTCAACGGCGAGGTCATCGCCTCGACCTTCGACCGCCCGCCGTCGGATCACACCCAGGTCGCGGAGCTCGCGATAGAACGCGCCAAGCGACTTGTGGAGATGGGCCAGGACGTCGTGGTCCTCCTCGATTCCATCACCCGGTTGGGTCGCGCCTACAACAACTCCTCTCCCGCCTCGGGTCGCATCCTGTCCGGCGGTGTCGACTCCACCGCGCTCTACCCGCCCAAGCGGTTCCTGGGAGCGGCACGCAACATCGAGAACGGTGGCTCCCTCACCATCATCTCCACCGCGATGGTCGAGACGGGGTCCGCCGGTGACACGGTGATCTTCGAGGAGTTCAAGGGCACCGGTAACGCGGAACTCAAGCTGGACCGGCGCATCGCTGAGCGGCGCGTCTTCCCCGCGGTCGACGTGGGGCCCTCGGGCACCCGCAAGGAGGAGCTCTTGATGACGCCGGAGGAGGCCGGTGTCATGCACAAGCTGCGGAGGGTGCTGTCGGGCCTCGACTCGCATCAGGCGATCGACCTGCTGATGTCGCAGCTGCGCAAGACCAACACCAACTACGAATTCCTCCTGCAGGTGGCAAAGACGACTCCGACCCTGCCGCAGGACGAGGAGTGACGCAGGCCCCGGGGCGTTCGCCGTCCTCCATCGACGATGTCCTCTCGGAGTACGGGGGTCTCGAGGCGCAGCTGTCCGACCCCGCGCTCCACGAGGACCCGGTGGCCGCGCGCAGGGTGGGCAAACGATTCGCCGAGCTGACTCCCGTGGTGCAGTGCCACCGGGCTCTGGAGTCCACCCGGGGCGACCTGGCCGCCGCGCGTGAGCTGGCCGGCGAAGACTCGTCGTTCGCCGAGGAGGCCGATCGGTTGGCGGCGGAGGTGACGAGACTGGAGTCGCGGTTGGCCGACCTGTTGGCACCGCGAGACCCCCACGACGGGGATGACGTGCTCATGGAGATCAAGTCCGGTGAGGGCGGGGAGGAGTCGGCGCTGTTCGCGGCGGACCTCGCCCGTATGTACACGCGTTACGCGGAGAAGCACGGCTGGGTGGTCGAGGTGCTCGGGGTGACCGAGTCCGATCTGGGCGGGTACAAGGACGCCTCGTTCTCGATCAGGTCTCGTCAACCCTCGAGGGACGGTGTGTGGTCCCGCCTGAAGTTCGAGGGCGGCGTGCACCGCGTCCAACGGGTGCCGGTCACCGAGTCGCAGGGCCGGGTCCACACGTCGGCCGCAGGGGTGCTCGTCTTCCCCGAGCCCGAGGACGTGGGGCCGGTCGAGATCGACGAGTCGGACCTGAGGATCGACGTGTACCGCTCGTCGGGCAAGGGCGGCCAGGGGGTCAACACCACCGATTCGGCGGTACGGGTCACGCACCTGCCCACCGGGACGGTCGTCACGTGTCAGAACGAACGTAGTCAACTGCAGAACAAGCAGCGCGCACTGGAGGTGCTCGCCGCCCGGCTCCAGGCCGCCGCCGAGGAGGCCGCGAGCGCTGAGGCCTCGGAGGGGCGGTCCACCCAGATCCGCACCGTCGACCGGTCGGAACGCATCCGCACCTACAACTTCCCCGAGAACCGGATCGCCGATCACCGGGTCGGGTTCAAGGCGCACAATCTCGACGCCGTGCTCGACGGTGACCTCGACGCGGTCCTCGACGCACTGGCGGTCGAGGACCGCCGCAGACGCATGGAAGACGCCTAGGCGGTGCAGTCGCGCCCCGTGCCGGCGACCGCGGTCGTGAGGTCGGCCGCGCATGACCTGCGGGCCGCCGGTGTCGACTCCGCCGTCGTGGAGGCGCAGCTGATCTGCGCGCATGTCCTCGGGATAGACCGCTCCGCGCTTCCACTGGCCGCCGCGGTGGACGCCTCCCGGCTCGCGGAGATCAACCGGATGATCGCTGCCCGCATCGCCGATCGCACCCCGATCCAGTACCTCCTCGGGCGGGCCGTGTCGGGCCGTCTGGATCTCGCGGTCGGGCCCGGAGTCTTCATCCCCAGGCCCGAGACCGAGCTGCTCGTGGAGGACACGCTGGCCGCGCTCCCCGCATCGGGCGACGGACCGGGCCCGATCGTCGTGGACCTCTGTGCCGGTAGCGGAACGCTCGCCCTCGAGATCGCCCATGCCCGACCCGATGCCCGGGTCCACGCCGTGGAACTGCACGAGCCGGCGCTGGCGTGGCTGCGGCGCAACGCCGTCGAGCGGGAAGCCGCGGGGGACACTCCACTCGTGGTGCACTCCGGGGACGCGACGGACCCCGGCATCCTGGCGGAACTGCGGGGTCGGGTCGACGCGGTGGTGTCCAACCCGCCGTACATCCCGCGGACCGACGAACTCCCTGCGGAGGTCCTCGGGCACGAACCGGCGACCGCGCTGTTCGGCGGAGTCGACGGTCTCGCCGTCATCTCGCCGCTCGTCGGTGTCGCGGCCGCGCTCCTGGCACCGGGGGGTCACCTCGCGGTGGAGCACGACGAGGAGACCGGCGCCGCCGTCGCGGCGGTGGTCGAGGCGCAGGGACGCTTCGGTACCGTGGAACAGCACACCGACCTCGCCGGACGTCCGCGGTTCGTCACCGCGACCAGACTCGGCGATCGTGACGACGACGACGAGCTCGATCCGACAGTCCGGAAGGGGACCACCCGGTGACCATCACCTATGACTGCACCGAGGACACCGGTCGAGAGGTCGGCCTCAGTTCCGCGGCCGCTGCACTGCGTGCCGGTCGGCTCGTCGTGACGCCCACGGACACCCTCTACGGCATCGCGGCCGACGCCTTCGATCCCGATGCGGTCACCCTTCTGCTCTCCGCCAAGCGGCGCGGACCGGACATGCCCGTGCCCGTCCTGGTGGGCTCCTGGGAGACCATCGACGGCCTGGTCGTGAGCACGCCGGCGACGGCACGGGACCTCATCCGGGCGTTCTGGCCCGGCGGACTGAGCCTGATCGTGCACCAGGCACCGTCCCTCAACTGGAACCTGGGACACACCCAGGGCACCGTGATGCTCCGGATGCCGCTGCATCCCGTCGCGATCGAGTTGCTCCGCGAGGTCGGGCCGCTCGCCGTCTCCAGCGCCAACGTCTCCGGGCAGCCCCCGGCGACCACGGTCGCGGAGGCTCGCGACCAGCTGGGCGACTCGGTCGCCGTCTATCTGGATGGCGGTCCGTGCTCGGTCGGCCAGCCCTCGACGATCGTCGACCTCACGGGACCGTCGCCCCGGATCGTCCGGGAGGGGGCCGTGAGCGCAGAGCGCGTCGGGGAGGTCCTGAACACCGACGCCGCGTCTCTGCGCGGCTGACCGGGGTGATCTGAGCGTGGGCATAGGGGTTCCGTTCCGCGAGCTCCTGCTCATCGCGGTCACGGCGGGCCTGGTCACGTTCGCCGTCACAGGTCTGGTCAGAGGAGTCGCACCAGCGATCGGGGGACTGGCCTACCCCCGCGACAGGGACGTGCACGTGGTGCCGACGCCCCGCCTCGGCGGGGTCGGCATCTTCACCGGAATGCTGGTCGCCGTCTACCTGTCCGCGCAGCTCCCCGCTCTCAACCGGGCGTTCCCGCCGTTCGCCCCGGACGTCGAGGCGACGATCATCGCGGGCGGGGTGATCGTGCTGGTGGGCATCGTCGACGACATCCTCGGCCTCGGTGCTGTCACGAAACTCGCAGGTCAAGCGGCGGCGGCGGGCGTCCTGGTGGCCATGGGCGTGTCCTGGAACCTGGTGTACATCCCGTTCGGGGACGGCAACATCCTGGTCCTGGATCAGCTCCAGGCGGGGCTGCTCACCGTGGTCTTCACGCTGGCCATCGTCAACGCGATGAACTTCGTCGACGGTCTGGACGGCCTCGCCGCCGGGCTCGGTGCCATCGCGGCCACCGCGATCTGCGTGTTCTCCGTCGGGATCATGCTCGACCAGGGAGGCACGGTCGGGGCGTACCCCCCGGCCCTCGTCACGGCGGTCCTCGCCGGGGCGTTGCTGGGCTTCCTGCCGCACAACTTCCAACCGGCGCGGATCTTCATGGGTGATTCGGGGTCGATGCTGATCGGCCTGGTCCTCGCCGCGGCCTCCACCAGCGCGTCAGGGAAGATCTCCCAGAGCCTGTACGGGCCACAGGAGATGATCGTCCTGCTCTCGCCGATGATCGTCGTCGCGGCGGCGATGTTCGTCCCGATGCTCGACCTCGTGATGGCGGTGGTCCGTCGGGTGGGCGCCGGCCGCAGCCCCTTCGCCCCGGACAAGATGCATCTCCATCACCGTCTGCTGGATCTGGGTCACTCCCATCGGCGGGTCGCGCTCGTGATCTACGCGTGGGTCTCGCTCATCGCGTTCGGTGCCGTCGGCGCGACCATGCTCCCGACCGAGGTGATCGTCCCGCTCGCCGCCGCCGGGCTCATCTCGGTCCTGGCCGCCACCCTGGTCCCGAGGTTGAGGAGTGCGCGGGGCGAACGCGGAACCGTCGAACCAGGGGGCTCGGGTTAGGCTGCTGGTCATGACGGACACTCCCGCGACACCCGCGCAGCCCGCCGACAGTCCCCACACCGCAGGTCTCCGCAAGGCGGTCCGATTCGGCGCCCTGGCGCTGGCCGTCCTCGCCGTGGTCGGTGCCGCGGTGTGGACCGCGATCGACGGGACCCCTGGGCTGTGGGGCGCGCTGATGGGAGCCGCCGTGGGCGGTGCGTTCGTGCTCACCACGGCGATCGTGGTCATCGCCACGGCGCACTCGGCTCCGCAGACGACCGCGGCCGTCGTCCTGGGGACCTGGCTGGTCAAACTCCTCGCGGCGATGGGTATCGTCGCCGCGCTCTCGCGGTTCGATTTCTACTCGCGCCCCGCCTTCGCGGTCACGGTCATCGCCGCGCTCATCGTGGTGCTGGCGGTGGAAACGGGGGCCATCCTCAAGACCCGTGCGCCCTACGTGGAGCCCGCCGCCACCTGACGGGTCCCCCTGTGTCCCCGTGCCGAGACCAGGATGTTATTCTCATCGACGGTGAGACGAGCACGTCACCGGGCTGCTTCGCGGCCCGAGGCGTTCGCGCTGAATCCCAATACGGCCGCGATCATCGGGCCACTCGTACCGAACGCGCTCGGGCGCACGTCGCCCAACACGACCAGGGGAGAACACACTGAGTACCACGCTTCTGGCCTTCAAGGGCGAGTTTCATCCCCCGAACATCGACTATGAGTTCTTCCCCTCCCAGCAGTGGTTGACCGGTTTCGCCGGTGACGCGTTCGTCCTGGACCGGCTCATGATCATCCGGCTGCTCATGACGGTGGTCCTGCTGGGCTTCTTCATGATCGCCATGCGGAACCCCAAGCTGGTCCCGCGCGGGGTCCAGAACTTCGCCGAGATCTGCCTGGACTTCGTCCGGGTCCACATCGCGGAGGAGATCCTGGGCAAGGAGCAGGGGCGCCGTTTCCTGCCGGTCATCGCGACCATCTTCTTCGCGGTCTTCGCGATGAACCTCCCGACGATCATCCCGGGCCTCAACATCTCGCCCAACGCCAGGATCGGCTTCCCGCTGATGCTCGCCGTCCTGGGCTACGTGACCTTCATCTACGCGGGGTCCAAGAGGTACGGCTTCGCCAAGTTCATCAAGGCGAGTGTGGTGATCCCGGGGCTTCCCCCGGCGCTGCACATCCTGGTGGTGCCGATCGAGTTGGTGTCGACGTTCATCCTCCGCCCGGCCACGCTGACCATTCGTCTCATGGCCAACATGCTGGCGGGGCACCTGATCATCGTCCTGCTGTTCAGTGCCACGAACTTCTTCTTCTGGCAGTTGAACGGCTGGTCGCTGCTGGCGGTGGGCACCTCGGTGCTCTCGGTCGCCTTCACGCTGTTCAAGCTGCTGGTCCTCTTCCTCCAGGCCTACATCTTCGCGCTGCTGGTCTCGGTGTACATCGATCTCGCACTCCACGCGGAGAGCCACTAGACCCCGGGCCCCCGGGCCCGGCACGACCATCCCGTCTACCCGACACATCACGTCCGACCGGTGCGGAGAAGCCCGCACCGGCCATCTGAAAGGGAACTCCCATGGACATCGTCACTCTCGCCCAGGCCACCGAGCAGACCGTCAGCGGCTACGGTGCGATCGGCTACGGCCTCGCCGCCATCGGCCCCGGCATCGGCATCGGCATCCTCGTCGGCAAGACCGTCGAGGGCATGGCCCGCCAGCCCGAGATGGCCGGCACCCTCCGTACCACGATGTTCCTCGGCATCGCCTTCACCGAGGCGCTCGCCCTGATCGGTATCGTCGCCGGCTTCCTGTTCTGATCGACGACCACCGACCTCGTAGGGACGCACCATGAACAACGTCATCGCCATCTTGGCGGCCGAGGGTGGAGAATCACTCCCCTTGGAGGACAGCCCCAACCCGCTGCTTCCTCCGCTGTATGACATCGTCTGGTCGCTCATCCCGCTCGCCGTCATCCTGTGGCTCTTCTGGAAGTTCATCCTCCCGAAGTTCCAGCAGGTCCTCGACGAGCGCTCCGAGCGCATCGAAGGCGGTCTGCGTCGTGCCGAGCAGACCCAGGCCGAGGCGAAGGAAGAGCTGGCCAAATACAAGGCCCAACTCGCCGAGGCGCGCAGCGAAGCGGCCAAGATCCGCGACGACGCGCGCGCGCAGGGTCAGCAGATCCTCGCGGACATGAAGTCGGAGGCGCAGGCGGAGAGCGACCGCATCATCGCCTCCGGTGAGCAGCAGCTCGCCGCTCAGCGGCAGCAGATCATCGCCGAGCTCCGCAGCGACCTGGGTCGTCAGTCCGTGGACCTCGCCGAGCGGCTGATGGGTGAGCAGCTGTCGGATCCGGTCCGGCGCTCGGGCACCATCGATCGCTTTCTGGCGGACCTCGACCGGATCCCCGGCGCGGGCAGGAACTAAGGGAAGTGGAGCCGATGCACGCAGCGAGTCGCGAAGCGCTCGACCAGACCCGGAGCACACTGGAGCAGACCCTGGCGGCGAACCCGTCCGGGGGAGCGACCGGAGCGAAGGTGGGCCAGGAACTCTTCGAGGTCGTGGGCGTCCTCGAGGACAACCGTGCCCTCCGGGTGTCCGTCGCCGACACCGCGGCCCCGGTGGAGGCCCGACAGGACCTGGTCCGTGGGGTGTTCGGGTGGAAGGTCGACCAGGCGACCCTGGACCTTCTCCTCGCTGCGGTGTCCCAGGACTGGTCCACCCCTCGCGAGCTGCGGGAGGGTCTGGTCCTCCTCGGCCGGGAGGCGCTCCTGCGCTCGGCCGACCAGCAGGGCCAGCTCCAGACCGTCGAGGACGAGCTGTTCAGGCTCGGGCGGATCGTCGCCGGGGATCCCCAGTTCGAGCAGCTCCTGGCCGATCGGACCGCCGACGTGGGAGCCAGGCGCGGCCTGCTCGCCGAGGTGCTGTACGGCAAGGTCACGGCGGTGACCGAGGCTCTGGCCTCCCAGGCGGTGGCTCGGCCGTCGGGTATGCCCGCGGACGACATCATGGCGGTCTCGGTGCAGGCCGCGGAGTTGCGCGGCCGGTCCGTCGCCGTGGTGACCAGCGCGGAGCCGCTGACCGGACAGCAGTCGGATGATCTCCGGGCCCGACTGGCGTCGTTGTACGGGCGGGAGATCGCCATCCACAACGATGTCGACCAGTCCCTTCTGGGCGGCGTCGTCGTCCGGGTCGGAGACGAGATCATCGACGGTAGCGTGGCAGGACGGCTCGACGCCATGCGTCGGTCCCTCCGCTGACCTGCCGGGCCGGCACAAGACGAGCTGCGACTCGGCCGTGTTCCAGCGGTAGTGGCTCACGTAAACACCCATAAAGCACATCCCGACTTTGAGAGCAGGAATGACATGGCGGAGTTGACGATCTCCTCCGAAGAGATCCGCAGCGCGATTGCGAACTACACCTCGACCGTTTCGACCGACGCGACGAAGGAGGAGGTCGGCGTCGTCGTCGACACCGGTGACGGCATCGCGCACATCAGCGGCCTCCCCTCGGCGATGGCCAACGAGCTGCTGGAGTTCCCCGGCGGGATCCTCGGTGTCGCACTGAACCTCGAGGACCGGGAGATCGGCGCGGTCATCCTCGGCAACTTCGACGAGATCGCCCAGGGCCAGGAGGTGCGCCGCACCGGGGACGTCCTCTCCGTCCCCGTCGGCGACGGCTTCCTCGGCCGTGTGGTCAACCCGCTCGGCAAGCCCATCGACGGCCGCGGCGAGATCGAGTCCGCGGGAACCCGCGCACTCGAGCTCCAGGCGCCGTCGGTCCTGGAGCGTCAGCCCGTCGAGGAGCCGATGCAGACCGGCATCAAGGCCATCGACGCCATGACCCCCATCGGC
This sequence comes from Dietzia sp. JS16-p6b, assembly GCF_003052165.1. NCBI lineage: Bacteria > Bacillati > Actinomycetota > Actinomycetes > Mycobacteriales > Dietziaceae > Dietzia > Dietzia sp. JS16-p6b. Next base: position 2,105,726 of record NZ_CP024869.1, on the reverse strand, counting down.
CGCGGACAGCGTCAGCTGATCATCGGCGACCGCAAGACCGGCAAGACCGCGGTCTGCATCGACGCGATCCTCAACCAGAAGGCCAACTGGGAGTCGGGCGACAAGACCAAGCAGCTGCGCTGCATCTACGTCGCGATCGGCCAGAAGGGCTCGACCATCGCGGGCGTCAAGGCGACGCTCGAGGAGCACGGCGCGATGGAGTACACCACCATCGTCGCGGCCCCCGCCTCCGACTCCGCCGGCTTCAAGTGGCTCGCCCCCTTCACCGGGTCGGCCATCGGCCAGCACTGGATGTACGAGGGCGCGCACGTCCTGGTCGTGTTCGACGACCTGTCCAAGCAGGCCGACGCCTACCGCGCGATCTCGTTGCTGCTGCGCCGCCCGCCGGGCCGCGAGGCCTACCCGGGTGACGTCTTCTACCTGCACTCGCGGCTGCTCGAGCGCTGCGCCAAGCTCTCCGACGACATGGGCGGGGGCTCGCTGACCGGCCTGCCGATCATCGAGACCAAGGCCAACGACGTCTCCGCGTTCATCCCGACCAACGTCATCTCCATCACCGACGGCCAGGTCTTCCTCGAGTCGGATCTGTTCAACCGCGGTGTGCGCCCCGCCGTCAACGTCGGTATCTCCGTCTCCCGCGTCGGCGGCGCCGCCCAGACCAAGGGCATGAAGAAGGTCTCCGGGTCCCTGCGTCTCGACCTGGCCGCGTACCGCGACCTCGAGTCGTTCGCGACCTTCGCCTCCGACCTCGACGCCGCGTCCAAGGCGCAGCTCGAGCGCGGTCAGCGTCTGGTCGAGATCCTCAAGCAGGACCAGAACTCCCCGGTGGCGGTCGAGGACCAGATCGTCTCGATCTACCTCGCCGGCGAGGGCTTCTACGACACGGTCCCCGTCGAGGACGTCCGTCGGTTCGAGGGCGAGCTGCTCGAGAGCCTGCGGCACTCCGCGGCCGACGTCTACAGCCAGATCGACGGCGGCGCCGCTCTCTCCGACGAGTCAAAGGCGACACTCGAGGCCAAGACCAACGAGTTCAAGGAGGGCTTCGTCGCCTCCGACGGTTCCCGCGTGGTCAACGAGCCCGAGGCCGAGGCGCTCTCGGAGGACGAGATCGATCGTGAGACCCTCACGGTCACCAAGAAGAAGAAGGCCTGAGGCCTCGAGATGACAGCCATCCGATTCAAGGCCGAGAGGAGAGTGATCTGAAGTAATGGCGAACATGCGTGAACTGCGCGACCGGATCAAGTCCGTCAACTCGACCAAGAAGATCACCAAGGCCCAGGAGCTGATCGCCACCTCGCAGATCTCCAAGGCCCAGGCGAGGGTCGAGGCCGCTCAGCCCTTCGCCGATCAGATCACCGCCATCCTGACCGATCTCGCCAGCGCGTCGTCGGTCCAGCACAGGATGCTCAACGAGCCGGAGGACGCTACGCGCTCGGCCGTGCTGGTGGTGACGTCGGACCGCGGGATGTGTGGTGGGTACAACCACAACGTCCTCAAGGAGGCCGCCGAACTCATCGCGTTCCTCGAGGAGTCCGGCCGCGAGGTCGACATCTACGTGCTGGGCAACAAGGGCATCGTGTACTACACGTTCCGCGAGATCGAACTGGCGGGATCGTGGCACGGGCACTCCCAGAAGCCCGACTACCAGGAGGCCCGTCCGGCCTTCCAGCTCCTGTCCGCCGCGTTCGCGGCCGGGGGAGAGGCGACGTTCGACGCGACGGAGTTCCTCGGCAGCGACTACACCGGCGACACCACCCGCAAGGGCGTCGACGAGGTCCACATCGTCTACACCCAGTTCAAGTCCATGCTCACGCAGACGCCGCGTGCGAGGCGTCTGGCCCCGATCGAGACCCGTGTCGAGGTCGAGGAGCTGGATCTGGGCGAGGACATGCTCGACACGTCCAAGACGGACTTCAAGCCCGAAGTCACGTTCGAGCCCGACGCGGATACCCTCCTCGACAACCTCCTCCCGAGGTACATGTCGACGCGGGCGTTCGCATCGCTGCTCGAGTCGGCGGCATCGGAATCGGCCGCGCGACGCACGGCCATGAAGTCCGCGACGGACAACGCGACCGAACTGGTGGAAGGCCTGAGCCGCGAGGCCAACCAGGCCCGCCAGGCACAGATCACCCAGGAAATCAGCGAGATTGTCGGTGGCGCTGGTGCGCTCGCCGCTAGCGCAGGAAGTGACTAAGCAATGACCACAGCTGTTACCGATCAGAGCACGACGGGCACGGCCGGTCTCACCGGTCGGGTCGCCCGCGTCCTGGGCGCGGTCGTCGACGTGGAGTTCCCGCGCGGCGCCCTCCCGGCCCTCTTCAACGCCCTGACCACCGAGATCACCCTGGAGGCCGTGGCCAAGACGGTGACCTTCGAGGTCGCCCAGCATCTCGGCGACAACATGGTCCGCTGCATCTCCATGCAGTCGACCGACGGACTCGTCCGTGGCGCGGAGGTCGTCGACTCGGGTAAGCCGATCTCGGTCCCCGTGGGCGACGTCGTCAAGGGCCACGTCTTCAACGCCCTCGGCGACTGCCTCGACGCGCCCGGCACCGGCCGTGACGGTGAGCAGTGGGGTATCCACCGCGAGCCGCCCGCCTTCGACCAGCTCGAGGGCAAGACCGAGATCCTCGAGACCGGCGTGAAGGTCATCGACCTCCTCACCCCGTACGTCAAGGGTGGCAAGATCGGCCTGTTCGGTGGTGCCGGCGTCGGCAAGACCGTGCTGATCCAGGAGATGATCACCCGTATCGCCCGCGAGTTCTCCGGCACCTCCGTGTTCGCCGGCGTCGGTGAGCGCACCCGTGAGGGCACCGACCTCTTCCTCGAGATGGAGGAGATGGGCGTCCTGCAGGACACCGCGTTGGTGTTCGGCCAGATGGACGAGCCGCCGGGGACGCGTATGCGCGTCGCACTCTCGGCGCTGACCATGGCCGAGTACTTCCGCGACGTCCAGGGGCAGGACGTCTTGTTGTTCGTGGACAACATCTTCCGCTTCACGCAGGCCGGTTCCGAGGTCTCGACCCTGCTCGGTCGCATGCCGTCCGCCGTCGGTTACCAGCCGACCCTCGCGGACGAGATGGGCATGCTGCAGGAGCGGATCACCTCGACGCGTGGCCGTTCGATCACCTCGCTGCAGGCGATCTACGTCCCCGCCGACGACTACACCGACCCCGCTCCGGCGACCACGTTCGCCCACCTCGACGCGACCACCGAGCTCTCCCGCTCGATCGCCTCGAAGGGCATCTACCCGGCCGTCGACCCGCTCACCTCGACCTCCCGCATCCTGGAGCCGGGCATCGTGGGGGAGGAGCACTACCGGGTGGCTCAGAACGTCATCCAGATCCTGCAGAAGTACAAGGAGCTCCAGGACATCATCGCCATCCTCGGCATGGACGAGCTCTCCGAGGAGGACAAGGTCACCGTTCAGCGGGCCCGTCGCCTCGAGCGCTTCCTCGGCCAGAACTTCCTGGTCGCGGAGAAGTTCACCGGGCAGGTCGGTTCGGTCGTCCCGCTGTCGGACACCATCGAGGCGTTCGACAAGCTGTGCAAGGGCGAGCTGGACCATCTCCCGGAGCAGGCGTTCAACGGTATCGGCGGTCTGGACGACGTTGAGGCGGCCGCCAAGAAGCTCTCGGGGAAGTGACCGCTGACCATGGCTGACATCGAGGTCGAGTTCGTCACGGTCGAGCAACGCTTCTGGTCCGGCACCGCCACCATGGTGGTCGCCAAGACCACCGAGGGCGAGATCGGTATCCAGTCCGGGCACGAGCCGCTGCTCGGCGAGCTGGATGCCGGCGGCACCGTGACGGTCTACACGGACGAGGGCAAGAAGGTCGCCGCGGTGCAGGGCGGGTTCCTCTCCGTGACGGCGAACAAGGTCAGCATCCTCGGCGAGACCGCGGAGTGGGCGGAGTCCATCGACCGGGCCGAGGCCGAGCGCGCACTGTCCGAGGCCGGGGATGACCAGCAGGCCGCCGCCGCCGCGCGCGGTCGTCTCCGGGCGGTCGAGAAGGCCGGCAGCTAGCTGTACGATTCGGTCCTCCCGTGACCTGACGGCCGCGGCCACCGGAAGGGGTTGGGTAGATGGCGATTCCCGGGATCATTCTCGGTGTCGTCGTCCTGCTCGTCCTCGCCCCGGTGGCCGCGGCCGTGGTGTATCGCCTGGTGGTCGTCCGCAGGAATGCCACCTCGGTCCTCGTCAGGAGGGCCGGTGAGGAGTCCTGGCGCCACGGCGCCGTGAGGTATTCCGATACCGATCTGGCCTTCTACCGGTTGGTCAGCGTGAGGTTCGGCGCGGACGTGCGGCTGGACCGGCGGAGCCTCGAGTTGGGCCCCCGGCGACAACCGACCGGCCACGAACTCGATATCGCGGAGTCGGGTGAGGTGATCGTGTCCTTCTCCGGTCACGACCGCAGGCGCGGGATCAGAGAAGGCGAACTCTGTGTGGGTCCGGCCGAGCTGACCGCGTTGTTGGCGTGGGTGGAGGCCTGCTCCACCGACCAGATCCGCTCCCCGGACCGCCGACGGCGGTGACGGTCCCGAGGACCGCGCTCGGCGACGACCGTCCGGGGGGTCGTCCCGCACAATCCCGATCTGAGGAGGATCCGTGCGTCTCGTCGTCGCCACATGTCAGGTCGACTACGTCGGCCGTCTGACGGCTCATCTCCCCATGGCGCCCAGGCTGCTGTTGCTCAAGGCGGACGGGTCCGTCAGCGTGCACGCCGACGACCGCGCGTACAAACCCCTCAACTGGATGACGCCACCCTGCTGGCTCGTCGAGCAGGAGCATCCGGAGGATCCTGCGCACCTGCTCTGGGTGGTGGAGAACAAGGCCGGTGAACAGCTGCGGATCACGCTCTCCGAGGTCCACCACGACTCCCGTCACGAGCTGGGTATGGATCCCGGACTGGTCAAGGACGGGGTCGAGGCCCATCTCCAGGAACTGCTGGCCGAGCACCTGGAGACTCTCGGCCCCGGATACACCCTGGTCCGCCGCGAGTACATGACGGCGATCGGGCCGGTCGACATCCTCGGACGGGACGCCGATGGCGTGACCGTGGCGGTCGAGATCAAACGCCGCGGTGAGATCGACGGCGTCGAACAGCTCACGCGCTATCTGGAACTGCTCAACCGGGACCCGTTGTTGTCCCCGGTGAGAGGGGTGTTCGCGGCGCAGGTGATCAAGCCGCAGGCCAGGACCCTGGCCGAGGACCGGGGTATCCGCTGCGTGACGCTCGACTACGACTCGCTCCGAGGCATCGAGTCGACGGACCTCCGGCTGTTCTGAGGTGAGGGGGCCAGGTGTCGAGACGTCACAGACGCGCGGGGACTGATCGTCCGGCGCCCCGGAGGGACGGCCTCGGGGGCGCCGCACTGGAATCCGGCCCGTCGGGGGATCCGGACGACTACCACGTCCGGCGTGTGCCCGGCTCGCGAGCCGGGAAGCACTATCGCTGTCCGGGATGTGATCAGGTCATCACCGCGGGTTCCCCGCATGTGGTCGCGTGGCCCGACAGACCGGGCGGCGAGGACGACCGGCGCCACTGGCACAGCGGATGCTGGTCCGGGAGGGCGAGCCGCGGCCTCACCCGTCGGTGGAGCTGAACCGACGATCGTCACGCCGCGACTCGTCGAGAAGGGGATCGGCGGGCAGGGGCGGAATGTCCTCGAGGCGGCCGGGGATGGGTTCCAGCCGGGCTCGGATCGTCGCGAGATCGGCGACGATCTGCTCGCGAAGCGACGTCAGCTGCTCGACGTGGGCACGCGCCTTCGAGACGAGAGCCGCCGCCTCGGAGGCGGCCCGGTCGATCGTCCCGCGAGCCTGCTTCTCGGCCTCCCGCCGGACGGCCTCTGCGGCGGCCTCCGACGCCTCCCGTCGGTTCCGGTCCTCGAGCAGGGACCGCGTCCTCCTCGCGTCGGAGGCGATCCGGTGATCCTCGTCGATCAGATCGCGACGGCGGGCGGCCTCGAGGTCGAGCCTGCCGGCCTCGCGCTCGGCGGCGAGGACGATCGCCTCCGCCCTCGAGCGCGCCGCCTCGAGGATCCCGGCCTGTTCCGAGCGCACCGCGGCGGCGCGATCTCGCGCAGCGGTGAGCTCCGCGGCGGCGGCACCGCGGTCGGCCTCGGCGTCTCGTCGGGCCGATTCGCGGAGGTTCCACGCGTCGTCCTCGGCGTCGGCCCGGATGCGGTCGGCGTCGGCGAGGGCGGCGTCGCGCATCGACTCGGCCTCGGCGGAAGCGAGGGACAGCATGGTGGAGAGCCGGTCGGACATCTGCTCGTTGGTGACCGGGGTCCGGCCGAGTTCCGCGACCCGGGCCTCGAGGGACGCGGCCCGGGACCGTTCCCGGGCCGCCTCGGCCGCCGCCCGTTCAGCCCTCTCGACGGCGGCGTCGCGGTCGGCGCGGAGGAGGCCCACCTCGGCCTCGAGGCGCTTGAGCGCTGAGGTCACCTGCTCGCGGTCGAAGCCCCTGCGGACCACCGCGAACGGGTCGGCGCCCGTGGTGGGCATCTGTGTGCTCGACATGACCCCACCCTAGCGGGGCCGCCAGCCCGGGGTACTAGTGCGATCCGGTGGCCGGCTCGACCAGTTCGAGCAGGACGCCGCCCGCGTCCTTGGGGTGGATGAAGTTGATCCGCGAACCAGCTGTCCCGTTCTTCGGCGCGGGGTACAGCACCCGCACCCCCCGCCCGGTGAGGTGGGACGTGATCGCGTCGATGTCGGTCACCCGGACCGCCATCTGCTGGATTCCCGGTCCGTTGCGGTCGAGGTACTTGGCGATGGTCGAGGTGTCGTCCAGAGGTGCGAGCACCTGCAGCAGCGCACCGCCCTCCGGTCGTTCCGGCGATCCGAGCATGGCCTCGCGCACGCCCTGCTCTTCGTTGACCTCCTCGTGGAGGTTCTCCAACCCGAGATTGTCGCGGTACCAGGTGACGGCGGCATCGAAGTCGGGGACGGCCACCCCGACGTGATCGATCGCCACGACGAGCTCGGAGGGCAGTAGGGGCTGGTCGGCTGGGGTAGAGGTCATGGGGACCACGGTAGTCGGTGAGTGGAGACGGTAGTTTGGCGTGTACACGTTCAGCCCCTCGAATGGAAGGTCCGCAATGCCCGCCGACTCCACCCGCACCGTCATCGTCTCCGGGGCCCGCACCCCGTTCGGCCGCCTCCAGGGCGGGCTGTCCTCGCTCTCGGCCCCGGAGCTCGGTGGCATCGCGATCAGCGCCGCCCTCGAGCGGGGCGGTGTCTCCCCGGACGCCGTCGACCAGGTGATCATGGGACAGGTGCTCTCCGCAGGAAACGGTCAGATGCCCGCTCGTCAGGCCTCGCTCGCCGCGGGCATCCCCAAGCGGGTCGACGCGCTGAGCATCAACAAGATGTGTCTGTCCGGACTGACCGCGATCGCGCTCGCCGATCAGGCGATCCGCTCCGGGTACTCCGAGGTGGTCGTGGCCGGGGGCCAGGAGTCGATGTCGCAGGCACCGCATCTGCTGCCCAAGAGCCGCGCCGGCTACAAGTACGGGTCGATCGAGGTCCTCGACCACATGGCCTACGACGGCCTGCACGACGTTCCGACCGACCAGCCGATGGGCGCCCTCACCGAGGCGCGCAACGTCGAGCTAGAGATCACCCGCGAGCACCAGGACGAGTTCGCCGCGACCTCCCATCAGCGTGCCGCCGCCGCCGCGGAGGCCGGCCGCTTCGCGGACGAGATCGTGCCGGTGACGGTCAAGGGCCGTAAGGGCGACACCGTCGTGGAGACCGACGAAGGGGTCCGTCCGGAGTCGACCGCGGAGTCGATGGGCAAGCTCCGCCCGGCGTTCTCGAAGGACGGGACCATCACCGCGGGATCCTCGTCGCAGATCTCCGACGGCGCCTCGGCGGTCATCGTGACCACGGCCGCGCGCGCGGAGGCCGAGGGGTGGCCGGTCCTCGCCGAGATCGTCGGGTACGGCACCGTCGCGGGCCCGGACTCGACCCTGCAGCACCAGCCGGCGGACGCGGTACTGGACGCGTGCAGGCGGGCGGACGTCGACGTGAAGGACATCGACCTGTTCGAGTTCAACGAGGCCTTCGCCTCGGTCGGACTGCACTCGACCCGCATGCTCGACCTGAGCCCCGACCAGGTGAACGTGAACGGTGGTGCCATCTCGATCGGTCACCCGATCGGCGTGTCGGGCAACCGCGTCGTCCTGACCCTCGCGCTCGAGCTCGCCCGCCGTGGTGGTGGCCTCGGGGCGGCCGCGCTGTGCGGTGGTGGTGGGCAGGGTGACGCTCTGTTGATCCGCGTGCCCGCGACCAGCTGACCCCCGATCGGACCGGCCGTGGCAGGATCGAAGGCGTGACGAGACCAGGTAACCGACCCCCGTCCGCGTCCGAGCAGAAGCTCGCGGCCTCCCTCGCCGGCGCCGTCGACCTGTCGGGGCTGAAGAAGCGGGCGGAGGCGAAGCGCGACCCCGTCGCCGCCGCCCGCACGTCCGGTGGGGGCACGGGGCCGGTGACCCTGGTCGAGGTCGACGAGGCGACCTTCGAGCAGGAGGTGTTGGTCCGGTCGACCCAGGTCCCCGTGATCGTCGAACTCATGTCCCGCCGGGCACCCACGGTACTGACCAGCCTGCTGTCCTCGCTGGCCGAGGAGGGGGGCGGTCAGTGGGTGCACGCGGTCGTCGACGTGGACTCCTCCCCGGGGATCGCCCAGGCGTTCCAGGCGCGGGCGGTCCCGACCGTCGTCGCCGTCGCGGCGGGGCGGCCGCTGGCGGATTTCGAGGGGGAGCAGCCCGAGGACGCCCTGCGTCAGTGGATCGCGGCAGTCCTCCAGGCCACGGAGGGAAAGCTCAGCGGAGTGCCCGGGTCCGCGGACACCGGGGAGCCGGACGATCCGGCCGACCCCGAACGCGACGCCGCCGAGGACGCACTCGCGGGCGGCGAGCTGGACACCGCGGAGGAGCGCTTCGCCGCGCTGGTGGACTCCCGCCCGCGGGACCACTCGCTCCTCGAGGCGCTGAGGTACGTGCAGGCCGCTCGTCGTGCGGCCGAGGAGGCCGATGCCGGCGAGGGCACGGTTCCCGCGGCCCTTCGGGCGGCCGACAGGGCCCTGGTGGGAGGAGAGTACGAGTCGGCGTTCGCGGTCCTCGTCGACGCGATCCGGGTGAGCGGGGGCGACGACCGGGCGGTGCTCCGGTCCCGGCTGGTCGATCTCCTCGAGTCGCTCCCGACGGACGACCCGCGGGTCCTGGACGCCCGCCGCAACCTCGCCAACGCGCTGTACTGAGGCGTCTCGCCCGCCGTCAGCGGGTGTGGCGCAACCAGATCGTGGCGCGGGGACCGACGGTGATGCCCGCCGAGTGCGTGCGGCCGTGGTGTGGCCGATCCTCGGCGTCGACACCGCCGAGGTTGCCGACACCGGATCCCTCGTAGGCCGCGGCGTCGGTGTTGAGGATCTCCTCCCAGAACCCGGCCTCGGGGAGACCGATCCGGTAGTCGTGCAGGGCGCTGCCCGAGAAGTTCACCACACAGGCGATGATGCTGCCGGAGTGATCCGTACGCAGGAACGACAGGGCGTTGTGGTCGGCGTCGTTGGCATCGATCCACGAGAATCCCGACGGGTCGTCGTCGAGCGACCAGAGGCCGGGGTTCTCCGCGTAGCGGGCGTTCATGTCGCGGACCGAGGCGAGGATGCCACGGTGGTACTCGCCCTCCCAGCCCTCGAGGTCCCCCAGGTGACGCCCTGTTCGTCGTTCCACTCGCCGACCTGGCCGAACTCCAGTCCCTGGAAGAGGAGCTTCTTGCCCGGGTGTGCCCACATGTAGGCGTAGAGCCCCCGCAACCCGGCCGCCCGGTCCCACGAGGAACCCGGCATGCGCTGCCACATCGATCCCTTGCCGTGCACCACCTCGTCGTGGCTGAGCGGGAGCACGAAGCGCTCACTCCAGGCGTACATCAGCGAGAACGTGATCTCGCCGTGGTGGTGGCCCCGGTAGACCGGGTCGAGTCCGACGTACCGCAGGGTGTCGTTCATCCACCCCATGTTCCACTTCATGGAGAACCCGAGCCCGCCGGTCTCGGTCGGGGCGGTGACGCCGCCCCAGGAGGTCGATTCCTCCGCGATCATGAGGAATCCCGGGTGCTCCCGCTGCACGGTCGCGTTGACCTCCTGCAGGAACGAGATCGCCTCGAGGTTCTCCCGCCCGCCGTAGCGGTTGGGGGTCCACTCGCCCTCGTTGCGCGAGTAGTCCAGGTAGAGCATCGAGGCCACGGCGTCCACGCGCAGACCGTCCACGTGGAACTCCTCGGCCCAGTACAACGCGTTGGCGACCAGGAAGTTCCGGACCTCGTGACGGCCGAAGTCGAAGACGTAGGTGCCCCAGTCGGGCTGTTCACCGCGGCGGGGGTCCGCGTGTTCGTAGAGCGGGGTGCCGTCGAAGCGGCCGAGGGACCACTCGTCCTTGGGGAAGTGTGCGGGGACCCAGTCCATGAGCACGCCGATGCCGCGCGAGTGCAGGTGGTCGACCACATAGCGCAGGTCGTCCGGTGATCCGAAGCGACTGGTGGGGGCGTAGTAGGAGGAGACCTGATAGCCCCAGGAACCGCCGAAGGGGTGCTCGGCGACGGGCATGAGTTCGACGTGGGTGAAGCCGGTCTCGGCCACGTGGTCGGCCAACTGGTGGGCGAACTCCCGGTAGCCCAGCCCCGGCCGCCAGGAGCCCACGTGGACCTCGAGTACCGTCATCGGGGACCGGGAGTGGTCACGGGTCGCGCGGGTGGACACCCACTCGTCGTCGTTCCACGCGTACCCGGACGTGAAGACCCTGGACCCTGTCGCGGGCGGCACCTCGGTGGCCACGGCCAGCGGATCGGCGTGGTCGACGGTCCGGCCGTCGGCGCCGCGGACGCAGTACTTGTAGACCGCGCCGTCGGCGACGTCGGGGACGAACACCTCCCACACCCCGGAGGCGCCGATCGCGCGCAGGGGCAGGGCGACGGGGTTCCACCCGCAGAAGTCGCCCACCACGCTGACTCCCCGGGCGTTCGGGGCCCAGACGGCGAACGACGTGCCGGTGACAGGACCGCCGGGGGTGTCGTACGTGCGGACGTGCGCCCCGAGGACGGTCCACAATCGCTCGTGACGCCCCTCGTTGATCAGGTGGAGGTCCATCTCGCCCAGGGTGGGCAGGAACCTGTACCCGTCCGCGACGGTCCGGGTGTGTCCGTCCGGGTAGGTGACGTGGAACCGGTAGTCCGGGACATCCGGCTCGTCCATCATCGCCCCGAACACGCCGTCGCCGAGCGGTTCCATCGGGACGGTGCGGGAGCCGAGCACGATCTCCACCGAGGTGGCGCCGGGCTGCATGGTCCGCACGACGGAACCGCCGCCGGCCCGGTGGGCACCGTAGACCGAATGCGGGTCGCGGTGGGTCCCCGAGCGGAGCGCGTCGAACTCGTCGCGGGGGATCTCGCCCGCCGGACCCACCGGTGCGGTCGGAGCCGAGGTCCGGCCCGACGTATCCCGGGCGAGGTCCTCCGGCGTCCGCCAGGTGGCCGCCGTGTCGACGGGTGGAGGAACCCGGTCGGGCGTGGTGGTGGGCCTGCCGGTGGCGGGTCTGCCGGAGGCGGGTCGACCCGCGCCGTGGTGCTTTGCCATGCCGTTGTCCCTCAATCCACGATGTGCGTGCGGTAGGTCAGTTCGACCCTACGTGCTTCGTCGCAGGGTGGGACCACGACGATGTGCGCGACCGCCGTCCACGGCTCGAGTCGCACGTAGTTGCTCGAGCCCCAGTGGAACTCGCTGCCGGAGACCTCGTCGTGGACGCTGAACCGGGCGTCGTCGTCGTATCCGAGGGCGGCCATGTCGAGCCTGAGGGTGCCCTCCTGCACCCCGTGTGAGTCGAGGGAGACGACCGTCAGGACGCAGTCACCGGTGGCGGGGTCGATCTTGGAGTAGGCGATGATCTGATCGTTGTCCACGTCGTGGAAACGCAGTGTGCGCAGCTGGTGGAGGGCGGGGTGCTCCCGACGGATCCGGTTCAGGGTCCGCAGCCACGGGGCGAGCGACTGGCCCGCCGCCTCGGCGCCGGCGAAGTCGCGGGGCCGGAGTTCGTATTTCTCCGAATCCAGGTACTCCTCGCTGCCGTCGGCGACGGGTTGCCATTCGAACAGCTCGAAGCCCGAGTACACACCCCACGCCGGGCTGAGCGTGGCCGCGAGCGCCGACCGGATCGCGAACATCGCAGGACCTCCGCGCTGCAGCGACTCGTGCAGGATGTCCGGGGTGTTGGTGAACATGTTCGGCCGGGCTTCATCGACGTGCGCCAGCAACTGCTCGCAGAACTCGATGAGGTCGGACTTCGTGGTCTTCCATGTGAAGTACGTGTAGGACTGCGAGAAACCCCGCTTCGCGAGCCCGAACAGACGGGCCGGGCGGGTGAAGGCCTCGGCGAGGAAAAGCACGTCCGGCTCGGTGCGCTTGACCTCCGCGATCAGGCGGCTCCAGAAATCCGCGGGTTTGGTGTGCGGGTTGTCCACCCGGAAGATCCGTACGCCCAGGGAGGTCCACAGGCGCACCACCCGGAGCACCTCGGCGTAGATCCCCTCGGGGTCGAGGTCGAAGTTGACGGGGTAGATGTCCTGGTACTTCTTGGGTGGGTTCTCGGCGTACGCGATGTGGCCGTCGGGGAGCACCGTGAACCACTCCGGGTGGGCCTGCGCCCACGGGTGGTCCGGAGCGCACTGCAACGCCAGGTCCAGGGCGATCTCAACGCCGCGAGAGGTGGAGTACTCGACCAGTTCGCGGAAATCCTCGATCGTGCCGAGGTCCGGGTGCACGGCATCGTGGCCACCGTCCGCCGAGCCGATGGCCCACGGCGACCCGACGTCCCCCTCCTCCGGGGTGAGGGAGTTGTTCCGGCCCTTGCGGTTGATCACCCCGATCGGGTGGATCGGAGGCAGGTAGACGACGTCGAAGCCCATGTCGGCCGCGTGGTCGATGTAGCCGCGCGAGGTCGCGAAGGTGCCGTGGACCGGCCGACCCCGCTCGTCCCACCCGCCCGTGGAGCGGGGGAAGAACTCGTACCAGGAGCTGAACTGGGCCTCACGGCGGTCGACCCACACGCGGTGGGTCTGACCGGGCGTCACGAGCTCGCGGACGGGCCCCGCGGCCATCGCGGCCGCGACCTCGCCGGACAGCGCCAGCGACGTCCGTGTCCCGGCGTCCCCGGTGCCGCGGAGCGCGGTGGCCGCCTCCGTCAGGAGCGCGGCACGGTCGGTGTCGCCCGACGCCGCCGCCTGCGCGGCACCGGCGTCCAGGACCCGCGCGCCCACCTCGAACTCGTTACCCAGGACGTCGGCGCCCTGGCCGGCGTCCATCTTCTTGACGATGCCGCTGTTCCACGTGGCGAACGGGTCGGACCACGCCTCGACGCGGAACGACCACATCCCGGGGGCGTCGGTGGTCAGGAGCGCGTGGACGGTGTCCGCCTCCTTCCCGGGGACCATCGTCGTGCGGGAGGAGGCGCCACCGGGTCGGCGGACCACCAGGCTCGCCGACAGCGCGTCGTGGCCCTCCCGCCACACGGTCGCCGAGATCGGCAGCACCTCACCCACGACCGACTTGGCGGGGAACCTCCCACAGGAGACCAGGGGGCGGACCTCGTCGATGGCCAGACGGTCGTTCACGTCGGTGCTCCTCTCGGCTGCGGGCTCCGGGGTGTGGACGCCTCTACGACACGACGCTATCGAAGCGGGCGCCGATCCGGCAGGGGCGTGGCGTGGGTGTTCACGCGCTCGTGCCGTGTTCCTCGGCACCCGGCCACCGGGGAGGGGGTTAGATGGGGGTCGTGAGAACGCCTATCGAGACCGACCCCGACCTCGTCCTGGATCTGACCGACGTCTCGCTCCGGAGGGACGGGCGGACGCTCGTGGGACCCGTCACCTGGCAGGTGGAGCTGGACGAGAGATGGGTCGTCCTGGGGCCCAACGGTGCGGGCAAGACCTCGCTGCTGCGCATCGCCTCGGCGCTCGAGTACCCGAGCACCGGCTCGGCGGTGATCCTCGGTGAGCAACTGGGTCGCACCGAGGTCACCGAACTCCGGAGCCGGGTGGGGTTGTCGTCCGCCGCGGTGGCCGGCCGGATCCCGGGCGACGAGGTGGTCGAGGACCTGGTGGTCTCCGCCGGGTACGCCGTGTTGGGGAGGTGGCGGGAGGCCTACGACCGGGCCGACTTCGACCGCGCGGCGGACACCCTGGAGATGATCGGGGGCGAGCACCTGGCCGACCGCACCTGGGGGACCCTGTCGGAGGGCGAACGCAAGAGGGTGCTGATCGCCCGCGCGATGATGACCGATCCGGAACTTCTCCTGCTGGACGAACCCGGAGCGGGCCTCGATCTGGGTGGCCGGGAGGATCTGGTCGCCCGTCTGGCGGACATGGCTCTCGACCCCGACGCCCCGGCCACGGTGCTGGTGACCCACCACGTGGAGGAGATCCCCCCGGGTTTCACCCACGCGATGCTGCTCTCGGAGGGCGGGGTGACGGCCACCGGGTTGATCGACGACGTGATCACCTCCGAGAACCTCAGCCGCGCCTTCGCACAGTCGATCGTCGTCGACGCCATCGACGGACGGTTCTTCGCCCGTCGGGCGCGTCGGTCCGGCCGGCACCGGCGTCCATGAGCCGCGTCTGCGACCCCGTGACGACCTCACCCGCGGACGTCCCGGTCCGCGAGGCCGCCACGGTGGCCCTGGTGCGTGACGCCCGAGTGGGCGGGGGAGTCGAGGTGTTCCTGCAGCACCGCGTGGCCACCATGCAGTTCGCGGCCGGTATGTCCGTCTTCCCCGGAGGCGGCGTGGAACCGCGTGACTACCGGGGCTCGAGGCCCTGGCGGGGCCCGGATCCGGGCTGGTGGGCCGAGGCGTTCGGGATCGACGACGCCCGCGCGGCCGCGGCCGTCCGGGGCGTGGTGCGGGAGCTCTTCGAGGAGACCGGTGTGCTGCTGGCCGAGCCCGACCAGACGGTGACCGACCAGACCGTGACCGGCCGGAGTGCGTCCGACCCGGCGGCGACCGGGCGGCCCCGTCCCGGTGGCGCACCCGGTCCCGGACCCGAGGAGCGCTGCGCGCTGGCAGCGGGGGAGGGCGATCTGGACTCGCTTCTCGGGGAACACCGGCTGATCCTGTCCGCTCACCTGTTGCGTCCGTGGGACCGCTGGACCACCCCGCCGGGACCCCCCCGCCGGTACGACACGCTGTTCTTCGTCGCCGCGGTGCCGGCGGGTGTGGAACCGGACGCCGGCACGAGCGAGGCGCGCGCGGCGGGATGGATGCGCGCCGACGACGCCGCGACAGCGGGCACCCTCGGACGGTTGGGCATGCTGCGGCCGACCCTCGACGTCCTGGCCGGTCTCGCGGCGGCGGCCGACGTCTCCGAACTCCTCGCCACGACCCGGTCCATCGCGCCGGGCGGCAGGTAGGTGGTGGGCCGGTGACCCCGGAGGACCTCGACTTCCTGCTCACCACCGCCGGCCGGGACCTGATCGAGCTGACCGCCGGGTTGGACTGGTCCCGTGACCGCCTCGTCGCCTCGACGGCCGCCGTCAGGAGGGCCGACGCCGGCCACGCCGCCGCGGCGATCGACCTCGTCACCGCGCGCCGCCGCGCGGACGGTCGCATCCGGGGGGCGGACCGGATGCTCCTGACGGAGGACGCGGTGCAGCAGGCCACCGCCTGGCCCGTCGCCGCACTGCGGGCCGCGCGGTTGGCGGGTCGGGACGTCCACGACGTCACGTGCTCGGTGGGGGCCGAACTGGGCGAGCTGGTGCGGACCGCCGACCGCGTCGTCGGTTCCGATCTCGACCGGGTCAGGGCCCGGATGGCCGCGCACAACGTGCCGGACGCGCTGGTGTGCGTGGCGGACGCCCTCGCCCCGCCCAGCCGCGACGCCGTGCTGCTCGCCGACCCCGCCCGACGGTCCGGCGGCCGCCGGATCCACGACCCCGGCCGGCTCAGCCCACCGCTGCCGGACCTCCTGGCCGTGGCGCGCGGCGCGGACTACGCGATCAAGTGTGCGCCCGGTCTGGACACCTCCGGTCTCGACCACCCGGGGGAGGTCGAACTCGTCTCACTGGACGGGTCGGTGCGCGAGGCGTGTCTGTGGTCGACGGGCCTGTCCGGCCGGGCGCGGCGCCGCGCGACCGTGGTGCGCACCACCGGGGCCGGCGCGCCCGCACCGTGGGGGGCACCGCGGCTGGTCGCGGACGGCCTCGCGGTCCATGCGGAGGTGGTGACGGACGAGGACGACGACGAGGTCGACGCCCACGGGGAGGCGGACCGGTTCATCGTCGATCCCGACGGGGCGGTCGTCCGGGCCGGCCTGGTGCGGCACTGGGCCCGCCGTCACGGGCTCCGTCAGCTCGACCCCCGGATCGCCCACCTGACCGGGCCCCACATCCCGGCCGGTTACACGGGGTTCGAGGTGCTGGAGCGGTGCCGGCTCGACCGCAAGGAACTCCGGAAGGTCCTCAGGCGCCGGGACTGCGGGTCACTGGAGATCCTGGTCCGCGGGGTGGACACGGACCCGGACGTGCTGCGGCGGTCCCTGGCCCCGGGCGGCTCCCGCCCGCTCGCGCTGGTGGTGACGAGGATCGGCAGGTCCGCCGTGGTGTTCGTGTGCGGGCCGCGGACCGATCAGCCCGCCGGCGTTCACTCGTAGAGATAGACCGCACCGACCGCGGTCGTGAGCGCGATGCGGCCGTCGTCGTCCACACTCAGTCCGGAGACCGGACCCGTGGCGGCCGGGACCTCGATCTCGTGCAGGGTGCTGCCGTCGTCACCATCGATCAGGAGCAGGGCGATCCCCGGCTCGTCGTCGCTCCCGCCCGACCTCACCGCCACCAGCACCCGTCCGTCGGCGGTGGCGGCGGGGTTGGTGAGCTGGCGCAGGTCGTCGCGCCGCCACACCTCACCCCCCTGCCCGTCCTCCCCGCGGACGGCCACCACGGGCGCGGGGCCCGCGTCGGCGGCGTGGTCGTCGTCCTGACCCCTCCACACGGTCGAGGTGCGACCACCGGTCACCAGCGTGCCGTCCGGCAGCAGGGCGGGGGGCGTGTCGGGTCGGTATCCGATCGGGGAGGACCACACGGGTGACCCGTCGGCGGTCGAGTAGGCGGACAGGGCGCCGTCCTCGGAGTGCAGGTAGACCTCGTCCCGGTCGTCCGACAGGACCACCGGGACCCCGAGCCGCCCCTCGGGGAGCCCGGTGCGCCACAGCACTTCCAGCCGCCCCGCGTCCCCCGCGGTGAACTTCACGGCGACCAGGTCGGGGGCCGGGGCCCCTGGTGCCCACGCGGTGAGATAGGCGGTCCCGGTCGCCGTGTCGACCGCGGCCGGGCCGGGCACGGGACAACCGCGTTCGCCGATGCCGCACCACGGCGACCCGAACCCCGGATCGGACGGTGCGATCTCACCGGCGACCGGCAGCTCGGACGAGGCGTCCAGCCCGGTCTGTGTGTTGATCACCCGGACGATCCCCAGGTGGGAGATCGTCAGGAGGTTGCGGTTGTCGAGCAGCGTGATGGTGGTGGGGATGCCCCTGGTCCGGGCGAACCACCGGTTCTCACCCTCCGCCGACACCGCACCCACCCCGCCGTAGAGGGGAACGAAGAGGGACCCTCGGCCGTCGACGGTCGCGGTGATGCGCGGTCCGTGCGTCGGTAGGCGCAGGCACCACCGCTTGCGTCCGTCGTCGGCGGTGAGTGCGAAGAGGTTGCAGCCCTGCTCGGAGACGGTCGCCTGGAAGAAGGAGCCGATACCGTCCGAACCGGCGACCCCGGTCGCGGGCGCCCCCAACGGTCGTGACCAGACCAGCGTCGGAGAATCGGAGACCGATGCATGCGCGCGTCCGGAGTTCGGGGGGCCGCCGGCGACGGACGACCAGCTCTCGGCCTGCTCCAGGCGGGCGCCACCGCTCTCGGTGTGGGACGCGCACCCCGCGGCGAGCCCGACCGCGACAGCACCCACCAGCAGAGCCCGTACGGTCGGTGCGGCCCGCCGCGGAATCGATGCCGGTGCCACCTGGAGGTCCCCTTCACGTCAGATCGTCACGGGAGAGCGTAGTCCGAGGGGCGGCGCCGGGGGGACCGGGGCGCAATCCGCCGGTGCGCGAGACCGGCCGCGGTTACCGTGACCGTGATCACCCGAGACCGGGTCACCGGACGACCCCACGAGAGGCGGACCCCGCGCGATGGCAGCCAGTTCTGGACTCGACACCGCTCTCACACCCCTCGGCTTCCTGGAGAAGGCCGCGAGCGTGTCCCCTGACGCGACCGCTGTGGTGGACGGGCCCCGCCGGCAGAGCTACGCCGAGTTCGCCGACCGGACCACACGCCTGGCCTCCCTACTGCGGATGCGCGGGGTCGCCAGGGGAGAGCGCGTCGGGGTCCTCGCCCCCAACTCCGCCGAGGCGCTCCTGGCGCAGTTCGCGGTCCCGCTCGCCGGCGGAGCGGTCGTGGCGCTCAACACCCGTCTCGCGCCGCCGGAGGTCTCCTACATCGTCGAGCACGCGGGGATCTCGGTGCTCATCGCCGACGCCGGACTCCTGGACGGGCTGGGGAACGAGATACCGGAGTCGATCAGCCTGATCCTGGTGACCCCCGACGCCGACGGCACCCAACCGGACCCCGCCCGCTTCGGCCCCCGCGCCGAGGCACTGGAGGAGAGCCTCGCGCTGGCCTCCCCGCAGCCGGTGTCGTGGACGGTGGAGGACGAGGACTCCGTCATCGCCGTCAACTACACCTCGGGGACCACGGGACGCCCGAAGGGCGTGATGTACACCCACCGTGGCGCCTACCTCAACGCGCTCGGAGAGATCATCACCCAGGGGCTCGACGCGGACTCCCGCTATCTGTGGACGCTCCCGATGTTCCACTGCAACGGCTGGTGCACCACGTGGGCCCTGACCGGCGCGATGGGCACCCATGTGTGCCTGCGCGCCGTCCGGGGCGAGGAGATCTGGAGACTGTTCGACGAGGAGGGGATCAACCGCCTCGCCGGCGCCCCGGCGGTGTTGAGCACGATCGCCGACGATCCGGCGGCCCGGCCGGTGGAGGGGATCCGCATGGTCACGGCCGGTGCGCCGCCCTCGCCCACGATCCTGCGACGGTTCGAGGACCTGGGCATCGACGTGACGCAGGTCTACGGACTGACGGAGACCTACGGGCCGTTCACGGTGTGCACGCCCCAGCCCGGGTGGACGGAGCTGGACCCGGACGAGCGGGCCAGCCTGAAGTCCAGGCAGGGCGTGGCGATGATCCACGCCGAGACTGTCCGGGTGGTCGAGCGGACCAGCCCCGGGGAGAAGCACCTCGTGGACGTCCCCGCGGACGGTGTGACGATGGGGGAGGTCGTCATGACCGGCAACGGGGTGATGAAGGGGTACTTCGCCGACCCCGAGGCCACCGCCGCCGCGTTCGCCGGCGGGTGGTTCCACTCGGGCGATCTCGGGGTGATGCACCCGGACGGGTACGTCCAGCTGCTCGACCGGGCCAAGGACGTGGTGGTCTCCGGAGGCGAGAACATCTCGACGATCGAGGTCGAGCAGGCGATCGTGGCGCACCCCGACGTGGTCGACTGCGCCGTCGTCTCGATGCCCGACGAGAAGTGGGGAGAGCGCCCCAAGGCCTACGTCGTGGTCAGGCCCGGGTCCGGACTCGACGAGGACGGTGTGATCGACCACTGCCGGACGAGGATCGCCCGGTACAAGGTGCCGGGGGCGGTGGAGATCACCGAGGCCCTGCCACGGACCTCCACCGGCAAGGTCCGCAAGAACGAACTGCGCGACGCGGCGTGGGCGGGGTGGGACACGCGCATCAACTGAGACGCCCGCCCCTGCGCTACTGACGGCCCCGCTCCTGCGGTGAGGGCCCGGGTGGCGTTATTGTTGTCCCCAGGACCACAATCCGGTGCGCCCGGTCAGTTCGGAACGCACCCAGCCCCGACTCGCAGGAGGTCGACGCAGGCCCATGACGAACATCGTCGTACTGATCAAGCAGGTTCCGGACACCTACTCGGAGCGCAAGCTCTCGGATGGGGACTTCACCCTGGACCGCGAGGCCGCGGACGCGGTCCTCGACGAGATCAACGAGAAGGCCGTTGAGCAGGCACTCCAGATCAAGGAGGCCGAGGGGGCGAGGTGACCGTCCTGACCGCCGGTCCCGACCGCGCCACCGAGGCGATCCGCAAGGCCCTGTCGATGGGCGCGGACAAGGCCGTCCACCTCAACGACGAGGCGCTCCACGGCTCGGACGTGGTCCAGACCGCGTGGGCCATCGCCAACGTGCTGGGCACCATCGAGGGCACCGAACTGGTCATCTGTGGCAACGAGGCCACCGACGGCCGCATGGGCAGTGTCCCGGCCATCATCGCCGAGTACCTGGGCCTGCCGCAGGTCACGCACATGCGCACCCTCGAGGTCTCCGGCGGGACGATCAAGGGCGAGCGCGAGACCGACGAGGGCGTCTTCGAGATCGAGGCGTCGCTGCCGTGCGTCGTGTCGGTCGGCGAGAAGATCAACGAGCCGCGGTTCCCCTCCTTCAAGGGCATCATGGCCGCCAAGAAGAAGCCGGTCGAGGTCCTGACGCTCGCCGACACCAACGTCGAGCCCGGCCAGGTGGGCAAGGACAACGCCGCGTCCACCGTGATCTCCTCCGTCCCCAAGCCGCCGCGCAGCGCCGGTGAGAAGTTCAACGACGAGGGCGAGGGCGGCAACGAGGTCGCCAAGTACCTCGTGGCGCAGAAGCTCATCTGATCGCGCTCACCCCGAACGACTCCCACCACAGTTTTCCAAGGAGAATCCACCATGGCTGAAGTCCTCGTCGCGGTCGAGCACGTCGACGGCGAACTCAAGAAGGTCACCCTCGAGCTGCTCACCGCCGCACGTGCGCTCGGCGAGCCGTCCGCCGTCGTGTTCGGTGAGACCGGCACCGCCGCGGCGCTCACCGACGCCCTGAAGGAGGCCGGCGCGGAGAAGATCTACGTGGCCGAGGGCGACGCGGTGCAGAACTACCTCGTCACCCCGAAGGTCGACGTCCTCGCCGGGCTCGCGGAGCAGGGCGCGGCGGCGATCGTCCTGGCCGCCACGTTCGAGGGCAAGGAGGTGGCGGGTCGGCTCGCCGCCCGCACCGGCTCCGGCACCCTCTGCGACGTCGTCGAGATCAAGTCCGACGGCTCCGCCGTCCACTCGATCTTCGGCGGCGCGTTCACGGTCGAGGCGACCGTCGCCGGCGACACGCCCATCTACACGCTGCGTCCGGGTGCCGTCGAGGCCGTGCCCAGCGCCGGTGCGGGTGAGGTCGTCGAGATCGACGTCCCCGAGCCCGAGAACGCCGCCAGGGTGATCTCCCGCAACCCGATCGTCGGCGGCGACCGTCCGGAACTCACCGAGGCCACCGTCGTCGTCGCGGGTGGCCGTGGCGTGGGGTCGGCCGAGAAGTTCGAAGAGGTCGTGGAGCCGTTGGCGGACTCGCTCAAGGGCGCGGTCGGTGCGTCGCGTGCCGCCGTCGACTCGGGGTACTACCCGGGTCAGTTCCAGGTCGGTCAGACGGGTAAGACCGTCTCGCCGCAGCTGTACATCGCCCTCGGCATCTCGGGCGCCATCCAGCACCGTGCCGGAATGCAGACGTCCAAGACGATCGTCGCCGTCAACAAGGACGAGGAGGCCCCGATCTTCGAGATCGCGGACTACGGCATCGTCGGCGACCTGTTCGCTGTCGCCCCGCAGCTCACCGAGGCCATCAACGCCCGTAAGTGAGGGCGGCGTCACGGCGTCGAACGGCATCCACCGGACCCCGGCACCCCTGCGGTGCCGGGGTCCGGTGCGTTCGGGCGTATTCTTGCCGACGTCATGCTCACGATCCGCACAGCGCACTATCTCGACCACGCCGCGACCACCCCGATGCGTCAGTCGGCTCTGGCCGCCTATGTCGAGGCCGCCGCGAGCGTCGGTAACGCCTCCTCTCTGCACGGAGCCGGCCGGCACGCGCGGCGTCGGCTCGAGGAGGCCCGCGAATCACTGGCCGCCCACCTCGGCTGCAGGCCCTCCGAGGTCGTGTTCACCTCCGGGGGGACCGAGTCCGACAACCTCGCGGTACTGGGTCAGGCTGCCGCCTCGAGCGGCGACGTCGTGGCCGTCGGGGCGACCGAACACCACTCGGTTCTCGACTCCGCCGCGCACCTGGCCACCTCACGCGGCGGGGGTATGGACGTCCGTGTGCTGCCGGTGGATCGGTGCGGGGCCGTCGCGCCCGACTCGGTCCGCGGTGTGCTGGACGAGGTGGGGGAGCGCCTGGCCCTCGTCGCCGTCATGCTCGGCAACAACGAGATCGGCACCCTCAGCGACGTCGCCGGGGTGGCGGCCGTCGCCACCGCCGCCGGCGCGGCGGTCCACACCGATGCGGTACAGGCCGTCGGACACATCCCGGTCGACTTCGGCGCCCTCGGTGTGACGTCCCTGAGTCTGTCCGCCCACAAGTTCGGTGGCCCCCTCGGGGTCGGAGCGCTCATCATCGACCGCGGCGCCGCGTGTCTCCCGGTGGGCTTCGGCGGAGGCCAGGAGCGGGATCTCAGGTCCGGGTCGGTGGACGTCCCGGGGGTCGTCGCGATGGCCGCTGCCCTCGACGAGGCCGTCCGGGACATGGAGGCCGAGGCGATCCGCCTGGAACGCCTGCGGGACCGGTTGGTCGCGGGCGTCCTCGCCACGGTCCCGGACGCCGTGGCCAACGGAGGTGGGCAGAGGCTGCCGGGGATCGCCAATCTCACCTTCCCGGGCTGCTCCGGGGAATCCCTGATCCTGCTGCTCGATGCCGCGGGGATCGAGTGCTCCACCGGCTCGGCGTGTACGGCGGGGGTGGCCGAGCCCAGCCACGTGTTGCTCGCCCTGGGCGCGGGGGACGCGGCCGCGAGGAGCAGTCTCCGACTGAGTCTCGGCCACACCACGACCGAGGAGGACGTGGAGGCGGCGATCGCCGCCCTGGCCCCTGCGGCCGAGAGGGCCCGCGTCGCGGGCCTCGGGTTGATCGGCACCGGGGTGACGACGTCGTGAGGGTCCTCGCCGCCATGAGCGGGGGAGTCGATTCCGCCGTCGCCGCCGCACGAGCCGTGGCCGCCGGTCACGAGGTGGTGGGTGTGCACCTCGCCCTGAGTGCGGACCCGGCGACGCTGCGGACCGGTTCCCGCGGCTGCTGTTCGCGTGAGGACGCGGGTGACGCACGCCGGGTGGCTGATCTGCTGGGCATCCCGTTCTACGTGTGGGACTTCGCGGAGCGGTTCAGGGCGGACGTGATCGACGACTTCGTCGAGTCGTACTCCCGGGGCGAGACCCCCAATCCGTGCCTGCGGTGCAACGAGCGGATCAAGTTCGAGGCCCTCCTCGACCGGGGGATGGCGCTCGGGTTCGACGCGGTGGCCACCGGACACTATGCCCGCCTGTCCGTCGAGGCGACGGACTCGGGCGAGTCGCGCCCGGTCCTGCGCCGCGCGGTCGATCCCGGCAAGGACCAGTCCTATGTCCTGGGTGTGCTGACCCCTCGACAACTCGCGCACTCGATGTTCCCGCTGGGGGACTCCTTCAAGTCCGAGGTCCGGGCCGAGGCCGAGTCGTCCGGCCTGCCCGTGGCGTCCAAGCCCGACAGTCACGACATCTGCTTCATCCCCTCCGGTGACACCCGTGCCTTCCTCGGCGCGAGGATCGGGCTGCGTCCCGGCGCGGTGGTCGACGCCGACAGTGGCGACGAACTGGGCAGGCACGACGGTGTGTACGGGTTCACGATCGGGCAGCGCAAGGGACTCGGGTTGCCGGGGCCGGCGCCCGACGGCCGACCCAGATACGTGACGTCCATCGACGCGGACTCCGGGACGGTGACCGTCGGGGGTCGGAGCACCTGCTGTCCCGGGCGATGACCGCGTCCTCGCCGTACTGGTTGGTGGACGAGAGTATCCGGGAGACCGCGTGCCACGTGCAGATCCGTGCGCACGGAGAGGCTACTCCGGGATACGTCAGACGGGTGGGGGACGGTCCGGACGCCCGGTTGGAGATCTCGCTCGACGAGTCCGTGCGCGGGGTCGCCGCCGGCCAGGCCGCCGTGCTCTACCGACCCGAGCCGGACGGCGACCGCGTTCTGGGAAGCGGCACGATCACCGCCTCCGTCCCGGTCGCGACCACTCCGTGACCACCATCGTGCCGGGATTCACCGGCCCGGGCCCCATGCGGGGAACGGATCCCCGGGAGGCCGCGAGGGTGGTGCTCGGTGAATGCCACCGGATGCCGTTCCTCCCGGAACTCGCCGACCGGGGGCTCGGAGCCGATCAGGTGGGCAGGACCCTGGCCATGCTCGCCGATCTCCCGGTCGACATCTCCACCCGGGGCTGGCGCCTCGCGGGCTCACCGGGGCGACCCGCCCGGACGGCGTCCGACCTGCTCGACCGTGACCTCGACGCGCTGGAGGAGGCAGACGAATCGGTGAGGGATCCCGAGGTCGACCGCGCCTCGGAGGACCGTCGCCTCGTGGTGCGGGTGCTGGGCCCCTGGTCGCTCGCCGCGCGGGTGGAACTGCCCGCCGGGTCCCCGGTCCTCACCGATCGCGGGGCCCGGAGGGATCTCGCCGAGGCACTAGCCGAAGGGGTGGCGGCGCGCGTCACCCGGCTGGCTGCACGCCTGGGCGCCGGTGCGAGGATCGTGCTCGACGAGCCGATGCTCTGGCACGTGGCGGCCGGCTCCGTCGCGGGACCGAGCCGATTCGACCCGATCCCGGCGGTGGCCGAGGACCGGCTGTCGCTGTCCCTCTGCCGGTTCGCCGACGTCCTCCGGCGCAACGGGGTGGCGGAGGTGATGCTCCGCGTCCAATCGGGTGGTGGGGACGAGGCGCCCGCCAGATGGGCCGCCATCACCCGTACCCCCGAGGGTGAGACCCCCCTCGACGGGCTCTGCGTGGCGGCCGACACACTCCACTCGGGTGGCTCCCATGCCGCTCTCGATGCCGCGGGGACGGTCCTCGACGGCGGGCGGATCCTCCAGCTCGAGGGACTGCCCGGGTCGACGAGGCCCCCGTCGTCCGGGCCGGAGGTGGAACATCGTGTCGCCGCGATCCTGGAGCTTCTCGAGCGTCTGAGCGCACCCCGGTACGCGGTTCTGCGACAGGTGGTCCTCACCCCGACCGTCGACGACATGGTCTCGCCACACCTCACCCCAGGGGAGGTACTGGGGTCTGTGCGTCGGGTGGCCGAGGCCGCGCCGCGCCTGGCCGAGTAGTCGGTCCCGGGTCGGCTGGTCCCGGGTCGGGCCGGTCGAGGGCGACCGGCCACTGCGTGGTGACATCCGAGGCGTCCTTGCCCGACTTCTCGAGGTAGGCGGCGAAATCCCGCTGTCGCGCCTCGTGCCACAGCGCCTGCTGTGCGTTGACCGCACGCCAGTCCGCACCGGCCAGGTCGGGGAGCGAGCCGAGAAGCTTCCACGCCAGGCGGGCCGCCGCGAGCGCGTCGGCACCGGCCTCATGTGCACCGTCCACCCTCACGCCGTGGTGCGCGCACAGGGCCCCGAGGGTGCGCTTGCCCCGCCGGTACGGGTCTACCGCGCGGTCGATGACGAACGGGTCGACCACCGGCCCGAGCACCTCGAACGACGGGTCCCACCTCTTGAGGATGGTGAGGTCGTACGCCGCGTTGAACACCACCAGGGTCCGTCCCTCCCGCCACCCCGTCCGGACGCCCGCGATGGTCTCGGCCACCACCTCCGCATGCGGACGTCCGTGGGTGCGGGCCCGGGCGGTCGTGATGCCGTGGACCGCCGTCGCGCCCTCCGGGATGTCGATCCCGGGATCGGCCAGCCAGGTGCGTTCCACCTTGCGGGGTCCGTCGATCGCGAGGAGGGCCGAGGTGACGACGTGCGCGGTCCGGGGATCCGGCCCGGTGGTCTCGAGGTCGAAGGCCAACAGCCGGTTCCGATCGGGTGGGGCGGCGGTCGTGATCTCCGGGTTCATGCGGTCACCGTAGGCCGTCGCCCCGACATCGCGGGCCCGCGTCGGATTACCCTGTGCTGGTGAGCCACGCCAGTCGAAGCACCGCGCCCCTCGGCACCGGGGACATCCCTCCTGAGGTTCGTCAGCAGTGGACCGAGCTCGCGGAGACGGTGAGGGACCACCAGTTCCGCTACTACGTCAGGGATGCCCCCATCGTCTCCGACGCCGAGTTTGACGCTCTGTTCCGCGAGTTGGAGGCGCTCGAGGAGCGTCACCCCGCCCTGCGGACCGCGGACTCGCCGACACAGCTCGTGGGCGGCGGGTTCTCCACCGACTTCGCGCCGGTGGAGCACCTGCAGCGGATGACGAGCCTGGACAACGTGTTCTCCGAAGAGGAGTTGCGCGCGTGGGTGGCGTCAGCCGTCGAACAGTCGCACCTCGCGGCGGACGACCTGCGTTTCCTGTGCGAGGTCAAGATCGACGGGGTGGCGCTCGACCTGGTCTACCGCGACGGCAGGCTGGTCAGTGCGGCCACCCGGGGCGACGGCCGGACCGGAGAGGACGTGACCCTCAACGCCCGGACGATCGACGACATCCCGGTCACGCTCACCCCGACTCAGGACCGCCCCGTCCCCGCCGTGCTCGAGGTGAGGGGCGAGGTGTTCTTCCGGCTCGAGGACTTCGCCGAACTCAACGCGCGGCTCGTTGCCGAGGGAAAGCCGCCGTTCGCCAATCCGCGCAACAGCGCCGCCGGGTCACTGCGCCAGAAGAACCCGGCGATCACCGCCCAGCGACGGCTCGGCATGTACTGCCACGGTCTCGGGGTGGTCGAGGGCGCGACCTTCGACAGCCTCCACGACGTCTATCTCGCGCTCGCGGACTGGGGCCTGCCCGTCTCGCCCTACACCGCCCCGGCGACCGGGATCGACGAGGTCCTCGAGCGGATGCGGTACTGGGGAGAGCACCGCGGCGACCCGGAGCACGAGATCGACGGCCTCGTCGTCAAGATCGACGACCGGGCGGTCCAGCGACGACTCGGTCAGACGTCACGGGCCCCGCGGTGGGCGATCGCCTACAAGTACCCACCAGAGGAGGTGATGACCGACCTGCTCGACATCCGCGTCTCCGTGGGCAGGACAGGGCGGGTCACCCCGTTCGCCCACATGAAGCCTGTGCTGGTCGCCGGCTCCACGGTGTCACTCGCGACCCTGCACAACCAGACCGAGGTCAGGCGGAAAGGTGTGCTGATCGGCGACACCGTCGTGATCCGCAAGGCCGGCGACGTCATCCCCGAGGTGCTCGGACCGGTGGTGGAGCGCCGGGACGGCACCGAGCGGGAGTTCGTCTTCCCCGAGCGCTGCCCGGAGTGCGACACCGTCCTGGCACCGGCGAAGGAAGGCGACGCCGACTGGCGCTGCCCGAACCAGCGTTCCTGTCCGGCACAACTCCGTGAGCGACTGTTCTACCTGTCCTCGCGCAACGCCCTGGACATCGAGGCGCTCGGCTACGAGGGGGCCTCCGATCTGCTCACGAGCGGGGTGTTGGTCAACGAGGCGGGTCTGTTCGACCTCACCGAGGCCGACCTCCTCCGCACCTCCCTCTACACCCGCGTGGAGAAGGCGACCCGCAAGCAGGTCGAGGACGGCGTCGACCCCGAGCGCACCGTGCTCAACGAGAACGGCCGCAAATTGCTGGCCAATCTGGAGACGGCGAGGGACAGACCCCTGTGGCGGGTGCTGGTGGCACTGTCCATCCGCCATGTCGGGCCCACGGCCGCACGGGCGTTGGCCACACGGTTCGGTTCGATGGAGGCACTACGCGCCGCCACCGAGGAGGAGTTGGCGGAGACGGACGGCGTCGGGTCGACGATCGCTGCGTCGGTGGTCGAATGGTTCGACGTGGACTGGCACCGCGAGATCGTCGACCGGTGGGCTGCCTCCGGTGTGTCGATGGCCGATGAGCGGGACGAGTCGATCCCGCGCACCCTCGAGGGTCTGACCATCGTGGCCACGGGGTCCCTCGAGGGGTTCACCCGTGACGGGATCAAGGAGGCGATCATCGCCAGGGGCGGTAAGGCGTCCGGATCTGTGTCGAAGAAGACGGACTACGTCGTGGTGGGGGACAACCCGGGGTCCAAGGCGACCAAGGCCGAGGAGCTGGGGCTGACCATCCTCGACGAGGCCGGATTCGTGGAGCTGTTGGAGAACGGCCCGGCGCCGGCGGGCGACGGTGCGGGGTGACCATTCGGGTGCGCTGCGTGTCGGGACCTGACCGGCCGCGCAACCCTCGGGGCGTGGGCGAAGTGGCCGCGCAACCCTCGGGGACGCGGCGGGTGAACGAGGGCGGATGACGCCGGGGGTCACCCCGCGTTGAGAGACCGCAGGATCCCCGTGAGGTACCCGAGCCGGGCGATCTCGGACGGCCGGAACGACGGCCCGCCCGGTCGTCCGACGACGAGGACGTGACCGGAGGCCAGCGGCGCCGCGGCGACAGCGGTGTCCATCGCCGTCCACTCCTCCGGCAGGTCGTCCTCCAGTGCGGTCGCCCTCTCGAGGTGGCACACCGCCCCGACCCGGCCACCGTCCCACAACGGCGCGGCGGGGCCCCGCGCGATCAGTCGGCACCCGTCGGCCGTCTCCTCCACCACGAGCGCCCACCCGAGGCGCAGCGCGGCAGGCAACTCGTCCGCGAGCATCTGGTCCGCACCGGCACCCGCGCCCGCCACCGCGTCGATGAGCTCGAGCTCGCGGTGCGCGTCGAGGATCCCGCCGAACGGCCGCAGCGAGTCCACCATGACGCCGTCGAGCTGCTCGGCGGCGGTGATCAGGGTGTCGGGGAAGGTGCCGTTGGGGACGTTCACCACGATGTCGTCCACGGCCACACCGTCGAACCTGTCCACCACGTCGAGGCTGATGATGTCCGCGCCGGCGGTTCCCAGTGCGACCGCGAGGGAGCCGAGGCTCCCCGGACGATCGGGTAGCAGGACGCGGAGCAGATAAGACATGGCGCCCATTGTGCCGCACTCCGAGGGCCTGACTAGGCTGGGCCGGTACCGACACGCCACGCCGAAGGGACTACACACGTGACCTCGATCTCACGCGGGGACGTCGCGCATCTGGCCAGGCTCTCCCGCCTGGAACTGAGCGACGCCGAGCTGGAGTCGTTCGCGCGACAGCTCACCGACATCCTCGACCACGTGCAGGCGGTCTCCGAGGTTGCGGCGGACGACGTCCCGGCGATGAGCCACCCCACCGCGATCTCCAACGTGTACCGCGCCGACGTGGTCACGCCGGGGCTGACCCCGGACCAGGCGCTCGACCAGGCGCCGGCCGCGGACCAGCAGCGCTTCGAGGTCCCGCAGATCCTGGGGGAGGAGGCATGACGTCGCTCACCACCGCCACCGCCGCGGAACTGGCCCGCCGGATCGCGGCGGGGGAGATCTCCTCCGAGGAGGTCACCCGGGCACACCTCGAGCGGATCTCGGAGGTCGACGGGGAGATCAACGCCTTCCTCCACGTCGGAGCAGACGAGGCCCTCGACGCCGCGCGCGCCGTGGACGCCCGACGCGCGGCGGGCGAGGAACTCGGACCGCTGGCCGGGGTCCCGGTGGCCCTCAAAGACGTGTTCACCACCACCGACGCGCCCACCACGTGTGGCTCACGGATGCTCGAGGGATACCGCTCGCCGTACGACGCCACGGTCACCACCAGGCTGCGGAGCGCGGGGCTCCCGATCCTCGGCAAGACCAACATGGACGAGTTCGCCATGGGGTCCTCGACCGAGAACTCGGCATACGGCCCGACGCGCAACCCGTGGGACACCAGCCGGACCCCTGGTGGCTCCGGTGGTGGCTCCGCCGCGGCCCTGGCGTCACACCAGGCACCGATCGCCATCGGTACCGACACCGGGGGCTCCATCCGTCAGCCCGCCGCGCTCACCGCCACGGTGGGGGTCAAGCCCACGTACGGCACCGTGTCCAGGTACGGCCTCGTGGCCTGCGCGTCGTCGCTCGACCAGGGCGGGCCATGCGGCCGCACCGTCGAGGACACGGCGCTTCTGCACCAGGTCATCGCCGGTCACGACCCGCGAGATTCGACCAGCGTCGACGTGGCGATCCCCGACATGGTCCGCGCGGCGCGAGAGGGTGCGCGGGGAGACCTGTCGGGTGTGCGCGTGGGCGTCGTCTCCGAATTCGCCGGGGAGGGGTACCAGCCGGGGATCGAGGCGTCGTTCCGCGACTCGGTCGACACCCTGCGGGGCCTGGGTGCCGAGGTGGTCGAGGTCTCGTGCCCGAACTTCCGGTACGCGCTCCCGGCCTACTACCTGATCCTGCCCTCCGAGGTGTCGAGCAACCTCGCCCGGTTCGACGCCATGCGGTACGGCCTGCGGGTCGGCGAGGGATCGGCGGACCAGGTCATGGCGGCGAGCCGGGAAGCCGGGTTCGGCCCGGAGGTCAAACGCCGCATCATGCTCGGCACCTACGCCCTCTCCGCCGGGTACTACGACGCCTTCTACGGCCAGGCGCAGAAGGTCCGCACGCTCATCGCCCGGGATTTCGACGCCGCCTACGAGAAGGTGGACGTCCTGATCTCGCCCACCACGCCCACCACCGCGTTCCCGCTGGGGGCCAAGGTCGAGGACCCGGTGGCCATGTACCAGTTCGACCTCTGCACCCTTCCGCTCAACCTCGCCGGGCACTGCGGGATGTCCGTCCCGTCCGGGCTCGTCGACGGGCTCCCGGCGGGTCTCCAGATCATGGCCCCCGCACTGGCCGACGACCGGTTGTACCGGGTGGGCGCCGCCTTCGAGGCGGCGAGAGGTCCGATCGCGTGACCACAGTCCCCGAGAGGGACGCATGGAAGGCTCTGACGGCGCTCGTCATCGGGTTCTTCATGATCCTGGTGGACCAGACGATCGTCGCGGTCGCCACCGATGCCTTCGTCTCGCAGCTCGGCGCGTCGACCAACCAGGTCATCTGGGTGACGAGCGCCTACCTGCTGGCCTACGTCGTGCCACTGTTGTTCACGGGACGACTGGGCGACCAGATCGGCCCGCGCACGGTGTCGATCGCGGGACTCGTGCTGTTCACGAGTGCCTCCCTGTGGTGTGGACTGGCGGGCAGCATCGAGACACTCATCGTGGCGAGGGTCTTCCAGGGCCTCGGCGCCGCGCTACTCACCCCCCAATCGCTCAGCGTGATCACCAGGATCTTCGCCCCGGCGCGCCGCGGGGCGGCGATGGGCGCCTGGGGGGCGGTCGCGGGTATCGCCTCGGTCGTCGGTCCCGTGTTGGGTGGGGTCCTCATCGACGCGTTCGACTGGCGGGCCATCTTCTTCATCAACATCCCCTTCGGGGTCCTCGCGGTGATCCTGGTGTGGCGGTGGGTCCCGAGGCTCGAGACCCGCTCGCACTCCTACGACGTCCCGGGTATCGCCCTGTCAGCCGTGGGGATGTTCCTGCTGGTCTTCGGGATCCAGCAGGGCGAGTCCCACGGATGGGCGGGGACCACCCTCGTGTTGATCCTGGCCGGCGCGGCGGGCCTGGCGGCGTTCCTCTGGTGGCAGTCACGGGTGCGTACCGAGCCGCTGGTCCCTCTACGTCTGTTCCGGGACCGGAACTTCTCGATCGGGACCTTCGGGGTCTCCACGATCGGCTTCGTCACCGCGGGGACCATGGTCCCCCTGATGTTCTACCTCCAGGGGGTCAAAGACCTCAGTGCCACGCGCGCGGGCCTGATGCTGTTACCCATGGCACTGATCGCCGGCGTCCTCGCACCGGTCGTCGGACGCTGGGCGGACAGGATCGACGCGCGGCTGTTCACGGGGATCGGGTACTTCTCCTACGCGATCTCCTTGTTCTGGTTGGCGCTGGTCATGGACTCGCAGAGCTCCATCCCAGTGTTGCTCGGACCCATCGCGTTGATGGGGGTGGCCAACGGGTGTGTCTGGGCGCCCACGTCATCGACCGCGATGCGGCGACTCGAGCTCGCCTCCGCGGGGGCGGGCTCGGGGGTGTACAACACCACCCGCCAGGTGGGCGCCGTCCTGGGTTCCGCGGCGATCGGTGCGTTGATGCAAGCACGGCTGGTCGTCCACGGCGACGTGGGGCAGGCGGTCGCGGACGCCATGTTCCTCCCCGCCGTGGTGGTCCTGCTCGGTGGCCTCGCCACGATGGCGTTTCGTACCGGTGAACAGTCACCGGGCGCTCGCGCGGTGAGCAGGCCCCGGCCCTAGACTGCTGGAGAACCGAGAGGAGTCCGTCGTGCGTATAGGCGTGCTGACCGCAGGTGGGGACTGTCCCGGGCTCAACGCGGTCATCCGGGCGTTGGTGCGGACCGCCAACTCCGAGTACGACTCGCCGGTCCTGGGGTTCCAGGACGGGTGGGCGGGGTTGGTCCACGACCGCGCGGTGCCACTGTTCGACGACGAGGGGATCGACCGCATCCTGCTCCGCGGGGGCACCATCCTCGGAACGGGACGGCTCAACCCGGACATCCTCACCGCGAGCCTGCCGCAGATCCGCCGGACCCTCGCGCGTCATTCCCTCGACGCACTGGTGGCGATCGGTGGCGACGGCACGCTGAGGGCCGCCAGATGGCTCACGGAGAACGGCATCCCGGTCGTCGGGGTGCCGAAGACCATCGACAACGATGTCGCCGGGACCGACTACACGTTCGGCTTCGACACCGCGGTGTCGATCGCGTCCGACGCGATCGACCGGCTGCACACCACGGCGGAGTCCCACGAGCGGGTGATGCTGGTGGAGGTGATGGGGCGGCATGCCGGGTGGATCGCCCTGCACTCCGGGCTCGCGTCCGGGGCGCACATGATCGTCATCCCGGAGGTGCCGTTCGACATCGACTACGTGTGCAAGGTGATGAAGCGTCGGTTCCAGATGGGGGAGGCGTACGGGATCTGCGTGGTCGCGGAGGGAGCCACTCCCGCCGAGGGCTCGGGGATGACCTTGCGGAGTGGCGGCACCGACCAGTTCGGGCACCGGGTGTTCACCGGTGTCGCCGACCAGATGGCGTCGGCGATCGCCGAGCGGATGAACCGCGACGTCCGCACCACCGTCCTGGGGCACATCCAGCGCGGGGGGACCCCGACCGCGTACGACCGCGTCCTGGCGACCCGATATGGCGTCCACGCGGCACACGCCGCCCACCGTGGGGACTTCGGCCAGGTGGTGGCGCTGCGAGGGGAGTCCATCGAGATGGTGCCGGTCGCCGAGGCCGTCGCCGTGCTCAAGACCGTGCCCGAGGACCGCTACCGCGAGGCCGCCTGCCTCTTCGGCTAGATTGTTCCGCATGGAGTTCACCGAGGTCGTGTCACGTTTCGATCCCGTCATGGGTATGGAGGTGCACGTCGAGTTGCACACCGCCACCAAGATGTTCTGCGGGTGCCCGACGGCGTTCGGAGCGGACCCCAACACGCAGGTGTGCCCGGTGTGCATCGGATTGCCGGGGGCGCTGCCGGTGGTCAACGGCCAGGCCGTGGAATGGGCCATCAAGATCGGCTTGGCCCTGGGGTGTTCGATCGCGCCGTACAGCCGGTTCGCACGCAAGAACTACTTCTACCCGGACCAGCCGAAGAACTACCAGATCTCGCAGTACGACGAACCGATCGCCCACGACGGGTTCCTCGACGTCCAGCTCGACGACGGCACCACCTGGCGCGTCGAGATAGAGCGGGCGCACATGGAGGAGGACACCGGCAAGTCCACCCATGTCGGCTCGGCCACCGGCCGGATCCACGGCGCCACCCATTCGCTGCTCGACTTCAACCGCGCCGGCGTTCCGCTGATCGAGATCGTCTCCAAACCGATCGTCGGGGCGGGGGAGCGTGCACCGGAGATCGCCCGCGCCTACGTCTCCGCGTTGCGTGACCTGCTCCGCAGTCTCGACGTCTCCGATGTCCGCATGGACCAGGGATCGATGCGGTGTGACGCCAACGTCTCGCTGATGCCCAAGGGGGCCACCGAGTTCGGGACCCGCACGGAGACGAAGAACGTCAATTCCCTGCGGAGCGTCGAGATCGCCGTCCGGCACGAGATGTGCCGACAGGCGGACGTCCTGACCTCCGGCGGTCAGGTGGTGCTGGAGACGCGGCACTTCCACGAATCCGATGGCACCACCACGGCGGGCAGGCCCAAAGAGTCCGCCGAGGACTACCGGTACTTCCCCGAGCCCGACCTCGCGCCTGTCGAACCGCTCGACGAGCTCGTCGAGAAGATCCGAGCCGGGTTGCCCGAGCTGCCGTGGCTGCGCCGCGCGCGGGTGCAGGCGGAGTGGGGCGTCTCGGATGAGGAGATGCGCGACCTGGTCAACGCCGGGGCCCTGGACCTGATCCTCGCCACCGTCGACGCCGGCGCGGCGCCCACAGAGGCCCGCTCGTGGTGGGTGTCCTACCTGTCCCAGCAGGCCAACAAGCGTGGCGTGGGCCTGCAGGGGTTGGAGATCACCCCGGCCCAGGTCGCACGCGTAATCGAGCTGGTGGCGGAGGGCAGGCTCACCAACAAGCTCGCCCGTCAGGTCGTGGACGCGGTCCTGGACGGCGAGGGCGAGCCCGACCGCGTCGTGGCGGACAGGGGCCTCGAGGTGGTCCGTGACGACTCCGCCCTGCAGAAGGCCGTCGACGACGCCCTCGCCGCGCAGCCGGATATCGCGGACAAGATCCGCTCCGGGAAGGTCCAGGCGGCCGGGGCGATCGTGGGTGCGGTCATGAAGGCCACCCGTGGTCAGGCGGATCCGGCGAGGGTCAAGGAACTGGTCATCGCCGCCTGCGGCTAGGTGGGCCGCCAGGCCCCGGTTTCAGGTCCGGGCGTCGCCGCCGCCGCCAGCGGCCTGAGGCAGGATGACGGCGCGGTCATCGGTGGGGACCGGCGAGCCACCGCTCTTGTTGGTGGTCCCGCCCAGCAGCACCCCGTCACCGACCGCCGCCAGCCCGGTGATACGGCCGTAGCGGCCCTCGGCCAGCGGCTCGGGTTGGCCGCGCGCCGCCCCACCGGTCAGGGCGAGGGTGTCGGCGCGTTCGCCGTCCGGCAACGCCAGGGCGAGTGAGTCCTGAGCCGCGGCGCACCCTCCGGCCGAACGCTGGTCGGGCCAGGTCCAGATGACGCGATCGGCGCTCCGTATCACCGCACCGCGGTCGGTGACGGCGGCGAGGTAGAGCTCGGACCCATGGGTGCACAGTCCGGTGATCCGACCCACGTCACGGGCGACGACCTCAGGGTTCTGCGCGGTACCGATGCCCCTGAACCCGGGGAATCTCACGACGTCGGAGCCCACGCCCACCGTCAGGACCGCGTCGACGAACGCGAGGCCCCCGGTCTCGGCGGGGGCGAGTTCGGCGACCGTCCTGGGCGCATCCCCGCGCGCGAGTCGTTCGACCCTGGAGGGGCCGTCGCCGACGACGAGGAGATACAGCAGCCTGTCCTGGGCGAAGTCCGGGGAGGGCGCCACGGCCGCCACGCGACCGCCACGCGGGTCGACCCGGCCGAAGTCCTCGGGAGGACCGTCCACCGAGACGATCTTGACGGCCCCCGTCGACTCCGCCACCAGCGCCCGCTCTCCGAGGCCGGCGACCGCGACGGCCGGGTCGAGGCATGTCGCGATGACGGCCGGATCCGGGTCCACACACGGACCGGTCGCCGGCGGTGTGTCCTGCTCGTCCGGGCGCGGAGACGAGGTCGGCGGGGGGATCCCCGGCGGGGTGGACGGTGGGCCCGCATCCATCCCCGGGCCCGGTGCGGGGGTGAAGGGGGCCTCGAGACGATCGTCGAACCTCGCGCACCCGGCCGTCACCATGACCAGGACCACCAGCAGCGAGAGCGATCTCATGACGACAAGACTACGGTGCGCCGTGTCCTGGGTGCGGGTGCCCGGGAAGCGGCCTATGGTCGCAGGGTGACTTCCTCAACGCCCGGAGACGACGCCCGAACCGAGATGATCCACGACGTCGACTACCCGCTCGACGTCCCCGAGGCCACGAGGACCGGTCCCAGCCCGGGATCCGCGGACTCGGCGACCACGGCATTCCCGGCGGCGACCCGGACGGATTACTCCCACTACCCGGACTCCGGTGCCTACGACACGTCGACGCCGCTGCCGTTCGGTGACCAGCCCACCACCATCGCCCCCGAGACCCGGGACGAGATCCCGCGGCGCGGCACGGCGGACTTCGGGTTGTTCCTCCTGCGTCTCGCGGTGGGCGTCCTGCTGGCGATGCGGGGTCTGCAGAAGCTCTTCGGTCTGTTCGGGGGCCCGGGTCTCGACGGGTTCACGCAGACCCTCACCGAGTCGGGCTTCGAACAGGCCCGGCTCCTCGCGATCACCGGCGGCGTCGTCGAGCTGGTCGCGGGGACTCTGCTCGTCGTGGGCCTGGCCACTCCGGTCGCGGCGGCGGGGTTGCTCGGCATCGTCGGTCTGGGCCTCGCCGTCCGGCTCACCGGCGGCGACCCCATTCCTCTACTCGGTGAGACGACCCGTGGGCTGGAGACGTCGGTGCTGTACATCGCGGCGCTGCTCGCCCTGCTGTTCGCGGGTCCCGGACGGTGGTCTGTCGACCGTAAGTGGCGATGGTCGCACCGCCCCCGGTTCAGCGGCGCGATCTGGCTGCTGCTGGCCGCCATCGCGGCGGGAGTGATCTGGTACCTGCTCAACGGCACCAATCCGCTGACGTCCACCACCGACAGCCCCGCGGTCACCGCCGGCTGAGGGCCGGGACCGCGGGGGCCCGAACGAGGATCAGTCGGGCAGGATCCGGACCGCACCCTTGTCCGCGGACGACGCCATGGAGGCGTAGGCCCGCAGCGCGGAGGAGACCTTACGGTCGCGGGAGTCCGGGCGCCAGGGGGTGGGCCCCTTGGCCGCCCGGCGGCGGTTCAACTCGTCGTCGTCGACGTCCACCGAGATGGATCGGGTGGCCACGTCGATCGTCACCACGTCCCCGTCCCGGATCAACCCGATCGGGCCACCGGCCGCGGCCTCGGGCGCGATGTGCCCGATGGACAGGCCCGACGAGCCCCCGGAGAACCGTCCGTCGGTGATGAGTGCGCATTTGGTCCCCAGGCCGGCGCCCTTGATGAACGCGGTGGGGTGGAGCATCTCCTGCATCCCCGGCCCGCCGGCGGGACCCTCGTACAGCACCACCAGCACCTCACCGGGCCGCAGGGTCTTGTTCAGGATCACCGAGACCGCCTGCTCCTGGGACTCCACGACCCGGGCGGGGCCGCTGAAGTGGAAGTTCTCCTCGGAGACGCCGGCCGTCTTGAAGACCGATCCGTCCGGGGCGATGTTCCCGCGCAGCACGGCCAGCCCGCCCTCGGCGGTGGCCGGGTGCTCGACGGAATGGATGCACCCGCGCACGGCGTCCGTGTCGAGTGACTCCCAGCGGTTGTCCGTGGAGAACGGTTCGATCGTCCGGACCCCGCCCGGGGCGGCGTGGAACAACTCGACGGCCTTCTCGGTGGCCGAGCCACCACGGATGTCCCAGTCCGCGATGTACTGCTCGAGCGAGGGGGAGTGGACGGAATGGACGTCGGTCTCCAGCAGCCCACCGCGGAACAACTCGCCGAGGATCGCCGGGATGCCGCCGGCCCGGTGGACGTGTTCCATGTAGTAGTCGGAGTTGGGTGCGACCTTGGCCAGGCAGGGGATCCGGCGGGAGATCCGCTCGATGTCGGACAGGTCGAAGTCCACCTCGCCCTCCTGCGCGGCGGCCAGGATGTGCAGCACGGTGTTGGTGGAGCCGCCCATCGCGACGTCCAGCGCCATGGCGTTGGTGAAGGCCTCCCTGGTGGCCACCGCGCGGGGGAGGACGGACTCGTCGTCGTCGCGGTAGTACCGCGTGCACAGCTCCACGATGAGCCGGCCCGCCTCGGCGAAGAGCTCCCGCCGTGCGCTGTGGGTGGCGAGGGTCGAGCCGTTGCCCGGGAGGGACAGCCCCAGGGCTTCGGTGAGGCAGTTCATCGAATTGGCGGTGAACATGCCCGAGCAGGACCCGCACGTGGGGCACGCCGAGCGTTCGATCGTGTCGAGGTCCTCCTGCCCGACCGCCGTGTTGGCCGAGGCGGAGATCGCGGTGATGAGGTCGGAGCCGGCCTTGACCACGCCGTCGACGACCACCGAGAACCCGGACTCCATGGGTCCACCGGAGACGAACACCGTGGGGATGTTCAGTCGCATCGCCGCGTTGAGCATGCCCGGGGTGATCTTGTCGCAGTTGGAGATACACACCAGTGCATCGGCCGTGTGGGCGTTCACCATGTACTCGACGGAGTCGGCGATGATCTCGCGGCTCGGCAGCGAGTACAACATGCCCGCGTGGCCCATGGCGATGCCGTCGTCCACGGCGATGGTGTGGAACTCCCGCGCGACGCCGCCCGCCGCGGTGATCTGCTCGGCGACGATCTCGCCTACGTTCTTCAGGTGCACATGCCCCGGGACGAACTGGGTGTACGAGTTGGCCACCGCGATGATCGGCTTGCCGAAGTCGGCGTCGGTCATGCCGGTGGCGCGCCACAGGGCGCGCGCCCCCGCCGCGTTGCGTCCGGCTGTGCTGGTACGTGACCTCAGGGCGGGCATGGGACCTCGATCGGTTCTCAGGACTACGGGACGTGCGCCCCGTCTGAGCAGCACCGCGACAGGACCGGGGAACCGCCAGGGGGTCGGTCCTGCGACCGGGCCCGTGACGTGCGGCGGAGCGCTCGAGGGGACGGGTACACAGTACCCCCGGAGGCAGGAGTAGCTTCGTTCCGGTCGGGCGAGAGACCGACCGGCGTTCCACACGAATGAGGTTCACCATGACCGACTCGACCGACGTGACCGACTCGGGCCACACCGGAGGCGTCCGCGAGTTCGTCTCGCACTCCGCGGGCGCCGTCGTCCTGGTCTGCGGATTGTTCTTCCTCCTGTCGTTCATGTACCTCGGAGGCACCGCGGACCCCCAGGCCCATGCCCGCCACATCCCCGTGGCGGTGGTGGACTCCGACGCCGGCGCGTCGTTGGACACCCCGGTCGGGGTGCGGGAGCTCGACGTGGGATCACAGATCACCGCCGGCCTGCTGCAGAACAACGACTGGGAGAGGATCCGGCTGCACGTCGTGGATCCCGATACGGCGGAGGAAGGTCTGCGCAACGGGACGTACTTCGGCGCCGTGACGATCCCCGCGGATCTGAGTGAGCGGGTGGTCGGCCTGGTCGAGGCGGCCGCCACCGAGGCGGGGGACGCCGCCGAGCCCCCCGCGCCCGCGCACATCACCCTCGAGTACTCCCCCCGGGTCTCGATCGTGTCGAGTCAGGTCATGAACACCATGGCGGACGCGATGCAGGAGTCGTTGCGCGATCGGATGGGATCCAGGATCCTCCAGGACTCGCAGCTGCTCGCCGAGGCGGAGGGCAGGACGATCGGGGCCGCGGCGACTCTCGCGCTCCAGGATCCGGTGGGGATCGACGTGGTGGCGTGGAACCCGCTGCCGGAGGGGGTGTCGAACGCCTCGCTGCCGATGTTCTACGCGCTGATCGTCGTGCTCGCGGGGTTCACCGGGGCGATGATCATCTCCGCCGTGCTCGACGCCCGTCTGGGGTTCATCCCGCTGGAGATCGGACCGCTGGCGCTGCACGTCCACGTGGCCCCGTTCGGTCGGCTCCAGACCCTCGCCCGCAAATGGGTGGTGACGCTGGTGACGGCCCCGCTCGTGTCCGGACTGACCCTTCTCGT
The DNA here is from genome assembly GCF_003052165.1 of Dietzia sp. JS16-p6b. NCBI lineage: Bacteria > Bacillati > Actinomycetota > Actinomycetes > Mycobacteriales > Dietziaceae > Dietzia > Dietzia sp. JS16-p6b. The sequence goes on along the minus strand of NZ_CP024869.1, from coordinate 2,066,011 downwards.
CGCACACATCATCGGGGTCACGGGGTACGACCCGTGGCACCTGTTCTGGTTCTCGAACCTGGTCATCGTCGCGGTCGGGATCTGTGCCCACACCATCATCGCGGCGATCGGCAACGCCGGCCTGCTGGTCAACCTCGTGGTCTTCGTGGTGCTGGGCATCCCCACGTCGGGAGGCGCCACCCCGACCCAGATGCTTCCGCAGGTGTTCGTGGCGATCGGGAACCTCCAACCGATGCACCAGGCCTACCTGGGGATCCGCTCCGTCATGTTCTTCGACTCGAGCTGGGACGCGGGTCTGGGACACGCGGTCTGGGTGCTCGGTGGCTGGGCCGTGGCGGGACTACTCGCAGGGGTGGTGATCACCCTGCTGTACGAACGGATGGGGATGCGGCGTCAGGCCGTGGCGGAGCGGGTGCCGGCGGGCCGTCGCTCAGCCGACGTCGTCGGTCCGCGAGGCGGAGTAGGGGTCGCGGATGCGCCCCCGACTGGCGACCGAGAGCCGGGGGAGATCGTGGAACGAGACCCCGCCCATCGGGAATGAGTGGTCGGTGGTGGTGACCAGGCGGGCGAAGCCGTTCTTGGGGAACAGCACCCCCTTGACCTCGTCCCACGGCACGAACCTGCGCGCCCGCCAGGACGACAGGTGGACACCGTCCTCGTCGAGTCTGGTGTTGGTCCGCGCGATCCACCACCCGAACGCGATCGGGAGCAGCACGAGCCATCCGAGAGCGACGGGGTAGGTGCTGACGGGCCAGAGGATCGCCAGGACGACGACGGCGATGACGGCGTAGGACATGGGGTTGACCCGGAACAGTGCGCGGTCGCTCGGCGTGGATTCCGGGTGGGGTGCTCTGAATGGGGCGCTCATGATGCCCTCCACTGTCTCACGGTCCACGATGTGGGATCGGGTATCCACGAGTTGACGACCGTGACGGCCGGGGCCTAACCTGAGCGCGTGAACACCTGGAACGGTCTAGTACTCGGCCGGCGCGTCGGCGCCTGAGCCGCTACCTGGCTTTCCGTCGACGCGCACCCTCGCCGGCCCCCGTGGCCGTCGGGGGTTTTTTGTTGCCGGGTTCCCCTGGTCCCACCGGACCGGGTGCGGCGACGAACGTCAGCTCCACGACCACCATGAAGGACAGTTGAAGTGAGCGCACCAACGGCACAGCCCGGACCCCGTCCGGGTGCAGAGCACAGGGCCCGGTCCGCGGCCCCCGAGCGGATGACGGGCGCCCAGGCGGTGGTCCGGTCCCTCGAGGAGATCGGCACCGAGGTCGTCTTCGGGATCCCCGGCGGCGCGATCCTGCCCGTCTACGATCCCCTCTACGACTCGGTCAAGGTCCGACACGTGCTGGTCCGGCACGAGCAGGGCGCAGGTCATGCGGCCACCGGGTACGCGCAGGCCACCGGCCGGGTCGGCGTCTGCATGGCCACCTCGGGCCCGGGGGCCACCAACCTCGTCACGCCGCTCGCGGACGCGCAGATGGACTCGGTTCCGATCGTCGCCATCACCGGGCAGGTGGGCACCGCGCTCATCGGCACGGACGGCTTCCAGGAGGCCGACATCTCCGGCATCACCATGCCGATCACGAAGCACAACTTCCTCGTCTCGCACGGCGAGGACATCCCGCGGATGATCGCGGAGGCCTTCCACATCGCGCAGACCGGCCGACCGGGCGCGGTGTTGGTGGACATCCCCAAGGACGTCCTGCAGGCCGAGATGACCTTCTCCTGGCCCCCGGAGATGAAGCTGCCCGGGTACCGGCCGGTGACCAAGCCCCACGGCAAACAGATCCGGGAGGCGGCACGGCTCATCGCCAAGGCCGAGCGACCGGTCCTCTACGTCGGCGGGGGCGTGATCAAGGCGGACGCCTCGGCGGAGCTGTTGGCCCTGGCGGAGCTCACGGGGATCCCTCTGGTCACGACGCTGATGGCGAGGGGCGCGTTTCCCGATTCACACCGGCTCCACTACGGCATGCCCGGCATGCACGGCACCGTGGCCGCGGTCGCCGCGCTCCAGAAGTCGGATCTACTCGTCACGCTGGGCGCCCGTTTCGACGACCGGGTGACCGGCCAGCTCGACACCTTCGCGCCCGGGGCGAAGGTCATCCACGCCGATATCGATCCGGCGGAGATCGGCAAGAACCGCGCCGTCGACGTCCCGATCGTCGGCGACATCAAGGAGGTGCTGGTCGAGCTCGTCCAGACGCTGCGCGGAGAACGCGATGCCGGCGCGCTGCACGAGCCCACCGGGTGGGTGGGCGAGTTGGACGAGATCCGGTCCGAGTACCCGCTGGGTTACGGGCCGCAGTCCGACGGTTCGCTCTCCCCGGAGTTCGTGATCGAGCGGCTCAGCGCGGCCGCCGGGCCGGACGCGATCTACTGCGCGGGGGTCGGCCAGCATCAGATGTGGGCCGCGCAGTTCGTGCAGTACGAGAAGCCGCGCACGTGGCTCAACTCGGGCGGCCTCGGGACCATGGGGTACTCGGTGCCCGCCGCGATGGGCGCCAAGTTCGGTCGGCCGGAGGCCGAGGTGTGGGCGATCGACGGTGACGGCTGCTTCCAGATGACCAACCAGGAACTCGCCACCTGTGCGATCGAGGGCGCGCCCATCAAGGTGGCCCTGATCAACAACGGCAACCTCGGCATGGTCCGTCAGTGGCAGACGCTGTTCTACGACCAGCGCTACTCGCAGACGGACCTGTCGACCCAGTCCATGCTCATCCCCGATTTCGTGAAGCTCGGCGAGGCCCTGGGGTGCGTCGCGCTCCGATGTGACCGCGCGGAGGACGTCGATGAGGTGATCTCCCGGGCCCGGGAGATCAACGACCGACCGGTGCTCATCGACTTCATCGTGGGCAAGGACGCCCAGGTGTGGCCGATGGTCGCCGCGGGCACGTCCAATGACGAGATCATGGCGGCGCGGGACATCCGGCCGCTGTTCGACGACACCGATTCCGTGGCCGACGACGCCGCGGATGTCCACGATGTGACCGAGCGGATCGACGCCGCCGTGCTCGCCGCCCAGGAGGAGGACCAGTGACCGCCCGCTCCCACACCCTGAGCGTGCTGGTGGAGGACAAGCCCGGCGTGCTCGCGCGCGTGGCGTCGCTGTTCTCCCGGCGCGGGTTCAACATCGAGTCCCTCGCGGTGGGTCCCACGGAGACCGACGGTCTCTCGCGGATGACGATCGTCGTGGCCGTCGAGGACTTCCCCCTCGAACAGGTGACCAAGCAGCTCAACAAGCTGGTCAACGTGATCAAGATCGTGGAGCAGGACCCGGCCGGTTCGGTCGCCCGGGAACTCACACTGGTCAAGGTCCGCGCCGACACCACCAATCGTGGCCAGATCGTCGAGATCGCCAGTCTCTTCCGCGCCCACGTCGTGGACGTCTCCCCGGAATCGCTCACGCTCGAGGCCACCGGTACCCCCGACAAGCTCGACGCGCTGCTGCGCATGCTCGACGGCTACGGGATCCGCGAGATCGTGCAATCCGGCATGGTCGCGCTGGGACGCGGCCCCAAGTCCATCACCACCACTCGATAGTCTCGACTCCTACACAAGTCTCGGCTTCACGAACCAACACGAAGGGAATCCACCATGGCAGTGGAGATGTTCTACGACGACTCGGCGGATCTGTCGCTGATCCAGGGCCGCAAGGTCGCCGTCATCGGTTACGGCTCACAGGGCCACGCGCACTCGCTGAGCCTGCGCGACTCCGGTGTCGAGGTCGCGATCGGTCTGCGTGAGGGGTCCAAGTCCCGCGCGAAGGCCGAGGAGGCCGGCCTCACGGTGATGACCGCCGCCGAGGCCAGCAAGTGGGCCGACGTCATCATGCTGCTCGCCCCCGACACCTCGCAGGCCCAGATCTTCACCGAGGACATCGAGCCCAACCTCAGCGACGGCGACGCGCTGTTCTTCGGCCACGGCCTCAACATCCACTTCGGCCTGATCACGCCCGCCGAGGGCGTCACCGTCGCGATGGTCGCCCCGAAGGGTCCCGGCCACCTGGTGCGCCGTCAGTTCGTCGACGGCAAGGGCGTCCCGGCGCTCATCGCCGTGGAGCAGGACCCGAAGGGCGAGGGCGAGGCGCTCGCGCTGTCCTACGCCAAGGCGATCGGCGGCACCCGCGCGGGCGTCATCAAGACCACCTTCAAGGACGAGACCGAGACCGATCTGTTCGGTGAGCAGGCCGTGCTCTGCGGCGGTACAGAGGAGCTCGTCAAGACGGGTTTCGAGGTCATGGTCGAGGCGGGGTACGCCCCCGAGCTCGCCTACTTCGAGGTGCTGCACGAGCTCAAGCTCATCGTCGACCTCATGTACGAGGGAGGCATCGCGCGCATGAACTACTCGGTGTCCGACACCGCTGAGTTCGGTGGCTACCTCTCGGGCCCGCGCGTCATCGACGCCGGTACCAAGGAGCGCATGAAGGAGATCCTGGCCGACATCCAGAACGGCACCTTCACCAAGCGTCTCGTGGCCAACGTCGAGGGTGGCAACAAGGAGCTCGAGCAGCTCCGCAAGGAGAACGCGGAGCATCCGATCGAGGTCACCGGCCAGAAGCTGCGTGATCTGATGAGCTGGGTCGACCGGCCGATCACCGAGACCGCCTGAGGCCCATGTAGGGTCCAGCGGGATCGATTCCCGACTGTCAGGAGGACCGCCGTGCGCCACTTCAACCGAGGAGTGGGGGCGGCGGTTCTCTCGTTCTGTCTGGTCGCGGCCACTGCCGCGTGCACCTCCGGGCCCGCCGACGCGTCGCCGGGTATCACCGCCGCGCAGGTCGAGGGTGCGAGGGTCGCCGTGGACGCCGACGAGTCCGGTGTCGAGGCGACCCGCCTGCTGGTGGAGGCCGCCCCGGTGGTCGTGGTGGCGGCGCCGGACGAGGCCGCCCAGGCCCGCGCCGCGTCGGTGGCCGTGGGGCTGCGCGCGCCGATGCTCACCGCGGTGGCCGGGGGCGATGACGCACTCGCGGGCGAGCTCGATCGGATGGGCACGGAGCGGGTGCTGCGGGTCGGCGAGGTGACGTTCACCCCCGACGACGGCGAGGTCGTCGACTCCCCTGGAGACCGCGCCGATCTGGAGGAACTGACCGGGATCACGTTCCACTCGGAGCAGGAGATCCCGGGCGACCGCGTGGACGACGTCACCGTCCACCAGTCACCGGGTTCACCGTCCCTGATGGTGGTCGGGCGGTTCACCGCCGGCGGTGAGACCGCGTCGGATGCCGAGCAGTTCGCCGTCGGCGAGCCGGCCTGGTCCGCAGACGACGCCCCCCGCGTCCTCGTCCATGACGCGACCCCGGTGGCCGCGGTCGCGACCGCCGTCGCGGGCGGGGCGGCGGTCTCCCACCTCCGGGCACCGGACCCGCGCGTCGACGGGGGTTCGGTCGAGGCGGTGACCGACGCCGACACCGTGATCGCCCTCGGGCCCGGGTGGGGCACCGAGGAGGAGTTGGCTCAGCGGATCGAGGAGGCCCGGACCGTTCCCGAGCTCCCCGGCGGGGGGCAACTGCTCTTCCCCGGCCGACGGTTCGTGGCGGCGTACGGCTCGCCCATCACCCCGGCCCTGGGCGTTCTCGGCGAGCAGGGACCCGAGGAGAGCGCGGAACGGGTGCGCCGCTTGGTCGAGGAGTACCAGCCGTACTCACCCGAGCCGGTCGTCCCCGCGTTCGAGATCATCGCCACGGTCGCGGCGACCGAGCCCGGGCCCGACGGCAACTACACCAACGAGTGGCCTCCGGAGGAGTTCGAGCCGCTCGTCGACGCGATCACCGAGGCCGGTGGCTACGCCGTGATCGACCTGCAACCCGGGATGGCGGACCTGCTCGACCAGGCCCGATTGTTCGAGGATCTGCTCCGGCGGCCCAACGTGGGACTGGCCCTGGACCCCGAGTGGAAGCTCGAGCCCGGACAGCGCCCGGGGGCACAGATCGGCAGCGCGAGCGCCGAGGAGATCAACCGGGTCACCCACTGGCTCGCCGATCTCACCCGCGACTCCGGCGGGCCACAGAAGCTGCTCATCCTGCACCAGTTCAGCCTGGCGATGATCACCGACCGCGAGGACATCGACACCTCGCGGCCCGAGGTGGCGATCTCCCTCCACGCCGACGGACACGGCACGCCGGAGATGAAATTCGAGACGTGGGAGGTGCTGCAACAGGGGCTGTCCCCCGACATCTGGATGGCGTGGAAGAACTTCTACGACGAGGACACGCCGACCTTCACACCGGAGCAGACGATGGCGGTCGAGCCCCGGCCGTGGTTCGTGTCCTACCAGTAGGCGGCCCGACCGCCCGGTAGGCGACGGGTCGGGCGGTCGAGCCGACCCGTCAGCCGCGGAGGATCCGCTCGGCGACGTACTGGCCCGCGAGCCCGTGGACACCGGGCCCGGGGGGCGTCGATCCGGAGGCGTGCCATATGCCGGGGACCCCGGTCGCGTAGGGGTCGACACGGGGGACCGGCCGGGCGACGAGGCCGCGCAGGTCCACGCGGCCCGCGGCGATGTCCCCCCCGGCGTAGTTCGCATTGTGGCGATCCATCCGGGACGCGGGCGTGCACCGGGTCGCCACCACCACGTCGCGGATCCCTGGTGCGACCGCCTCGAGCGCGGCGAGCACCTGCTCGGTCTGGTCCTGCCGCGAGTAGGCGGGCACGTGAGCGTAGGTCCACAGCGGCCGTCGCCCGTCGGGTGCGATGCGGCCCGGATCCGTGACCCACGGCTGGGAGACCAGCACCATCGGACGGTCCGCGTGCCGGCCGTCCGCCACCGCGCGCTCGGCCGCGTCGATGTGGGCGGAGTCCCCACCCAGGTGAAGCGTGCCCGCATCGCTCAGGCGTCGGTCGCTCCACGGCACCGGACCCGACAGGACGATGTCGACCTTCGCCGCGGCACCTCCCACGGGCGCTCGGGTGAGCCGTCGGGCCCGTCGCTCCACGGCCGGTGACGGCGAGGACGACAGCAGGATCTCGCCGAGGATCCGCGAGGAGGTGTTGAAGACGATGTCCCGCGCGTCAATCTGCGCCATCGACCCGACGCGGATCCCCGTGCGGATCTCCCCGCCGGCCCGGCGCAGCGCCTCTGCCAGGGCGGCGGTGATCGCACCGCTCCCCCCGACAGGAAGGGCCCACCCGAGCGGGGAGTGCAGGAGGGAACCGAGGATCAGGCCGACCCCGGTCGCCGCCGGCGAGGAGAGGGGCGAGATCGCGTGGGAGGCGATCCCCGAGAACAGGGTCCGGCCATCCGGTCCGAATCGGTCGCCCGTGATCCCCAGGGGATGTGCCCGGGCGAAGGCCCTCGCCAGCGCTGCCACCACCGTGACCGGCGGGATCGATCGCTGATCGGACAGCGCCGTGGCCACCACCTCGAGTGGCCGCTCGGCCAGCGGTTCCATGACCTGCCACCAGGCCCGGGCCTCCGCCTCGGACCCCATCCCCTCGGCCAGGCTCGCGGGGGAGGGGTCGGAGGGGACCACGATCGCGTCGCGACCGGGGAGCGCGTGGCCCAACTGGACCGGCGGCGTCCTCAACTCGACGCCGTGCGCGGCCAGGTCGAACTGCCGGAAGAACGGTGCGGCGCCGGCCATCGGGTGGACAGCCGAACACGGGTCGACCAGCAGTCCCTCGCCGAGATCGCCCGGCATGCCGTCCATGGGCAGGGTGCGACACCCGCCCCCGATGGTGTCCTCGGCCTCGAGCACCACGACCCGTCGGCCGGCGCGGGCGCACAGGAGCGCGGCGGCGAGTCCGTTCGGACCCGACCCCACCACCACGACGTCGGCGCGGACCGGGTCGGACCGGGTCATTCGAAGACTGCCAGACCGTAGGTACGTCGCAGTTCCTCGAGCAGGACCGCCTGCGCCGCGGCCTGCTCGGCCAGGTCCATCAGGACGCGTCGGGTCCCGGGGCCGCCCACCGTCGCACCCTCACCACCGGAGGGCGCGTCCGCCACCCAGGACTCCGCGAGCAGGTCCCACATCGAGCGTTTGGCCACGACGAGGGTGCGTAGCGCCTCCAGCACCCCCAGCCGTGCGAGCGGGTCGCTGAGCACCGGTCCCACGGGCAGGACGCCCAGGGCGATCCCGGAGGATCGGCGCACCAGCCCCCGACCCGGCGTTCCGATGGGGGACAACCGGGACAACACCTCGGAGGCGACGGCGATCTCCTGCTCGAACTGATCCCGAAGTGGCTCGAGTCGGGCCCGGTCGGGATCGTCGACCGCACGGATGCAGCGGTCGAGCAGGCTGCGTCCCACAGCAGCTCCGTACAGGTGGGCCCTCAGGTAGGTGGCCACCGCGGTCGAGCCGCGAGCGGGCGCGAGGACGGGCAGCCAGGGACTGGGCAGGCCGGCCGGGAATCCGGTCGATCGGGGAGTGCGCGGCATGGGTGTTCCGTTCGTCGGGCGGAGGTCGGGTGCTGCAGTGACACGGTCGGGTGCTGCGGTGACATCAGCCACGGTAGGCCCCCGTCGCCACCCCGGCCACTGGTCGTGGGCGGGGTGCGGTGACCTAGACTGTCGGTGCCCGAATTGACACCGAGGAGATCCCACTGTGACAGCATCCGGACGTCCCGTCGTCCTCATCGCCGACAAGCTCGCCCAGTCGACCGTCGACGCACTCGGCGACGCCGTCGAGGTCCGCTGGGTCGACGGCCCGGATCGCCCCAGGCTCCTCGACGCGGTGAAGGACGCGGACGCGCTCCTCGTCCGTTCGGCGACGACGGTCGACGCCGAGGTCCTCGCCGCGGCACCCAAGCTGAAGATCATCGGTCGCGCGGGCGTGGGACTGGACAACGTGGAGATCCCCGCCGCCACCGAACGCGGTGTCATGGTGGTCAACGCGCCCACCTCCAACATCCACTCGGCCGCAGAGCACGCGGTGGCGCTGCTCATGTCCGCGTGCCGCCAGATTCCCGCCGCCGACCGCACGCTGCGCGAGCACACCTGGAAGCGGAGTTCGTTCAACGGCGTCGAACTGCTCGGCAAGACCATCGGAGTGGTGGGCCTGGGTCGGATCGGCCAGTTGGTGGCACAGCGCCTGGCGGCGTTCGAGACCACCCTCATCGCCTACGACCCCTACCTGCCCGCCGCCCGAGCGGCGCAGCTGGGCATCGAGCTGGTCGACATCGACGAGCTGGTCTCCCGGGCCGACATCATCACGATGCACCTGCCCAAGACCAAGGAGACGGCCGGTCTGCTGGACGCCGAGCGGCTGGCCCGCGCCAAGGACGGCGTCGTGATCGTCAACGCCGCCCGCGGTGGGCTGATCGTCGAGGACGCCCTGGTCGACGCACTCAAGTCCGGCAAGGTCCGGTCTGCCGCCCTCGACGTGTTCGACACCGAGCCCTGCACCGATTCGCCGCTGTTCGAGCTGGAGAACACCGTCGTCACCCCCCACCTGGGCGCCTCCACCAGCGAAGCCCAGGACCGCGCCGGCACCGACGTCGCCCGCAGCGTGCTGTTGGCGCTGCGCGGCGAGTTCGTCCCGGACGCAGTGAACGTCTCCGGCGGTCCGGTCGGCGACGAGGTCGCCCCGTGGATCGACCTGGTCCGCAAGGTCGGCCTGATCGCCGGCCACCTCTGCCCGGGGGTGCCGACCACGGTCAACGTCGACGTCGCCGGTGAGCTCGCCGCCGAGCAGGTAGACGTGCTCGGGCTGGCAGCCCTGCGTGGCCTGTTCTCCGCGATCACCGACGAGCCGGCCACGTTCGTCAACGTCGCATCGATGGCCGAGCAGCGCGGCGTCACCCACTCGGTGGAGACCCGCAGCGAGTCCAAGTCCTACCGCAGCACCGTCACAGTCACCGCCGTGGCCGCGGACGGCGCCACCGGCAAGGTCACCGGAACCCTCTCGGGCCTCGAGAAGGTCCAGAAGATCGTCCGGATCAACGAGCGCGGTTTCGACCTGCGCGCCCAGGGCCAGAACCTCTTCGTGCACTACTCCGATCGACCGGGTGTGCTCGGGAAGGTCGGTTCCATCCTCGGCGGGGAGGGCATCGACATCCAGGCCGCCGCCCTGAGCCAGGACGCCACGGGTGAGGGCGCGTCGCTGATCCTCCGGGTCGACCGCGCGGTCGCCGATCCGACGGTCGACCGGATCGTCTCCGAGCTCGGGGCCACGGCCACCCAGATCAACCTGGACTGAGGGAGACGGGACCGGTGGAGAGGAACACGCAGACGATGAAGCTCGCCGTCATCCCCGGTGACGGGATCGGTGTCGAGGTGACGGCCGAGGCGATCCGGGTACTGGATGCGCTCGTCCCGGGGGTCGAGAAGACGGAGTACGACCTCGGGGCGCGACGCTATCTGCGCACCGGGGAGACGCTCACCGACGCGGATGTCGAGAGCCTGAAGAGCCACGACGCGATCCTGCTCGGCGCCATCGGGGACCCGCGCTCCGTGCCCGCCGGCGTGCTCGAACGCGGGATGCTGCTGCCCCTGCGGTTCGCGCTCGACCACCACGTCAACCTCCGCCCGTCGCGTCTGTACCCGGGCTCGGCGACCCCGCTCAAGAACCCGGGGGAGATCGACTTCGTGGTCGTCCGCGAGGGGACCGAAGGGCTCTACACCGGCAACGGTGGTGCGATCCGGGTCGGGACGCCCCAGGAGATCGGTACCGAGACCTCGGTCAACACCCGGTTCGGCGTGGAGCGGGTGGTACGCGACGCCTTCGGCCGCGCGCGGTCCCGCCGCGGGAAGCTCACACTGGTCCACAAGACCAATGTTCTGGTCAACGCAGGCGGTCTCTGGCAGCGCACGGTCGACGAGGTGGCCCCGGAGTTCGCGGACGTCGAGGTGGACTACTGCCATATCGACGCCGCGACGATCTACATGGTGACGGAGCCCTCGCGCTTCGACGTCATCGTCACGGACAACCTCTTCGGCGACATCATCACCGATCTCGCCGCGGCCGTCACCGGGGGGATCGGCACCGCGGCGTCGGGGAACATCGATGCCTCCGGGACCAACCCGTCCATGTTCGAACCGGTGCACGGTTCCGCACCGGACATCGCAGGCCAGGGCAAGGCCGACCCCACCGCGGCCATCCTGTCCGTCGCTCTGATGTTGCGGCATCTCGGGAAGGTCGGAGAAGCCGACCGTGTGGAAGCCGCGGTCGAGGCGGACCTGGGGTCCTGTGGGGACCGGCCGGTGGCGACATCAGAGGTCGGGGACCGGATCGTGGCCGCGGTCAGCGGTTAGAGCGGAGTACGAGTACCGCGGTCCGCGGGTGTGAATCGCACGAAGCGCATCACACCGCGGGCCGTCGGCGTTCACAGTGGAGCCATGGACGTCGAACTCGTCGAGGTGAGAGATTTCCTCGCCCGGTGCGCCCCCTTCGACGAGCTGACCGTCGACCAACTCGACCGGATCCCCGCGCAGCTCTCGCAGCGGTACCACCGCCGGGGAACGATAATCCTCGACGCGGGTGCCCGGAACGACACCCTGCACCTCATCCGCTCGGGCGCCGTGGAGGTGTGTGATCCGGACGGGGCTCTGCTCGACGCGCGAGGAGAGGGGGATTGCTTCGGTTACTCCTCCCTCGCCAGTGGCGGACCATCGCGCTACCGGATGGTGGCGGTCGCCGACACCCTGCTGCTCGAGATGCCCCGCGAGGTCCTGGACTCGCTGCTCACCGAACACCCGCAGCTGAGTCGGTTCTTCGGCGAACGCAGCGAACGGATCCGTCAGGATCTCGCCTCGGCTCGACTCGAGGCCGCGGGAGGGGACGCGCTCGGTACGCCGGTCGGGGAGTTGCTCGCCCGCGACGCGGTGACCACCGGACCCGACACCACCATCCGGGACGCCGCGAGGCTGATGACCGAACGCCGTGTGTCCGCGCTGCTGGTCGTCGAGGCGGGTCGCGTGGTGGGCATCTTCACCGACCGGGACCTGCGCTCCAAGGTCGTCGCGGTGGGCGGCGACACCGGGGCCCCGGTATCCGCCATCATGACCCCGGATCCAGTCACCGTGGACACGGGGACCCGCGCGTTCGACGCCACGCTCCTCCAGATCGACCGTGGGGTCCATCACCTGCCGGTCTGCCAGGACGGTGAGCCGGTGGGGATGGTGACCAGCGGGGACCTGCTCCGCCTGGCGCAGACCGACCCCGTCTACCTCGCGGCCCGCATCGCCCGCGCGCCCGACGCCGACGGGGTCGCACACCTGGCGGCGAGGCTGCCCGCGCTGGTCGGTGAGTTCGTCCGCCGCGGCACAGCCCCCCAGGACATCGGCAGGGTCGTCACGGCCACCGCGGACGCGGCGACCCGCCGACTGATCTCCCTTGCCGAGCTTGAGCTCGGACCGCCGCCCGTGGCGTACTGCTGGGTCGGACTCGGTTCCCAGGCACGAGGGGAACTGGGTGTGGCGAGCGACCAGGACAACGCGCTCATCCTGGACGACCCGGCGGGGACGACACCCGACGCGGACCGGTACTTCGCACAGCTGGCCGAGCAGGTGTGCGCAGGTCTCGACCGGTCCGGGTTCCCGCTGTGTCCGGGTGAGGTCATGGCCTCCACCCCGGCGTGGCGTCGCACGTGCACGTCCTGGGAACGCCAGGTGGGGGACTGGGTCCGGGCGCCGGGAGCGGACGCCGTCCTGCACTCCCAGGTCTTCCTGGACATCCGCCCCGTCCACGGGGACACCTCGCTGTTCATGAGAGTCCGGGACGAGATGCTCGCGCGCGCCGAGGGCAGCCTGCGGTTCCAGGCCCACCTGGCGCGGATCGCCTGTGAGTGGCGTCCGCCGTTGGGGTTCTTCCGCGGTCTGGTGGTGGAACGACGAGGCGAGTACCGCAACACCCTCGACCTCAAGGCCGGGGGGATCGCGCCGGTGGTGCAGATCGCCCGCGTGTACGCCCTCTCCGCAGGGCTCGACGAGGTGTCCACGCTCGGTCGACTCGACGCCGCGGCCGGGGCGGGTGTGATCGCGCGGGCGGATGCGGAGGACCTCTCCGAGGCATTCCGGTTCCTCCGCGGCCTGACCTACAGTCATCACGCACGCCAGATCGCGGACGACGACCCGCAGGACAACCACCTCGACCCCGGAACGCTGAGCTCCGCCGACCGCCACCGTCTCCGCGCCGCGTTCCGGATCATCGCCGGCGTGCAGGGCTCGCTCGCCTTGAAGTACCGGGTCGGACAGATGTGATGCGCGACTGGTTCACCCGGTCCGGGCGCCGGCAGCGCGCTGCGCGGCGCCTTCCGGACGGCCCGCTCCGTCGCTACCTCGAGACCCCGCCGCCGGCGCCGTCGACCCCGCTGGCCGATCTGCGTCTCCTCGCGGTGGACGTGGAGACGACGGGACTCGACCCCCGGCGCCACCGTGTCCTGTCCGTGGGGCTGGTGCCCGTGGACGGCGACCGGATCGACCTCGGCGGTGCGCGGTCCATGATCCTCCGGGACGACCACGCCGACGAGGTCGAGGGCGTGGGTCAGAGCGCCACCCTGCACGGCATCACCGACGACGCGGTGGCGAACGGCGTCGGGGTCGACGTCGTCCTGGACCAGGTGTTCTCCGCGTTGACCGGGCGGGTGCTCGTCGCCCACTACAGTCATATAGAGACAGAGTTCCTCGACTCGCTGTGCTCGTCCGCCCACGACGTGCGGCCGCCGTTGGTGTCGGTCGACACCCTCGACCTGCACCGGAGGGTGCTCGGTGGGGGAGTCGACATGGGTTTCGCACCGCAGTCCTCCCCGGACGAACTGCGACTGTGGAATGCGCGGCAGCGGTACGGGCTCCCGCGCTACCGGGCGCATGACGCACTGATCGATGCTCTCGCCTGCGCGGAGCTGTACCTGGCCCAGACGGCCGAGCTGCGCGACCGCGGGGTCACGACGCTCCGGGATCTGCGAACGGCATAGGATCGCGGGTATGCGTCTCGCCCGTATCGCCCACCCGCAGGGATTCGCCTTCGTCGAGGTCCGAGGGGACGTCACCGACCCCGCCACCCTCACCTGCGCGGAGATCTCGGAACACCCCTTCGGCACGCCCGAGTTCACCGGTCGCGAATGGCCGCTGGCCGACGTCCGCCTTCTCGCCCCGATCCTCGCCTCCAAGGTGGTGTGTGTGGGCAAGAACTACGCGGAGCACGCGCAGGAGATGGGCTCCGAGGCGCCCACCGAGCCGCTGATCTTCCTCAAGCCCAACACCTCTGTGATCGGCCCCGAAGCGGCGATCGCCTACCCTCCCAGCTCCGAACGGGTGGACCACGAGGGCGAACTCGCCGTGGTGATCGGCCAGCCCTGTCGCGACGTCGCGGCCGCCCGGGCCCACGAGGTGATCCTCGGCTACACCTGCGCCAACGACGTGACCGCCCGTGACCAGCAGCTCGCGGACGGTCAGTGGACGCGGGGCAAGGGGTACGACACCTTCTGCCCGCTGGGCCCCTGGATAGTCACCGACCTCGACCCGAACGGCCTCGACGTCCGCACCACCGTGCACCACCCGGACGGGTCGTCGGAGGTACGCCAGGAAGGCAACACCTCCCAGTTCATGCACACCGTGGGGGAGATCATCGAGTACGTCAGCAGGATCATGACGTTGCTCCCGGGCGACGTGGTGTTGACGGGCACGCCCGCCGGGGTGGGGCCGATGCTCCCCGGCGACCGGGTCACCGTGGAGATCGAGGGCATCGGATCGCTGAGCAACCCCGTCGTCGACAGGTAGAGCGGGTCACACCGCGCCCAGCGCGGTGAGGACCGTGCGGAGTTTGGCGGCGGTCTCGGCGACCTCGTCGTCGGGGTCGGAGTCGGCGACGAGCCCCCCGCCCGCCCAGGCGAGCGCCCCTGAGCGATCGGCGTCGATCTCGGCGCAGCGGATGGTGACCATCCAGTCCCCGTCGCCGCCGGCGTCCGCCCAGCCGACAGCCCCCGAGTAGAAGCCGCGTTCGCCCTCGAGGCCCGCGATCACGCGCCTCGCCTCGTCGGTGGGGGTCCCGCACACCGCGGGCGTCGGATGGACGGCCAATGCGAGGTCGAGTGCCGTGGTCCGTGGGTCCGCGATCCGTCCGCGGATCCGGGTCCCCAGATGCCACATCTCGCGGGTCGAGGTGAGCGAGGGGCGCTCGGGGATCTGTAGCTCCCGGCAGAAGGGGGCGAGAGCCGACGCGAGGGAGTCCACGACGAACGCGTGTTCCTCGGCGTCCTTGCCCGAGGCCCGCAGGGCGCGCCCCGCGGCCTGGTCCTCGGAGGTGTCGCGGGAACGGGGAGCGGAGCCGGCGAGGGGGTGGCATTCCACCGCGTCGCCCCGGCGGCGCACCAGCAGCTCCGGGCTCGACCCCACCAGTACCCGGCCGGCGTGCCGCCCGCCGGCGGGGGTCAGGTCGACCAGGAACCCGTCGGCCGACGGGCTCGAATCGATGAGCGCCGCGCACACCGCGTGGGGGTCTATCGGGTCCTGCGCGACCAACCGGACCGCGCGGGCGAGCACCACCTTGGACAGGCCGCCGGCGCGGATCCCGGCGATCGCGGTGGCCACGCGGTGCCGGTGGACCTCCGTGGAGGGGATCTCCACGGCGACGCGGGCCCGGGTGCGGATCGATCGGAAGTAGGCGGGGGGCTCGAGGGGGCCGTCGGTCCGGACCACGATGTCGGGTTCCACCAACGCCGCCCGCGCATCGGGTTCGAACCCCATGGCGCCCACCACCAGGCCGCAGTCCCCGGATCTCAGGGCCAGCGCCGCGTCTGCCGGATCAGTGAAGGAACGGAGGGATCCCTGGGTGCGCAGTGAGCCCGTGGGGCGGGACAGGAGGAAGTCCGGAGCGGTGACAGGCCTCGCGGCGTCGGGGTGGAGCCCTGACGCCACGGCTCGCCTCCTCGACTCCGACCGGGTGTGGATCGCGCGTGAAGGGCGCACCACGGGTACCCGGCCGATCCTAGGCCGGTCCTGCGCGGGGGTGCGAGCCGGGACCGTCTCTAGGATGGTGACCATGACAGCACAAGACGTCCGTGTCCGCTTCTGCCCGTCGCCCACCGGCACACCCCACGTGGGACTGGTCAGGACGGCGCTGTTCAACTGGGCCCACGCCCGGCACACGGGCGGCACCTTCGTCTTCCGCATCGAGGACACCGATGCCGCACGCGACTCGGAGGAGTCGTACCGGGCGTTGCTCGACGCGCTCCGGTGGCTCGGACTGGACTGGGACGAGGGGCCGGAGGTGGGCGGACCGTACGCCCCCTACCGCCAGTCCGAGCGACGCGACCAGCACCTCGAGGTGGTGCGCAGGCTCGTCGACGCCGGAGAGGCCTACGAGTCCTTCTCGACGGCCGAGGAGGTCGAGGCCCGCCACCGCGCGGCCGGGCGTGATCCCAAGCTCGGGTACGACGGGTACGACCGCGATCTGACGGAGGAGCAGAAGCAGGCCTACCGGGATGAGGGGCGTGGCGCGGTGATCCGGCTCCGGATGCCGGACGAGGACCTGGGGTGGGACGATCTCGTCCGCGGTGAGACCGTCTTCAAGGCCGGCTCCGTTCCGGACTTCGCGCTGACCCGCGCAAACGGGGTCCCCCTCTACACCCTGGTGAACCCGGTGGACGACGCGCTCATGCAGATCACCCACGTGCTCCGGGGCGAGGACCTGCTCAGCTCCACCCCCCGGCAGATCGCGCTCTACCGCGCGCTGACGCGGATCGGGGTGGCCGAGCGTGTCCCCGAGTTCGGGCACCTGCCGTTCGTCATGGGCGAGGGGAACAAGAAGCTGTCCAAGCGGGATCCGCAGTCGGACCTGTTCCTGCACCGTGACAGAGGGATGTTGCCCGAGGGGCTGCTCAACTACCTGGCGCTCCTGGGGTGGGGACTGTCGGACGACCGCGATGTGTTCTCCCTCCAGGAGATGGTGGAGGCCTTCGACGTACGTCAGGTCAACGCCAACCCCGCCCGCTTCGACCAGAAGAAAGCGGACGCGATCAACGCCGAGCACATCCGACGGCTTCCCCCGGAGGTGTTCGCGCAACGGCTGCGGGACTTCCTCGAGGCGCACCCGTCCGAGGACGGCCTGACGCTGCCGCCCGAGCTGGACGGAGACCGGTGGGCGGTCGTGGCCGACCTGCTCCAGACCCGCATCGTCGTCCTGTCCGACGCGTGGGACCTGATCCGCTTCCTCGTGGTGGACGAGGCGGAGTTCGTCGTCGATCCCGGATCCGCCGCCAAGAACCTCAAGGCCGACTCCCG
Source organism: Dietzia sp. JS16-p6b (assembly GCF_003052165.1). Taxonomy (NCBI): domain Bacteria; kingdom Bacillati; phylum Actinomycetota; class Actinomycetes; order Mycobacteriales; family Dietziaceae; genus Dietzia; species Dietzia sp. JS16-p6b. Next base: position 2,048,848 of record NZ_CP024869.1, on the reverse strand, counting down.
CGAGGTCGTGGACGCGGCCGTGCGCGCGCTGGACGCGCTACCGGAGTGGACCACCCCCGCGATCGAGGCGGCGCTCTCCGGTGCACTGGTGGACGGCCTCGGGATCAAGCCACGCAAGGCCTATGGCCCGATCCGGGTCGCGGTGACCGGCTCGCACATCTCGCCGCCCCTGTTCGAATCGTTGGAGCTGCTGGGTCGGGAGCTGACCCTGGCCCGGCTCCGGGCCGCGCCGATCGCCGACTGACCAGGCGATTTGCTATTCACCCTCGGTGCTTTGATAGTCTCTTCGAGGTCGCCCCGCACGGGCGGACAAGTGAATACAGTGGCCTATGGTGTAATTGGCAACACAGCGGTTTCTGGTACCGTCGTTCTAGGTTCGAGTCCTGGTAGGCCAGCTGAGCGCTCACAGCGCTCACTGCAGTGGTTCCCTCAGCGGAACCGCGTCCTGAGCCCCCGTCGTCTAGCGGCCTAGGACGCCGCCCTCTCACGGCGGTAGCGTGGGTTCGAATCCCATCGGGGGTACACACGAGAACACCCGGAGCGTCATGCTCCGGGTGTTCTCCTCGTCGGGGCCTCTCGCGCGTCGTCTGCGGTGGCCCTCGCTCACGCGACCCCGACGACCCGGCCCCGTCCCCGCAGCCGGATGAGGTGTCGCGCGTGCGCGTCGAGAGCGTGGTCCTCCGCGCTCTTCGGGGTCCAGTGCGGCACCGGGGTGGGTGTGAGATCCGGACCCAGCGCCGCGCACACCGCCAGACAGTGGGTCGTCAGGACCCGGTCCGGCGATGTGGGCTCACCGGACCGGACGTGAACGGACACGTGCATGGTCTCGTGACCGGTGTGCAGGAGCCGGGCCTCGACCTCGACGACGTGACCGATGCTCACCGGGTGGTAGAACCGCACGCCGCCCGCGTACACGGAGGTGCACGGGGTGCCCGACCAGTGGGTCGCGCAGAGGTTCGCGGCGTCGTCGATCCACGACATGATCCGCCCACCGTGGACGTTGCCACCCCAGTTCACGTCAGCGGGTGCCGCGAGGAACCGCAGGGTCGACCGGGGTGCGGTCCCCTCGGCGGTGTAGTCCTGCTGCGCCATGGCGTCCTCGATGTCCTTGCGCAGCGCGATACGCATCACCGCTTCTTCCGACTCGTGCACCTCCAACCGGGAGGCGGGTCGCCAGGACGGCACGGGGGTGGGTCTGCCCTCACGCATGGCGATGAAGACGACGAGACACTCGGCGCAGTGGCGGTACTCGAGCGCGACGGGATCGCAGGCCCGGACATCACACTGGATGTGCATCGAACTCGACCCGGTGTGGACGAGGCGCGCTGACACCTCGACGAGCTGCCCGGCCTCGATCGGCCGCGAGAAGCGGACGTTGCCCACGTAGGCGGTGACGGCATAGCCACCCGACCAGACCGCGGCCTGGGCGTACGCGGCCTTGTCGATCCACTCGAGGATGCGGCCTGTGTGAACCTGGTTCCCGGTGCCCACGTCGGTCGGGGCGGCGAGGAATCGCAGGACGGTCTCTCGGGGAGTCTGCACGCCGGGAAAACTATCGCCGTCGTGTAACGGCGTGGTTGCGGCGGATGTGGATCGCGTGTCGGTGTTCTCACCCCGGACCACCGTCACCGTGAGGGCTGAGCGGGTGGTCCTGGTCGTGCCTGGGCGAGGCTAGTCGACGGTCTCCTTGAGCGGGTCCTCGCGGATGAACAGCAGCAATCCGGTGGCGACCACCAGCAGGGGGACCACGATGAGGAAGATCGGCACCAGGGCGTCGTTGTAGGAACCCACGATCGCGTCGTGGAGCGGCCCGGGCAGTCCGGCGAGGATCTCGGGACTCATCGAGTTGGCCGCTCCGGAGCCGTTCGAGAACGACGTGGCCATCTCGGCCCCTTCCGGTCCCATCGCCGCCGCCGCGGCCGGGATGCGAACTCCCATGAGATCGGAAAGACGACTGACGAAGAGCGACCCCACGATGGCCGATCCCAGGGTTCCGCCGATCTGGCGGAAGAAGTTGTTGGACGCCGTGGCGGTGCCGACCATCGACACGGGGAACGAGTTCTGGACGATCAGCACGAGCAGCTGCATGCACAGGCCGAGACCGAAACCGAAGACGAAGAGCACGACCCCGAGGTGGAGCAGGGTGTCCGTCTCCTCGAGCGAGCTGATGAGAAACAGTCCCACGGCCATGATGATGCTGCCCACGACGGGATACCACTTGTACCGGCCGGTGCGGCTCACGATGTTGCCCACGATGATGGAGGTGCCCATCATCCCCGCCATCATCGGGGTCATCATGAGGCCGGCGTGGGTGGGTCCGAGTCCGTGGACCATCTGGATGTAGGTGGGAAGGTAGGTGATGGTCCCGAACATGGCGATACCGATGATGAGCCCGGCGGCGGTGGAGAGCGCGAAGTTGCGCTCGGCGAACAGGGTCATGGGGATCAGGGGGTGTGGTGACCGCAGTTCGACCCGGACGAACGCGGCTGCGCAGACCAGGAAGAGGGCGGCGAGGCCGAGGATGACCGGGTCGGTCCAGGAGTAGCGGTTGCCGGCCCACGAGCAGACGAGGATGAGCGCCGTGGTGCCCGTGACCATGAGCACGGTCCCCGGCCAGTCGGTCCTCCGACCGGTGCCGCGAGCGGGCAGTCTCAGGTAGAGAACCGCGACCGCGAGTGTGAGCAGGCAGATCGGCAGGTTGAACCACAGTGCCCAGCGCCAGCCCGGGCCCTCTGTGAAGAACCCGCCCAGGAGCGGACCGAGGATCGACGAGAGCCCGAACACGGCCCCCATCACTCCCATGTACCGGCCTCTCTGACGGGCGGGGACGACGTCGGCGACGATGGCCTGGGACAGCACCATCAGACCTCCGCCCCCCAGGCCCTGGATGGCGCGGGAGACGATGAGGACGTCGATGCTCCACGACAGGGCTCCGAGTACGGACCCGCCGAGGAACAGCAGGATCGCCGCGACGAAGAGCGGTTTGCGTCCGATCTGGTCGCCGAGCTTGCCGTACACGGGCAGGCCGATGGTCATGGTGAGGAGATAGACGGTGATGACCCAGCTCATCTTGTCGACCCCGCCGAGGTCCGCGACGATCGTGGGGAGCGCGGTCGCGAAGATCATCTGCCCCAGGGACACGATGAGCATCCCGAGCAGGAGCGAGGTGAACACCAGCGGCACGTTGTGGGACGGCGCGCGCTCGGCGGTCTCGTGACCGGCCGTCGCGAGGGTGCTGGTATCGCTCATGACGTGGATCCCGTCTTCTCGGAAGAGGTCGTCTGCGCCGACGCCGTGTCGGTGGGGGAACTGACGAGGAGGGCGAGCTGTCGCAGGGCGAGGGCGCACTCGGAGTCGAGATCGTCGAAGGTCGAGGCCCGCCGCGTCAGCCAGCTCGACAGGCCCAGGTTGGCCGAGGCGGCCACGAGGGCGACGCAGGCGCGCGCTTCGGCCTCCGCTGCGACCCCCTCGAGGCGGCGGAGACCCGGCTGACGCTCGAAGTGCTCGGTCACCAGGTCCACCAGGCGGAGTTGGAAGCGTGAGGACGCGGTCACGCGGGCCACGCCGAGGTCCGGTTCCGCCCGGAAGATCGCGCCTCGACGGTGGGCGAGTCTCGCCGTCTGGGCGTCGTCCCCGATTCGCGCGTCGGCGAAAGCCGCGAGGAACAGTCGGAGGAGTGCCCCGGGCACGTCCGGGTCGGCGGCGTCGAGGAACTCTCGGCGCCGTGCCGGGGGGACGTCACGGGGAGGTGAACCGATGACGGCGGCCTCCTTCGACGGGACGTAGTTGAAGAACGTGCGCTTGGAGACGTGGGCCGCGGCGCAGATCTGGTCCACCGTCACGCAGTCGTACCCGTGCTCCAGGACGAGGGAGGTCGCGGCGTCCTCTATGGCCAGCAGCGTGGCGCGACGTTTCCTCTCGCGGAGGGAGTCCTGGTCTGGGGGGGAGGTCACCGGAGCAGTCTATATTGAAAGTGCACCGAGTGCATATTTGCACCTGGTGCACGGGTGTCGGTGGCGTGATTTTGTGGTGGACCGGTGGTGTCGCTACAGTTGACGCGTACTCGGCCCCCGTCGTCTAGCGGCCTAGGACGCCGCCCTCTCACGGCGGTAGCGTGGGTTCGAATCCCATCGGGGGTACATGATCGACACGTCCCGGTTCCTCGCGAGAGCGAGGAGCCGGGACGTCGCGTTTGTGGGGGCGTGCGACGATTCCCTCGTGAACTCACGTCGCGACGTCCTCCGGCTGGCCCTCGGCGCCGGGCTCGGGCTCGCGGGCCTGACCGCCTGCGGGGCGGGGGGCGGGACGACGAGCCCGACCACCCCGTCGAGGGACCCGTTGGACCCACCGAGTCCCGTCCGCACCCCGACCGACGACCCGCCCGTCCGGCGTGTCGTCGCCCTCTCGTCCGCGGACCTGGACGTCCTGGTGGCACTGGAAATGGAGCCGGAGGCGGCCTGGGCCGTCGACGGCACGGGCCCCCGGCCCTGGCGGGACCGTCCCTCCCCGCCGACGCCGGACTGGGACGGTCCGGGGTTGCCGAGTCTGCGCTCCCTCCTGCCGTTCGGGGCCGACGCCTTCGCTCTCGCCGCGGCCGACGTCTCCGAGGCGCAGCTGAGAGGGTACGAGCAGCTCGCCACGGTCATCGCGGACCCCGACGGGCGGCCGGGCTGGCGACGGCACCTCGAGTTGGTGGCCGAGGCCGTCGACCGCGACCCGGCCCGGGCCGCCGCCTCCGCCGAGGAGGCGCTGGAAGGCTGGGCCGGAGGTCAGCGGCGGCTCGGAGTGCAGGCGCTCGCCGTCGTCGTCGGGACCGGCGCCCGCCCCGACACCCCGGTCGCCACCCTCGACGGACGGTCGCCGCTCGGAGCCGAGATTCGCGAACTGGGATTCGACGTCGTGTCCGACCTGGTGCCGGTCCCGTATCGACAGCTCAGGCAAACGGGTGTCCAGGTGGTCCGGGTGGATCCGCGCGACGGCGACCTCGTGGCGGCGGTCCGGCAGCCGAGTGTGAGCAGCCTGCCGTGGGCGCTCGGACGTCTGGTCGAGGGTAGGCGGCCGGCCTAGCTGGTCGGGTCAATCAGGGTGCCCGGGCCTACAACCGCTTGTGGATCGCCTCCGCGGCGGCCAGGAGGTCGGCCGCCCAGCGCACCCCGGGGCGTCGACCGATGCGATCCACCGGGCCCGAGACGGAAATCGCGGCCACGACGCTGCCCGCCGAGTCCCTGATCGGGGCCGAGATGGAGGCGACACCGGCCTCCCGCTTGGCGATCGACTGAGCCCACCCGCGTCGCCGGACCTCGGCCAGCTGCCGCTCGGTGTAGGTGGCGTCCGCCAGGAGGGCGCGCTGGGTGGCGGGGTCGGCCCACGCGGCCAGGACCTTCGCTCCCGACCCCCTGCTCATGGGCAGCACGGCCCCCACGGGGACGGTGTCCCGCAGGCCGGTGGGGGGCTCGGCCGAGGCGACGCAGATCCTCCGGTCGCCGTCGCGGCGATACACCTGGACGCTCTCCTCCGTCGCCTCGCGCAGGCGCGGCAGGACGCTGGACGCCGCTTCCGCCAGGGAGTCCGCGGCGTGGGAGGCGAGTTTCGCCAGCCCGGGACCGAGGCTCCACACCCCGGCGTCGTTCCGGGACAGGAGCTGGTGGATCTCGAGGCCCACCGCGAGCCGGTGGGCGGTGGCCCGGGGGAGCCCGGTGCGCTCGCAGAGGTCGGCGAGGACACACGGTTGCTCGGCCACCGCGTGGAGCACCGTCATGGCTTTGTCGAGGACTCCGATCCCGCTATACTGTCTCACAGTTCGACTATAGCGTCCTACATGGTGAGAATCCATCGGTTCGTCACCCGGGGCGGGTACTGGAGGCGTGATGAGTGTGACACCGTCCGGAGGCGCCCGGGGCCGAACCCTGGCGGAGAAGGTGTGGGACGACCACGTGGTGGTCCGGGGCGAGGGGGAGGGTGAAGCCCGACAACCGGACCTCATCTACATCGATCTCCACCTGATCCACGAGGTCACCAGCCCCCAGGCCTTCGACGGACTGCGGCTGGCGGGCCGCGGTCTGCGTCGTCCGGATCTCACCCTCGCGACCGAGGACCACAACGTCCCGACCGACATCATCGGTGGCGCCGTCGACCTCATCGCCGACCGCGTCTCGCGCACCCAGATCGAGACGCTGCGCACCAACTGTGAGGAGTTCGGCGTCCGGGCGTACCCGATGGGTGATCCGGGTCAGGGCATCGTCCACATCATCGGACCCCAGCTCGGGCTGACCCAACCCGGCATGACGGTCGTGTGCGGCGACTCCCACACCTCCACGCACGGTGCCTTCGGCTCCATCGCGATGGGTATCGGTACGTCCGAGGTCGAGCACGTCATGGCCACCCAGACGCTGTCGCTGCGGCCGTTCCGGACCATGGCCGTCACCGTCACCGGCGAGCTGCAGCCGGGGGTCTCGGCCAAGGACCTCATCCTCGCGGTGATCGCCCAGATCGGGACCGGCGGGGGACAGGGGCACATCATCGAGTACCGCGGAGAGGCCATCGAGAAGCTCTCGATGGAGGCGCGGATGACCATCTGCAACATGAGCATCGAAGCCGGCGCCAGGGCCGGGATGATCGCCCCGGACCAGACCACCTACGACTATCTGAAGGGGCGTCCACACGCTCCGGTGGGCGAGGAGTGGGACGCCGCGGTCGAGTACTGGAACGGTCTGAGGACCGACGACGACGCGGTGTTCGACACCGAGGTGGTGATCGACGGCTCGGCCCTCACCCCGTTCGTCACCTGGGGGACCAACCCCGGTCAGGGAGCGCCCCTCGGGTCCTCCGTCCCGCATCCGGAGTCCTTCGGGGACGAGAGCGACCGCATCGCCGCCGAGGGCGCGCTCGAGTACATGGATCTACAGGCCGGGACCCCTCTGCGTGAGATCCCCGTGGACGTGGTCTTCGTGGGGTCCTGCACCAACGGACGCATCGAGGACCTGAGGGCGGTGGCGGAGATCATCGAGGGCCGCGAGGTCGCCGACGGCGTGCGGATGCTGGTCGTCCCGGGATCGATGCAGGTGCGTCAGTTGGCCGAGCGGGAGGGCCTGGACGAGGTGTTCACCGCGTTCGGCGCCGAATGGCGTCAACCGGGCTGCTCGATGTGTCTCGGGATGAACCCGGACTCGCTGGAGCCGGGTCAGCGCTGCGCCTCGACCTCCAACCGCAACTTCGAGGGTCGCCAGGGCAAGGGCGCCCGGACCCATCTCGTCAGCCCGGCGGTCGCCGCGGCCACCGCCGTCGTCGGGCGGCTGGCCTCGCCCGCAGATCTCGAGCCCGCGAAGGGGGCCTGATCCACATGGAGCCGATCATCACCCACACCGGCATCGGGGCCCCGCTGCACCGGTCCAACGTGGACACCGACCAGATCATCCCCGCCGAGTACCTCAAGCGCGTCACACGCACCGGGTTCGAGGACGGACTCTTCTCGTCCTGGCGGGCGAACGAACCCGACTTCGTTCTCAACCGCGCCCCGTACGACCGGGCCTCCGTGCTCGTCGCGGGCCCGGACTTCGGCACCGGTTCATCCCGCGAGCACGCGGTGTGGGCACTGAAGGACTTCGGTTTCCGCGTGGTCATCTCCTCGCGGTTCGCCGACATATTCCGGGGAAACTCGGGCAAGTCCGGTCTGGTGGCAGCGCAGGTCGAGCAGCAGAACGTCGATCTGTTGTGGAAGATAATGGACGAGCGTCCTGGCATCGAGCTGACCGTCGACCTCGGGTCCAGGACCGTGACCGCGGGTGAGGTCACCGTCCCGTTCGAGATTGACGACTACACCCGGTGGCGTCTCATGGAGGGGCTGGACGACATCGGTCTCACGCTACGGAAAGCGGAGGCGATCGCCGAGTTCGAGACGCGTCGACCGTCGTTCAAGCCGGTCACCACCGTGCCCGGCCGGGGGTGACCGGCGGATCACGGAGGCTCGTCCGGAACGACCCCCGAGACGGCAACGTGTGAGTATGCTTATCTTCATGTGGCGCGGTTCTCTGCCGCGTCGGCGTACTCATCTCTAGGGGGACACCCGTGAACAAGGCCGATCTGATCGCCGAGCTGGCGGAACGGATGGACGGAGACCACCAGCTCGCCACAGAGGCGTTGGAGAACACTCTCGACATCATCGTGCGGGCGGTGGCGGCGGGTGAGTCGATCACCATCATGGGATTCGGCATCTTCGAGAAGCGCGCACGTGCGGCCAGGGTCGCGCGCAACCCGCACACCGGGGAGTCCATCCCGGTGCCGCCCACCTACTCGCCGGCGTTCCGTCCCGGCCAGTACTTCAAGTCCGTCGTGCAGGGCTCCGAGACGCTCCCCGAGGGCCGCCTCGCGGCTAAGCGCACGAGCTCGCACCAGTCCTTCGGCGGAGTCGGTAAGAACGGCGTGAACCACCGCGACAAGGTCGGCTGAGCGGCCGCCTCACCTCGCGGGGAGCGGGCTCGGGTAGTAGTCGGCGAACGTCAGCCTCCCGTCCGCGAACCCCAGCCCCCATGTCCCGGACTTCTTGGTGGAGGTGTCGGGCACGTCGAGCCCGGCCAGCCGGGACAGGTCCCCGATCAGCCCGGGTATGGCCGTCCCCTGCGAGCTCACCGCCGCGACACCGTCGCCGTCGGCGATCTCGATCAGTCTGGTGCGGGCGGCGACGGGGTCGTCGAGGTAGGCCTCGTCGCTCAGAGCCGGCTCGAGGCGTACCCCGACCCGCAGCTCGTCGGCGAGGGGGCCCACCGTCTGCTCGCAGCGCACCCGCGGAGCGCTGTACAGCCTACGGACACCGAACGCTCTGAGCATCGGTGCCAGGAGCTCGGCCTGGGTCCGTCCGGTCTTGTCGAGTGGACGCGCGGAGTCGTCCCCACTCCACTCGGAGCGGCTCCCCGCCTTGGCGTGTCGGACCAGCAGGAGCACCGAGTCCACCGGCCGGGCCGCGGAGAAGCGGCCGAGGATCTTCCGGTCCAGGCCGTACGAGACCACATCCCTGGCCTCCTCCACCGGAAGCCACCTGATCTCGTCGACCTCGGAATTCGGCTCGAAGTCACCCCCGGTCGCCCGAGCGGACCAGTAGGTGACCTCCTTTCTGGTGTTCTCCTTGAGGGGGTACGCGGTGGTCCCGATCCTCGATTCGAGGACGGCGGTGTGGCCCGTCTCCTCCTCGATCTCCCGCACCGCCGTCACCGGCAGCGATTCGCCGGGATCGACCTTCCCCTTGGGCAGCGACCAGTCGTCGTACCGGGGACGGTGGACCACGGCGCAGCGGGCCTCCCCGTTCTCCATGCGGTAGAGGACCGCTCCCGCAGCGGGGACGACCCTGACGCGGTCGCCACTGGTCGACTTCCTGCTCATCGGTCCCGGAATCCCGCGTGCACGGAGGCCATGCGCTCCTGGTGGTCGACCGAGTCGGACCGGTCCCCGGGGTCGGGCATCCGTGCCCAGGTGGCGTCGGGCCGCAGGTGGAAGCTGCGGGTGGCCGGGTCCAGCGCGGAATCGAGGATGCGGTGGATCTGCACCTTGAGCCGGGGGTCGGTGACGGTGGTCATCACCTCGACGCGGCGGTCGAGGTTCCGGTGCATCATGTCGGCGCTGCCGATGAGCACCTCGTCGGCCCCTCGGAAGTTCAGGATCCGCGAGTGCTCGAGGAAGCGGCCGAGGATCGATCGGACGTGGATGTTCTCGCTGAGCCCGGGAACGCCGGCGCGCAGAGCGCAGATCCCGCGGACCACGATGTCCACCTGCACGCCCGCCTGTGAGGCACGGTAGAGGGCGTCGATGATCTGTTCGTCGACCAGTGCGTTGGCCTTGAGCCGGATGCCCGCCTCTCGTCCTTCGGCGGCGAAGCCGATCTCCCGGTCGATCCTCTCGATGATCCCCGAACGGATGCCCTCGGGCGCGACGAGCAGCCGCCGGTACTTGGACACGTTGGAGAACCCGGTGAGGTGGTTGAACAGGTCCGTCAGGTCCGACACGACGTCCTCGTCCGCGGTGAACAGCCCGACGTCCTCGTACAACCGCGCCGTCTTGGGGTTGTAGTTCCCGGTACCGATGTGGGCGTAACGCTGGAGCCGGTCGCCCTCTTTGCGCACCACGAGGCAGGTCTTGCAGTGCGTCTTGAGTCCCAGAAGCCCGTAGACCACGTGGACCCCGGCCTGTTCGAGCTCGCGTGCCCAGCGGATGTTGTTCTGCTCGTCGAACCGGGCCTTGATCTCGACCAGCGCCACCACCTGCTTGCCGGCCGCCGCCGCGTCCACGAGCGCGTTGACGATGGGGGAGTCACCGGAGGTCCGGTAGAGGGTCTGCTTGATCGCCAGCACGTTGTCGTCCGCCGCGGCCTGCTCGATGAACCGCTGGACCGTGGTGGCGAACGAGTCGTAGGGGTGCTCGACCAGGACATCTCCCTCCTGGAGGGAGGCGAAGATGTTCCGGGCGGTCTCACGCTCGCCGAACGCCGGGGGAGTCGCGGGGACCATCGCCGGGTCCTTGAGATCGGGCAGATCGAGGCCGTGGAGCTGCCACAGCCCCGTCAGGTCGAGCAGGCCCGAGAACCGGATCACGTCCTCCGAGTCCACATCGAGTTCGTGCTGCAGGATCCGGAGCATCCGGGAGGTCATGTCCTCCGCGATCTCCAGACGCACGGCGGATCCGAAGCGTCGGCGGGCGAGCTCGCGCTCGAGCGCCTGCAGCAGGTCCTCGTCACGATCCTCCTCGACCTCCATGTCCGCGTTGCGGGTCACACGGAAGACGTGGTGTTCCACCACCTCCATCCCCTGGAACAGATCGCCGAGGTGCGCGGCGATGATCTCCTCCGCCGGGACGAACGAGTACTCGTCCTCGACACCCCGGTCGACCCTGACGAACCGGGGCACGTTGTGGGGGATCTTGACCCGGGCGAAGTGCTCCTGACCCGAACCGATGTCGCGGATGATCACCGCCAGGTTGAGGCTGAGCCCGGAGATGTAGGGGAAGGGGTGCGCGGGGTCCACGGCGAGGGGGGTGAGCACAGGGAAGATCGAGTTCCGGAACAGCTCCGCGAGCGAGAACTGCTCGTCGGAGGTCAACTCGCCCCAGGCCAGGATGCGGATTCCGTGGTCCTCGAGCTCCGGCCGGATCTCGTCGTGGAACAACCGGGTCTGCTCGTCGCAGAGTTCCCGCGTGCGGACGCTGATGCGGCCGAGCTGCTCGGCCGGGGTCTGTCCGTCGGCGGACCTGACCGACAGCCCCGTCTTGTCGCGGCGCTTGAGGCCGGCCACCCGCACCATGTAGAACTCGTCCAGATTCGACGCGAAGATCGCGAGGAACTTGGCCCTCTCGAGTAGCGGCAGATCCTTCTCGCCCGCCAGGGCCAACACCCGGGCATTGAAATCGAGCCAGCTGAGTTCTCGGTTGAGGTAGCGGTCACGGGGTCGGGGGAGTTGCTCGAGCACGGGATCGTCTGCGGTCACCGGACCATTGTTGCCGATACACCCGCGGCGTGAGGACGTTGACATTCGGAGGGGGTCCCGATCACGGCGGCGGTGGCCTCGCCCACCGACCGCCCGGCCAACGCCAGGACGTCCTCGGGGGTGTCGACGTCGCGACCGGACGCGCCCGACGGGTCGGCGCCCTCGAGCGCCACCGCGCCACCCTCGGAGACGTGTCGAGCGGCCGACGCCGACCCGAAACGGGGCCGGCGCTCCTCGACCGGGCCCGTCCAGAAGGCCATGGTCGTCCCGTCACCGTGGTGGTCGGGGACGATCGAATGCGGGTGCCCGGAGGCCGCCGAGAGGACGCGGGCCAGTTGGGGGGTGCCGAGCTCGGGCAGGTCGGCGGTCACCACGCCGACCGGCCCGGGCACACCGCGGATCGCGTCGGTCAGCGCCGCGTTGAGCGGGTCGTCGTCCGACGCCCCGGTGCCGGGCGGCTCGGCGACGATCTCGAGCGGGAGCAGGCGCGCGAGTGCCGCCACGTCAGGATCGGAGGTCACCACCCGCACCCGTGAGACACCGGGGGTCGCGACACACGTTCTCAGTACGTCCGAGGCCATGGCCAGCGCGAGCTCGCGGCGGTCGGACGCGGGCATTGCGCGGGCGAGTCGGCTCTTGGCGCGGTCGAGCGCCTTGACGGGGACGACGATCGTCCACCCGCCGTCCGCCGCCCCGTGCCCCGACACCGTAGTCATCGCCCGCCATCCTGCCAGCAGAGCCTCGCGCGCGCGCCGGGCCGGGTAGCGTTTGCTCACGATCCACCGGCGAGGGCCCCGGTGGTGAACGACGAGCCGGGAGGCGAAATGGCGCGGGTCGCGGTGATGGGTGCGGGGTCGTGGGGGACCGCCGTCGGGAAGGTCCTCGCGGACGCGGGGTCGGAGGTCGTGATGTGGGCCCGCCGTGACGAGGTGGCACTCGGGATCAACGAGCGTCACTGCAACGAGAAGTACCTGCCGGAGACCGTGTTGCCGGCGACGGTCACCGCCTCGACGGACCCCGCCGAGGTCCTCGCGGGCTCCCACGAGGTCGTCCTGGCCGTCCCGTCCCAGAGCCTGAGGGGAAACCTCGAGACGTGGGTCGACCTCCTCGAGCCCGACGCCGGGGTCATCTCGCTGGCGAAGGGTATCGAGACCGGGACGCTGATGCGTATCAGTGAGGTCGTCGCAGAGGTGACGGGGTTGACGCCGGACAGGATCGCCGCGCTGTCCGGCCCCAACCTCGCGCGGGAGGTCGCCGAGGGTCAGCCCGCGGCGACCGTCATCGCCTGCACGGACGCCGACCGTGCCGCCCGCCTGCAGGACGCCTTCGCCACCCCCTACTTCCGGCCGTACACGAACTCCGATGTGGTGGGCTGCGAGATCGGCGGTTCCACCAAGAACGTCATCGCGCTCGTGTGTGGGATCGCCTCCGGCATGGGCCTGGGCGACAACACCATGGCCTCGTTGGTCACGCGCGGATTGGCGGAGTCGACGAGGCTGGGAGTGGCGCTCGGAGCCAACCAGATGACCTTCGCGGGGCTCGCGGGTCTCGGCGACATGGTCGCCACCTGCACCTCGCCGCTGTCCCGCAACCGCACCTTCGGAGAGCGACTGGGCAGGGGCGAGACCCTGGAGCAGGCACAGGAGGCCACCAACGGCCAGGTCGCGGAGGGGGTCAAGTCCTGTACGTCGATCCGTGCGCTCTCCCGGCAGGTAGGGGTCGAGATGCCCCTGACCGAGGCCGTCCACGAGATCTGCCACGAGGGGGGCGACGCCGTCGAGGTGGCGGTGCGCCTCATGAGACGCAGCACCAAGCCCGAGTAGCCTCGGCCCGGTGAATCGCATCACCGTTGCCGTCCTGTACGGCGGGCGTAGCTCGGAGCACTCCGTCAGCTGCGTGTCCGCCGGTGCCGTCATGGCACACCTCGACCCAGCCGTCTACGAGGTGGTCCCGGTCGGGATCACCGGATCGGGGACGTGGACCCTGGGTCCCGACGACGTCTCGGGCCTGCGGATCATCGACCGTGTGCTGCCGGAGGTCGACCCGGGTCGACCCCGGGTGGCACTCGGCCTGTCCGCCGACGACCGCGGGGTCCTGCGGTTCCTGGACGGTGAGCGCGCCGGCGACGAGGTGGCCCGGGTGGACGTGGTGTTCCCCGTCATGCACGGCACCCATGCGGAGGACGGCACCGTCCAGGGGCTGTTGGAGCTCTCGGGCGTCCCATACGTGGGCCCGGGGGTGTTCGCCAGCGCGGCCGGAATGGACAAGGAGTTCACCAAGGTGGTGTTGGGTGCGGCCGGACTGCCGATCGGCGAGCAGGTCGTGTTGCGTCCCGGGTCGGGGCCGGTGCCGGAGTCGGAGGTGGACCGGCTCGGGTTGCCGTTGTTCGTCAAGCCCGCCCGCGGTGGGTCGTCCATCGGGATCACCAAGGTCAGCGACCGGGGAGAACTCGACGCGGCCATCGCCGAGGCCCGCCGGTTCGACCCCAAGGTCATCATCGAGGCGGCCATCGTGGGTCGCGAGGTCGAATGCGGCGTTCTGCAGTATCCGGACGGCCGGGTGGAGGCGAGCCTGCCCGCCGAGTTGCACATCCCCGGGGAGCCGACCGGTCTGGACGGCGAGACGGAGGGCGACTCCTTCTACGACTTCGACACGAAGTATCTCGACGACGTCTGCACGTTCGACCTGCCCGCGCGGCTCCCCGCCGCGGAGACCGATCGCCTTCGGGCCCTGGCCGTCGAGGCGTTCCACGCCCTGGACGCGCGTGGGCTGAGCCGCGTCGACTTCTTCGTCACCGACCACGGGCCGGTGATCAACGAGGTCAACACCATGCCGGGATTCACCCCGATATCGATGTACCCACAGATGTGGGCGGCCTCCGGAGTCGACTACCGGACCCTGCTCGACACCCTCGTGCGGACCGCGCTGGCCGGGTGTTGACCGCGCGGGTCAGCTGATCGGCGCGGGCCGCGGTTCCACGGCCTCGAGGACGGCGGAGAGCGCGTCCGACAGGTCCTGGATCGGGCCCGTGCCGCCGGTCGCGGGGAGCGTGACCGCGATGTACTCCGGCCGGTCCACGGCCACCCAGGTGGACGACGTCACGGCCGGATCCGGGTCCGGATCGTTGAACCACTGCACACCGTTGACCTCCTGGAGCGTCGACCCGACCGTGAAGGTCGGCGGTGCGGGCAGACCGCAGCGGACGACGACGGTCTCGGCGTCGGGCAACCGGTACGCCGCCGCGCCCGGGGGCGCGGGTTCGACGAACGGGACGCGGTCGGCCTCGCCCAGGGACTCCGGGAGAGACTCCAGAAGCGACAGGCACTCCTCGGATCCGGCGCCGGGGGCCGGGATGCTCACCGCGGTGACGGGCTCGCTCGCGGCGGTCTCGGCGGCCTCGTCGCTCATACTGCGCACCAGAACCAGGACCACGGCGAGCAACACCAGCGGGATCAGGACCGCCGCGATCACGACGACGGTCGAGACCGGTGGTCGGTGTCCACCGTCGGGCGTCAGGTCCTGCGATGCCGCGGGCCCGGATGAACCGGATGACCTCGCGTCGTGCCGGTCCCCCGAGTTCGTCTCCGTGGTGCGCACCTCGAGTCGTCCTCTCTCCTGCGATCGGCCGCCCGGGTCGCGGCCGCTAGCCTGTCGGCAACGCTACAGACACCCGCCGGAGCTCCCGGCGCCTGACCACCGAGGACACCGATGAGCGCTGCGAGCGACCGGCCACCGACCGTCGCCGAAGTCGGGGAAGCCGCGGTCCTGGAGGTGTTGAGCGGGCCGGGGCGGGTCGGCTCGGGCGATCCCGTGGGCAACGGGGACGACGCGGCGGTTCTCGGGCCCGCCGCGGCGACCGTGGTGACGACGGACATGCTGGTCGAGGGCACCCACTTCCGTCTGGACCTGACCACGTGGCGGGACATCGGTCGCCGCGCCGTCGCACAGAACGTCTCCGACGTCCTGGCCATGGGCGCCGACTGCTCCCGGGTCCTCGTGGCCCTGGCGGTGCCCGGCAGGACGACCATGGAACAGATCGGTGAGCTGGCCGCCGGAATCCACGGAGAGGCCGCGCGATCCGGTGCGGAGGTGGTGGGCGGTGATCTCACCAGCGCGACCCTCGTCGTCGTCGGGGTCACCGCGATGGGCACCCTGCCGGACGGCGCGCGCCCCCTGCGGATCGACGGCGCCGCCCCCGGAGACCGAATCGCGCTCACCGGTGAACCCGGTCGGTCCGCCGCGGGGTTGGCACTACTGCTGGCGGGGCACCACGACGGCGCCCTGCAACAGGCCCACAGGGTCCCCGAACCCCCGATCGGTTCCGGCAGGGCGGCCAGGCTCGCCGGCGCCAGCGCGCTCACCGACGTCAGCGACGGCCTCCTCCGCGACCTGTCCGGGATGGCGCGCGCGTCCGGGGTGGCCGCGGACCTCGTCGTCGGGGCGCTGCCCGTCGATCCCCGGCTGGGCGAGGCCGCTGCGGCACTGGGGCTCGGCGACCCCGACGCGCAGATCGTGGACTGGATCCTCGACGGCGGGGAGGATCACGGGCTGCTCGGAACCTTCCCTCCCGGGACGACCGTGCCCCCGGGCTTCACCGTCATCGGGACGATCCGCGAGGGGGACCCCGGGGCCGTCTATCTGGACGGCCGCCCGCGCACCCCGGGGGGCTGGGACTCCGCACGGGGCGCGAACTAGGCTGAGCGCATGGCCGTCTACGCCCTCGGAGACCTCGAACCCGACATCGCCCCCGACGCCTGGGTGCACCCCGACGCCGTGGTGATCGGCCGCGTCCGGCTGGGGCCGGGCGTGTCGGTGTGGCCGACCGCCGTCCTCCGCGGAGACTACGGGCGCATCGAGGTCGGTGCGATGACCAACATCCAGGACGGCACGATCGTCCACTGCACCGAGACCGAACCGACGGTGTTCGGAGAGCACTGCATCGTGGGCCACAACGCGCACATCGAGGGGGCGACGATCGGGGACGGTGCTCTCGTCTCCTCCGGTTCGATCGTGCTCAACGGCGCCGCGATCGGTGCCGGGGCGGTCGTCGCCGCCGGGTGCCTGATCCCGCCCCGGTTCGAGCTCCCCCCCGCGCGCATGGCGATGGGGGCGCCCGCGAGGATTCGCGAGGGGTACGAGGTGGACCCGGCGATGCTCGAGGGGAACACGCAGAAATACCACGAGAACGCGATGCGGTACCGCTCCGAGCTGCGACGGATCGACTGACCGGGTGCTCGGGGGCGACGCGGGCCGACGCCCGCTGGACGAGCTCGTCGAACCGGGGTGGGCGCGCGCGTTGGCGCCGGTCGAGGTCCGCATCCGGCGAATGGGCGACTTCCTGCGCCAGGAGAATTCGGCGGGGCGCGGCCACCTCCCCACCGGTGACCGGATCCTGCGCGCGTTCACCCAGCCGTTCGACGACGTCCGCGTGCTGATCGTGGGTCAGGACCCCTATCCGACCCCGGGCCACGCCGTCGGTCTGAGCTTCGCCGTGGACGGACACGTCCGCCCCCTGCCGCGGAGTCTGGTCAACATCTACCGCGAGTACACCGACGACCTCGGGCTGCCGGCCCCGCACACGGTGACCTGAGTGCCTGGACCCGCAGCGGCGTGCTCCTCCTCAACCGGGTGCTCACCGTGGCTCCGGGGCAGCCCGCCTCCCACCAGCGCAAAGGGTGGGAGGAGGTCACCGGGCGGGCGATCGAGGCGCTGATCGAGCGCAACCGACCGATGGTCGCGATCCTCTGGGGGCGCCAGGCACAGTCCCTCGGGCCGATGCTCGGGGGCACACCGGTCATCGCCTCCGCGCATCCCTCGCCGCTGTCGGCCTCGCGTGGGTTCTTCGGGTCCCGCCCGTTCAGCCGCGCGAACGACGAGCTGTGCCGGCTCGGCGTGGACCCCGTCGACTGGCGGCTGCCCGAGCTGCCGGATCAGACGTAGGGGTGCGCTCGGACCCCGCCGGAACGCGGGGTGCGCTCAGACCCCGCCGAAGCGCGGGGTGCGCTTGGCGACGAACGCGTCCACGCCCTCGATCCCGTCAGGAGACACCGCCAGCGCCGCGATGGAGTCCCGTTCCGCGTCGAGCTGCTCCGCGAGTGTTCTCTCGCCGGACCGACGCAACAGTTCCTTGGTGGCGGCGTACGAGGCCCGCGGGCCGTTCGCGAGGCGGACGGCCAGGTCGCGAGCAGTGGTCGAGACGTCCTCCTCCGTGAAGGTGGTGAGCAGTCCGATGGCGTGGGCCCGCGCCCCGTGGACGGGCTCGTTGCCGAGGATGAACGCCCGGGCCGCCGCCGCCCCGATCGCCCGGGGCAGACGCCACGACATGCCACCGTCCGGGGACAGGCCGATGCCCGGGTAGGCCGCGAGCAGGCGGGTGTCCGGGCCCCCGACGGAGAAGTCGGCGGCCAGGGCGAGAGACAGTCCCGCGCCCGCCGCCCACCCGGCCACCGCGGCCACCACCGGCACGGGCGCCTCCTCGAGTTGTCGGACCACCCCGTGCAGCCGGTCGGCCAGCTCCCGGACGTGCTCCGAACGGTCCTCGGCCGCGGCGAATCCGGGCACGTTGCCGCCCGCACAGAAGTTCTTTCCCAACCCCACCAGGAGGATGGCGCCGGCCTCGATCTCGCCCGACAGGAGGGCGGTCAGCGCGGTGCCCGCCTGGGTGACGGCGTCGGAGTCCAGCGAGTTCCCCTTGCCCTCGAGGGAGACGGGGATGGTGAGGACGCCGTCAGCGAGTGTGACGAGGGGAGCGGCGGTCAGGTCAGGGGTCATCTGGTCTCCAGGGAGTGGTACGGGCCGTCTCGGCCTGTTCGACAGGGTGTCGCACGGTGAGGGTACTAGGCTTGGCCGGGCCGACCGACGGAGTCGGACAGCTGGGGTCAGCGGCGCCGAGGAGGGGTGATGGCACACGAGTCGACGAGTGTCGAGGAACGCCCGTCATCGCTGGACGCCCACGGGCTCCTGGAGTGGGCCCGCCGGTGCGTGGAGCACCTCGCGACCCATCGCGAGGAGATCAACGCCCTCAACGTCTTCCCGGTCCCGGACTCGGACACGGGGACCAACCTGCTCTACACGATGAGAGCCGCCGTCGACCGCGCCGAGGGTGAGGAGGCATGGATCTCCGAGGGCGGGGGGAGCGCCGGTGCCCGTGAGATCGCCGTGGCGCTCGGGCACGGCGCCGTCCACGGCGCGCGGGGCAACTCCGGCGTCATCCTGTCGCAGGTCCTCCGGGCGGTCGGCGAGGCGGCGACGTTCACGGTCGTCGACGCCTCCACCTACCGCCGAGCTCTCCGCACGGCGGTCACCCTCGTCGACCACGCGCTCAGCGATCCGGTCGAGGGCACCATCGTGACCGTGCTCCGCGAGGCGGCCGCGGGCGCCGGCCGGTCGTCGGCCAACTCGCTCGTCGAGGTCGCGCGGTCCGCGGCGGACGCGGGGGCGGAGGCCCTCGACCGCACGACCTCCCAACTGCCCGCGCTCACCCGGGCCGGCGTCGTGGACGCGGGCGGCAGGGGCCTGTTGGTGCTGCTCGACACCATGGTGGAGGTGCTGGGGGGCCAGGCGCCCGAGCGGCCGGACTACGTCGTCCCGGAGGACCCGTTCACCGAGCCGACCGGCGAGGGCGACGGCGCCGACGGGGGAGCGACGGAGGCCTCCGCGGACACCCGGTACGAGGTCATGTACTCCCTGACCCATTCCGACGACGCGCGGGCCGACGAACTCAGGTCGGCGCTCCGGACCCTGGGCGACAGCGTGGTCGTCGTCGGTGACGGCGGGACCGGCGACAACGCCCGCTGGGCGGTTCACGTCCACACCGACGACATCGGGTCGGCGATCGAGGTCGCCCTGTCCCTCGGCCGCGTCACCGAGATCCGTGTGACCGACATGTTGGACCCGGTGGGCGGGAGCACGGAGGCCGGGCACCGTCGACGGGGCGCGTCCGGCGCCGCGGAGGGCCGGGTCGCGGGTGAACCCGAGCGGGTCGTGGTGGCGATCGTCCCGGACGGGCCGCTGGCCGAGTTGTTCTCGGAGGCGGGGGCGCAGACGGTCGATGCGGACGAGGGCGGAGTGATCGACGCGGTCCTCGCGTTGTCCGCCGATGAGCTGCTCGTGTTGCCCAACGGTGAGCTACCCAGGGCCCAGATCGAAGCCCTCGACGCCGCGCTGCGCGACATCGACGGCAACGCCCTCATCCTCCCGACGGGTTCCGTCGTACAGGGGCTGTCCGCCCTCGCCGTTCACGACCCCTCGACCACCCTGTCCCTGGACGGATTCGGGATGGCGGACGCGGCGGCGGCCACCCGACACGCCCATCTGGTGCGGGCCCGACACGACGCGCTCACGTTGGTGGGCCGCTGTGCGGCCGGTGATCTCCTCGGCATGGTGGGCCACGATGTCGCCCTCATCGAGACGGACCCGGTGGACGCCGTCTGCGCGCTCGCGGACCGCTTGCTCTCCTCCGGCGGCGAGCTGGTGACGCTGCTGCTCGGAGCCGAGTACGACGACGCCGCGACCGAGACCGCTCTGTCCAGGATCCGCGAAGGACATCCCGACGTGGAGGTCGTCGGGTATGCGGCCGGACCGGGTCGGGTGCTCGCGCACGTCGGGGTCGAATGACCGCGTTCGTCACCACGGACTCGGCGCTGGGGGAGGTCCTCGACGCCGGACTGGCCGAGCGGATCACCGCGGCCTTCGGCCACCGGACCGTCGGCGACCTGCTCCACACCCTGCCCCGCCGCTACCGCCAGCACGGTCAGCGCTACGACAAGGGCGAACTCGTCGAGGGCGAGCGGGTGACGATCATCGGGACGGTCACCACTGCCACGACCCGCAACTACACCACCAAGCAGGGGCAGTCGCGGGAGATGCTCACGCTCACGGTGAAGGACGAGGACACCACGTTCAAGGTGGTCTACTTCGCCGGCCGCAGGATCAAGTTCATGCTCCCAGTGGGCACGGTGGCGATGTTCGACGGGACCGTGTCGCGGTTCCGCCGGTCCCTGGACCTCACCCACCCGGAGTTCCTGGTCCTGCGCCCGGTCTCGGGCCAGGGTCGTGAGCTCAGGGGCTCGGGTGATCTCGCCGCCCTGGCCCGGCTGGCGTCCGAGATCGACGCCGAGGGCGGCCCGAGTCTGTTCGACCGTCCCCTCCTGCCCATCTACTCGGCCAGCAAGAGCGTGACCTCGTGGGACCTGCTCGGCGCGATCGTGACCGCGATCCGGGCCCTCGTGCCCGTCGTGGACCCCCTCGACGACACGGTCCTGGCGGCCGCCGGTCTGATGGGCCTCGACGAGGCGCTGCGCAAGGCTCATCTGCCGGAGACCGTCAAGGACGCCGACAGGGCCGGGTACCGACTCCGGTTCGACGAGGCCATCGCGCTGCAGCTGCTCCTGGGGGCCCGGCGCCGCGCGGTCGCCCGCGACCCCGCGCCGGCCAGTCCGGTGCGCCCGGACGGCGTCCGCGCCGCCATGGAGGCGCGGATGCCGTTCGAGCTCACCGCCGGTCAGACCGCCGTGCTGGAGGAGATCTCCGCCGACCTCGCCCTGGATGAACCGATGAACCGCCTCCTGCAGGGGGAGGTCGGCTCCGGCAAGACGATCGTCGGACTGCTCGCGATGCTCCAGGTGGTCGATGCGGGTCGTCAGTGCGTGATGCTCGCCCCTACCGAGGTCCTGGCCACCCAGCACCACCGTTCGTTGACGGCCATGCTCGGCGATCTGGGGGAGCGGGGCCGACTGGGTGCCGCCGAGGAGGCCACCCGGGTCGTGCTGTTGACGGGGTCGATGTCCACCGCGGAACGGCGGGCGGCGCTCCTGGATATCGTCACCGGTGAGGCCGGGATCGTCGTGGGCACGCACGCGCTCATCCAGGACTCGGTGGACTTCTTCGACCTGGGCCTGGTCGTGGTCGACGAGCAACACCGGTTCGGGGTGCGTCAGCGCGATCGGCTCCGCGCCAAGGGGCGGGACGGGACGGTCCCGCACCTGCTGGTGATGACGGCGACACCGATCCCCCGCACCATCGCGATGACCGTCTTCGGGGACCTGGAGGTCTCGGAGCTGGACGAGCTCCCCGGTGGTCGCAGACCCATCTCCACCTCGGTCGTGCCGGCCCGGGACAAGCCGAGATGGGTGCAGCGCGTCTGGGAGCGGGTCCGGGAGGAGGTCGAGTCGGGACACCGGGCGTACATCGTGTGTGCGCGGATCGACGCCGACACCGGCGACGCCGCGAACGGTACGTCCGCAGGGGACGACGGCCGGGGGAGCGACAGGCCCCCTCTGGTCGCCGCCGTGGACCTCTACGAGTACCTGTCCACCGGGCCACTGGCGGGCCTCCGTCTCGGTCTCATGCATGGTCGGCTCCCTCCCGAGGAGAAGGAGTCGACCATGGGTGCGTTCGCCTCCGGTGATCTCGACGTCCTGGTGTCGACGACCGTGATCGAGGTCGGGGTGGACGTCCCGGAGGCCACCGTGATGGTGGTGATGGACGCCGACCGGTTCGGGGTGAGCCAACTCCACCAGCTCCGGGGCCGGGTGGGTCGGGGTGGCCTGCCCGGGCTCTGCCTCCTGGTGACCAATTCTCCTGAGGGCGGGAAGTCGATGGAACGACTGGGTGCGGTCGCCGCCACCACGGACGGGTTCCTGCTGGCGCAGCTCGACCTGGTCCAACGCCGGGAGGGAGATGTCCTGGGAGACGCCCAGTCGGGTGCGTTGGCCTCGCTCCGACTGCTGTCCGTCGTCGACGACGGCGAGGTCATCGAGATCGCACGCCGTCACGCCGAGGAGATCCTCGACTCCGATCCCGGACTGGACCACCACCCGGCGTTGGCCGAGCGCGTCCGTCGACTGTCCGGCTCGGACGAGTCGGACTACCTGTTCAAGTACTGACCATCAGCATCTCGACCATCGGGGGATCCATGACCCGCATCATCTCGGGCCGCCTGCGCGGGCGCTCGATCACAGTGCCACCGGCAGGGACCAGACCCACCACCGACCGCGTCCGCGAGGCCCTGTTCAGCGCGATCGTCAGCAGGATGGACCTGGACGGCGCCGCGGTGCTGGACCTGTTCGCCGGGTCCGGCGCACTCGGGCTGGAGGCGGTCTCCCGGGGCGCGGATGTCGCGTGGTTCGTCGAGGACGACCCCCGGGCCGTCGCGACCATCCGCGCGAACACGTCGGGCCTGTCGTCGTCGTTCCCGTCGGTCCGGCCGACCGTCAGGCGGGCGGCGCTGCCCGCCGCCGTCTCCGGACCGTGTCCCGTCGCCGGAGGCTTCCACCTGGTCCTGGCCGACCCGCCGTACGAGCGCTCAGCGGACCTCGACGCCCCCGTCCTCGAGGCGCTGGCGGACGGGGCCTGGCTCGCCGGGGACGCCCTCGTGGTGTGGGAGAGGTCCAGGCGTGACCCGGCGGTGCGGTGGCCCGCGGGCTACGAGGTGGAGTTCGAGCGGACCTACGGGGAGACCGCCGTCGAGATCGCCCGCCCGGTTGATACGGTCGCCCGATGACCACCGTCGTGTGCCCAGGCTCGTTCGACCCGGTGACCCTCGGGCACCTCGACGTCATCCGGAGGGCGGCCGACCTCTTCGACGACGTGATCGTGTGCGTGGTGGCCAATCCCAACAAGCAGGGCACGTTCTCCATCGACGAACGCAAGGCACTCATCGAGGAGGTCTGCGCCGACCTGCCCGGCGTCCGCGTGGACAGCTTCTACGGGCTCCTCGTCGACTACTGCCGCCAGACGGGCGCCACCGCGGTGATCAAGGGTCTGCGTGACTCGACCGACTACGACTACGAACTGCCCATGGCCCACATGAACAGGTCGATCGCGGGCGTGGACACCGTGTTCCTGCCGACCCGGGCGGACCTGGCGTTCGTGTCCTCCTCACTGTGCCGCGAGGTCACACGTCTGGGCGGGGACGTCTCACATCTCCTGCCGGGTCCGGTCGCGCGGGCCCTGAAAGATCGGCTCGGCTGACCTGTGGTGCCCGGCGCCCGGGCCCGGCCCGCTGCGGGGCGTCGGCATCGCGGACCACCGGACACACCGCCGCCGCACCGGCCCCGGGGCGCGGGTTGCGGGCACACTGGTGTGGCAAGAGTGACGATCCGGTGAAGGGACGAGTGTGTACCGAGTGTTCCAGGCCCTCGATGAGCTGAACGCGATGATCGAGGACGCCCGCAGTCTGCCCATGACCGCGAACTGCGTGGTACCCCGGCACGAGTCCCTGCTGTTGCTCGATGACATCCGGGACTCCTTCCCCGGCGAACTCGACGACGCGCAGGACGTGCTGGACCAGCGCGACAGCGTGCTCGCCGACGCCGATGCGACCGCCCGCGACACCGTCTCGGCCGCCGATGCCGAGGCGGAGCGCACCCTGCGCGAGGCGCGTGCGGACGCGGACGCCATGCTCGCCGACGCCAAGTCGCGGGCCGACCGCATGGTCGCCGAGGCCACGGCGCACGCCGACGGACTGGTGGGCGACGCCCGCGCGGAGTCCGCCGAACTGCTCGACCGGTCCCGCCGCGAAGCCGAATCGACCACCTCCCGTGCCCGAGCCGAGTCCGACCGGCTGGTGGAACAGGCCAACGTCATCTACGACCGCACCATCACCGAGGCCCGCCAGGAGCAGCAGCGGATGCTGTCGGAGTCCGAGGTCGTCCGGATCGCCGACGAGGAGGCCAGCCGGATCCGGGACGCCGCGCACGCGGAGAGCGATCGTCGGCGCGAGGAATGCGACGCCTACATCGACGACAAGATGGCGCGGTTCGAGGAGTTCCTCGGCTCGACCCTCCGCACCGTGTCCCGCGGGCGCGAGGAACTCCACGGGGTCGCCCCGATCGGCCGGCGTGAGGCCCACGGCCGGCGCGGGGCGCGCGAGGGCGATCACTACGGCGACGGGTACGGGGACTACTGACCGACGACGGGTAGTCTGCTGGGCGTGTCCACCACCTCCCGCCCCCGACATCAAGGCCGCCCGGCCGCCGATTCCCTCGTCCTCGACACCCGCAGCATCACCCGGTCGCCGGGTGCGATGACGCAGGTCCGGCGCGCCGCGGTCCTGCCGTCGTCGATCGGGGTCGAGTTGATCCGCATCCCCGAGGGTGACGAGGTCGACCTGGACCTGGACCTGACTTTCGTCGAGGAAGGAGTCCTGGTGACCGGCTCCGTCGCCGGACGCGCCTCGGTGGAGTGCGCACGGTGTCTCGGCGAGTTCACCACCGAGGTCTCCGTGGATCTCACGGAGATGTACGCCGCCGAGGGCACGGCCGCCGCCGACGGGGTGGAGCAGGACGAGGTGCGTCTGCTCGACGGCGATCTGCTGGACCTGGAACCGGCTCTGGTCGACGCATTCGGCCTGGAGTTCCCGATGTCGCCCACGTGCACGGATTACGGCCACAGTGTCTGCGTCAACCCCGACACCCCCGCGCCGGACGGTGTCTCCGGCGACACCGAGGGACGCATCGATCCGCGATGGGCCGGACTGGCCGAGAAGTTCGCGGACCCCGGGACCGACGAGGGGGCCGGGTGACGGACCCCGCCCCCGAGCTCGATGCGGTCCTGGGGGTGCGGCTCCCCGCGGACCTGGCCGCACAGGCTCTGACCCACAGGTCGTACGCCTACGAGCACGGCGGGCTACCCCATAACGAGCGGCTCGAGTTCCTCGGAGACGCCGTTCTGGAACTCATCGTGACCGAGCATCTCTACGCCGCCTACCCGGACCGCCCGGAGGGTGACCTCGCGAAGATCCGGGCCAGTCTGGTCAACACCTACGTTCTGGCCGACATCGCCCGCGAGCTGGGCCCGACGGGGTTGGGAGCGCTACTACGGCTCGGCAGGGGGGAGGAGTTGACCGGCGGACGGGACAAGCACTCGATCCTGGCAGACACCCTGGAGGCCGTCTTCGGCGCCGTGTACCTGACCCACGGTCTGGACGTGGCGAGGGGGATCGTCGAGGGGATCATCGGTGAGCGGCTCCGCGTGGTCCCCACCCTGGGAGCGGCGCTCGACTGGAAGACCAGTCTTCAGGAGAAGTGCTCGGCGCTCGGCCGACCCAAGGCACGGTACGAGATCACCTCCACCGGACCGGACCACGACAAGACCTTCACCGCGGTGGCCCTGGTCGGCGACGACCCGCTGGGTCAGGGCGTCGGCCGGACCAAGAAGGAAGCCGAGCAGAAGGCCGCCGAGCAGGCCTGGGCGGCCCTGGACCGGGCCACGGGCTGACATGCCGGAGCTCCCCGAGGTCGAGGTGGTGCGTCGCGGCCTCGAGACCCACGTGGTGGGCCGTCGGATCCTCGACGTCGACGTGACCGGGGTCCGCACGGCCCGCCGGCAGCCCGGCGGCCCGGCGGAGATCGTCGCCCGGCTGACGGACCGGGTCGTGAGCGGAGCGTGCCGACGCGGCAAGTACCTGTGGCTGACCCTGGACGGGGACCACACCGTCGGGGCCGACTGCCTGCTGGTCCACCTCGGCATGAGCGGTCAGATGCTGGTGACGGACCCCGGTGCTCCGCAGGTACGACACCTGCACGCCCGCGCCCGACTCGACGACGGCAGGGAACTGCGGTTCGTGGACCAGCGGACGTTCGGCGGATGGACCGTCGTGCCACTGGCCGAGGCCACCGACGGCACCCGTGTGCTCCTGCCCGCGCCGGCCGCCCACGTGGCCGCCGACCCCTTCGAGCCCGGCTTCGACGAGCCGGCCACCGCGCGGGCGATCCGCCGCCGGGACACCGAGATCAAGAGGCTCCTGCTGGACCAGACCGTGGTGTCGGGGATCGGCAACATCTACGCCGACGAGGCGCTGTGGCGGTCCGGTGTCCACGGCCGCCGGCGCGCGGGAGCGCTGACGCTGGGCACCGTCCGCCGGCTCCTCGGCCACGCCCGCGAGGTGATGGCGGAGGCGTTGGGCGCCGGGGGCACCTCCTTCGACGCCCTGTACGTCAACGTCAACGGCGCGTCGGGGTACTTCGACAGGTCGCTCGACGTCTACGGGCAGGCGGGGCGACCGTGCGCGCGCTGCGGCACACCGGTGGTCCGGGAAGAGTTCATGAACCGTGGCTCACACTTCTGCCCGGGCTGCCAGAGGCCGCCCCGGCGTGCTGTGGTGCGTCGGCCCCGCTCCGTACGATGACCGACATGACGATGACCGACCCGGACGACACTTCCCAGTCCCCGCCGCCCGCCACCGATCTCCGGGTCGAGCGGTCCGGGACCCGGCGGTACGTGGGGCATTCGTCGCGAGGTGCGAGGGTCGAGATCGGCTCGGCGGACGTCGAGGGAGTGTTCACCCCGGGGGAACTGCTCAAGATCGCGCTCGGCGCGTGCACGGCGATGGCCTCCGATTTCACGATCTCGCGCCGATTGGGTGATGACTACGCCGCGACCGTCCGCGTCTCCGGGGACGCCGACCGCGAGGCCGAGCGGTACCCGCGACTGGAGGAGATCTACGAACTCGACCTGACCGGGCTCGACCCGGCCATGGCCGACCGGGTGCTCGGCATGATCCGTCGCTCGGTCGACGCGACCTGCACGGTCGGCCGGACGCTCACCGCGGGCACAGAGATCGGGCTGCGGTTCGACACCGGGATCGACCGGACCGGCGGAGACGCTCCGTGAGCGCACCGGCGCCCGATACGGTCCGGCTGGTGGCCTGGGTCCACGGGCAGGTGCAGGGCGTGGGTTTCCGGTGGTGGACGCGTTCCAGGGCACTCGAGCTCGGGCTCGTGGGCTACGCCGCGAACAAGCCGGACGGACGGGTCCACGTCGTGGCGGAGGGGCCCCGCCGGGCATGCCTTCAGCTCGTCGACCTGCTGCGGGGCGGAGACGGGCCGGGCAGGGTGGAGCTCGTGGTGGAGTCCTGGGACCGGGCGCGGGGGGACCTGTCCGGATTCCGCGAGCGCTGAACGCGTTCTCGGCCGCGGGCCCGGGCCGGGCAGGGGCATTCTGGAGGTGGACCGATCGCGACCTGAGAGACAGATCGGAGGACCGGACCATGACCTCAGGCACCGGAGACGGTGGCGTGGCCGACGTCGCCTGGCACGCACTGGAGGTGCCGGACGTACTCGACCGGGTGGGCGCCGGCACCACGGGACTGACCTCCGATGAGGCGACGCACCGTCTGGAGCGCCACGGTCCCAACCGGTTGGAGGCGACCGACGCGACCGCCGCCTGGCGGGTGCTGCTCCGGCAGTTCCGAAGCCCCCTGGTCCTGTTCCTGATGTTCTGCGCCGCGATCACCCTGGCGCAGGGTCACCTGGTGGACACCGCCGCGATCACGGCGGCGGTCGTGCTCAACGCGGCGATCGGGTTCTGGCAGGAGCGCAAGGCGGAGACAGAGGTCCGGGCCCTGCAATCCCTCGCCTCACCCACCGCCCGCGTGCGCCGGGACGGTCAGGTGCAGACCATCGACTCGGCCGCGCTGGTGCCCGGTGATCTCGTGCACCTCGAGAGCGGCGACCGCGTCCCCGCCGACCTGCGGCTGATCGAGGCGGTGTCCCTGAGGGTCGACGAGTCGATGCTCACAGGTGAGTCCCTGGCCACGGACAAGGACACGCATCCGGTCGCCCCCGATGCGCCGACCGGGGATCGGACCGGTATGGCGTTCAGCGGCTCGCTCATCTCGTCGGGCCGTGCGACGGGGGTCGTGGTCGGAACCGGTGCGGGTACCGAGCTCGGGGCCATCAACGAGCTGATCCAGGACACCGCGGCGGCGGCACCGCTCACCGCCCTCATCCACTCCATGGAGCGGTGGATCGGCCTGATCGTGGGGATCTCCGCGCTGGGCGTCTTCGCCGCCGGCCTCGCGCTCGGGCACGATGTCTCGCTGATGTTCCGGACCGCGGTGGCTCTCGTGGTATCCGCGATCCCCGAGGCGCTGCCCGTGGTGCTCACCGTGGCGATGAGCGTGGGCGTGGCCCGGATGGCGCGGCGCAATGCGATCGTGCGGCACCTGCCGTCGGTGGAGACCCTCGGGTCCACGACGGTGATCGGGTCGGACAAGACCGGGACCCTGACACAGAACCTGCTCACCGTGGAACGGCTGTGGACCACGGAGGGGGAGATCACCGTCGACGCCGCGACCGGGGTCGGCGCCGACACCGGGTGGATGAGTGCCGTCGCGGAGGCCGCCCTGCGCGCGGGCGCGCTGACCAACGAGGCCGTCCCGACGCGGGACGACCCCCTTCGGTTCACCGGCGACGCGGTGGATGCGGCGATGGCAGCGGTGGCGGTGCGACTGGGCGTGGTCACGCCTATGGAACGGGCCGCCGCCCCGGTGGCGCACATGCCGTACGAGCCCGAGCTCGGGTTCTCGCAGACGATCCGGAGCGAGGGCGGTCGGCCGGTGCTGTACGTCAAGGGTGCGCCCGATGCGGTCTCCGCGATGTGCTCGAGCATGCTCACCGCAGGGGGTACCACGAACATCGATCGGGCCGCCGTCCTGGCCGCCAACGAGGCACTGGGCTCGAAGGGGCTGCGGGTGATCGCCACGGCCCGCCGGGAGCTCGGGGACGGGGATCCGCGGCTGGCCGGCGGGACCCTCGAGGGAGCACCAGGGGACCTGACCTTCCTCGGCCTGGAGGGGATGACCGATCCACCACGTCCGGGCGTGCAGGAGGCGATCGCCGGCTGCCGGTCGGCGGGGATCCGGGTGATGATGATCACCGGAGATCATCCGGTCACGGCCGCCGCGATCGCCGGGAGGCTCGGGCTGGACACCGGCACGCCCCCCTTGACAGGTGCCGAGATCGCGGCCCTGGACGACACGATGCTCCGGGCCCGGCTGGCGGATGCCACGGTCGCAGCCCGGGTGTCGCCACAGGACAAGATGCGGATCGTCGACCAGCTCATGGCGATGGGCAACGTTGTCGCGGTGACCGGGGACGGCGTCAACGACGCGCCCGCACTCCGCGTCGCCTCCATCGGGGTCGCGATGGGCGGCTCGGGCACGGACGTCGCCCGCCAGGCCTCCGACATCGTGCTCACGGACGACGACTTCAGCACGATCGTCCACGCCGTGGAGGAGGGGCGGGTCACCTTCGCGACCATCCGCAAGGCCACCTTCTTCCTCCTGTCGACGGCGATCGCGGCGCTGCTGGCGGTCGCGGTCAACGTCTTCACCAACTCCCCCCTGATCCTCCTGCCGGTCCAGATGCTGTGGGCGAACCTGGTGACGTCCGGGATACAGGTGATCGCCCTCGCCTTCGAGCCCGGCGAGGGCGACGAACTGGAGGTGCCTCCCCGGAATCCCGGTGAGGGTGTCCTCGACGCCCCTATGTGGTGGCGGACCGCGCTGAGCGGGGTGTGGATAGCCGTCGTGACGCTGGTGGTCTACGAGCGCGCGATCTGGGACGGGATCGAGACCGACCACGCCCGCTCACTTGCGCTGACGGTGCTGGTGGCGGCGAGCTTCTTCCAGGTGATGAACGCCCGGGCGTTGCGTCGCTCGGTGTTCACCCTCAACCCCCTGGCGAACCCGCTGCTGCTGGTCGCCACGGCGGTCGCCGCCTGCCTGCAGGTGATGGTGGTGAGTTGGCCGGTCCTGGCCGGCCCGATGGGCCTGAGCGCGCTGAGCCCCGGTGAGTGGGTGCTGTGTGTGGCCGTCGGCGCCACGGTCATCGCGGTGTCCGAGATCCACAAACTGGCGGTGACACCGGCGGCCCGCCGACGCGCGGCCGCGATCCCCGCCGCAGGAGTCGCGGCTCCGGGGCGGTAGCCGGCCGTGCCATAGGATGGACATCCGTGTACCTCAAGTCGCTGACGCTCAAGGGCTTCAAGTCCTTCGCGGCGCCCACGACCCTGAGGTTCGAGCCCGGCATCTGTTGCGTCGTCGGCCCCAACGGCTCCGGCAAATCCAACGTCGTGGACGCCCTGACCTGGGTGATGGGGGAGCACAGCGCCAAGTCACTGCGCGGCGGCAAGATGCAGGACGTGATCTTCGCCGGGACCGCCGGCAAGTCGCCGCTCGGCCGCGCGGAGGTCACGCTCACCCTCGACAACTCCGACGGCACCCTGCCGATCGACTACGCCGAGGTGTCCTTGACCCGCCGGATGTTCCGCGACGGCGCGGCAGAGTACGAGATCAACGGGGACCGTGCCCGGCTGATGGACGTCCAGGAGCTGCTCTCGGACTCGGGCATCGGGCGCGAGATGCACGTGATCGTGGGCCAGGGCAAGCTCGCCGAGATCCTCGAGTCCAAACCGGAAGAGCGCAGGGCCTTCATCGAAGAGGCGGCCGGGATACTCAAGCACCGCCGCCGCAAGGAGAAGGCCCAGCGCAAGCTCGCCGGGATGCAGGGCAACCTCGATCGGTTGACCGACCTGACGGGCGAACTGCGCCGCCAACTCAAACCGCTCGGACGCCAGGCCGAGGTGGCGCGGCGGGCCCAGTCCGTCCAGGCCGACCTCCGCGACGCGACGTTCCGGCTGGCCGCAGATGACCTGGTGACGCGGCGCGCCGAGCTGGCGGATGCGGAGAGCGTCCGGGAGAGGCTCTCCGAGCAGGTGGCCGCGGCGGTCGACCGGCGGGACGACCTCGCGTCGTCGGTCGCGCGGACCCAGGCCCTGCTCGACCGGCTCTCCCCGGAGGCCGACGCGGCCCAGCAGCGATGGTTCGCCCTGTCGACGCTGGCCGAACGGGCCCGCGCCACCGCCCGCATCGCCGCCGATCGCGCGCGGTCCCTGGCGGCGGAGTCGGCGGTCCACCACGGCACCGATCCCGACGAGCTGGATCGGCAGGCCGACCGCGCCGAAGCGCACGAGCGGGAGTTGGCGGCCGAGGTCGCCCGCGCCGCGGACCGGGCACGCCGGGCGACGGAGACCCTGAGGTCGGCCGAGGCCACCCTGGCCGCGCTGGAGGCCGAACACCTCAAGGCCGTGCGCGCGATCGCCGACCGCCGCGAGGGAGCGGCGCGGCTCGCGGGCAAGGTGGAGACGCTCGCCGCCCGGGTCGAGTCGACCGAGGCGGAGATCGCGCGTCTCGACGCGGAATCGGAGAGCGCGCGCGCCGCCGTGGCGGACGCCGAGGCCGAGTTCGACGCCGCCCACGCCCGTGTCGACGTCCACGCCGAGGGGGAACGAACCCTCGACGAGCACCTGGGGCGAGCCGAACGCGCGCACCTCGCGGCCCGGGCGCGCCTGGCCGAACTGCGGGCGAGTGAGCGGGAGGCGGACCAGCGGATCGCCAGACTGGCCGCCAGGATAGAGACGCTCGAGCAGAACAAGGGGGCCGGTGACGGTGCGGACTGGCTTCTGCGCCATCTGGGCCCGGAGGCGGTCGCCGGCACCGTCGGGGAGCTGCTCGGTGTGGAACCGGGGTGGGAGCGGGCGGTGGGCGTGGCGCTCGGACCGGCCGTCGACGCCGTCGTCGTCGACAGCGGGGTCGACCGCGGTTCGGTCCTCGTCGCGCTGCGGGAGGCCGACGCGGGTCGGGCCGGCCTCGTGGGCGGCGGCACCACTGGTGACGACTACCGCCTGGAGGCGGAGCTGGTCGCCGGTGCGCGGTGGGCTCTCGACGTGGTCGACGTCCCCGCGGACCTCGTCGCCGCGGTCACGGCACTCCTGGTGGACGTCGTGGTGGTCGACGACCTGGCCGGTGCCCACGCCCAGGTGGTGGCCGATCGACGGGTCCGCGCGGTGACCAGGGACGGCGAGATCGCGGGCGTGGGGTGGACCATCGGGGGGTCGGCCGCCGGGCGGACGGGCCTCGAGCTCCAGTCCGCCATCGACGCGGCCGTCGACGCGAGAGACGCCGTGCGGGCCGAGATCGAGACCACCCGCGCGGAGCTCGCCGGCGCCGAGGCGGAGGACCTCGAACGGGCGGACCGGTTCTCCGAGTCCCTCGCCGCGATCAGCGAGTCCGACGCGGCGATCGAGGAGATCTACGCCGAGCTCGCGAGGATCGGCACGAGTCGGCGACGCGCCGAGGCGGAGGTCCGGCGCCTCGAACAGGCCCGGAGGATGGCCGTCGACAAGCTCGATGCGTCCCGCGCCGAACACGCCGAGCTCACCGACCGACTCGCCCGCGCCGGGGACGACGACGAGGTCGAGCTCCCCGCGGACGACGGGCGGGTCGCCGCCCAGGCGGAGGTCGCCGCCGCCCGGGCGGCCGAGCTCGAGGCCCGGTTGGCGCACCGGTCGGCGGAGGAGCGCGCGTCCGGGGTCCGCGGCAAATCGGCCTCGCTGCGCAGAGCCGCCCAGTCCGAGCGGGAATCCAGGGCCCGGGCCGCGCGGGCCGCCGCGGCCCGTCGGCGCGGCGCCGAGGTCGCCGGCGTGGTGGACGAGCTGAGCGTGCGGCTGCTGGCCCGGCTCGACGAGCTGATCGCCTCGGCCGGAGCCGACCGTGACCGGCTGGCGTCCGCGCGGACGGAGGCATCCGACCGGGTTGCCGCGCTCCGGACCGAGCTCGCAGCCGCGGAGTCCGAGGTCACCAGGCTCGGGGACGCCGCGCACCGCGACGAGGTCGTCCGGGCCCAGCTCGAGGTCAAGGTGTCCGAACTCGAGTCCGCGGTGCTGGAACGCCATGGCATCGAGCCCGAGGCACTGGTCGCGGAATACGGACCGGAGGTGCCGCTTCCACCGTCCTCGCTCGAGATCGAGGAGTACGAGGCGGCCCGCGAGCGCGGTGAGGACGTCACCCCGCCCCCGCCGATGCCCTACCACCGCGCCGAACAGGAGCGTCGGCTGAAGCAGGCCCAGAAGGATCTCGCGACCCTGGGCAAGGTCAATCCGCTGGCGCTCGAGGAGTTCGCCGCTCTCGAGGAGCGGTACGCGTTCCTGTCCACCCAGCTCGACGACGTCAGGAAGGCCCGGGCCGACCTCGAGGGGGTGATCGACGACGTCGACGAGAGGATCGAGCAGATCTTCACCGAGGCGTGGGTGGACGTCGAACGCGAGTTCCGGGACGTGTTCTCCGTGCTGTTCCCCGGCGGAGAGGGCCGGTTGATCCTCACCGATCCCACGGACATGCTGGCCACGGGCATCGAGGTCGAGGCCCGGCCGCCGGGGAAGAAGGTCAAGCGGCTGTCCCTGCTGTCCGGGGGGGAGAAGTCGCTGACGGCCGTGGCGATGTTGGTGGCGATCTTCAAGGCCCGGCCCAGCCCGTTCTACGTGATGGACGAGGTCGAAGCCGCGCTCGACGACACCAACCTGCGCCGACTCATCGGATTGTTCGAGCAGCTGCGGGAGATAAGCCAGCTCATCGTGATCACCCACCAGAAGCCCACGATGGACGTGGCCGATGTGCTCTACGGGGTGTCCATGCAGGGTGACGGCATCTCCAAGGTGATCTCCCAGCGCATGCGCTGACGCTCGGCGGGCCTCGCGGTGCCGGGCGTCAGGAACGCCTGAACAGCGCGCGGAGACGCTCCCGGTTGACCACCGCGATCGCCCGTAGCGGGATCCCCGCCGGGCACACCGTCGAACACTCGCCGTAGAGGGAGCAGGACCCGAACTCCTGATCCGCCGCGCGGACCATCTCGCGCGCCCTCGAACCGCGTTCGCGGCTCGCCACCGGCATGAGGGCCAGATGCCCCAGCTTGGCACCCACGAAGAGATTCGCCGATCCGTTGGGGCAGGCGGCCACACACGCGCCGCAGCCGATGCAGGCCGCCAGATCCAGTGCGGTCTCCGCCTCCCGGTGGCCCTGGGACGTCACATCGGCGTCGGGGGCCGCCCCCGCGGGCAGCGACACGTGGGCCCCGGCCTCGGCGATCCGGTCGAGCGCGGAACGGTCCACCACGAGGTCCCGGATCACGGGGAACACTGCCGAGCGCATCGGTTCGATGCGCAGGGTGTCGCCGTCGGAGTAGGCGTCCAGGCGCTGGTGGCACGAGGGGGTGTTCTCCGCAGGGCCGTGCGGACGGCCGTCGACGCTCACCCCGCACGCGCCACAGATCCCCTCCCGACAGTCGGAGTCGAACGCCACCGGCTCCTGCCCGTCATCAATCAATCGGCCGTTGAGCACGTCGAGCAACTCGAGCAGGCTCATCTCCGGTTCGGCGTCCGGGACGGCGTACTCCTCGTACGCGCCGGTCTCCTCGGGACCGGACTGCCTCCACACGCGCAGGGTCAGTCTCACGATGCCGTCCTCATGGCCGTCCCGGGTGCGGTTCTCATCGGTAGTCCCTCGTCGTGAGCTCGACCGCGGTGAACTCGAGCGGTTCGGCGTGGCGGGTGAACGTGCGCGGGCCGCCCCGGTCGTCGCCCTCGGACCCCCAGACGGAGACGAATCGCCACTGGTCGTCCCGGCGCAGTGCCTCACCGCCCGGGGTACGGTGTTCGTCGCGGAAGTGGGCACCGCACGACTCGTCGCGGTCCAGGGCGTCGACGCACATCAGCTCGGCCAGCTCCAGGTAGTCGGCCGTCCGGCCGGCCAGTTCGAGCACCTGGTTGAGGTGCCCCCCGGTCCCCGTCACCCGCAGGTCGGACCAGAACCGGGTCCGCAGGTCGCGGATCCGATCGATCGCGGTGGAAAGACCTTCGGCGGTGCGGGTGACCCCACACCCGGCGTAGAGGATCTCGCCCAGTTCGCGGTGGAAGTGGCCGGGTCCGGTCGAGCCGCCCACCGCGAGCAGCGCATCCACGCGGCCCCGGGCACGGGCCACGGCGGCGGTGACCACCTCGTCGTCGTCGTCCGGGGGGTGGTCACCGAGGCGGGCGGCCAGGTGAGCCGGCACCGAGTACGGGAGGGTGAACCAGCCGTCCACGCTGGCGCTGAGCAGGGAGTTGGCGCCGAGCCGGTTGGCGCCGTGGTAGGCCCAGCCACACTCGCCGCCCACGAACAACCCGGGGATCGAGGTCTGGAGGTCGTAGTCGCTCCAGAGCCCTCCCATGGTGAAGTGGCAGGTGGGCGCGATGCGCATCGGAACGGAGTACGGGTCCTCGCCGGTGGCGTGGGAGTACATGTCGAAGAGGTTGCCGTAGCGTTCGGCGATCCGTCGCCGCCCGCCGCCCGCGAGAGCCTCCCGGAAGTCCAGGTAGACCGAGTTGTGCCGGGGGCCCACCCCACGCCCGTCGCGGAGCTGCGCCGTGATCGCCCGTGAGGCCACGTCGCGGGGGACCAGGTTGCCGTAGGCGGGGTAGCGGCGTTCGAGGAAGTAGTCGCGATCGGAGTCCGGGATCTCGCCGGGCGGCCTGTCGTCGCCGGCGCGCAGCGGCACCCAGATCCGGCCGTCGTTGCGCAGTGACTCGCTCATGAGAATGGTCTTGGACTGCCACGCCGAGTCCTTGGGCAGGGCGGTGGGGTGGAACTGCACGAACGACGGTGAGGCGAACAGCGCCCCCCGCTGGTGAGCCCGCCACACGGCCGAGGCGTTGGAGTTCACCGCGAGCGTGGAGTCGTGGAAGACGTTGCCGTAGCCACCCGTCGCCAGCACGACGGCGTGGGCGGTCTCGGCGCGGATGCGTCCGGTGACGAGATCGCGGACCACGACCCCGTGACATCCGGCCTCGTCGACGATCAGATCCAGCATCTCGTGACGGGTGTGCAACCGCACCGAGCCGGCCCGGATCTGCCGCTGGAGGGCCTGGGTGCCGGCGATCTGGAGCTGCTGCCCGGTCTGTCCGCGGGAGTAGTAAGTCCGTGAGACCTGGACCCCGCCAAACGATCGCGTGGACAACACGCCCCCGTACTCCCGCGCGAACGGGGTGCCGATCGCCGAGAAGTGGTCGATGACGCGCGCCGACTCCTCGCCCAGCCTGAACGCCTCGGCCTCCCTGCCCCGGAAGTCACCACCCCTGACCGTGTCGACGACGAAGCGGTGCAGACTGTCGCCGTCGACCCGCCGCGCGCGGGCGGCATTGATCCCGCCCTGGGCGGCCACGGAGTGCGCGCGCCGCGCAGCGTCGTGGTAGGTCAGCGCGGTGACCCGATACCCCAGCTCGCCGAGCGCGGCCGCCGCTCCCGCGCCCGCCAGTCCCGTGCCCACCACGACCACGTGGAAGCGATTCCGGTTGCCGGGGGAGACCAGGGGATAGGACTCCCGCCGGCGCGCCCAGGCCGTGGCGGGGTCGCCCCCGGGGGCGCCCGAGGCCAGGGTGTCGCCGGCCCGCGCGCCGGGGGCGGTGACGGGCGGTGCCGTGAAGGCGCTCGACACACCCGGGGTGCGTGGGCCGGTCACGACAACCATCCGGCCTGGACGGCGATCGGGATCATGGCGTTGCCCACCAGGACGGCGACAGCGGCGACCCCACCGACGACCGTCACCGCCGCGCGACTCCGGACCCCCGTCACGCCGAGGTCCCCCGCCGCCGTCCGCACGCCGTGCGCCACGTGCACCGCGAGCAGAGCCATGGTGATCCCGTAGAACGCCGCCACCCAGGGCCTGGCGAAGCTGGCCACGAGGTTGGCGTACGGCGACCCGGGGACGAACGAGTCACTGGCCGCAGGAGGCGTGCCGGTGGTCATGTCCAGGACATGGAAGACCACGAACAGCAGCAGCACCACACCGGTCAGCATCATGGTCCGGGCGCCGAAGGAGGTCGGGGTCAGGCCGGCGCGACGACGACGGGGGCCCGCCGCCGCCCGCGAGCGACGCACGAGCAACACGGAACACCCGATGTGCGCCACCAGGCTCAGCACCAGCACCACTCTCAGGCCCCACAACACGCCCTCGTGGGGGACCAGCGGGTAGAGCAGGGTCCGCAACCACTCGGCGTACCCGTCGAATCCGGCCGCGCCGCCGAAGACCTTGAGGTTGCCGATCATGTGCACGACGACGAACGAGGTGAAGATCAGACCCGTCACGGCTAGGACAGTCTTCGCCGCCCAGGTGGGGACGGCGTGGGCGCGCCGGAGGTGTGGTCTCCGGGCCCCGGCCGGCTCGTGCGGAGCAGCGACCTCGGTCACGCGCGGACACCTCCTTACGGGAACGCGCGCCAGTCTAGGGCCGCCCTCGACACCCGGGGCCGGGATGAGGACGGGGGGCGTCGTCCATACTGGGCACCGTGAACACCACCTGGATCGTCATCGCCGTCGTCGCCGTCCTGTTGCTCGCCCTCCTGGCACTGGTCGTGGGCCTGCAGCTGCGCAAGAGGCGACAGATCTCCCTGAGCAGGCCCGAGGAGCGCAGGGAACTCACCCGCGAGGAGCGCTCGGGCAACTACCAGGCGGGGACCGGCTTCTCGTTCACGGAGGCGGGTGGGACCGCCACCGCGGCACCCCCGAGGGAACCCCTGCCACGTCAGACGCCCCCTCCGGTCCACACGACTCCGCCCGTCGGCGCGACCCCGCCCGTCGGCGCGACCCCGCCCGTCGAGACGCCCCCACCGGTCGACACTCCGCGGTCGACCGACGCCCCCGGGCCCGCCGAGACCCCGGTCGCGCCCGAGCCGGACACACTGTCCGGTCCGAGCGAGGACACCGTCGTCGTCGAACCGGCGCCCGTCGAACCGGTCGTCGTCCCGCCGGAGGTCCCGGACGAGGAGGTCCCGGTCCCGACGACCGAGCTGATCACCGGTGCCCCCTCCCCGGTGGCCCCGGTCGAGCGCATCGACCCGTCCGAGGGGCGTCTCGACCGCCTCCGTGGTCGGCTGGCGCGCTCCCAGGGCGCCGTGGGACAGGGCCTGCTCGGCCTCCTGGGCGCCGGTGATCTCGACGAGGACGCGTGGGAGGAGATCGAGGACACCCTGATCATGGCGGACCTGGGCACCGCGGTCACCCAGCGCGTCATCGACCGCCTGCGCGGGGACATCGCGACCAGACAGGTCCGCACGGAGGCCGAGGTCCGGGACCTGCTGCGGCAGACCCTTATCGACAACCTGCATCCCGAATACGACCGTTCACTGCGTGCGCTGCCGAACGACGGCACACCCGCCGTGATCCTGGTGGTCGGGGTCAACGGCACCGGCAAGACCACCACCACCGGCAAGCTCGCCCGCGTCCTGGTCGCCGACGGACGCGACATCCTGCTCGGGGCCGCCGACACGTTCCGCGCCGCGGCCGCCGACCAGCTCCAGACGTGGGCCGAACGGGTGGGAGCGGAGGTCGTCCGCGGCAAGGAGGGCGCGGATCCCGCGTCCGTGGCGTTCGACGCCGTCGCCCGGGGAGTCGATACCGGGGTGGACGCGGTCCTGGTGGACACCGCCGGCCGCCTCCACACCAAGACCGGTCTCATGGACGAGCTCGGCAAGGTCAAGCGGGTCGTGGAGAAGAAGACCCCCGTCGACGAGGTGCTCCTGGTGATCGACGCGACGACCGGGCAGAACGGTCTCATGCAGGCGCGCGTGTTCAAGGACGTCGTCGACATCACCGGGGTGGTGCTGACCAAACTCGACGGCACCGCCAAGGGCGGCATCGTGTTCCAGGTCCAACACGAACTCGGCGTCCCGGTCAAGCTCGTCGGGCTGGGCGAGGGGGCCGACGACCTCGCGCCGTTCGCGCCCGAGGCGTTCGTCGACGCCCTTCTCGGCACCTGATCCGCGCGGGGCCCGGGGCGCGGCCGGGCCCGGGACACATGATCGGAACCACAGGGCGCGCCACGTTACAGCCCGGAAACATGACCGCGCACTCATCGAAACAGCGGAAAGGAATTCTTCTGACCCGAGGAGTGAGTGACCAACGCTCACCATGGAGACGAGGAGGACCTCACCGTGAGAGGTGACAGTGTCTTGTTGCTCGCCCAGGAGGCGACGACGGAGATCGATACGGGAGACACGGCCTGGATGCTCATGGCGGCATCCCTGGTCCTGCTCATGACGCCCGCACTGGCGATGTTCTACGGCGGGATGTCCCGCCAGAAGTCGGTGCTCAACATGATGATGATGTCGTTCAGCGCGATCGGGGTCGTCGGCATCGTCTACGTGCTGTGGGGCTGGTCGATGTCCTACGGCGAGCAGGACATCCTCGGGCTCTTCGCCAACCCCTTCGAGATGTTCGGTCTCGCCGGGGTGATCGGGGACGCCGAGAACTGGGTCATGTCCGCCTCGGGGGCCTACCCGCAGGTCGTCGACGTGGGATTCCAGGTCACCTTCGCCATCATCACCGTCGCCCTCATCTCGGGAGCCATCGCCGAGCGCGTGAAGTTCGGGACCTGGCTGGTCTTCGCCGCGGTGTGGGTGACGCTCGCCTACTTCCCCATGGCCCACATGGTCTGGGGTGGCGGCCTGCTCTCGCACTCGGAGAACAGCCTCGCCGCGATGATCTTCGGCACCGTCGACGACGGTGAGGGCGGCCTCGTCGCCGCCGTCGCCCCGGTCGACTTCGCCGGTGGCACCGTGGTCCACATCAACGCCGGTATGGCGGCGCTGGTCCTCGTCCTGCTCATCGGCAAGCGCTACGACTTCGGACGCACCGCCTTCCGTCCCCACAACCTCCCGCTGGTCATGCTCGGTGCCGGTCTCCTGTGGTTCGGTTGGTTCGGGTTCAACGCCGGTTCGGCGTTCGGTGCCAACGGGGCCGCCGGCCTCGCCTGGATCAACACCACCGTCGCGACGGCCGCCGCGATGCTCGGGTGGCTCCTCACCGAGCGGATCAGGGACGGCCACGCCACCAGCCTCGGTGCCGCCTCGGGCGTCGTCGCGGGCCTGGTCGCCATCACCCCGGCCGCAGGGTCGGTCCACCCCCTCGGCGCGATCGCCCTCGGTGCCGTGTCCGGTGCCCTGTGTGCCCTCGCCGTGGGGCTCAAGCACCGTTTCGGCTACGACGACTCGCTCGATGTCGTGGGTGTGCACCTGGTGGCGGGTCTCTGGGGCACCGTCGCCATCGGCCTCCTGGCCACCGGCACCTACGACACGGATGCCGGCGTGTTCTACTCGGCGGACGGGTGGAGGCTGCTCGTCGTCCAGATCGTGATCGCCGTGGCGGCACTCGTCTTCACGGCCATCATGACCGCGATCGCCTACGGG
Organism: Dietzia sp. JS16-p6b; assembly: GCF_003052165.1. Taxonomy (NCBI): domain Bacteria; kingdom Bacillati; phylum Actinomycetota; class Actinomycetes; order Mycobacteriales; family Dietziaceae; genus Dietzia; species Dietzia sp. JS16-p6b. The sequence continues at coordinate 2,008,544 of NZ_CP024869.1, read as the reverse complement.
ATCTGCCGCCCACTCGGGTGGCGTATCAGCGAGACGGACGAGCAGTCCGGCATCGACGGCGCCGAGCACGCGGAGTCCGCGTACGAGGCCTCCACCAACGCGCTCATCCGTTGAGCCGACCACTGCGAAAGGAACCCCTGACATGAAGCTCGTCACCGCGATCGTCAAGCCGTTCACGCTCGATGACGTCAAGGCAGCACTCGAACAGGCGGGAATCCACGGACTGACCATCAGTGAGGTCCAGGGTTACGGCCGACAGAAGGGCCACACCGAGGTCTACCGCGGTGCGGAGTACGCCGTGGACTTCGTGCCCAAGATCCGGGTCGAGGTGGTCGTCGACGACGAGACCGCCGACACCGTGGTCCAGCTGATCGTGGACGCCGCGCGCACCGGCAAGATCGGCGACGGGAAGGTCTGGGTGACCCCCGTCGAGACGATCGTCCGGGTCCGGACCGGCGAGGCGGGCGACGCCGCGATCTGACCGAGGACACCACGAGGCGCGGTCGACCCCTGAGCCGGGGTCGACCGCGTTTCTCGATGACTCCGCCTGCCTCACCGGGCTTCTCGGGGTGCGTGCGGGGGCGTTCACGGAAGCGAAACACCGTAGCCGCCGCCAGGTGACACGGGCCCTACAGTCTGGAGACACACTAATGAAGGAAAGAGGGACGTCGTGAGCGTGACCGGGGACGGTGAGCGGGCAATGGCGCTGCGCGACGGGCGCGACCAGATCCTCTCCGCCACGTCGGCCGAACTCCCCGCCGCGGACCTGCGGGACGCCCTGTGCGAGCTGTACGAGATGGAGCTGGGGCGGCTCGCGGACGACGCGGGGATCGGCCCGGGATCCGGATTCGCCCTGGTCGCTTTCGGGGGACTGGGCCGACGCGAGGTGCTCCCGTACTCCGACCTCGACCTGGTGTTGGTGCACGAGAGGCGTCCCGACCGGGACGTCGGCGAACTCGCCGACGCCATGTGGTACCCGCTGTGGGACTCGGGCGTCGGCCTGGACCACAGCGTGCGGACCGTGGACCAGTGCCTCGCGGTGGCGGCCGCGGACGTGGCGGTGGGGCTGAGCCTGCTGGACGCCCGGGTCATCGCGGGCGACGCGGACCTCGGTGCCCTCGTGGTGGACGGCGCCCGGCGCCAGTGGCGCGACCAGATCGCCTCGCGGTTCGACGACCTCGTGGCCGCCGCGGTGGCCCGGCGTCAGCGTTCCGGCGTGATCGCCCACCGCAGCGAACCGGATCTCAAGAACGGCGTGGGGGGCCTGCGGGACTCGCAGCTGGTCACCGCCCTCGCGGTGGCTCACCTCAGCGACGGCCGGCCCGTGGTCCCCGGCGGGTTGACGGCCGCTCACCGGCTCGTCCTCGACGCACGGACCGAACTCCACCGGGTGAGCGGACGACCCAGGGAAGTGCTTCATGCGGAGTACGGCGACGAGGTGGGGCAGGCTCTCGGGCTGGGTGACCGGTTCGACCTCGCCCGCGCGCTGAGCAACGCCTCGCGGACCATCGCGTTCACCGCGGACCAGGCCATCCGTGGGTCGTGCGCGTCGCTGTCCTCGCGTGGGCTGACCGGTCTGCTGCGCAGGTCGCCGGTCCGCAGACCGCTCGACGACGGGGTGGTGGAGCACGCGGGGGAGGTGGCGCTCGCGAGGAACGCCCGCGTGGCCGAGGACCCGTGGCTCCCGTTACGTGTGGCCGCGGCGGCCGCGCGGTTCTCCCTGCCCGTGGCCGGCTCGACTCTCGGGGTACTGGTGGAACGCTCACCGGTCCCCGAGGGGCGGTGGCCCGCCGAGGCGCTGTCGGACCTGCTCGTCCTGCTGGGGTCCGGAGAGGGGCAGGTGCCGGTGATAGAGGCACTCGACCGCAGTGGCCTGTGGGAGCGGATGCTCCCGGAATGGTCGGGCGTGCGCGACCTGCCGGCGAGGGACCGGGCCCACGTCTACACGGTCGACAGACACCTGGTGCAGACCGCGGTGGAGGCGTCCCGGTTGACCACCTCGGTGGCGCGCGCGGATCTGCTCCTGTTGTCGGCGCTCCTGCACGACCTGGGTAAGAGCCGCGAGGGCGACCACAGTGAGACGGGTGCCGAGATGGTCGGGCCGATCGTGCGACGCATGGGACTCGACCCTGCGGATGTCGACACCCTGGTCAGGATCGTCCGACATCACCTGCTGCTGGCGGTGACCGCGACCAGGCGTGATCCTTCGGACCCTGCGACGGCCGACTCGGTGCTGACCGCGCTCGAGCAGGACGCGACCGCCTTCGACGTTCTCGCCACCCTCACCGAGGCCGACTCGCTGGCCACCGGGCCCACGGTGTGGACCCCGGGAAGGGCCCGGGCACATTCGATGCTGGTCGACGCGTGTCGGGAGAGGGTGGGGTCGCAGCCCGGCGCCGTGGAGGCCCCGACCGTCGACGCCACCCGCCCGCACGGCCCCCCCGATGTGGTGGTGGAGATGCGCCCCGCGGGGTCGGGGACCACTCACGAGCTCACCCTCGTCGTGCCCGGCGCGGGGAAGTCTCTCGCCGTGACGGCAGAGGTGCTCGCCGCACACCGTCTGGAGATCGTCGACGGGGAGATCGACCTGCGGCCGCCCGGTGGGGTGCGGGCCAAGATGACGGTGTCCACCCGTTTCGGGGACCCCGTGGACCCGAAGGTGTTGCGCCAGGACCTGCGTCGGGCGGTCGATTCCGGGGTGGCGGCGTCCCTGCGGGCCGCGCTGGCACGCAACGCCTCCCGGATGATCGGCCCGCCACAGGCCAGGTCCTCGGTCCTGGTGAACCGGCGGACGGATGCCGAGGGGATCCTGCTCGAGGTCCGGGCGGAGGACAGGCCGGGGTTGTTCGCGAAGGTCATCGCGGCGATCCTGGGCAAGGGGGCGAGGATCGACTGGGTCGTGGTGCGGACGCGCGGTGCCGCGGTCGAGGACGTCTTCGCCCTGTCCGGCCCCGGAGCGGTCCTCAGTACGGCGACGGAGGTGGAGTCCCTGCTTCCCCGGCGTGATCCCGCGACGCCCGGCGTCGGGCGTGCCGATACCCTGTGATCAGTCGTCGTCGACGACGCCGGGGACACCACGCCCCCGGCCCGCGACCCAGGGAGCTGTAGCCGTGTTCGATTCCTTGTCCGATCGCCTGGCAGGTGCGCTCAAGGACCTGCGCGGAAAGGGGCGGCTCAGCGATGCCGACATCGACGCGACCGCGCGGGAGATCCGCCTCGCGCTGCTCGAGGCGGACGTCGCGCTACCCGTGGTGCGGACGTTCATCTCCCGCGTCAAGGAACGGGCCAAGGGCTCGGAGGTCTCCGAGGCCCTGAACCCCGCGCAGCAGGTCGTCAAGATCGTCGACGCGGAGCTCACCGCGATCCTCGGCGGTGAGGCCCGTCGGATCGAGTTCGCCAAGCAGCCGCCCACGGTGATCATGCTCGCCGGTCTGCAGGGAGCGGGAAAGACCACGCTCGCGGGCAAACTCGCGTACTGGCTCAAGGGCCAGGGTCACACGCCGCTCCTCGTGGCATGCGACCTCCAGCGGCCGGGTGCGGTCGATCAGCTCCGCATCGTCGGCGAGCGCGCCGGCGTGCAGGTGTTCGCCCCCCACCCCGGGACCTCGGTCGGGGGTGACGGGGAGGACGTCGGGGTCCAGGAGCCGGTGTCGGTGGCCCAGCGGGGCCTCGCCCACGCCCGCGCCAAGATGCACGACGTCGTGATCGTCGACACCGCGGGCCGGTTGGGCATCGACGAGGAGCTCATGGCCCAGGCCAGGGGGATCCGCGATGCGGTCCAGCCGGACGAGACCTTCTTCGTCCTCGACGCGATGATCGGCCAGGACGCCGTCGTCACGGCGGAGGCCTTCCGCGAGGGGGTCGGATTCACCGGCGTCGTCCTGACCAAGCTCGACGGTGACGCCCGTGGTGGCGCCGCGCTGAGCGTCCGCGAACTCACCGGCATGCCGATCATGTTCGCCTCGAACGGGGAGAAGCTGGAGGACTTCGATGTCTTCCACCCCGACCGCATGTCGAGCCGGATCCTCGGCATGGGCGATGTGCTCTCGCTCATCGAGCAGGCCGAGACGGTCTTCGACGCCAAGGACGCGGAGAAGACCGCGGCCAAGATCGGTTCGGGGGAGCTCACCCTCGAGGACTTCCTCGACCAGATGCTGATGATCCGCAAGATGGGCCCCATCGGCAATCTCCTGGGGATGCTGCCCGGGGGCAAGGACATGAAAGCGGCCGTCGGGGACATCGACGAGAAGTACCTGGACCGCATCCAGGCGATCATCCGGGGGATGACACCGGCGGAGCGGGCCGACCCCAAGATCATCAACGGATCCCGCCGCCAGCGCATCGCCAAGGGCTCCGGGGTCACGGTCACCGACGTCAACCAGTTGGTGGACCGGTTCTTTGAGGCCCGCAAGATGATGAGCCGCATGGCCGGCCAGATGGGCATGCCGGGAGCCGGGCGGAAGAACCAGCGCAAGGGCAAGAAGGGTAAGGGCAAGGGCCGCGGACCGACGCAGCCCAAGAACCGGGGGATGATGCCCGGTGGGATGCCGGGGATGCCGCCCGGGATGCCGGGGATGCCCCCCGGGGGCATGCCGGACCTCTCGAAGATGCCGCCCGGACTGGACACGCTGCCGCCGGGCCTCGAGGGGATCGACCTCAACGACCTCAAGTTCCCCAAGCGCTGAGGTCGGCGGGCGTCGACCGTATCCGGCGAGCGCCGACCGGGCTGCCGGTCGCACGCCGATTGGTACCCGCGGTACCGGGGCGTTTAGACTGGTGCGCTGGACGCCGTCACCGGTGGGTCCCTCCGTGTTCATCGCGGACGGTGCCCGCGCCGAGCGGCGGTCACCCGGAAGGCGAAACCGGGCCCCGCAACACGTGCGGGAGTCGCTGAATCGCCACGTGACCCGCAAGAGAAAGCGAGACGCCACATGGCCGTCAAGATCAAGCTCACCCGCCTCGGCAAGATCCGTAACCCGCAGTACCGGGTGGTCGTGGCCGACGCCCGCACCCGTCGCGACGGGCGCGCCATCGAGACGATCGGGCTCTACCGCCCCAAGGAGGAGCCGAGCTTCATCCAGATCGACTCCGAGCGTGCGCAGTACTGGCTGGGTGTCGGCGCGCAGCCGACCGAGGCCGTCGAGTCGCTGCTCAAGATCACCGGTGACTGGCAGAAGTTCAAGGGCATCGAGGGCGCCGAGGGCACCCTCCGCGTGGCCGAGGCGAAGCCCAGCAAGCTGGACCTGTTCAACAAGGCGCTCGAGGAGGCCCAGGGCGAGCCGTCCGCCGAGGCCATCACCACCAAGCGTAAGGCCGAGAAGGCGAAGAAGGCCGACGAGGCGAAGAAGGCCGAGGAGGCCGCGGCCCAGGCCACCGACGGTGAGTCCGCCGAGGCCGGGTCGGCCGACGCCGAGAACGCCGAGGCCTGAGTCCGATGGGTGACATGGTCGTCGACGCCGTCGACCATCTCGTCCGCGGTATCGTGTCGGATCCCGATGCGGTCTCGGTCAGGGCGAGCGGTGGTCGTCGCGGCACCGTGATCCGCGTGACCGTGTCGCCCGACGATCTCGGGCGCGTGATCGGCCGCGGCGGCCGTACCGCGTCCGCGATCCGGACGATCGTCTCCGCCGTCGGCGGGCCGGACGTCCGGGTCGACGTGGTCGACACCGATCGCTAGCCCCCTCGGACCCCACCCGCACCGGAAGGACGTCATGGAACTCGTCGTGGGTCGCGTCGTGAAGTCCCACGGGGTCCGCGGTGAGGTGGTGGTGGAGGTACGGACCGACTCGCCCCGCGAACGATTCGCGGTGGGAGCTCGACTGCTGGGCCGCACCGGCAAGGGGAGGACCGCCACCGATCGGGACGTCACCGTAGAAGCCGCCCGGGATCATTCCGGGCGGCTTCTCGTGCGTCTGGCCGGCGTCTCGGACCGGGATTCCGCCGACGCCTTGCGGGGAATGCTCCTGATCGTCGACTCCGAGTCCCTACCGGACACCGGGGACCCGGACGAATTCCACGACCACCAGCTGGTGGGCCTGACCGTGCTGGACACCGGCGGGACGCAGCTCGGCGAGGTCACCGAGGTCGTGCACACCCCGGGTGGGGAACTCCTCTCCGTGCGTCTGTCGAGCGGATCGGAGGCCCTGGTGCCCTTCGTGGACCGGATCGTCCCCAGGGTGGACGTCGTCGCCGGTACCTGCGTGATCGACCCACCGGAGGGGCTACTCGACCTGGGGACCCCGTGACCGGACCCGACCATACGGTCACCGCCCCACGGATGCGGCTCGACGTCGTCACGGCGTTCCCGGACTATCTCTCGCCCCTCCGTCTGGCACTGCCCGGGCGGGCCATCGACCGCGGCATCCTGGACCTCCGGGTCCACGACCTGCGCAACTGGGCTCACGACGTGCACCGCTCGGTGGACGACACGCCGTTCGGTGGCGGACCCGGCATGGTCATGCGGCCGACTGTCTGGGGCGAGGCCCTCGACGAGGTGGTACCACCGTCCGCGGGCTCCGCCGCGACGCGGCCCCTGCTCATTGTGCCCACCCCGGCGGGACGACCGTTCACCCAGGCCGATGCCCACAGCTACGCACGACGCGATCACCTGATCTTCGCCTGCGGTCGATACGAGGGAATCGATCAGCGTGTGATCGATGAGGCCTCCACACGCATGGACGTGGAGGAGGTGAGCATCGGCGACTACGTCCTGATCGGGGGAGAGGTGGCCGTCCTGGTGGTGGCGGAGGCCGTCGTCCGACTCCTCCCCGGGGTGCTGGGCAACCAGCGCAGTCACGAGGAGGACTCCTTCTCCGACGGCCTCCTCGAGGGGCCGAGCTACACCCGGCCCGAGGTGTGGCGGGACCGGCCCGTCCCCGCGGTACTGAAGAGCGGTGACCACGCGCGGATCGCGCGGTGGCGGCGTGACGAGTCGCTCCGGCGCACGGCGCAACGTCGCCCCGACCTGCTCGACGGGGCTGCTCTGGGTCCCGCGGACCTGGAGACCCTGAGGTCCGTCGGCTGGCCCGAGCGCGCCGACTGATTTGGGGTCGGCCGACGGATAGTGGCACACTAGCGAGGTTGATCATCCGGGCGCACCCGTGCGTCCGCGGACGGTCGCGCTGCTCCGGGCACGAACCGGTTGACCCGCCTGACGGCGGGCGCCAGGGTCCTCTGTCCTCAATTCCTGACATCCGAGGAACACAATGAACACTCTCGACTTCATCGACAACAAGTCGCTCCGCGACGACATCCCGGCGTTCCGCCCCGGCGACACGCTCGACGTGCACGTCAAGGTCATCGAGGGCTCGAAGGAGCGCGTCCAGGTCTTCAAGGGCGTCGTGATCCGCCGTCAGGGTGGTGGCGTCCGCGAGACCTTCACCGTCCGCAAGGTCTCCTTCGGCGTCGGCGTCGAGCGCACCTTCCCGGTCCACTCGCCCACCATCGACCACATCGATGTCCTGACCCGCGGCGACGTCCGTCGGGCCAAGCTGTACTACCTCCGCAACCTCCGCGGCAAGGCCGCGAAGATCAAGGAGAAGCGCTGAGCATGTAGAGCGAGTCGGACTCGGCCGTCGTGTGTGGTGGCCGATCGACTACGCTCGTCCGGGTGAGCAGCACCGAATCACCTGGACAGCACCCCTCCGAGCCGGGCCCCCGAGAAGACGGGGACCCGGCTCGAGGCGTGGGTGGAGGCCGTCGCCAGGCGCGCGCCGCCGAGAAGAAGGGCCAGCCCTGGTACATCGAGATCCCCATGCTGGTGGTGATCGCGCTGGTACTGGTGTTCGTCTTCCAGACCTTCGTCGGGCGGGTCTACCAGATCCCCTCGGAGTCGATGGAGCCCACGCTGCACGGGTGTGCCGGCTGCACGGGTGACCGGATCTTCGTGGACAAGATCTCGTACCGGTTCGGCGATCCGCAGCCCGGGGACGTCGTGGTGTTCGAGGGTCCGGATTCCTGGAACCAGGGGTACCAGTCCATCCGGTCGGACAACCCGGTCATCCGGACACTGCAGGACATCGGCGGCGTCATCGGCGTCGTCCCGCCCGATCAGAACGACATGGTCAAGCGTGTCATCGCGGTGGGTGGTCAGACCGTGGGCGGGTGCTCGCCGGACGGGGGCCTCCTGGTGGACGGTGAGCCGCTGGACGAGCCGTACCTCAACGCGGACCCCTCGATCGACCGCAACCCGCTCAACTGCGCGTTCGGGCCGGTCACCGTTCCGGAGGGCAACTACTGGGTGATGGGTGACAACCGGAGCAACTCGGCGGACTCCCGGTACCACATGGGCGACGAGTTCCAGGGCTCCGTTCCCGAGGAGAACATCATCGGCAAGGTGCAGGCCATCATCCTCCCGTTCAACCGGATCGGGTCCGTCCCCTCACCGGACATCACCGCGGGGTGAGCCCGGTCCGACCGGGCCGGGTGAGGGTGACCCGGCGTGACGGACGGCTGGCTCTGGAGGCGGCCCTGGCGCGGCGGGGTCTCGGGCCGGTCGCCGGTGTGGACGAGGCCGGGCGCGGGTCGTGCGCGGGTCCACTGGTGGTGGCGGCGTGCGTGTTGGGTAGCCGTCTCACGGCGGATCTCGCTGATCTGGACGACTCCAAGAAGCTGTCTCCTGCGACCCGGGAGCGCCTCCACGACGCCGTGTTGCGCAGAGCCGTCGCGGCGTCCGTGGTCGTGATCGAACCCGACCGCATCGACGAGCGCGGGGTCCACCGGTGCAACCTCGAGGGAATGCGACGCGCGGTGGCCGCTCTCGATCCGCCGCCGGGCTTCGTCCTGACCGACGGGTTCGCCGTGGACGGGCTCGGGTGCCAGTCCACCGCGGTGATCGGGGGTGACGAGGTCGTCGCATCGATCGCCGCCGCGAGTGTCCTCGCAAAGGTGACCCGTGATCGGATTATGGTGGACCTCGACCCGAGGTACCCGGGCTACGGTTTCGCCGCCCACAAGGGGTACAGCACCCCGGGTCACGCCAGGGCGATCGAGCAGCTCGGTCCCAGCGACATCCACCGGATGTCGTACGCCAACGTCCGTCGCGCCGCCCAGGCGCATTCGAGGAGCAGCACTAGATGAGCGCCGAGGATCTGGAGAACTACGAGACCGAGATGGAGCTCTCGCTGTACCGCGAGTACCGCGACATCGTCGGTCAGTTCACCTACGTCGTCGAGACGGAGCGGCGCTTCTATCTCGCCAACGCGGTCGAGCTGATCCCGAGGTCCGCAGACGGCGAGGTCTACTTCGACGTCCGGATGTCCGACGCCTGGGTGTGGGACATGTACCGGCCTGCCCGTTTCGTCAAGTACGTCCGGGTGTTGACCTTCAAGGACGTCAACATCGAGGAGCTCGACAAGCCCGAACTCCGCCTCCCGGAGTAGTTCGCGACTCGCTCGTCCTCCACAGCCTCCCGCGCCTCCACAGGGCGCGCCCGGCCCGATCCGCGTCCAGCGGATCGGGCCGGTGTCGTGGTGCAGGCTGAGCCGCGGCGACCCGGACGGGCCGGGCCGCCGGGGAGGGGCTCGCGATGGCGGGGGGCAGGGTGGGATCGGTCGCCGGAACGCACGGGGGTGACGGTCGCCGACGGACCGGAGCGATCGGGGAGGCGCACGCCGCGGGGTTGATCGAGGCGCGTGGGGGCGCGGTGATCAGCCGGAACTGGCGGAGCCGGACGGGGGAACTCGACCTGGTCGTCCTGGATGCCGGGGGTCGGTTGCGCTTCGTGGAGGTCCGCACGCGGAGCGGCACCGGGTTCGGGACACCGGCCGAATCGGTGACGGCCGCCAAGCAGCGCCGCCTGCGACAGTTGGCGGGGGAGTGGCTGGCAGCCCACCCCGGTCCCTGGCGTCAGGTCTGCTTCGACGTGATCGGTGTGGACCTGGCCGACTCCTCCCGTCCGCTCCTCGAACTCTTCGAGGACGTGTTCTGAGATGGCGCTCGGACGGACGTGGGCAGTGACGCTGACGGGGATCGGTGGCCAGCTCGTCGAGGTCGAGGCCGACGTCGGGCGCGGACTCCCCGGGGTGAGCATCGTGGGGATGGGTGACGGTGCGGTCATGCAGTCCAGGGAGCGGATGCGGGCGGCGGTGGGCAATTCGGGCCTGTCCTGGCCGAGGGGAAAGGTGGTGCTCTCGCTGTCGCCGGCGGCGCTGCCCAAACGCGGATCGGGGTTCGACGTGGCACTCGCGGTCGGGGCGCTCACCGCGTCCGGGGAGCTCCCGGCCGGCGGGTTCGAGGGCACACTCCTGGTCGGCGAGCTGGCACTCGACGGTCGCATCCGGCCGGTACGCGGGGTACTCCCGGCGGTGCTCGCCGCGCGTGAGGCGGGTCTGCGACGGGCGATCGTCCCGGCGTGCAACCTGGCCGAGGCGAGGCTGGTGGGCGGCATCGACACGGCGGGGGTGGAGTCCCTGGCCATGCTGGCGACGTGGAGCCGGGGCGCGGGTGACCTGGTCACCGTGGCCCCGGAGCCGCCGGCCGCGGCAGCAGATGACGGAATGGACCTGGCCGAGGTCCACGGCCAGGACGACTGCCGTCGCGCCGTCGAGGTCGCGGCGGCCGGTGGACACGCGATGCTGCTCCGGGGAGCGCCCGGGACGGGCAAGACCATGTTGGCCAAACGCCTGCCCGGTCTGCTCCCGGATCTGGGGGAGCGGGACGCGCTCGAGGCCACGGCGATCCACTCGGTGATGGGCCGTCTGTCGGACCATGATCCGCTCCTCCGGCGCCCGCCGTTCGTCGCGCCGCATCACACCGCCTCGGCGGCGTCGCTCGTCGGCGGCGGTACCAACACCGCTACGCCGGGAGCCGTGACCCTCGCGCACCGGGGGGTGCTCTTCCTGGACGAGTGCGCCGAGTTCTCCGGAAGGGTCCTCGACAGCCTGCGGACCCCACTCGAGGACGGGGAGGTCCGGATCGCGCGTCGGGACGGGGTGTCGGTGTTCCCCGCCCGGTTCCAGCTGGTGATGGCGGCGAACGACTGCCCGTGTGGCTCGCCGCGCCCCTCGGACTGTTCGTGCACTCCAGACGCACGGCGTCGCTACGGCAGGGCCCTGACCGGCCCGCTGCGCGACCGGGTGGACATCCTGGCCCGGACGATGCCGGTGGGTTCGGGGCTGTTCGCGGTCGGCGAGGAGGAGGACAGTGCCGCGGTGCGGGCCCGGGTGGCGTCGGCGAGAAGGGCCGCCGCCGAGAGGTGGGCGGCGTGTCCGGGCGCCGCGGGTGCCCGGACCAACGCCGGTGTCCCCGGGAGGGTGCTGCGGGCCGGGCGTGGATTGGATCCGCGCGCACTGCGCCCCCTGAACCGCTCACTCGCACTCGGGGTGTTGTCCCCCCGCGGTGTGGACCGCTGCCTGCGGTTGGCGTGGACGGTCGCCGATCTCGACGGTGCCGGGGTGCCCGGGGAGGCGCACGTGTCCGAAGCGCTGGTCTTGAGGGGGGAGGACTAATGGTCGGTGGGGACGACACGGTGGTGACACCGGAGGTTCGGAGGGCGTACGCGTACCTGGGGGCGGTCACCGAACGCCCGACGGCGGAACTGTGGGATCTGGTGGACCGGGTCGGGCCGGTGGAGGCCGGCGACCGCATCCGGTCCGGCCGGGTGCCGGCCAGGCTGGCGGAGCAGTCGGAGTCGCGCCGTGACCGGGTGGACGGCGCGGCGCTTATCGAGGCCGCCGACGAGGTCGGCGCGCGCCTGGTGGTCCCCGGGGACCCGGGGTGGCCCGCGCAGGCCCTCGAACCGTTGGACCGGCCGAGGTGGCTGCGGGCCGGGGGCCGGGGCGGGGTGGCCACCGCGCTGCGCCCCCTGGGCCTGTGGTGGCGGGGTGCCGCGGATCCCGCGCGGACGCTCGGGAGATCCGTCGCCGTGGTGGGTACCCGCGCCCCCACCTCGTACGGAAGGGCGGTGACCGCCGACCTCGCGTCCGGCGTCTGCGCGGAGGGGTTCACGGTGGTCTCCGGCGGCGCGTTCGGGATCGACGCGGCGGCCCATCGTGCGGTCCTCGGTGCGGGCGGGAGCACGATCGCGGTCCTCGCCGGGGGAGTGGACCGTCTCTATCCCCGCGGCAACGACGGGATGCTGCGGGCGGTCGCGGAGTCCGGGGCGGTGGTCTCGGCGCAGGCTCCGGGAACCGGGTTGACCCGGTACCGGTTCCTCGACCGGAACAGGCTCATCGCGGCCCTGGGCAGGGCGACGGTGGTGGTCGAGGCGGCCGCCCGCAGCGGTGCGCTGAGCACCGCCGCGTGGGCCGCTGCCCTGGACCGACCTGTGGGCGTGGTTCCGGGCCCGGTCACCTCGGTCGCGTCGGTGGGATGCCATCTGCTCGCGCGGGACAGGGGAGCGGTGCTGGTCACCAGGACCGCAGACGTGGTCGAGCTGGCCGGCGACATGGGGGAGACCGCCGAACCGCCCTCCGGGCATGCGAGCACCTGGGACGGGTTGGATGACGTGACCAGGCGGGTCCTGGAGGCGCTGCCGATCACGGGTGGGGCGGCACCGGCCGAGATCGCCGCGTCGGCCGGGACTCCGCTGATCGTCACCAGGACGGTTCTCGGCCGGTTGTTGTCCGCGGGCGCCGTGTCCCGTGGCCCCGAAGGGTGGCGCAGATCCGGGGACGGCGGCGTCCAGCTGACGATCCCGGTGGCGTGACAGCGCCCCGCGTCCGACGGTTACAGGATCGCCTGCAGTGCGAGGTAGAACAGCGACGGTCCCATGAGGCAGCCGAGTCCGGTGTAGAACGTGGCGGTCATGGCGCCGTAGGGCACCAGCCGCTCGTCGGTGGCCGCGAGACCTCCCGCCACGCCTGAGGTGGTCCCCATCATCCCGCCGTACACCATCGCCGATTTGGCGTTGTTGAGCCGGATCAGCGGCGCGATAAGCGGGGTGGCGACCATCACCAGGACCGCCTTGATGAGTCCTGCGGCGACCGAGAGTGCGATGACCTCGGAGGAGGCACCCACCGCCGTTCCGGTGACCGGCCCCACGATGTACGTCGCGGCGCCGGCTCCGATGGTCGCGAGTGACTCAGGGTCGGTGTAGCCGAAGCCCCAGGCCAGCGCGGCGCCCACGAAGAACGACACCCACACGCCGGCGACGAGCGCGATCACTCCCGCGAGCCCCGCTTTCCGGATCTCCCGCAGGTCCACCCCGAACGCGGTGGAGACGATGGCGAAATCGCGGATCATCGCGCCACCCATGAGTCCGAGCCCGGCGAAGAGGGCGATGTCCGCCACCCCTTTCTCACCACCCGTGTGTTGCCCGGCCCAGTAGGCCAGAGCGAGACCGACGATGATCGCGATCGCCGAACCGTGCAGCATGCCCCGGGTGAGTTTTCTCGAGAGCCAGCCGGATATCAGGATCGTCACACCGACCAGGGTGAACGCGAACAACAAGCCGTTGGACTCCAGAACGTCGATGACGGTGTCCATGTCAGATCTCCTGAGCTGCCGAGTCGGGATCGGCCAGTGGTGGCAGGGGTGCGGAAGGCGGTCCGATTCTGGAGATCACCGGCACGAGGGCCGCGCCAACGAGCATCGCGGCGAGCCCGGCCGCGACCGCCGCGGCGCCTCCGGAGACCGCCGCGGAGACGTTCTGCACCGAGGCCATCGCGACGACCACGGGGATGTACATCGCGCTCCAGAACAGGACGCCCCGTTCGGATGGCTGTGGGAGCCGCCCCTTTCGCCGCATCACGTCGGTGATGACGATGAGCAGCAGCATGCCGAAGCCGACTCCGCCGACGTTCGCGTCCACGCCGAGAAGCTCGCCGAGTAACTGTCCGATCGCGGCGCCCGCGAGGGTGCACCCCGCGAGAATCGCCACTCCGTAGATGACCATGATCTCTCTCCAGGTCCGGCGCTCAGGCGCCGTCGTCGGTGAACAGGCCGGCGTACCGCGTGCGCAGTTCGGCCTTCTGGACCTTGCCCATCACGTTTCGAGGCAATGCCTCGACGACGCGGACGGCCTTGGGCTGCTTGAATCGCGCCAGGCGATCCGCGACGGCCCCGATCAGGGCGGATTCGTCGGGCGTCTGCCCCGGCGCGGCGACCACCACCGCGACGACGGTCTCGCCCAGATCGGGGTGGGGGACCCCGATCACCGCGGACTCTGCGACGGCGGGCTGCGCGTCGAGAAGTTCCTCGATCTCGACCGGGTACACGTTGAACCCGCCCGAGATGACCATGTCCTTGTCGCGGCCGACGATGCTGAGATAGCCGTCGTCGTCGAACCTGCCCACGTCACCGGTACGGAAGAAGCCGTCCTCGCAGAACTCGGCCGCCGTCTTCTCCGGCATGTTCCAGTACCCGGCGAACACGTTGGGCCCACGCACCTCGATCCCACCGATCTCACCTCTGGCGAGCGAGGCCCCGGTCTCCCTGTCGGTGATCCGGACCTCGACCCCGGGCAGGGGCAGGCCCACGGTGCCCGGCCGTCGCTCGCCCTCGTACGGGTTGGAGGTGTTCATGCCCGTCTCGGTCATGCCGTAGCGCTCCAGGATCCGGTGGCCGGAGCGTTGCCCGAACGCCGCGTGGTCAGAGGCGAGGAGGGGAGCGGATCCGGAGACGAAGAGTCGCATCCCCGCGCAGAGCTCGGGGGTGACCCGGGAGTCCGCGGCGAGTCTCGTATAGAACGTGGGCACCCCCATCAGCACCGTCGACCGCGGGATCAGGTCGACGATGGCGTCCGCGTCGAACTTGGGCAGGTAGTGCATGCTCGCGCCGGTGGTGAGGGTCAGATTCGCGGCGACGAAGAGTCCGTGGATGTGGAAGATCGGGAGCGCGTGGATCAACCGGTCCTCGGCCGTGTACCGCCAGTACTCGCGGAGAGCGTCGCAGTTCGACGCCAGGTTGCCGTGGGTGAGCACCGCACCCTTGGACCGGCCGGTGGTACCCGAGGTGTACAGGATCGCGGCCGGGGAGCCGGGGTCCGCCGGATGGACGTCGTGGTGGTTCTCCCGAGACCGGAGAAGACTGCCGTCGCCCTCGGTGCCGAGCGTCTCGATCATCGTGGAGGCCGGCACCCGGTCGCGGAACTCCGCCTCGCGAGCGGGCGTGCAGACGAGCACGCGCGGCGTCGCGTCACCGAGGAAGTAGTCCACCTCCGGCCCGGTGTACGCGGTGTTGAGGGGCAGAAAGACCCCGCCCACCTGCAGGGTCGCCAGGTACAGCGCGATCGCCTCGGGCGACTTGTCCACCTGCATCGCGACCCGATCGCCGGGCTCGACGCCGTCCGCGCGCAACCGGGCTGCGATGCGGTGCACGATATCCGCGGTGGCGCCGTAGTCGAGCGTGGTGCCGTCGGGGAGGTCGAACAGGACGGCGTCGGGCCGCCGCCGGGCATGGCCGAGGAACGAGTCCAGAACCGATTCGAACGTGCTCACTGGTGGGACTTCCTTTCATTGGACGGGGGTGCCGGCCGGCAACTCCCGCTGTGGGTCGTGAGGAGGTCGGTGACCGCGTCACTCGAGGCGACGGTGCCGTGCCGCACGAACCTCTCGTGCCGGGGTTCGAGCTCGGCCGGTTCGTAGCGGTAGTTGACCATCGCTCCGTACGACTGGGTGATCCCGTTCGCGGAGCAGTCCGCCGGCCAGTTGAGCCGCCAGGCCTCGGCACCGTTGCTGAGATGGAACCGGGCAACCCGGTCATGTGGCCGGCCACTGTCGTCTTTGACCAGGCAGATGTACCGCGCCGCGGCGGCCACCACGTGCGGGCGCAGCTCGTCGACCTCCGCCGTGTCATCCCGGTCCGGTTCCTGCGTCAGGTCGAGGGCGGCGAGGCGATGCCGTAGACCGCGGAGGTGGGGATCGTCCTGGGCGTCGAGCCAGCGCCGGAATCCGGGAATCGGCGACAGGGTCACGAAGGTGCTCAGGTGGGGGAGAGCGTCGCCGACCTCATCGATGACGTGTTTGATGAGCAGGCTGCCGAGGGACACGCCGGCCAGCCCGTCGAGGCAGTTGCTGATCGAGTAGAGCACCGCGGTGTCGGCCTCCGTCACGGAGAGGGCGGGTCCGGGGCGGAGGATGGGCGCGATGTCGGCGGGGACGCCCCGGGTGAGGGCGACCTCGACGAAGATCAGCGGCCGAATGCCGGTGGCCGGATGGAAGAACGCGTACATCCGCCGGTCGGCCGGCTGCAAGCGGCGGCGCAGCTCGTCGAGTCCGGCCATCGGGTGCACCTGTTCGTATCGGATCAGATGATCGAGCAACTCGCCCGGGGAGTCCCACGTGACCTCCTCCATGCGGAGGAATCCGCGGTTGAACCACGAACCGAGCAGGTGGTGCAGGTCGTGGTCGAGCGAGCGGAGGTGCGGATGGTCGGCGAGCAGCGCCCGCAGATCCGATCGCAGCTCGGTGAGCGCGTGTGTCGCCCCGGGGGCGTGATTGATCCTGCGGAAGAGCTTCTGCCGACGCGGTTCGACGGCGTCGACGAGCTCGATCTCCGCGGCCGCGGCCCGCGCCGTGTCGCGCCCGGTCGCAGCCCAGGCCGCATACGCCCGCTCGACACGCTGCGGGTCGACGCCGTAGCTCTCGACCAGATGAGTGAAGAACTCGACGCGACGATCCGCCGGGAGCTCTCGGTAGGCCCGCAGCAGGCCGTCCCCGACGTTCCGCATCGACGCCTCTCCGATGTCGCTCATGAGCTCGGTGCAGGCGTCCATGAGTCGCGTCAGTGGGGTCATGGCGTCCTCCTGGAGTGCATACGGGCTGTTCGGGGGCTATATGTGTTTCATATCCGTTGTTATATACATCACAACTACTATCAGACTGTGAGCGCGGTCACAAGGAGGTGCCGGGATATTCTGGCCCTCGAGGAGGTGGGCGATGGTGCGGGTGACCGAGTCCCAGCGGGTACGGGACGCATTGGAGAACGCTGTGATCGACGGCCGATACCGGCCGGGCGACCGCCTCGATCCGGTGCGGTTGGCGGAGGAGTTCGGCTGCTCGCGCACTCCCATCCGAGAGGCGCTGCAGGCGCTCGAGCGGTCGGGTCTGGTGCAGATCAGGCCCAAACAGGGCACGTTCGTCACGCACTTCGGCGTCACCGATCTGGCGGAGCGGTTCGAGGTGATGGCGGAGCTGGAGGGCATGGCGGCCCGCCTCGCGGCCCGGCGGATCCGGCCGGAGTCCGTGCGATCCATGGAGGACGCTCTCGCTGAATGTGAGGAGCGCGCGATCGCGGCGGACGCGGACGGCTACTACTACGCGAACGCGCGTTTTCACGGGGTGATCTACGAATCCTGCGGCAACGAGTACCTCACCCGGCAGTCATTCGATCTGAAGAAGGTGCTGCAGCCCTACAGGCGACTCCAGCTGCGGGTCCCGGACCGGATGCGGCGCTCGCTCGCCGAGCACCGGGCGATCGCCGACGCGATCGTGGGGGGCGAGCAGGACAAGGCGGAGGATGCCGCCCGCGACCACGTCTTGGTCCAGGTCCGGGAGTTCAGCGAGCTCGTGCGCATCTGGCGCACCATCGCCTCGAACTAGACCGTGCGCGGCTCAGGCACGCCTTGCGCGCCGAGGTGACACAAGTGACAATTGTTACTCATGGGGAACAACGCGGGCGCGAAAGACGGTCGCGGCTCTCTTCCGCCCGCCCTCGAGGTCGTCGTCGACGGCTACGTCACCGATCTCAGGACCGGACGGTCGCGCTCCGAGGCCACCGCGCGGTCGTACCGCTCCGATGTGCGGGCGTTGCTCGCTCACCTCGGATCGGACGGCGACGGACCGGACACCGCGGCCGACCTCGCCGGATCACTCACCCTGCCCGCGCTCAGGGGGTGGCTGGCCGCTCAGGTCGGCGCCGGTGCCGCCCGGTCGACCATCGCCCGGCGCGTGGCCGCGGCCCGGTCCTTCAGCACGTGGGCGTTCCGCAGAGGTGTGCTCCCCACGGACGTGGCGGCCCGGCTGGAGGCGCCGCGGGCGCGGCGTCACCTGCCTCAGATCCTCGATCGAGTCCAGGCCGCCGAGACGATCCGGACCGCCGACCTCGGGGCCGCGGAGGGCGACCCGATCGCCCTGCGGGATCGACTGGTCGTGGAGTTGCTGTACTCGTGTGGCATCCGCGTGGCCGAACTGTGCGGAACGGACGTCGACGATGTGGACACCGAGCGGCGCCTTTTGAGAGTGGTCGGCAAGGGCGACCGGGAGCGCGCGGTCCCCTACGGTCCGCCCGCCGACCGCGCACTGCGCGCCTGGCTCGACGGAGGAAGACCCGCGCTGGCCACCCCCGCCTCCGGTCCAGCGCTGCTCCTGGGAGCACGCGGGGGCCGCCTCGACCCCCGGGCGGCGCGGAGGGCGGTCAACGAGGTCACGGCCGCCACCCCCGGATCCCCGCAGGTCTCACCCCACGCGCTGAGGCACAGCAGCGCGACCCATCTGCTCGAGGGCGGCGCGGACCTCCGCCACGTCCAGGAACTCCTGGGCCACTCGACCCCGGCGACAACCCAGGTGTACACACACGTCTCAGCGGAGCGGCTCCGCGCCGCCTATCGGGGCGCCCACCCGAGGGCCTGACCGGGTCGGCGGTGCCCGGGCCGGCGCTGCGCGGATCAGGCCGGCGTGGGTCGCCTCGGCGCGGCTCATCCGGCCCCGTCCCCGGGCAGGGTCGGCTTGAGGCGGATCGGCCGGTCGTGGACCGAGAGAAGGCTCAGCGGGTCGATGTAGTCGTCGTCACCCGCAGGCCCGCCCGAGGCGACGCGCGCGCCCCAGTGCAGACACGCGTGAACGGGACACCCTGCGTGGCCGGCGAGGAGATGTCCCACCGTGTCCCCGGTGGCGACGTCGTCCCCGGTGCGCACGGTGGCCCGGACCGGTTCGTAGGTCGTGCGGAGCCCCGCACCGTGTTCGATCGAGAGCACCGGACGACCGCCCACGGCGCCCGCGAACACCACGGTGCCGCCAGCGGGTGCGCGGATGACCGCGAGGGGCGGCGCCGCCAGGTCGACCCCCCGGTGCCCCGACAGCCATCGCTGAGCGGGAGGGTCGAAGGGCCTGACCGCCGACACCGGCCCGGGAAGCGGCCCCCTCAGATCCCGGCGCGGTGGTTCCGGGACCGCCGCGGCCCGGGGGGCCACGACCAGCAGCCCGACCACTGCCACCACTGCCGCTGCGGACACGACAGTGGACGCCCGGGCCGGGCGTGCAGGTGTCGTCGCGGTGGCCGGACTCGTGGATCCCATGGTGTGAGTACACCCGTCGGGCTCGGGTGAGGCCCGCCCGTCGGCCGTGCTGTGGAAGGTGCGGAGGACGCTCCACAGAAGGGGCGACCGGTGACGGTGTGTTGGAGTGCGGGCGCAGGCGGGTTATGATTTTCGACGCGGTCGACTGACGTCGATTGACTTCGCGTGTCCTGCGCTCTCCACGGAGGGGGCATCCGGACCCGGGGCGAGCAGCCCCGGCCATACCGGACAGCGGACCTGTAGGTGCCCCTGCTCGTCAGGGGTTCGGTCCGGTGCGGACACCAGGGCCCGAGACCACCCGGTCTCACGGGCGTAACCCGATACACAGAAAGCGAGGACGAGGGCCTCGCGGTCCGGCTGCTTCCAAGCCGGACGAGCCCTCAACCCATCATGGCAGTCATCTCCATGAAGCAGCTGCTCGACGCAGGTGCCCACTTCGGCCACCAGACCCGTCGCTGGAACCCGAAGATGCGGCGGTTCATCTTCACCGACCGCAACGGCATCTACATCATCGACCTGCAGCAGACCCTGACGTACATCGACCAGGCGTACGAGTTCGTCAAGGAGACCGTCGCCCACGGTGGCACCGTCCTGTTCGTCGGCACCAAGAAGCAGGCCCAGGAGGCCATCGCCGAGGAGGCCGCCAAGGTCGGTATGCCGTACGTCAACCAGCGGTGGCTGGGCGGCATGCTCACCAACTTCCAGACCGTGCACCAGCGCCTCATCCGCCTCAAGGAGCTCGAGGCGATGGAGCAGTCGGGCGGGTTCGAGGGCCGCACCAAGAAGGAGATTCTCATGCTCACGCGTGAGATGACCAAGCTGGCGCGCACCCTCGGCGGTATGCGCGACATGACCAAGGTGCCGTCCGTCGTGTGGATCGTCGACACCAACAAGGAGCACATCGCGGTCGGCGAGGCACGCAAGCTCAACATCCCGGTCGTCGCCCTGCTCGACACGAACTGTGATCCCGACCTGGTGGACTACCCGATCCCGGCCAACGACGACGCGATCCGTTCGGTCAGCGTCCTGACCCGGGTCATCGCCTCCGCCGTCGCCGAGGGTCTCAAGGCCCGCTCCCAGGCCGGCAAGGCCACCGGCGAGGAGGCCGAGCCGCTCGCCGAGTGGGAGGCCGAGCAGCTCGACCAGGTCACCGGCACCGCCGCGGCCGAGGGCGCCGAGTCGCCCGCCCAGGTCACCGGCACCGAGTCCCCTGTGGCCGAGGCCCCCGAGGCCGACCCGCAGGAGATCGCCGCCGCGACCTCCGAGGCTCCGGCCCCCGAGGCCTGACCTCCGCACGCTCGAACAGCTCGGGCCCGGCCGCCCACGATCCCTCCGGGGATCTCCCGGGGGGCCGGGCCCGAGGTGTCGGTGAATGCGGGCGAGGGGTCCACCGGCGCCGCGGCGTCTAGGGTGGAGTCGATCGCGCCGGCCGGCCGACGCCAACAACTTCCGATACATCACGAAACTCTTTTAGGAGGGTCGCCCCACCATGGCGAACTACACCGCTGCCGACGTCAAGCGTCTGCGTGAGCTCACCGGCTCCGGGATGATGGACTGCAAGAAGGCACTCGAGGAGACCGACGGCGACTTCGACAAGGCCGTCGAGGTCCTGCGCATCAAGGGCGCCAAGGACGTGGGCAAGCGTGCTGAGCGCACCACCGCCGAGGGCCTGGTCGCCGTCAAGGACGGCGTCATGATCGAGCTCAACTCCGAGACGGACTTCGTCGCGAAGAGCGCCGAGTTCATCGCGCTGGCCGACAGGATCGTCGCCGTCGCCGCAGCACAGGGCATCTCCGATCTCGATGCGCTCAACAATGCCGACCTCGACGGGTCGACGGTCGCCGACGCGGTGGTCTCGTTCTCCGCCAAGTCGGGCGAGAAGCTGGTCCTGCGTCGAGTGGGCAAGCTCGACGGCCCGGTCGCCGTGTACCTCCACAAGCGCTCCTCCGACCTCCCGCCGGCGGTCGGCGTCCTAGTGGCCTACGAGGGCCAGGGCGAGGCCGCGGAGGCGGCCGCCCGCTCGGCCGCCATGCAGATCGCCGCACTCAAGGCGCAGTACGTCTCACGCGACGAGGTGCCCGCCGACATCGTGGCCAAGGAGCGCGAGATCGCGGAGGCCACCGCCCGCGAGGAGGGCAAGCCGGAGCAGGCTCTGCAGAAGATCGTCGAGGGTCGTCTGAACGGCTTCTACAAGGACGTCGTCCTGCTGGACCAGCCGTCGGTCACCGACAGCAAGAAGACCGTCGGCGCGCTCCTGTCCGAGGCGGGTGCCACGGTGACCGCGTTCCTCCGCTTCGAGGTCGGCCAGGCCTGATCCCTCCCCGGCATCCGCGGTGGCGGATGCCACGTCGACGGCGGCACCCGGACCCCCGGGTGCCGCCGTCGGTCTGTGTCCGACCGTTCCGGCCTCCGAACGCGCGGGCTGCGGTGTGGCGCCGGGGGTGATAGGGCAGAATGGACGAGGTCCCACCATGGGCCGTACGGCCGCCCGACGAGGACGTCGGGGGGCGTTTGACGCACGAGACGGGCGCGATCCGTCCGGGACGAGGAGAGCGATGACCGACCCGCGGGACGGCTACAGACGTGTGATGCTCAAGCTGGGCGGAGAGATGTTCGGCGGGGGCGGCGTGGGGATCGATCCCGATGTGGTCCAGTCGGTCGCGAGGCAGATCGCCGAGGTCTCCCGCACGGGTGCGCAGATCGCGATCGTCATCGGCGGCGGGAACTTCTTCCGCGGCGCCCAGTTGCAGCAGCGTGGTCTCGACCGTGCGCGCAGCGACTACATGGGGATGCTCGGCACCGTGATGAACTGCCTGGCGCTCCAGGACTTCCTCGAGCAGGAGGGCGTGTCGACCCGGGTGCAGACCGCGATCCACATGGGACAGGTCGCGGAACCGTACATCCCCCTCCGTGCCGAGCGACATCTGGAGAAGGGACGGGTGGTGATCTTCGGCGCGGGCATGGGGATGCCGTACTTCTCCACCGACACCACCGCCGCCCAACGCGCGCTCGAGATCAAAGCGGAGGTGCTGTTGATGGCGAAGGCCGTCGACGGGATCTACTCCGACGACCCGCGGACCAACCCCGACGCCGAACTGTTCACGCGGATCGAGCACCGCGAGTGCCTGGAACAGGGACTGAAGGTCGCCGACACCACCGCGTTCAGTCTCTGTATGGACAACAAGATGCCGATCCTGGTCTTCAACCTCCTCACCGAGGGCAACATTGCGCGCGCGGTCGCCGGTGAGGAGATCGGAACCCTCGTCAGCAGCCCGGCCTGAGGCGCAGGACCCCCCACCTCACTCACGTAGAGAACGGAAGACATCACATGATCGACGACACCCTGCTCGAGGCCGAGGAGAAGATGGAGAAGGCCGTCGAGCGCGTCCGTGACGAACTCGCGGCCATCCGCACCGGTCGCGCCAACCCCGGCATGTTCAACCGGGTGCTCTGCGAGTACTACGGGACCCTGACCCCCATCACCCAGATGGCCAGTGTCTCGGTTCCCGAACCCCGGATGCTCATCATCAAGCCGTACGAGATGTCCCAGATCGGGCCGATCGAGAACGCCATCCGCAATTCCGATCTCGGCGTCAATCCGACCAACGACGGTCAGGTCCTCCGCGTGACGGTTCCGCAACTCACCGAGGAGCGTCGTCGCGACCTCGTCAGACAGGCCAAGGCCAAGGCGGAGGACGGCCGCATCGCAGTGCGCGGGGTCCGTCGAAAGGCGATGGACGAACTCAAGCGCATCGTCAAGGACGGCGAGGCCGGCGAGGACGAGGTCAACGCCGCCGAGAAGGAGCTCGACAAGCTCACCCACCGCTTCGTGGCCGACGTGGACGAGCTCGTCAAGGGCAAGGAAGGCGACCTCATGGAGGTCTGACCACCGACGCACCCGCCGACCGACCCCCGAGATCCGAGGAGAATGCCGTGGACACCGCCCCGCCAGGCCCACCCGGGCCCACAGCCGCGGCAGCTGCTCCACCATCGCGGGCGGGCCGGGACCTGACCCGCGCCATCCCCGTGGGCGTCGGGCTCGGGGCGCTGGTCATCGCGAGCATCGCGTTCAACCCCAGGGCCTGGTACCTGGTCGCCGCCGGCGCGGTCGCCATCGGGACCTGGGAGGTGTTCAAGCGTCTCCGGCAGGCCCAGTTCCGGCTCCCGCTCCTGCCTCTGCTCCTGGGCGGGCAGGCGATGGTCTGGGCCGGGTTCTTCGCCGGGGCCAGAGGGGCCTTCGCTGCGTTCGCCGCCACGACGGTTCTGGTCCTGGTCTGGCGGCTGTTGATGGCGGGCCTGACCACGGCACCGCAGAACTACCTCCGGGACGTCTCGGTCGCCGTCTTCGTCCTCGTGTGGATCGCGGTCCCGGGCGCTCTCGGGGCCATGCTCGCGGACGGCGACTTCGGGGCCCAGCGGGTCGTCGCCCTGATCCTGTTGGTGGTGTGTTCGGACGTCGGGGGATACGTCACAGGCGTGCTGTTCGGCAAGCATCCGATGGCGCCCGCGGTGAGCCCCAAGAAGTCGTGGGAGGGCTTCGCCGGCTCGATGGTGTTCGCCATCGTCGGGGGCGCGCTCGTCGTGGTGTTGTTGTTCGATGACAACGTCTTCAAGGGCGTCCTGCTGGGCGTCCTCACCGTGTTCACCGCGACCCTGGGCGACCTCATCGAGTCCCAGGTCAAGCGGGACCTCGGGATCAAGGACATGGGTACGATGCTGCCGGGACACGGCGGGTTCATGGATCGCCTGGACTCGGTCCTGCCCACCGCCGTCGTGGTGTGGATCATCTTCACCTTCGTCGTCCCGACCTGACCGCACCGGGCACCGCCGGCAGGTCAGCGGCCGCGGGCGCTCACCTTGCGCGCTCGGCGGGCACGCATACGGAGCTGGAGGATGCGGAACCCGGCGAACAGCGCCATGATCAGCGCACCGGCGATGGCGGCGAACAGGATCAGCACCCCCAACGGGAGGCTGAACTCGAGACCGAGATATCGGACGTCGGTCGAGGTGGTGTTCTGCGCGACGAAGACCAGCAGCAGAATCGTCACCAGAGCACCGAGGACCAGCCCCACCCACGCCGATCCGAGTCTGCCGGCCGAGACATCGGGAAGTCCGACGTCAGGTCCCCGCCCGGCATCCCGGGCCCCTTCGGCGGGCACCGGCGCCGAGGCGGAGGCGTGGGTGTCCTCGAGAGGGGCGATGTCGGTCGACGCCGGATCGTGATCGGGTTCTACGGGGTCGTGCGAACGCGTGGGCATGCCAGGACTCTATTCCCTCCGCCCGGCCCCCGGCATCCGCTGGCGGTGTGTCGTGCAGACCGGCTTCTGACACAATGGCACCCATCATGGTTGAGCCACTGCCCCTCGTCTTCGACGCCCCCCGGCGGGGTCTTCCCCCTCGTCACTTCGCCGATCTCGACGCCGCGGGCCGGGCCGAGGCGATGGGTGAACTCGGGGTCCCCGCGTTCCGGGGCAAGCAGCTCGCCAACCAGTACTTCGGTCGCCTCGAGGCGGACCCGGGTGCAATGACGGATCTGCCGGCCGGTCTGCGCGAGCAGATCGGTTCGGAGTTGTTCCCGCGCCTGGCCTCCTCGGTCCGGCACATCGCGGCCGACGGGGGCACCACGCGCAAGACCCTGTGGAAACTCCACGACGGGTCGCTGGTCGAGAGCGTCCTCATGCGTTATCCCGACCGCGCCACGCTGTGTATCTCGAGCCAGGCCGGGTGTGGAATGGCGTGCCCGTTCTGTGCGACCGGGCAGGCCGGGCTCCAGCGCAATCTCTCGGCCGCCGAGATTCTCGAACAGGTCCGGGAAGCGGCCCGGGCCATGCGGGACGGTGAGGTCCCCGGGGGGCCGGGCCGACTGTCCAACGTGGTGTTCATGGGAATGGGGGAGCCGCTGGCCAACTACAAGCGGGTTCTCACCGCGGTCCGGGGGATCGTCTCCCCGCCACCGTCGGGGTTCGGACTGTCCCAGCGGTCGGTGACGGTGTCGACCGTGGGGGTGGTGCCCGCCATCCACCGGCTCGCGGAGGAGGGGCTGCACGTCACCCTGGCGGTGTCCCTGCACACTCCCGACGACGAACTGCGCGACACCCTGGTCCCCGTCAACAACAGGTGGCCCGTCAGCGAGGTCATGGACGCCGCGCGGCACTACGCCGACGCCACGGGTCGTCGCGTGTCGATCGAGTACGCGCTGATCCGCGACGTCAACGACCAGACCTGGCGCGGGGAGATGTTGGGTCGACTGCTCACCCAGCGGCTCGGGCCCATGGCTCATGTGAACCTGATCCCGCTCAACCCGACACCGGGCAGTGAGTGGGACGCCAGCCCGAAGCACCAACAGGACGCATTCGTGGCGGCGGTTCGGCAATCCGGGGTGTCCTGCACCGTCAGGGACACCCGGGGTCAGGAGATCGCGGCCGCCTGTGGCCAACTCGCCGCCGAAGGGTGAGGCCCGGGGGGTGAGGCCGGGGGTCAGGCTCGCGAGGTGAGCGCCGGGGGTGAGGCTCGAAGGGATGAGGCCGGTCGCCCCGGACCACGGACGAGGCCGCCGCCCGCGAGATTCGCGGGCGGCGGCCTCGTCCGTGCAGGGGCTCTCAGCGCTTGGCGGGAGCGGTCCCGACCGCGCCGGACGCCGCGGCACCGACCACCGAGTAGTGATCGGCGGGCACCTCGTACACCCTGGCCTTCTTCAGGCTGTCATCCTTCTTCGGGCGCAGCGAGTGGAACATCCAGGCGGCGAGGAACAGGGCGATGGCGACCACCCAGATGTCCTCGACCCGGCCGATGTGGTTGCCGAAGAGCATGGCCAGGAGGAACAGCACGAAGAAGCCGCCCACGGCGAGGCCGACCTTCCTGCTGTGCTGGTGCCAGCCCCATTCAACGGAGGGCTCGTCCAGCGAGCTGATGCCCCCCACGACGATTTCCTTGCTGGTGTGGTGCCCGTCCGCGCTCATGCTCCCCGGTTCTCCTCACGGCTCGCTGGCGGCCCCGCGGGCCGCCGACATCGCGTCCAGTCTGGCACACGCCCGGTGAGGGACTGTGGGTAACCCGCCCGCATCGGGGCCGGGCGTGACCACGCGATGCGGCGCCGGGCGCTCCGGACGTGGACAATGACGAGGTGACCACGCGCGTTCTCATCCTCGGAAGCACCGGTTCGATCGGTACCCAGGCACTGGAGGTGACCTCCGGGGCCGGCCCCGGCCGGTTCGACGTGGTGGGCCTGGCCGCGGGCGGCGGGCGGATCGGGCTGCTCGGCGACCAGATCGCCGCCACGGGCGCCGGACACGTCGCCGTCTCCGATCCCGCCGGAGCCGCGCGTATCCGGGCGGAGTTTCCGGAGGTGACCGTGTTCGAGGGGCCGGGGGCCGCGACCGAGTTGGTCGGGGCAGTGGAGGCGGACGTCGTGCTCAACGGCATCGACGGCTCGATCGGCCTCGGCCCCACACTCGCGGCGCTGGGGACCGGCGCCCGTCTGGCGTTGGCGAACAAGGAGTCCCTCGTCGCCGGCGGCGCGCTGGTGACCGGCGCCGCCGCGCCGGGGCAGCTGGTGCCCGTGGACTCGGAGCACTCGGCCATGGCGCAGTGCCTGCGCTCGGGCACGGCGGACGAGGTCGCGGGACTGGTGCTCACCGCGTCCGGAGGCCCGTTCCGGGGCAGGACGCGCGCGCAGCTCGCGGACGTCACCGCGGAGCAGGCGCTGCAGCACCCCACCTGGGCGATGGGGCGGATGATCACGCTCAACTCGGCCACCCTGGTCAACAAGGCTCTCGAGCTCATCGAGGCGCATCTGCTGTTCGGGGTGCCCTACGACAAGATCGAGGTGACCGTCCACCCGCAGTCGGTGGTGCATTCGGCCGTGACCTTCGTCGACGGTGCCACGATCGCCAAGGCCTCTCCTCCCTCGATGAAGTTGCCCATCGCGCTGTCCCTCGGGTGGCCGGACCGGATCCCCGGGGCCACGACCCCCCTGGATTTCTCCGCCTCACACACCTGGACGTTCGAGCCCGTGGACGAGCAGACGTTCCCGGCGATCTCCGTGGCCCGCGCGGCGGGATCGGCGGGGGGCCTGCGGACGGCGGTGTTCAACGCCGCCAACGAGGAGGCCGCGCCGGCCTTCCTCGACGGCCGGATCGGCTTCACCGAGATCGTCGACGTGGTGGCGGAGACGGTCGGGGCGGCGGACGAGTGGTCATCCGATCCCCGGGATCTGGACGACGTGACGGCGGCGGAATCCTGGGCGCGGCGGCACGCCGCCGCCCTCGTCGCGGGTCGGGAGGGCTGAGCCGTGATGGTCCTCGGGATCGTGCTCTTCGCACTAGGGATCATGGTGTCGATCGTGCTCCACGAGTACGGGCACATGAGGGTGGCGCAGTGGTCGGGCATGAAGGTCCGTCGATTCTTCGTCGGTTTCGGGCCGACGCTGTGGTCCGTGCGCCGTGGCGGGATCGAGTACGGCCTCAAGGCGGTCCCGCTGGGCGGGTTCTGCGACATCGCCGGGATGACCGCGTACGACGAACTCGCGCCGGAGGACGAACCGAAGGCCATGTGGCGTCAGGCCTGGTGGAAGCGTGTGGCGGTCCTGCTGGCCGGCCCCGTCATGAACATCGTCCTGGCGATCGCGCTCTTCTACACGGTGGCCCTGGGGTGGGGTCTGGTCAACAGGGACGTCCAGCCGATCCCGACCGACCGGGTCGCTGCGGTGGTGGGCGACACCTGCGCGGCGGCGGATCGGTGCGGGGTCGGGGTCGGCCCCGCGGGTGAGGCGGGGATCCTGCCCGGCGACCGGATCACATCCGTGGACGGGCAGCCCGTGAACAGTTGGTCCGACCTGTCCGAGGTGGTCTCCGCGCGTCCCGGCCAGACCGTGCCGGTGACGGTGGACAGGGCGGGGGACACACTGACGACGACGGCGAGCCTGACCTCGTCCTCCGAGGGAGGGCAGGCGAGGGGGGCACTGGGAGTCCGGCTGTCCGAGGACGGGATCCCGCGGGAGATCCTCGACGACCCCGCCTATCAGTCGGTCCACACCTACGATGCGCTCGGAGCCATCCCGGCGACCTTCGTCTTCACCGGGGAGATGATCGAGGCCACGATCGACGGGCTCATCTCGTTCCCGTCCAAGATCCCGGCGGTGGCGGCGTCGATCTTCGGTGCCGAGCGGGCCGAGGACTCGCCCGTCTCGGTCGTCGGCGCGAGCCACATCGGCGGCCAGGCGGCAGAACAGGGTGCCTGGTGGCTCTTCCTGCTCTTCCTCGCCGGGCTGAACCTGTTCCTCGGGGCGTTCAACCTCGTCCCGCTCACCCCGTTCGACGGTGGGCACATCGCGGTGGTGTTCTACGAGAAGATCCGGGACGCACTGAGACGACTCCGCGGTCTGGCGCCGGGCGGGCCGGCCGACTACGAGAAGCTCGCGCCGCTGACGATCGGCGTGTTCGTGCTGCTGATCGGCGTGTCCGCCATCGTCATCACGGCGGACTTCGTCAACCCCATACTGCTGACGGGATGAGCGCGCGGACTCCTGCCCTCGCCCCCGCGCCCCGGAACGCGGATAATGGCGGACGCCGATCAGCGAGCACCCGGCTGGCAACCCTACGGAAGGCCCTGTTGTGAACGACTCCTCCTCCATCCCCGTCGGTCTGGGCATGCCAGACGGTCCGCCGCCGGTCCTCGCACCGCGCCGCAGGACGCGTCAACTGGCCGTGGGCCCGGTCGGTGTGGGCAGCGATCATCCGGTGTCGGTCCAGTCCATGACCACCACCAAGACCCACGACGTCAACGCCACGCTCCAACAGATCGCCGAGCTCACGGCGTCGGGCTGTGACATCGTGCGCGTGGCCTGTCCCCGCCAGGAGGACGCCGACGCCCTGTCGACGATCGCCCGCAAATCGCCGATCCCCGTCATCGCGGACATCCATTTCCAGCCCAAGTACATCTTCGCCGCGATCGACGCGGGGTGCGCGGCGGTGCGGGTCAACCCGGGAAACATCAAGGAGTTCGACGGGCGGGTCGCGGAGGTCGCGAAGGCGGCCGGTGCGGCCGGTATCCCCATCCGGATCGGGGTGAACGCGGGGTCCCTCGACCCACGACTGCTCGCCAAGTACGGCAAGGCCACCCCGGAGGCGCTCGTGGAATCCGCGCTGTGGGAGGCGTCCCTCTTCGAGGAGCACGGGTTCGGGGACATCAAGATCTCGGTCAAGCACAACGATCCCGTGATCATGGTGGAGGCCTACCGTCAGCTCGCGTCGAAGAGCGACTACCCGCTCCACCTCGGGGTCACCGAGGCCGGGCCCGCGTTCCAGGGCACCATCAAGTCCGCGGTCGCGTTCGGGGCCCTGCTGTCGGAGGGGATCGGCGACACCATCCGGGTCTCCCTCTCCGCGCCGCCGGTCGAGGAGATCAAGGTCGGCTCGCAGATCCTGCAGTCCCTGAACCTGCGTCCCCGCAAGCTCGAGATCGTCTCGTGCCCGTCGTGCGGGCGTGCCCAGGTGGACGTCTACAAGCTCGCCGACGAGGTCACCGCGGGTCTCGAAGGCATGACCGTCCCGCTGCGGGTCGCGGTCATGGGGTGCGTGGTCAACGGGCCTGGTGAGGCGCGTGAGGCGGATCTGGGTGTGGCCTCGGGTAACGGGAAGGGCCAGATCTTCGTCAAGGGCGAGGTCATCAAGACCGTCCCGGAGGCGATGATCGTCGAGACGCTCATCGAGGAGGCCATGCGGATCGCGGAGGAGATGGGCGAACCCGTCGGGGAGGCCGCCGTCGGCCAGGGCCCCCAGGTCAAGGTCACGCGATAGGCCATGACCGACACGGCCGCGCCTGCGGCAGCGACCGACGGATGCCGCGGGGTGGGGCCCGGAGAGGCCCGGGCACTCCTCGCTGTCCTCGAGTCCGACCCGCTGGTGTCGTGTCCCGCTGCGGAGAAGTTCGCCACCTCCGGTGCGGTCCCCGGGCCGGAGGGCAGGTTCCTCACCCTGGGTGGCCCCGAGAGGTCGTTGGTGTTCGTGGGGAGCTCGGTCCTGCCCCTGCGCGGTGACGCGCACGATCACCGCGCGCTCGGAGTCGCCGTGGCGGGCCTGGGTGTCGGTCCGATGTCCGTCCACGGGCGGAGGGAACAGGTCTCCGCACTGTGGGACGCTCTCGGCGCCTGCTGGGGTCCCCACCGGGAGTATCGGGACTCGCAGCACCTCATGTCCCTGCGCCGCCCGGTGGACCGGGCCCTCGTCCTCGGCGGTGTCCGGGCCGCGACCCTGGTCGAGTTCGAATCGGTCCTCGCCGCCGCTGCGGCGATGTACCGCGAGGAGCTGGGCTCCGATCCGTTCGCGGTGGGTTCCGGGATCCCGTTCCGGCGTCGGGTCGCGCGTTCCCTGGCCAGGGGCAGGACATGGATCGGGGTCGACGACGGTGAGGTGTTCTTCAAGGCCGACGTCGCCGCGGTCTCGTCGTGGTCGGCGCAGATCCAGGGGGTCTGGGTCCGACCCGAGCGGAGGGGGGCAGGGCTCGGAACCGGTGGCATCGCCGCGGTGTGTTCCGCCCTCCAGGCCCGCCGGTTGACTCCGTCGCTCGTGGTCAACGGATCCAACACCGCCGCCCGAGCGACCTACCGCCGGGTCGGGATGACCGACGCCGTCGACTACGCGACCGTCCTGCTGTGACCTCCCGGACCGGTCCGGTCGCGCGAGCGGCCCTATCCTGGAGACCATGACGACCCCCACCCGCCATCCCCTCGTCCCCGGTGACCCCACCCCGATCCGGACGGTGCCCGAGTCGATCCCACGGCCGGAGTACGTCTGGCGCGACCGCGTCGACGAGGCCAACGGTGAGCCGTGGGTGCAGACCCCCGAGGTGATCGAGTCGATGCGCACCGCGTGCACCATAGCGGCCGACGCCCTCGCCGTGGCCGGGCGAGCTGTGGCGCCCGGCGTCACGACCGACGAGATCGACCGGATCGCCCACGAGTACATGTGCGATCACGGCGCCTACCCGTCGACCCTGGGGTACAAGGGCTTCCCCAAGTCCAGCTGCGTCTCCCTCAACGAGGTGATCTGCCACGGCATCCCCGACACCACGGTGATCATGGACGGTGACATCGTCAACATCGACGTCACCGCCTTCATCGACGGGGTGCACGGTGACACCAACGCCACGTTCCTGGCCGGCGACGTCTCGGAGGAGAACAGGCTGCTGGTCGAACGGACCCGGGAGGCCATGGACCGGGGGATCAGGGCCATCCGGCCCGGCCGGGAGGTCAACGTGATCGGGCGCGTCATCGAGTCCTACGCACGACGGTTCGACTACACGGTCGTCCGGGAGTTCACCGGGCACGGCGTGGGGCCCACGTTCCACAACGGCCTCGTGGTGCTCCACTACGACGACCCGTCGCGGACCGAGGTCCTCGAGCCCGGTATGACCCTGACCGTCGAGCCGATGATCTCCCTGGGTGGTCCGGGGTTCGACGTCTGGGACGACGACTGGACCGTCACCACGGCGGACAAGGCGTGGACCGCCCAGTTCGAACACACCGTGCTGGTCACTCAGGACGGCGTCGAGGTGTTGACGCTACCGAGCGGGAGCTGACCCCGCGTGGTCGGCGCGGTGGCCCCGACGTCGGCTCAGAAGCCCCGGTCCGGGAAGTCCAGACCCAACAGGGCGTTCTCGACCACCTCGGCCATCGCGGGGTGGATCCAGTACTGACGACGCGCGAGTTCGGGAACGGTGATCTCGAACTCCATGGCCTGGATGAGGATCTGGATGAGGGACGGCGCGTGGGCGCCCATGATGTGGGCGCCCAGGAGTAGTCCGGTCGCCCGGTCGGCGATGAGCTTGCAGCATCCGACCGAGTCCTCCATGGCCCAGCCGTACGCCACGTCGCCGTAGTCCTGGACCTTCACCGTGATGTCGAATCCCGCCTCCCGGGCCTCGACTTCCGTCAGACCCACCGAGGCGATCTGGGGCCAGGTGAACACCGCCCATGGCACGTGTCGGTGGTTCACGGGATGGAGGTCGTCCGGGTGCCGCAGGTTGTGCCCGACCACCCGCTGC
This sequence comes from Dietzia sp. JS16-p6b, assembly GCF_003052165.1. Taxonomy (NCBI): domain Bacteria; kingdom Bacillati; phylum Actinomycetota; class Actinomycetes; order Mycobacteriales; family Dietziaceae; genus Dietzia; species Dietzia sp. JS16-p6b. Next base: position 1,976,329 of record NZ_CP024869.1, on the reverse strand, counting down.
TCGTGATTGGCCACGTGCTTGAGCTGGTACGGCGAGCTCACGTCCCCGAAGGCCCACACGCCGTCGGCCGTGGTACGGCCGTACTCGTCGACGCGGACCCGCTCGATGTCCATCTCCACCCCGGCCGCCTCGAGTCCCAGGAGATCGCCGTTCGGGATCCGGCCGGTCGCCACCAGGAGTGCGTCGCCGGAACAGGTCGACCCGTCCTCGAAGGTGACCTCGACGCCGCGCCGGTCCGCGCCGGTCGCGGTCATCGTGGTGATCTGCTGCCCGAGCCGGACGTCCCACCTCAGTCGGGCCTGGTCGGTGAACCGCTCCGCCAGTTCCCGGTCCACGTGCTTGAGCAGGACGTCCGACCGGCCGATCACGGTCACCTCGACACCGAGAGCCGAGAACACGTGGGCGAACTCACAGGCGATGAAGCCGGAGCCCTGGATCACCATCGACCTGGGGAGCTCGGGGATCCTCATGACATCGTCGCTGGTGTAGTAGGCGACGCCGGCGTCGGTGACGATCCGGGGGATCAGGGGTCGGGCCCCCGCGGCGATCACGACGGAGTCGGCCGTGATGATCTCCCCGGTCCCCGTGTCGATGGTGCGCGGACCCACGAACCTCGCGTGACCGTCGTACACCGTGACGTTGTCGCACCGGTTCCGTCGGTAGTCCTCACCGCTCGAGGCGATGGGGTCGATCCGACGATCGAACACCCGCGAGACGATGTCGGGCCACCGGACACCGTCAAGGGTGGAGTCGATCCCGTACGTGCTCGAGTGGGTGATCGAGACGGCGGTGTCCGCGGCGTAGACGAACATCTTCGTGGGGATACAGCCCACGTTGAGACACGTCCCGCCGAAGGTTCCCTTCTCGCAGATCGCCACGGACTTGTCCGCGAACGACTCGTCGATCAGCGAGTTCCCGCTTCCGGTACCGATCACGACGAGGTCGAAGTGACGGGAGGGGGTCTGGGTCATTGTCGTCAGGACTCCTTGGTGTGGGGTGCGAGGATCTGGTCCAACCAGTCGCCGAGGTGTCGGAAGACCACCTCGAGCACGTCCGCGCGGGAGAGGAACACGTCGTGTCGGGCGCCGTCGACGGGGATGTCCGTGACCCGGTCCGAGACACGGTCGGCGAACCGCTCCATCGACCGCACGTCCAGGATCAGGTCGGTGTCGACGTCGGGCGCCCCGTCCCCGCGGTGGGTGCCCACGGAGGAGGCCGTGGACCGCAGCAGGAGGACGGGCAGAGGGAGGTCGACCCCCGCCTGCAGGCGCTTCTGCGCGCGGCGGACGGCCGCGAGCCAGCCGGCCCGGACCCCCACCCCGCCCGGGGGTTTGAGCTCGGTGTCGAAGTGGAAGTCCCCGTCATGATCGATGTGGGTGCTCACCACGTACCGGTCCGAGGTCTTCAGCGGGAGCCGGTAGTAGGGCCTGGCGGAACCGAGGGCACGGATGACCGGGTCCACCAGCCGGCGCGCGCGGTCGGGCAGGTCGAGCTGGAACCAGGGAGAGTTCAGGACCAGCCCGACGACGGGATCCAGTGCGCCCCTGTCGCGGCGGCGGGCGAGCCACAACGGCACCACGAGCCCTCCGGTCGAGTGCGCGGCCACGAGGACAGGCAGACCCGGGTGGTCGGCGGTGATCACGTCGAGCGACCGGTCGAGTTCCTCGTCGTATCTCTCCAGGTCGGTGATGAAGTGCGGCGTCAGTCCGTCCCGCCTGGAGCGGCCGCACTTGCGCAGGTCCACCCCGTAGGTGGCGAGCCCCCGATCGGCGAGGAACTCGGCGAGATGGGTGTGGAAGAAGTAGTCGGACAGTCCGTGGACCACCAGCAGCGCCGCGACCGGCTGATCCGGTGAGTCCTCGTGCCGGACCAGGGTGGCGGAGATGGGTCCCTCACCGTCCGGATCGGTCCCGAGTGGCAGCTCGAGACGACGGTAGGACGGCCCCAGCAGGTCCGGGATCCACCGCGCATCGGATCCGGTGGGGGCGACGGCATCGGGGGAGGGCGGAGACACGACGACCACCCTAGTCCGGTGTGCCGAGGGGGAGGTCCGGTGAGTAGTCTTGGGACCCGGTGGACGCGGGGTCCCAGGACGGGCCCGTGACGTGTCCGATTCGGGTCCACGACCAAATAGCGAGGGTAGCCGGTGACTTCAGACCAGGTGGCAAAGCACGGAACGACTGATGTGGCGCTCATCGGCGCGGGCACCATGAGCGCGACGCTCGGTGCTCTCCTGCGTCGCCTCCAGCCCGACTGGCAGATCGAGATCTTCGAGCGCCTCGAGGGCCCCGCGCTGGAGTCGTCCGATGCGTGGAACAACGCCGGGACCGGCCACTCCGCGCTCTGCGAACTCAACTACTCGCCCAAGACCGCCGACGGCGACGTGGACATCACCAAGGCCGTGAGCGTCAACGAGAAGTTCCAGGTCTCCCGGCAGTTCTGGTCCTATGCCGTGGAGAACACGATCCTCGGTGACCCGACGGAGTGGATCCGCCCGGTCCCGCACATGAGTTTCGTCTCCGGCGAGGCCGGCCAGGCGTACCTGCAGAAGCGGTACGACAGGCTCGCGGGTCACCCCCTGTTCCCCGGGATGGGCCACACCACCGACTTCGGGGAGCTCGAGCGTCGTGTTCCCCTCATGGCCCGGGGCCGCTCCCCGGAGCAGCCCTTCGCCCTCAGCTACTTCGACAACGGCACCGATGTGAACTTCGGTGCTCTCACCCGTCAGTTCGTGAAGTACCTGACCAGGACCGGCACCGAGGTCCACTACCAGAACCAGGTCAAGGACCTCGAGCGCAACACCGACGGGACCTGGCGGCTGACCGTTGCCAACCGCCACACCGGGGACGAGCGCACGGTGGACGCGAAGTTCGTCTTCGTGGGAGCGGGCGGCGGGGCCCTGCACCTCCTGCAGAAGTCGGGTATCCCGGAGATCAAGGGCATCGGCGGGTTCCCCGTCGGAGGCCAGTGGCTCCGCTGCACCAATCCCGACCTCATCGACCAGCACCAGGCCAAGGTCTACAGCCAGGCGTCGGTCGGTGCGCCACCGATGTCGGTGCCGCACCTCGACACCCGTGTCATCGACGGCAAGAAGGGGCTGCTCTTCGGCCCGTTCGCCGGATGGACCCCGAAGTTCCTCAAGATGGGCAGTTTCCTGGACCTGCCCTCGAGCGTCCGGCCGGGGAACCTGTTGCCCATGGCCAACATCGGCCTCACCGAGATGGGCCTGGTCAAGTACCTCATCACCGAGCTGGCCAAGAACCACGGCGCGCGTGTCGACGCACTCCGCGATTTCGTGCCGTCCGCGCAGGACGGGGAGTGGGAGAAGGTCGTCGCCGGGCAACGCGTCCAGGTGATCAAGCCCAACGGTCGCGGTGGCACGCTCGAGTTCGGGACCGCGGTGGTCAACGCGGCCGACGGGTCGATCGCCGGTCTGCTGGGTGCTTCCCCCGGTGCCTCGACCGCGGTCGACGCGATGGTCGATGTGCTCCGCCGCTGTTTCCCGAGCCGGTTCGCCGACTGGAAGCCCGCGCTCGAGGAGATGATCCCGTCCCTCGGGCGCGACCTGGCCGCCGAACCGGGTCTGTTCGCCGAGCAGTTCGAGCGGTCGACCCGCACACTCAAGCTCGACCAGAAGGTCTGAGCGCGGGCCGGACCCGCCACGAACGACCCCGCCATCCCCCGGTCGCCGCGTCACCGCGGCCGGGGGATGGCCTGTTCGGGGCCCCGGGGGCGGGGCGGTCCCGGCCACCGGTGGCGGATAGGATCGGCGGCATGATCCGGCCCGTGAACCCGTACCCTGTCGGCCTGGACCTCGAAGGCCGCCGGGTCGTGGTGATCGGCGGTGGATCGGTGGCCCAGCGGCGGATTCCCGTGCTCCTGGACTCCGGTGCCGTCGTCCACCTGGTGAGTCCTGAGATCACACCCACGCTGCAGGGGCTGGTCGACTCCGGGCGGATCCGCTGGGAGGCCCGCGAGTTCCGCTCGGGCGACCTCGACGGCGCCTGGTACGTGGTGGCGGCCACCAAGGACTCGCTGGTCAACGCGAGAGTCGCGGCGGAGGCGGAGCAGGACCGCACCTTCTGCGTGCGGGCGGACGCCGTCCACTCCGGCACCGCGGTGACGCCTGCGGTCGTCCGCCGCGACGAGATGCTGGTCGCGGTGCTCACCGGCGACCGGGCACGTACCGCAGAGGCCCGCGACCTCGTGGCCCGCGCACTGGACGGCGCGAGCGCCGGAGCACCGGACGCCGAGGAGGAGCTGCGGGGCACCGTCGCGCTGGTCGGCGGTGGCCCGGGAGCGGACGACCTCATGACGCTGCGGGGCAGGAATCTGCTCTCGCGCGCCGACGTCGTGGTGGCCGACCGGCTCGCGCCCCAGCGTCCGCTGGGGGAGCTGCGTCCGACCGTGGAGATCGTCGACGCGGCGAAGATCCCGTACGGCAGGTCCATGGCCCAGGACGCCATCAACCAGGTACTCGTGGACCGGGCGCGGGAGGGCAAGTTCGTCGTCCGGCTCAAGGGCGGTGACCCGTTCCTCTACGGGCGGGGATACGAGGAGGCACAGGCCTGCGCGGAGGCCGGGATCCCCTGCAGTGTCGTCCCCGGGGTGTCGAGCGCGCTTAGCGTCCCCGCCCTGGCAGGGATCCCCGTGAGCAACCGCGGCATGACCCATGAGGTCACCATCGTCTCGGGTCATCTGCCGCCGGGCCACCCGGGCTCTCTGATCGACTGGGAGGCCCTGGCACGGATGCGGGGGACGCTGGTCATCCTCATGGGGGTCAAGAACTCCCCGGCCATCGCGGAGTCGCTCATGACCGGTGGGCGGTCGGCGGACACACCCGCCGCGATCATCGTGGACGGGAGCCTGGACGGCCAGTTGGCGCACCGGTGCACCCTCGGGACCATGGCGGACACCCTGTCCGGCCATGACGTACGGCCACCGGCGATCGTGGTGGTCGGTGCGGTCGCCGGGCTCCCGCAGGTGCTGACCCGGGCCTGAGGCGGCTCTCAGGGGCGGGTCACCATCGTCAGGGTGGTGGCCGAGTCGTGCTCGAGCGTGTGTCCGGCCCGCCTGGCCACCCGCAGCAGCGCCGGGATGTCCGTCATCTCCGCGCGTGAGGTCGCGAGCGATCTGGCGAGGAGCCCCTTGTGGTGCTTGGAGAAGTGGGAGACCACCTTGCGGGTGCCGTCCGGGTACTGGGTGACGACGTCGACCGTGACGGCGCCCGGAACCGGTCCCAACTGCCGGTAACCCCCTGACCGGAGATCGATCACGAGGTCGTCCGCCCACTGCGAGGTGGCGGCGGTGAGTGCGGGCTTCCACACGGAGCGGAGCGTGCCGAGTCCGGGTAGTCGGGTCCCCGCCGAGAGTCGGTAGTGGGGGATGGGGTCGGCGGCGGCGAGCAGTCCGAACAGCGCCGACCCGATCCACAGCCGCGATTCGGCGCGCGACCGGGTGGCGCGGGTGAAGGAGGACTGGTCCAGCGCGTCGTAGAGCACCCCGGTGTACCGGCTGAGCGCGGGCGCGGTGGGTGAGGACCACAGGTGCGCGTCGTGGGTCACCTCGGCGGCGAGCGAGTCGCCCAGGCCGAGGGCGGTTCGTGCGCCGTCCGGATCGTCGGCGCACATCGCGACCAGGGCTCCGGCCACCGATCGCCGGGTGTCGGTGAGCGCGGGGAGCGACAGCGACGCCAGGTCCAGGGGGGCGCCCGACCCGCCGACGGACTTGGTCTCGGAGGGCGAGAGGAGGATGCGCACGCGGCCGAGGCTACCGTCGCGCCGGAGGCGGGTCCCCGGGCGGCTAGGCTTGACCACCGTGATCACGCGTCTGTCCCACCTGTTCCTGCGCACGCTCCGCGACGACCCGGCCGATGCCGAGGTCCTGAGCCACAAGCTGCTGGTCCGTGCCGGCTACATCCGGCGCGTCGCGCCCGGCGTGTACTCCTGGCTGCCCCTCGGTCTGCGCACCCTCCGGCGGATCGAGCAGGTCGTGCGAGAGGAGATGGACGCCTCCGGCGCCCAGGAGATCAGCCTGCCCGCGCTCCTGCCCCGCGAGCCCTACGAGACGACGGGGCGGTGGACCGAGTACGGGCCGGCGCTGTTCCGTCTCAAGGACCGCAAGGGCAACGACATGCTTCTCGGCCCCACCCACGAGGAGTTGTTCACGCTCACGGTCCAGGGTGAGTACTCCTCGTACAAGGACCTGCCCGTCACCCTGTACCAGATCCAGTCCAAGTACCGGGACGAGGAGCGACCCCGCGCGGGAATCCTCCGGGGGCGTGAGTTCACCATGAAGGACTCGTACTCCTTCGACCTGGACGACGCCGGTCTCGAGCGCTCGTACCAGGTGCACCGGGAGGCCTACCAGCGCATCTTCGACCGCCTGGGAATCGAGTACGTGATCTGCGCCGCCACCTCGGGGGCGATGGGCGGTTCGGCGTCCGAGGAGTTCCTCGCGATCTCCCCGGCGGGTGAGGACACCTTCGTCAGGTCGACCGACGGGCGTTACGCGGCCAACGTCGAGGCGGTCGTGACCCCGGTTCCGCCCTCCCGCCCGCTCGAGGGACTGCCTGCCGCCGTCGTCCACGACACCCCCGGGACGCCGACCATCGCGACGCTGGTCGACTGGGCCAACGGAGCGGGACTCGGCCGCGAGGTGACCGCGGCGGACACCCTCAAGAACGTGATGCTCAAGGTCCGTGCCCCGGGCGGGGACTGGGAACTGCTGGGCGTGGGCCTGCCCGGGGACCGCGAGGTCGACATGAAGCGCCTCGAGGCGGTCCTCGAGCCCGCCGAGGTCGCGGTGCTCGACGACGCCGACTTCACCGCCAACCCGTTCCTCGTCAAGGGGTACATCGGTCCCGGGGCCCTGGCCGCCCACGAGGTCCGGTACCTGGTGGACCCCAGGGTGGTCGAGGGGACCGCGTGGATCACCGGGGCGGACGAGCCCGGCAGGCACGTCGTGGACCTGGTCTGCGGCCGCGACTTCACCCCCGACGGAACGATCGAGGCCGCGGAGGTCAGGGAGGGTGACGAGGCCCCCGACGGCCACGGCACGCTCACCCTCGAACGGGGGATCGAGATCGGCCACATCTTCCAGCTCGGTCGCAAGTACACCGACGCCTTCGGATTCGACGTCCTCGGGGAGAACGGCAAGCCCGCTCGGGTGACGATGGGCTCCTACGGCATCGGGGTGTCCCGGCTGGTGGCCGTGCTGGCCGAGCAGTACGCGGACGAGAAGGGTCTGGTGTGGCCGCAGGCCGCCGCGCCGGCAGACGTCCACGTGGTGATCGCCAACAAGGACGAGGCGGCGATCAGCGGGGCCGCGACGCTCGTGGAGGCGTTCGACCGGGCCCGCCTCGAGGTGATCCTCGACGACCGCAAGGCCTCGCCGGGAGTGAAGTTCAAGGACGCCGAGCTGATCGGTGTCCCGTGGGTGGTCGTGGTGGGCCGTGGCTGGTCGGAGGGGACCGTCGAGCTCCGGGAACGCGCGACGGGCGAGATCACCCAGGTCCCGGTGGACGGCGCCGCCGAGGAGATCGTCCGCACGATCGGGGCCGGGCGCTAGCCGGTCAGGCCTGGGGAGGGAAGCCGGGTAGCGCCTCGAACGGGGCGCCCGGGACCAGCGTCCGCCACCGCTGGAGCTGGATCGACGCGGCCGTGAGGGAGTCGAGACAGAACCTCCGGACCTCCGGCGACCGCGCGGTGCCGATCTCCGTCCGCCACGCCACGCAGCAATCGGACTCGAGACGGATGGCGAGGAGCACTGGCGAGGTCGGGGTGTCGGGGGTCGTCAGATAGCCGACCGGGGCGGCGGGGGCCCCGGGCCAGAGTTCCTCCGCAGCGTCCCGCCGGGCGCGGTGGGCGGCGAGTTCACGCAGGACCGCGGCGCGGATAGAGCTGTCGGCAGCGGCCAGGACGAGGCCGTAACCGTAGACGGCGGCGTCCTCGGCCGCCAGGCCGGCTGGAGTCGTCATGCCAGCACCACCTCGACCGCGGTCGTGCAGGCGGCGGAGACCGAGGCCGCGAGTTCGGATCGGTATCCGCGCGAGTCCACGGCGACCTCGCGGGCACGACGCGCGTCCTCGCGTAGACGCTCCCGGACCTCCCCGATGGGGGGACAGACCGCGGGGACCCCGTCCCCGGGGCCGGGTGCGTCCGCCGTGTCGGTGGGCTCCGCCTCGGAGGCCCCGATCTCGGCAGAGAGCCGCTCGGCATGAATGCGGCGGGCATCGGCGATCCCGCGGAGCCGGGGGGCGTCGTCACCGTGGGAGGCGTCCGCCGCGGCGAGCTCCCGGGCGTCCCGGGCGGCGGCCGCGGCCAGTGCCAGCAGGGGATCCGGTTCGTCGTCGACCGGGGGCAGGGCGCACCCTCCGGCGAGCGCCAACCCGGTGGCGACCGCGGTCACGGCGACGAACCGTCGGCGCGACACGGGGGCGGTGAAGGAATCGGGCACCCCGACATCCTGCCAGGGCCCGTCGGTAGCCGGTCCCGGGGGCGGTACAGTGATCCGGCCCGTCCGCAACCCGGATCGGCACCCACCAGCCGCGACGCCAGGAGCACAGTGATCGTCCCCGAGCCCGACAGGGCGCACATCCGCAGAGCGGTCGTCGACCGCGGACTCGAACTCGAGGAGATCCGGGAGGACTCCCGGGCGGCCGACTGGCACGTCACCGTCGTCGTGGACGGCGACTCCGGTGTGACCCTGGACGATCTCGCGAGCCTGTCGACCGATCTCGATGCCGTCGCCGAGCAGTGGGGGGCACCCGACCAGGCGGTGACGTTCGAGGTGACGAGCCGCGGCGTGGACGCCCCTCTGGAGGCTCCCCGGCACTGGAGACGGGCTCGCGGACGCCAGGTCGACCTGACCTACGTCGAGGGGGTCGGCGGTCCGGCCCGTGGGCGGATCGGTGACCTCGACGAGGAGAACGGGACCGTACGGCTGGTCTCGAGGTCGGGTCGTGGGATGCGTGTGGACTCGGTACCGTTGGACGGCGTGGCACGCGCTGTGATCCGGGTCGAGTTCCGTCCCGCTCCGGAGGACGAACTCGCCCTCCTGTCGGAGCCCGCGAACCCCGGACGTGGCGGGCGAGAAGGAGAAGACAGTTGAACATCGACATGGCGGCGCTGAACATGTTGTCCCAGGAGCGGGAGATCCCGTTGGACGACCTGGTGCGGACCCTCGAGAACGCCCTGCTCACCGCGTACAAGCGCACCGAGGATGCGCACCGAGTCGCGAGGATCCAACTCGACCGGAAGGCCGGGACCGTCACCGTGATGGCCGCCGAGGTCGACGAGGAGGGGAACCGGATCGGCGAGTTCGACGCCACGCCCTCCGATTTCGGCCGGGTGGCGGCGGCGACGGCCCGGCAGATCATCCTCCAACGCCTGCGGGAAGCGGAGACCGAGCGGATCTACGGCGACCTCGTGGCCCGCGAGGGCGAGGTGGTCAGCGGGGTCATCCAGTCGGACTCACGCGCGAACGCCCGAGGGATCGTCGTCGTGCACATCGGACCCGAGAACGGAGGGACCGAGGGCACCATCGCTCCGGCCGAACAGGTCCCCGGCGAGACCTACGAGCACGGTGCGCGCATCAAGTGCCACGTGGTGGGGGTCCACAAGGGTCCGCACGGTGCCTCGGTCTCGCTGTCCCGTACCCACCCCGACCTCGTCCGTGGCCTGTTCGCCCTGGAGGTCCCCGAGATCGGCGACGGTTCGGTCCGGATCTCGGCGATCGCGCGCGAGGCCGGCCACCGGACCAAGATCGCGGTGGAGACCACCGTGTCGGGCCTCAACGCCAAGGGCGCGTGCATCGGGCCCAACGGCGCCCGCGTACGGGCGGTGATGTCGGAACTGAACGGCGAGAAGATCGACATCGTGGACTTCGACGAGGACCCGACGGTCTTCGTCGGCAACGCGCTGTCGCCTGCCAAGGTGATCTCCGTGACCGTGGCGGACGCCGAGACCAGGGCGGCGCGGGTCGTGGTCCCCGATTATCAGCTCTCACTCGCGATCGGCAAGGAGGGGCAGAACGCCCGCCTGGCCCATCGCCTGACACAGTGGCGGATCGACATCCACAGCGACGCGGAGTGACCTCCGGCGCGTGCGCGGTCCACGCGGTCGGGCGCGCCGTTAGTCTCGAGGGTCGACGACCTGTAGACTCATCTGATGTCACAGTGACTTCACGTTCACCCACTCGCGTGGGGGTGCGGTGAGAAACCGAGGCGGCCTCATGCAGGTGCGACACGACCAGCAGCAGGGCGCGGCCGAGGTGCGGGGTCCGGTTCGGACCTGCGTCGGCTGTCGCCGCCGGGATTCAGATTCCCGGCTCCTGCGGATCGTCCTCGATCCACGGGCGGCAGCCCTCTCGCCGGACCCCGCCCGGCGAGCGGTCGGACGGGGAGCCTGGGTGCACCGTGACCAGCGGTGCATCGCGACAGCACTCGACCGCAAGGCCTTCACGAGGTCACTGCGGGTCACCGGGAACGTGTCCCACGACGCGATCTCGGAGGTGCTCGAGACGCTATCGTCGTGAGCACGAGACCACCCGTCGGCCGCATGGGCCGATCGGGGGAGCACATGAGAAGGAACGGACCAGACACGATGAGCACACCGTGAAGCTCCAGCGATGAACGTCCATCGAATGTAGACCGAGGTCGCGCGGCCAGCCCTGCCGTGGAGACCTCGCAGTGAGGAGAGCAGTGGCAGGCAAGCCCCGTGTACACGAACTGGCAAAAGAGTTCGGTATCACCAGTAAAGAACTTCTGACGAAACTCCGCGATCAGGGGGAGTTCGTCAAATCCGCGTCCTCGACCCTCGAGGCGCCGGTCGTCCGTCGCCTCCGCGAGTCGCACGCACCGGCGGGCGGTGGATCCGACGCCGCGGCCTCGACGCCCGGCACGGGTGGGTCGACGGCACCCAAGCCCGGCGGGACCTCCAAGCCCTCGCCGGGTCCCCGTCCGGGTGCGGATCCCCGCAAGGCCGCTCCCAAACCCGCAGCGGACCGGCCCACCCCCGGTGCCAGGCCCGCCGCCCCGGCTCCCACGCCCGCGGCGGACCGGCCCACCCCCGGTGCCAGGCCTGCGGCCCCGGTGCCCGGACCCGCGCCCGAGCGCCCGGCACCGAGTGCCCCCGAGGCGCCGGCTGCCTCGCGTCCGGCACCCGGGCCGCGTCCGGCCGGGCCGAAGCCGGGGCCCAAGGCCCCGCGCGTCGGCAACAACCCCTTCTCGAGCGGCACCACTCCGGCGCCGCGTCCGCAGGGCGGCGCCCGGCCGACCCCCGGCCAGGGTGGTCCCCGTCCGGGCGGCCAGCGACCGGCTCCGGGTCAGGGCGGTCCCCGTCCGGCTCCGGGTCAGGGCGGTCCCCGTCCGGCGCAGCGTCCGGGCGCGGCGGGCCCGGGCGGTCCGCGTCCCAGCCCCGGCCAGATGCCCGGGCAGGTCGCACGTCCCGCCGCCGGTCGCGGTAGGCCGGGTGGCCCGGGCGGACGACCGGGTGGCGGTGGCTTCCGCCCCGGTGGCGGCGGTGCCGGTGCCCCGGCGGCGGGAGGCGGCGGTTTCCGCGGTCGCCCCGGCGGTGGCGGAGGCAACCGTGGCCGCAGTGGTGCGGCGGGTGCGTTCGGTCGTCCCGGTGGCGCTCCGCGCCGGGGCCGCAAGTCCAAGCGTCAGAAGCGTCAGGAATATGACTCGATGCGGGCCCCCGAGGTCGGCGGCGTCCGGCTCCCCGACGGTCGTGGGCAGGTCCTGCGGCTGGCGCAGGGTGCGTCGCTGAGCGACTTCGCGGACAAGATCGATGTCAACCCGTCGCAGCTGGTCCAGGCGTTGTTCAATCTGGGTGAGATGGTCACCGCCACGCAGTCCGTCACTCCGGAGACCCTGCAGCTCCTCGGCGAGGAGATGGGTTTCAAGGTCCAGGTCGTCAGTCCTGAGGACGAGGACCGCGAACTGCTCGACTCGTTCGATCTGTCGTTCGGTGAGGACGAGGGCGGCGAGGACGATCTCGAGATCCGTCCCGCGGTCGTCACCGTCATGGGACACGTCGACCACGGCAAGACCCGGTTGCTCGACAGCATCCGGTCGGCGAAGGTCGGCGAGGGCGAGGCCGGTGGGATCACCCAGCACATCGGCGCGTACCAGGTCACCGTTCCGGTCGACGACGTCGACCGGACGATCACCTTCATCGACACCCCGGGTCACGAGGCGTTCACCGCCATGCGCGCCCGCGGCGCCAAGTCGACGGACATCGCGATCATCGTGGTCGCGGCGGACGACGGTGTGATGCCGCAGACGGTCGAGGCGATCAACCACGCGCAAGCGGCCGACGTGCCGATCGTCGTGGCGGTCAACAAGATCGACAAGGAGGGCGCGCAGCCTGACAAGATCCGCGGCCAGATGACCGAGTACGGGCTCGTGCCGGAGGAGTACGGCGGCGACACGATGTTCGTCGACATCTCGGCGAAGCAGGGACTCAACATCGATTCGCTGCTCGAGGCCGTCGTCCTCACCGCGGACGCGTCCCTCGACCTGCGCGCCAACCCGGACATGGACGCGCAGGGTGTGGCCATCGAGGCGCACCTCGACCGCGGACGCGGCCCGGTCGCGACGGTGCTCATCCAGCGCGGAACGCTCAGGGTCGGTGACTCGATCGTCGCGGGCGACGCGTACGGGCGGGTCCGCCGCATGGTCGACGAGCACGGGGAGGACGTCGAGGAGGCGACCCCCTCACGTCCGGTCCAGGTGATCGGTCTGACCAGCGTGTGTGGAGCGGGTGACACCCTCATGGTGGTCGACGAGGACCGCACCGCCCGGCAGATCGCCGACAAGCGGAACGCGCGCAAGCGCAACGCGCTCGCCGCTCGGTCCCGCCGCCGGATCAGCCTGGAGGACCTGGACTCGCATCTCAAGGAGACGAGCCAGCTCAACCTCATCATCAAGGGCGACAACTCCGGTACGGTCGAGGCCCTCGAAGAGGCCCTCATGGGAATCGAGATCGACGACGAGGTGCAGTTGCGGGTCATCGACCGCGGTGTCGGTGCGGTCACCGAGACCAACGTCAACCTGGCTGCCGCATCCGACGCCGTCATCATCGGGTTCAACGTCCGCGCGGAGGGCAAGTCGACCGAGTTGGCCAACCGCGAGGGCGTCGACATCCGGTACTACTCGATCATCTACCAGGCGATCGACGAGATCGAGAGCGCGCTCAAGGGCATGCTCAAGCCGATCTACGAGGAGAAGAAGCTCGGCCAGGCGGAGATCCGCCAGCTGTTCCGCTCCTCCAAGCTCGGCAACATCGCGGGCTGCATGGTCCTCGACGGGATCATCCGCCGCAACGCCAAGGCCCGCCTCATCCGCGACGGCAAGGTCGTCGTCGAGGAGATGAGCGTGTCCTCGCTGCGCCGCGAGAAGGACGACGTGACCGAGGTCCGGGAGGGCTTCGAGTGTGGCCTCACCGTGACGTACTCCGACATCAAGATCGGCGACGTCATCGAGACCTACGAGCTCGTCGAGAAGCCGCGCGACTGACGTCGACGGCGACACCCCTGGGGGCAGGTTCCGTGGTCTGCGGGCCTGCCCCCACGGCATTCTGGGAATCGAACGGCCGCCCGGCGGCCGCATCACGTCAAGGAGGATCGCCATGGCCGGAAAGGGACGGGCCGGACGGCTCGGCAAGCGGATCGGGGAGATCGTCGCAACGGCGATCGAACACGAGATCAAAGACCCGCGTCTGGAGTACGTCACCATCACGGATTCCCGGATCACCGCGGATCTGCGGGTGGCCACCCTCTACTACACGGTCCGGGGCGAGACGCTGGACGAGGACCCGGACATCGAGGCCGCGGAGGACGCGCTGGCCACGGCGCGGGGTCGCCTCCGGACGATGGTCGGCAAGCAGACCGGGGTGAAGTTCACCCCCGAGTTGACGTTCGTCCTGGACTCCGTGCCGGACGCCGCGCGACAGATGGAGGAGTTGCTCGCCCGGGCACGGGCGCAGGACGAGGAGGTCCGTCGCGTGGCGCAGGGCGCACGTCCCGCCGGGGACGAGGACCCCTACCGGAGAGACGACGAGGAGGAGCGACCGGAGGGCGACGACCGGTGATCACCCTGGTGGACGCGGCCGGCGCGGCGAGCGTCCTGGCCCGGCACCGCGAGGTGACCGTGCTGTGCCACGTCCGCCCCGACGCCGACGCCCTCGGCAGTTCCGCGGGTCTCGCCCGCGCACTGCGTGCGGACGGCGTCGTGGTCCACCACTCGTTCGACCCCGGGGCCGTCCCGGATCCGCTCCGGGTCATCCCGGGCACGGACCGTGTGGTCTCGATCGACGAGGTGCCGGAACACGACGGCCTGGTGGTGACCCTGGACTGCGCCAGCCCGGACCGGGTGGGCGACTGGGAGCGGCTGGCCCGATCGGCGTCCGAGGTACTGGTGGTGGACCATCACCGTTCCAACCCCGGCTTCGGGACGCACCTGTTCCTGGACCCCGGAGCGGCCTCCACCGCGAGCATGGTCCTCGATGTGCTCGAGGCCGGACGCTATCCGATCGACCCCGATCTCGCGACGAGCCTCTACGCCGGTCTCGTCACCGACACCGGGTCCTTCCGGTGGGGTGGCGCGGGGTCGCACGACACGGCCCGGCGACTGCTCGCCGCGGGTGCGGAGGCCAGAGCGGTGGGATTCGCGCTGCTCGACGCGCATTCCTTCCCCTGGCTCCGGGTGCTGGGGGAACTGCTGAGCACGGCTCGCCTGGACCCCGGCGCGGTCGGGGGACGGGGGGTGGTCTGGCTGACGGTTCCCCACGAGGTCGTGGCGTCGGCGGACGAGGCGGACGTCGAGTCGCTCGTGTCCCACCTCCAGGGGGTGAGGGAGGCGCAGGTCGCGGTTCTCGTCAAGGAGATCCGCCCGGGAGAGTGCGCGGTATCACTGCGTTCCCGTCCCGGTCGCGGCGACAGTATCGATGTCTCGGCCGTCGCCTCGGCGCTCGGCGGGGGAGGGCACCCCGCTGCGGCCGGGTGCACCGTGCGCGGAGACGCCGCACGCGTCACGGCGAGGCTCCGTGAGCTCCTCGTCTGACCCGGGGCCTCGGCCCACCGCCCCGGAGATGGGCGTGGGGGATCTCGGACGCCGCCTGTGGTCGATCGCACTACCGGTCCTCCCGGTGCTGGCGGCCGAACCGATCTACCTGCTCGTCGACGGCATCGTCGTGGGCCGGCAGGGTCCCGAGGACCTCGCCGCGCTGGGTGTCGGCGCGCTGGTGTTGTTGGTGCTCGGCACCCAGATGAACTTCCTCTCGTACGGGACGACGGCCCGGGCCGCCCGACTCCACGGAGCCGGACGGCGTGCGGACGCGGTGGCGGAAGGGGTCCAGGCCACCTGGATCGCGCTGTCGGTCGGTGCGGTCGTGGTGGCGGGCGTCCACACGTTTCTCGGACCGCTGACGCGCGTGCTCGCGGCCGACGCCGAGGTGGCGGCCGGCGCCGCGGACTGGCTGAGGGTGGCGGTGTGGGGTATCCCGTGCATCCTGGTCGCGTCCGCCGGGCACGGGTGGATGCGGGGAGTCCAGCGCGTCAGGACGCCTCTCGTCCTGGTGGCCGTGGGGATAGGTGTCTCCACGATCGGCTGCGTGGTGCTGGTGCCCGGTCTGGGACCCGCGCCCGCGCTGGGACTGGTGGGCAGTGCGTGGTCCAACCTGGCGGGCCAGATGATCATGGCCGGGGGATTCCTCGGCGCCCTGGCGGGCGAGCACAGTGGATCGCTGCGTGCTCGGTGGAGCGTGATCGTCGAGCAGCTCCGTCTGGGAGTCAACCTGGTCATCCGTACCGCGTCCTTCCAGGTGACCTTCGCCGTGGCCACCACCGCCGCCGCGGCCGCGGGCGTCGACTCGCTCGCCGCGCATCACCTCGCGCAGCAGCTCTGGGCCCTGTACACCCTCGTGCTCGACTCGGTCGCGATCGCGGCACAGTCCCTCGTCGGTGCGGCGCTGGGCGCCGGCCTGGCCTCCCAGAGCCGCGCCCTGGCCCGCGCGGTGGTCGTGTGGTCGGTGGGGCTCGGTGTCGGGCTCGCCGTTATCACGGTGCTCTTCCGCGACCCGATGTCGACCCTCCTGTCGGGAGACGCGGAGGTCGCCGGCCGACTCGTCGTGGCGTTGACCGGCATGGCCCTCGTGGTGATCCCCGCCGCCCTGGTGTTCGGGCTCGACGGCGTCCTCCTGGGCGCCGGTGACGCCGCGTACCTCCGCACCAGCACCGTGATCGCCGCCCTGTGCGGCTTCCTGCCCGTCCTCCTGGCCACGAGACACTTCGGCTGGGGGCTCGCGGGTATCTGGTGGGGGATGGGCGTGTTCGTGGCGATGCGACTCATCGCGGTCGCCGCTCGGGTCCGCGGTGACCGCTGGCTGGTCCTGGGAGCGCGGACTCCTGCCGGTCGGCCGTCCGAGGGGACCAGGGCATGACCCGTGGCCCGAGCCTGCGCGCGGTGTCCGACCTGCACGTCGGCCACCGCGGCAACGCCGGCGTCCTCGACGACATCCGGCCGACCCACCCGGGGGACTGGTTGATCGTGGCCGGAGACGTGGCGGAGAAGACCGACCACGTGATCGGCGCACTTCACACTCTCGCGGACCGGTTCGAGCGTGTGATCTGGGTGCCGGGCAACCACGAGTTGTGGATCGGCTCCGACGACGACGGGATCAGCTCCACCGCGAAATACGACAGGCTGGTCTCCGCCTGCCGTTCGATCGGTGTCGACACCCCCGAGGACCCCTACCCGCTGTGGACCGGCCCGGGGGACCCGCGTGGGTCGTGCCGATGTTCCTGCTCTACGACTACTCGTGGACCCGCCTCCCCGGCCAGTCGCGCGAATCGGCTCTCCAGGGCGCCCGGGAACGACGGGTGGTGGCGTCGGACGAGTTCCTCATCGATCCGGCCCCGTACCCGGATGTCGCCGCCTGGTGTGTCGCTCGGCTGGTGGCCACGACGACCAGACTGGCGGCTCTGGACCCGGCGCACCCCACCGTGCTGGTGAACCACTGGCCACTGCTGCGCGCCCCGACGGAGGTCCTGCGACATCCGGATTTCGCGCTGTGGTGCGGCACCGGACAGACCGCGGACTGGCACCGTCGCTATCGGGCCTCGGCGTGTGTCTACGGGCACCTGCACATCCCGCGCAGCACCGTCCACGACTCGGTGCGCTTCGAGGAGGTCTCACTGGGATACCCGCGTGAGTGGGCGGCCCGTGGCCGGCCCGACCCACTGGCCCGCCCGATCCTCCCGGGCCCTGCCCACCCCCAGGTGCGGTGGATCCGGGGCGAGGAGGGGATGCCGAGGATCGCGCGGCCCGGTGAGACCGGACCCGACCTGGAGGAGGAACGGTGATCAGGGACCTGCTGCCCGACGACGTGGTGGCCGTGGAGTTCGACGAGCTCGGCATGACCGACGAGGCGGCGTTGGCCGCCATGTACCCAGTCGAGGCCGAGCAGATCGCCCGGGCCGTCGAGAGCCGGCGGATCGAGTTCGCCGCGGTCCGGGCCTGCGCGCGCGAGGCGATGAGCAGGCTGGGCGTGCCCCCCGGCCCGATCACGCGGGGCGGCAGGGGGATGCCGGTGTGGCCCACAGGGGTGGTGGGCACACTGACCCACACCGGGGGTCTGCGTGCCGCGGCGGTGGGGCCGACGGACCGGATCCGCTCCCTCGGACTGGACGTCGAACCCCACGGGCCGCTGCCCCGGGGGGTCCTCGAGGCAGTCGCGTTACCCGAGGAGGCGGCCTGGGTGACCGCGGCGCGGGAGGAGGAGGAGGCGGTCCACTGGGACCGGCTGCTGTTCACGGCCAAGGAGGCCACCTACAAGACGTGGTATCCGCTCACCCGGAGGTGGCTGGGATTCGCCGACGCCCACATCACCCTGACGCCCACCCACGTCGACGGCCGGTCCGCTTCGGGCGAGTTGCGGTCGAGGATCCTCGTCGACCCGCGCGCGGTCGACGGGGGACCCGACCTGGTGGAGTTCCACGGCCGGTGGGCGCTGTGGGACGGCCACATCGCCTCGGCGATCGCGCTCCGGCCGGGTGGTGGGGGATAGCGTGTCCGGCGTGACCCCGCGCAGACCCGACCCCCGCCCCGCTCCCGCCCCCGGACTCGTCGTGGTCGACAAACCGGCCGGCATGACCAGTCACGACGTCGTCGGGCGCCTGCGCCGGTACTTCGGAACGCGCAAAGTGGGGCACGCCGGAACGCTCGACCCGATGGCCACCGGCGTCCTGGTGGTGGGAATAGAACGCGCCACCAAGCTCCTGGGGCTGCTCGCGCTGGAGACCAAGTCCTATCGGGCCACGATCCGACTCGGGGAATCCACCACCACCGACGACGCTGAGGGCGAGACCACGGCGCGGGTCGACGCCTCGACGGTGACCGACGAGGCGATCGACTCCGCGGTCGCGGCACTCACCGGCGAGATCGAGCAGGTGCCGTCCTCGGTGAGCGCGATCAAGGTGGCCGGCCGACGGGCCTACGACCGGGTCCGGGCCGGCGAGGACGTCCGGCTCGACGCGCGGACCGTCACGGTGTCGCGGTTCGAGATCGTCGAGCGGATCCCTGCCGGAGCGGTGGTGGACCTCGTCGTCGTCGTCGACTGCTCCACCGGCACCTACATCCGCGCACTGGCCCGCGACCTCGGCGCCGCGCTCGGGGTGGGGGGACATCTCACCGCGCTGCGCCGTACGTGCGTGGGACCGTTCGGCCTGGATGTCGCCCGCACACTCGGAGAACTCGAGGAGGATCCGCGGTTGTCCCTGGACCTCGACACCGCCGCGTTGACCGCCTTCCCCCGCCGCGACATCGACGCGGACGAGGCGGAGGGACTGCGACACGGGCGGTGGCTGCAGGCCAGGGGTGACGACGGGGTGGTCGCGGCCGTGGGTCCGGACGGACGGGTCGCCGCCCTGGTCTCCGAGTCCGGCAATCGCGCCGCTCCGGTCGTCGTCATGCGACCGGCGGGCCTGTGAGGCCCGGGCGTAAGGTGGTCGCCGTGCAGCTGTGGCGGACGTTCGACGAGATCGTGATCCCCGACGGCGGGACCTCCGTCGCACTCGGGGTGTTCGACGGACTCCACCGGGGGCACCGGAGCCTGGTGGACCACGCGGTGGCGGCCGGGCGGGAGTCGGGCGCGAGCCCGGTGTTGGTGACGTTCGATCCGCACCCGGTCGAGGTCATCCGACCCGGCACCCATCCCCTGGTCCTGACACCGCTCGAACGACGCGCGGAACTGGCCGGCGAACTCGGTGTCGACGCGGTCTTCGCCCTGCCCTTCGATACCGGCATGGCCTCGTGGGACCCCGAGGAGTTCATCGACCGCGTTCTGGTCCGGGGATTGCGGAGTCGCTCCGTCACCGTGGGGAACAATTTCTCCTTCGGTCGACGAGCCGCGGGGACCCCGGAGACGCTGCGTGAGCTGTGCTCCGAGCGGGGGATCGACGTTCGCGTGATGGACCTGCTGGAACTCGGTGGGGAACCGGTCTCCTCCTCCCGGGTACGTCGACTGCTCGCGGAGTCGGACGTGGCCGGCGCGGCGACGATCCTCGGTCGTCCCCACCGCGTGTCCGGGACCGTCGTGCACGGGGCCGGACGCGGGGGACGCGACCTGGGGTACCCGACGGCGAACCTGGACCTGCCGGAGTACACGGCCGTGCCCGTCGACGGCGTCTACGCCGGGTGGTTCACCCTCCTCGACGAGCACGACGTCGACGGGACGATCCTCCCCGGCCGGCGCTACCCCGCCGCGATCTCCGTGGGCACCAACCCGACCTTCGGGGAGGCGGCGCGGAGTGTCGAGGCGTTCGTGCTCGACGAGTCGGCGGACCTCTACGGACGTGTGGCCGCCGTCGACTTCGTGGACCACGTCCGCGATATGGAGAAGTTCTCCTCGGTCGACGAACTGCTGGTGGCGATGGACCGCGACGTCGCCAGGACCAGAGTCGTCCTCGATGTGGGGACCGCGCGCCGCTGACGCCGATTGGGGTGTCGGGTCCGAGCGCTGGTAACGTCTTCTCCCGGCCCTCCTGCGGTCCGCGGCGGCGGGGCCATTCATTTTCGCGGACTGGAACAACCAGGAGTCACCCATGGCGTTGAGCACCGAAGAGAAGAAGGCCGTCCTGGCCGAGTACGGCATCCACGAGACGGACACCGGTTCGCCCGAGGCCCAGGTCGCGCTGCTCACCAAGCGGATCAGCCAGCTGACCGAGCACCTCAAGACCCACCAGCACGACCACCACTCCCGTCGCGGCCTCCTCCTGATGGTGGGCCGTCGTCGTCGCCTCCTCAAGTACATCGCGAAGGTCGACATCGCGCGCTACCGCTCGCTCATCGAGCGCCTCGGCCTGCGTCGCTGAGCCGGCACCGCCCGCACGTCCACTGTTCCCCGTCCTCGTCGAGGGCGGGGAACAGTGCTGTGCGGGGGCGGTGCCGGGAGTGTCAGCGATGACCCGGGGGAGTTGCCACTGGTAGCCTGATCACGGCCGGTGCGCGCGTACCGGGTGTCGACAGGTCCGATTGACGGTCCTCGGTAGTGGCTGCCGGAACGACGGGTGCCCCGGGAGGGGGCACCGGTTCCGACCGCTTCGATCGAAGACCGGAATCGCCACCGGGACGCCCTGACGCGTGATCCGGCGGGCCCGGCGGAGACGTCTCCGCCGTGAGGCCCCAGTCACCGACAGAACAGGACTACACATGCCAGAGATCACGGCCGTCGAGGTCGAAGACGGAGTCTTCGAGACCGTCGCGACCATCGACAACGGCGACTTCGGTCGCCGAGAGGTGCGATTCGAGACCGGACGCCTTGCCAAGCAGGCCGCCGGGGCGGTCGTCGCGTACCTCGACGACGACACCATGCTGCTGTCCGCCACGACGGCGGGAAAGCATCCCAAGGAGCATTTCGACTTCTTCCCCCTGACGGTGGACGTCGAGGAGCGGATGTACGCCGCAGGGCGCATCCCGGGTTCGTTCTTCCGCCGCGAGGGCCGGCCCAGCACCGACGCCATCCTCACGTGCCGCCTCATCGACCGCCCGCTGCGTCCCACCTTCGCGGACGGCGTCCGCAACGAGGTCCAGGTCGTCGTGACCGTCATGAGCCTGGACCCCAAGGACCTCTACGACGTCGTGGCGATCAACGCCGCATCGGCCTCCACGCAGCTGTCCGGCCTCCCGTTCTCGGGACCGGTCGGTGGCGTGCGGATCGCCCTGATCCCCACCGCCGCCCGCCCCGAGGGGCAGTGGGTCGCCTTCCCGACCGTCGAGCAGCTCTCCGAGGCGGTCTTCGACATGGTCGTCGCCGGTCGAGTCGTGGGCTCCGGTGACAGCGCCGACGTCGCCATCATGATGGTTGAGGCCGAGGCCACCGAGACCGTCATCGAGAAGATCGCGGGAGGCGCACAGGCGCCCACCGAGGACGTGGTGGCGCAGGGCCTCGAGGCGGCCAAACCGTTCATCTCCGAGTTGTGTGCCGCACAGCAGGCACTGGCGACCGCGGCACCCGCCGAAGCCCGTGAGTTCCCCCTCTTCCCGCCGTACCAGGAGGATGCGCTCGCCGCGGTCACCGAGGTGGCCGAGGCCAAGCTCGGCGAGATCATGTCGATCGCCGACAAGCAGGAGCGCGACGGCGCGACCGATCAGCTCAAGGCCGAGGTCCTGGCGTCGCTGGAGGAGCGGTTCTCCGGGCGTGTCGGGGAGCTGGGTGCCGCGTTCAAATCGCTCACCAAGAAGATCGTCCGGAAGCGTATCCTCACCGACCACTTCCGTATCGACGGACGCGGTGTCAGGGACATCCGCGCACTGTCCGCCGAGGTGGAGGTCATCCCGCGGGCCCACGGTTCCGCCCTGTTCGAGCGCGGTGAGACACAGATCCTCGGCGTCACCACCCTGGACATGGTCAAGATGGCCCAGCAGATCGACTCGCTCGGTCCGGAGACCAGCAAGCGCTACATGCACCACTACAACTTCCCGCCGTACTCCACCGGTGAGACCGGCCGGGTGGGCTCTCCCAAGCGTCGCGAGATCGGCCACGGAGCCCTCGCGGAGCGTGCGCTCGTGCCGGTGCTCCCCAGCGTCGAGGAGTTCCCGTATGCCATCCGCCAGGTGTCGGAGGCGCTGAGCTCCAACGGATCCACCTCGATGGGCTCCGTCTGCGCCTCCACCCTGTCCCTGCTCAACGCCGGTGTCCCGCTGCGGGCGCCGGTGGCGGGGATCGCGATGGGCCTGGTCTCCGACGAGGTCGACGGGGAGACCCGCTACGTCGCCCTCACCGACATCCTCGGTGCCGAGGACGCGTTCGGCGACATGGACTTCAAGGTCGCGGGCACGGGTATGTTCGTCACCGCGCTGCAGCTCGACACCAAGCTCGACGGCATCCCGTCCGAGGTCCTGGCCGGCGCGCTCACCCAGGCCCGGGAGGCCCGCCTGACCATCCTCGACGTGATGGCCGAGGCGATCGACGAGCCCGACGAGCTGAGCCCGTTCGCGCCCCGCATCATCGCGATCAAGGTCCCGGTCGACAAGATCGGCGAGGTGATCGGCCCCAAGGGCAAGATGATCAACTCGATCACCGAGGAGACCGGTGCGTCCGTCTCGATCGAGGACGACGGCACCGTCTACATCGGGGCCACCGACGGGGAGTCGGCCCAGGCCGCCATCGACAAGATCAACGCCATCGCCAACCCGCAGCTGCCCAAGGTCGGCGAGCGGTTCCTCGGAACGGTCGTCAAGACCGCCCCGTTCGGCGCCTTCCTGTCGCTGCTGCCCGGCCGCGACGGTCTGGTGCACATCTCGAAGCTCGGCCAGGGTAAGCGCGTCGGCAAGGTCGAGGACGTCGTGAACGTCGGCGACAAGATGCAGGTCGAGATCGCGGACATCGACAACCGCGGCAAGATCAGCCTCGTGCCGGTGGGCGACGAGTCCGCCGCGTCCGAGGCGTCGGCTGACGCCGAGGGCGACGACAACTGATCCACCGCCGGGGTCGCTCGCGCACCCCGGCACCCAGCGAGGCACGCACCCCTGATCCCGGGGTGCGTGCCTCGCATCGCTGGAAGGGAGAGCCGCCGTGGACCCCACGATCAGAGTGGACAGATCGATCCCCGGGCTACGTGTCGTCACCGAGGACCTCCCGTGGTGCCACACGGCGGCGGTCGGGGTGTGGATCGCGGCGGGATCCGCGCACGAGGCGCCCGGGGAGCACGGCGCCGCGCACTTCCTCGAACACGTCTTGTTCAAGCGGACGACCACGACATCGGGCAGGGAACTCTCCGAGCGGATCGATCTTCTCGGGGGGGACCTCAACGCCTACACCGGCCGCGAGCACACCTGCTATCACGTGCACGTCCCGGCCGAGGGCCTGGGGACGGCGGTCGACGTGCTGGTCGACGTGGTGGCGAACGGGTCCTGTGCGGCGGAGGACGTGGAGATCGAGCGGGACGTGGTGCTCGACGAGCTCGCGGGCCGGGCCGACGACCCGGAGGATCTCGCCTGTGAACTGGTCACGGAGGCCGTTCTGGGTGACGACCCGTTGGCCCGACCGATCATCGGTACCGAGGAGTCGGTGACGGCTCTGGACGCCGACACGCTGCAGTCCTTTCACCGGAGGGTGCTCCGTGCGGGTGATGTCGTGGTCGCCGCGGCGGGGCGCGTCGACCACGAGGACCTGGTCCGCCGCATCGCCGACGGACCGCTGGCCGCCGTGATCGCCGGCGGCCCGGACAGCGCGGCGTCCGCGCGGCCCGACCCGCGCGCCACCGGCCAGGACACCGGGCACGAGGGGTGGGCGCCGACGCCGGTCCTGGTGGGGGAGGACGACGACTGCGAGCAGGTCCTCCTGGCGCTGGCCCGACGAACCCCGTCGCGCGATCACCGGGACCGCGCGTCGGCCCAGGTCGCGACTGCCGTGCTCGGCGGTGGGCTGAGCTCCAGACTGTTCCAGCGGGTCCGCGAGGAGCTCGGGCTGGCCTACACCGTGTACGCGTCGATGGATCAGTTCCGCACCACCGGCCTCGTGTCGGTCGTCGCCGGCAGTCCGGTCGGGCGGGTGGACGCCCTGGGCGATGCTCTGGCCGAGGTCGTGTCCGGGATGGTCCGACGACCCCCGTCCCTCGACGAGGTGGACCGGGCGATCGGGCACCTCACCGGGTCGATCCGGCTGGGGTTGGACGATCCCCTGTCGCGGATGACGCGGATCGGCCGCCACCTGCTGGACCGCGACGCGGTGGTGACCGTCGCCGACTCGCTGTCCCGCCTGCGCGCGGTGCGCCGCGACGACGTCGCGGACTACTGGACGGGCGAGGTCGCTCCGTGGTGTCTGGCGGCCGTGGGTCCGGGCATGCCCGGCACCGAGGGTGCGGCGGGTCTCCTGGCCCGGGTGGGCGGATAGGCTGGTGGGCGGGTCGGCGACCAGTGAGGAGACTGAGGAGACGATGACGGTGACGAAGGTCGGTGTGCTCGGTGCACGCGGCAAGGTGGGCACGGCGATCTGCGAGGCGGTCCGCGCGGCGGAGGACCTCGAACTCGTCGCCGAGGTGGACCACGGTGACCCCCTGGGGATGCTCACCGATGCCGGAGCGGAGGTGGTCGTCGACTTCACCCACCCCGACGTGGTGATGGACAACCTCGAGTTCTGCATCACGCACGGCATCCACGCGGTGGTCGGCACGACCGGATTCACCGACGAACGTCTGGACACCCTGCGGGGGTTGCTCTCGTCTCATGCGGACACCGGGGTCCTCGTGGCACCCAACTTCGCCATCGGAGCGATCCTCATGATGCGCTTCGCCGTCCAGGCCGCCAGGTACTTCCCCTCGGCCGAGATCGTGGAACTCCATCACCCGAACAAGGCCGATGCCCCGTCGGGAACGGCACACCGCACCGCCGAGATGATGGCCACCGCCCGCACCGCCGCCGGGATGGGACCATGCCCGGACGCCACCTCCACGGAGCTGGAGGGGGCGAGGGGCGCCGACGTCGGTGGGGTGAGGGTGCACTCGGTCCGAGTGACCGGCCTGGTCGCGCACCAGGAGGTGATCCTGGGGACCCAGGGGGAGACCCTGACGATCCGGCACGATTCCCTCGACCGCTCCTCCTTCGCGCCCGGCGTCCTCCTGGGGGTGCGCTCCATCTCGCGTGTGCCCGGACTCACCGTGGGGCTCGACGCCTTCATGGATCTGTAGGCCGACCGTGGACAGAGTCGTCAAGCCCCTGGTCATGGCCCTCACCGCGGTCGGTCTGGTGGTGGCGTTCGGGTACCTGCTGTACCTCGGGTGGTCCATGGTCAGCCGATCCGAGTACCTCGCCATGCGTGGGCTCGGGGTCGGGATCATCCTGCTGACCGCCGTCGGGGCTTGGGCGACGTGGGCGATCCTGCGGAACGGGTTCGAACTCCAGAAGATCTCCGCCGCCGCCGCCGCGGAGGGGATAGAGCTCGACGTCTCCACCCTGGACCACCGTCCCTCCGGGCGTCTCGAGCACGCCGCGGCGGATGAGCTGTTCGACCGGGTCAGTGCCGAGTACCAGGCGGCCCCGGACGACTGGCGCACCAACTATCGTCTGGCCCGGGCGTATGACCATGCGGGCGACCGCGCCCGCGCCCGGGAGATCATGCGGGTGGCCATCACTCTGCACGAGGCGGACACCTCCGGTGCCCGGGATCAGCGATGAGCGCCGTTCTCCTGGTCCACCACGCACCGTCCCCGAGGCTCCGCCGCATACTGGAAGCCCTGGAGCGCGGGCTCGCGCATCCCGAACTCGAGGGAGTCGAGGTGGAGTCGGTACCCGCTCTGGCCACGACCGACGACCACGTACTCCGGGCGGACGGATACGTCCTGCTCACCCCGGCGAACTTCGGTTACATGTCAGGTGCGCTCAAGCACTTCTTCGACCGCACCTATTACACGTGCGAGGGCGCCGTGGCCGGTCGGCCCTTCGCACTGTGCGTGCACGGGGACGACGACACGTCGGGGGCCGTCACCTCGGTCGAGCGGATCACCACCGGGTGGGATCTGCGACCGGTGGCGCCGGCCCTTCATCTGACCGGCGAGCCCGGCGGCGAGGATCTCGACGCCGCGTCCGAGATCGCCGCGACGGTGGCCGCACACCTTCTCGGCTGACCCGCCGGGCGACACGACACCACGAGGAGTCCACCATGTCCGAGCTCGTCCGGCGGCAGGTCCGCATGGTCGCGCACACCGCGTTCACGCCACCCGACGAGATCGGGTGGGAGACGGACGCCGACGGCGGATCCGCACTGGCCGAGTTCGCGGGTCGGGCCTGTTATCAGAGCTGGGACAAGCCCAATCCGCGCACGGCGTCGAACGCCGGCTACCTGAGGCACATTCTCGAGGTGGGGCACCTCTCGGTGTTCGAGCACGCGAGTGTGACGTTCTACATCACGGGCATCTCCAGATCGTGCACCCACGAACTCATCAGGCACCGACACTTCTCCTACAGTCAGCTGTCGCAGCGGTTCGTCCCGGAGCACGATTCAAAGGTGGTGCCCCCGCCGGCGATCGCGGAGGACCCGGAACTGGTGGAGATCTTCCGCCGGGCGACCGACGCGTCCCGGGAGGCGTATGCGGAGATGCTCTCCAAGCTCGAGGAGAGATTCGCCGACGTTCCCAACCCGATGTTGCGGCACAAGCAGGCGCGACAGGCCGCGCGTTCGGTGTTGCCCAACGCGACCGAGACCCGGATCGTGGTCACCGGCAACTACCGCTCGTGGCGCCACTTCATCGGGATGAGGGCGACCGAGCACGCGGACACCGAGATCCGCGGGCTGGCCATCGACGTCCTGCGGCAACTACGCGCGGCTGCGCCGGCGGTGTTCGCAGACTTCGAGATCACCTCGCTCGAGGACGGTTCGGAGATCGCGGTGAGTCCCTACGTCCTGGAGGGGTGATCCGTAACGCCGGGTCGGAATCGGGACTTCCCGTGGTCTGAGGGTAGTCTGGGAGGCCATGACACACGTGACCACAGGGGGCCCGACGTCGGCGGACGGTCGACAGGCACTCTCCCCGCCCGGGCGCCCCACTCCGTTCGGCACGGTGCTCACGGCGATGGTCACTCCCTTCGGGTCCGATGGCTACGTCGACCTGAGGGCCGTCGCGTGTGTCGCGCAGCACCTCGTGGACTCCGGGTGCGACGGTCTCGTTGTCTCCGGGACCACGGGAGAGTCGCCCACCACCACGGACGCGGAGAAGATCGCGGTTCTCGAAGCCGTTCTGGCCGCGGTGGGGGACAGGGCGTTCGTGGTCGCCGGGGTCGGGACATACGACACCGCGCATTCCGTGCACCTCGCGCGGCAGGCGGCGTCAGTCGGTGCGCACGGCATGCTCGTGGTGACGCCGTACTATTCCAAGCCCACCCAGGCCGGCCTCGACGCCCATTTTCGGGCGGTCGCCGACGCCACCGATCGACCGGTGATGCTCTACGACATCCCACCGAGGTCGGTGGTCCCGATACAGGCGGAGACGCTCATCGGGCTGTCGTCCCACCCCAATATCGTCGCCGTCAAGGACGCCAAGGGTGACTTCCATGACGCGGTCACCGTGATGTCCCACTGTGACCTCGTCTACTACTCGGGAGATGACCAGCTCAACCTCCCGTGGTTGGCCGTGGGAGCCAGCGGTTTCGTCAGCGTGATCGGCCACGTGGCCGCCGCGCATCTCGTGGAACTGCGCCGTGCGTTCCTCGCGGGCGACATCGACACCGCGCGTCACATCAACCTCGGACTCCTCCCGCTCTTCGACGCCCAACGGGCTCTCGGTGGCGTGTCGATGTCCAAAGCAGCTCTAGAACTTCTCGGGATCCCGGCCGGAGCGCCGCGACTCCCGCAGTTACCACCCACCACCGAGCAACAGGACGCGTTGGCGTCGCTGCTGCACAGAGCAGGAGTCATCAGATGACAGAAGACCCGACCACCAACCGGGGTCGCAGCCGCACACGGCGCGCCGCCGGGCGCCCCACCGGCGAACCCGCGCCCGCGACCGCCGTGCAGTTCACCGAGCCCGCGGCCACCTCGGCCGCGCCGTCCACGAGCAGCGGCGACGACCGCCCGACGCAGGACCAGGACAGTCAGGGGCAGCGGAGGCAGGGCAAGTCCCAGCAGGGCGGCTCCCAGCAGGGCGGTTCCCAGAAGAGCAGGGGACAGCAGGGCAAGGGACAGCAGGACCAGAAGCAGGATTCTCCCAAGGGCGGTTCGCGCGGTCGCGGGCGTGGGTCCGCAGGCGGTGGAAACCAGTCCGGTGAGAGCCAGTCCGGTGGGCAGCAGGGTCGCGGCCGCGGAGGCCGGGGCCGCGGTCGCGGGAACGGCAACACCTCCACGGCCGAGTTCGGCGGGGTCAAGACCATGCAGGGCGGGGACATGACCGTGCGTCTGCCCAGCCCGCCCAAGCCCCGCAAGGGAGCGCTGCGGATGGTGGCCCTCGGTGGAGTCACCGAGATCGGCCGCAACATGATGACCTTCGAGTACGACTCGAAGCTGCTCATCGTCGACTGTGGCGTGCTGTTCCCGAGCTCGACAGAGCCGGGAGTGGACCTCATCCTCCCCGATTTCGGGCACATCGAGGACCGCCTCGACCAGGTCGAGGCGCTCGTGTTGACCCACGCCCATGAGGATCACATCGGGGCCATCCCGTTCCTGCTCAAGCTCCGACCGGACATCCCGATCCTGGGGTCCCGCTTCACGCTCGCACTGGTCGCGGCCAAGTGCCGTGAGCACCGCATCAAGCCCGTCTTCCGTGAGGTCGACGAGTCCAGCGTGAGCACCCTCGGGAAGTTCGAGGTGCGCTACTTCGACGTCAACCACTCGATCCCCGAGTGCCTCGGCGTGGTCATCCGCGCCGGCGGTCAGTCGGTGATGATGACGGGCGACATCAAGCTGGACCAGCTCCCGACGGACAAGCGCCCCACCGACCTGCCCAAGATGGGCAGGTTCGGTGACGAGGGCATCGACCTCCTGCTGATGGACTCGACCAACGCGACCACGCCGGGCGTCAGTCGGTCGGAGTCTGAGATCGGTCCCGCTCTCCAACGGCTCATCTCGGACGCCCGTCAGCTCGTGGTCGTGGCGTGCTTCGCCTCGAACGTCTACCGCGTCCAGTCGGTCATCGAGGCGGCCGCCGCGAGCGGGCGCAAGGTCGCCCTCACCGGTCGGTCGATGATCCGGAACATGGAGATCGCACTCGAGATGGGGCTGCTGTCCGATCCCGAGAACGTGATCGTGGACATGGATACCGCGGCGAAGCTCCCGTCCGAGAAGGTCGTCGTGATGACCACCGGAACGCAGGGCGAGTCGATGGCGGGGCTGTCCCGCATGGCGCGCCGTGAGCACCGCCAGATCAACCTCTCCGAGGGCGACACCGTGATCTTCTCCTCGTCCATCGTCCCGGGCAACGAGGAGCCCGTCTTCGGTGTCCAGAACAGCCTGTCCCAGATGGGCGTGAACGTGGTCACCAGCCGCGACGCGAACGTCCACGTGTCGGGCCACGGCGACGCGGGGGAGTTGCTCTTCGTCTACAACGCCGTGCGCCCCAAGAACGCGATGCCGGTCCACGGCGAGTGGCGACACCTGCGTGCCAACAAGGCTCTGGCGATTGCCACCGGGGTGCCGGAGGAGAACGTGGTGCTGGCCCAGAACGGCGTCGTGGTGGAGTTGGTGGACGGGAAGGCCTCGGTGGTCGGCCAGGTCCAGGTGGGCAACCTCTACGTGGACGGCCTGTCGACCGGCGACATCGGTGACACCGTCCTGGCTGACCGCACCGCGCTCGCCGAGGACGGCTTCATCGTCGCGACCGTGGTCGTGGATCCCCGTACCGGGCGACCGGTGAGCAAGCCCCAGATCATCGGAAAGGGCTTCACCGACGAGCCGGGCGCACTGGACCCCGTGGTCGAGCTCGTCGAGAACGCATTGTGGGACCTGGCGGGCGAGGGCGAGACCGATCCCTACCGCCTCGCGCAGTCGGTGCGCCGCACAGTCGGTTCCTGGGTGTCCGAGAAGTGGCGCCGCAAGCCGATGATCGTGCCCACCGTCATCACCTCCGTGGCGGCGGAGGGCTGAGGCGGGTGGACCCCGGCCGGCGGACACTGGCGCAACGGGAGCGGAGCGCTCTCGTCGAGACGATGCGTGCCGCCGGTCCGGAGGCGCCGACACTGTGCGACGGGTGGACGACCCGGGATCTCGCCGCGCACCTCGTGGTGCGAGAAGCGCGCCCCGACGTCGCCGCGGGGATCGTCCTGCCGGCGCTCGCCTCGCGCATGGAGGACCTGCGCCTCCGGGAGACCGAGACCCCGTGGGAGGAACTGCTGGAGAAGATCGCCGCGGGCGCACCGTGGTACTCACCGCTCCGCTACGCAGACCGTGTGGCCAATGCCGCGGAGTACCTCGTGCACCACGAGGACGTCCGAAGGGCCGACGGGCAGTGGACGGCGCGGGAGTTCGGCATCGAGGATCTCGATCGCATCTGGGCGCTCGGGACGACCGTGGCGAAGACGTTCCTGCGGCGGGTGACCGCCCGTGTCGATCTGCGTACCCCTCCGGGGATGAGTCTGAGCAAGCCCGGTGCGGTGTCCACCGGGGCCGCGCTCGCCCCGCTCGTCAGCGTGACGGCCGCCCCCGTGGAGCTTCTCCTGTGGGCGTTCGGTCGGCGTGCGGTCGACGTGGACATCTCCGGCTCGCACCAGGGGATCGCCGCGCTGGAGGCGGTGCCGAGGGGCATCTGACCTACCGCCGCCCCGTGTGGCTGCTGTTACCGATGGGGTGCGAGAAGATAGAGTGACTCCCATGGCACCCAGCTCGAACACGCGATCCACCCGTGCCCCAGGTGGACGACGCCCGGCCTCGAAGTCCGCCGGACAGCGAACCACCGCGTCTACCTCGTCGTCGTCCCGTGGGGGTGGTTCCCGGCGCGGTGCCGTCGTCTCGACTCCGAAGTCCGGTACGCGCGCACGTTCCCGCGCGGTGACGCCCGCTCCGGAACGGACGTCCGGAGCCTTCGGCGCGGTCGGTCGCGGTCTGCGGGGTGGATGGGCGGGGATGGCGAGAGGCCTCGGTCACGGTGTGCGCGGCCTGCGGGGCGCTGACGACGAGGACCGTGTCGCACCGCCGCACAGACGGGACGGACTCGGGTTGGCCCTCGTCGGGATCGCGATCGTGTTCGCAGGAGCGGTGTGGTTCGGCGCGGCGGGCCCGGTCGGGGAGTGGATCGACACGGGTGTCCGGACGGTCGTCGGAACCCCCAGCGCGCTCCTGCCGCTGGTCCTCGGTGTCTGGGGCGTGCTCGTGATGGCCCGGGAGCCACGGCCCGACGTCCAGTCCAGGTGGGTGGTGGGGACCACCGTGACCACACTCGGTGTGCTGGGTCTGTGGCATCTGGGATCGGGTTCACCCGCGGACCCGGACGGTGTCCGTGGCGGAGCCGGCGTGCTGGGGAGGATCGTCGGGGGCACGCTCGAGGCGGGCCTGTCCATCTTCGTCGCCGTCCCGCTGTTGGTCCTGCTCGTCGCGTTCGGTGTCCTGGTTCTTGTGGGTCGACCGGCCAGGGAGATCCCGGGAGTCGTGCGCGGGTTCTTCGGGTGGGACGGAAGCGGAGACATCGTCGATCACGAGGACCCGGAGGCGGTCTGGGACGACCCGGACGCCACGACCGCGTACCCGATCTCCGAGAACGGTACCCCGGACGACCGGGAGCGACCCGCACCACGACGTCAGGCGCGCCGCCGGGTGGCCGCGTGGTCGGATACGCCGAGCACCGGCGAGACGGTCGAGATGCCGGCTGCCGCCGGTGCAGCAGGCGAGTCGGTGTCCGAGGGCGACGGGCCCCCCGCCGCACCCCAGCGCCGGTCCCGGAAATCGGCCGCTCGCACCGCAGTACTGCCCTCGGCCGACACCGGCGTCGTCGACGGCGTCGACGGCGTCGACGGGCCCGGCGTGGACGACGACATCGTCGCGACCACCGCCCGCCCGGCGGGATCCCGCGCAGCAGCGGACACAGCCGTTGTGCCGCAGACCAACTCCCCGTCCACCCACACCGCGGCGGACAGTGACGTCGACCGGCTCGATTCCCAGAAGCAGTTGCTCAACGGGGTCGAGTACACCCTGCCGCCCGTGAGCCTGCTGACCGCGGGAGACCCGCCCAAGGAGCGCAGCGAATCCAACGACCAGATGATCGAGGCCATCCAGGGCGTCCTCGAACAGTTCAAGATCGACGCCGCGGTCACCGGGTTCACCCGCGGGCCGACGGTCACGCGGTACGAAGTCGAGCTGGGCCCCGGTGTGAAGGTGGAGAAGATCACCGCGCTGCACCGGAACATCGCCTACGCGGTGGCCACCGACAACGTCCGGCTCCTCGCCCCGATCCCGGGCAAGTCCGCCGTGGGTATCGAGGTCCCCAATCTCGACCGTGAACTGGTCAGACTCGCCGACGTTCTCACCGATCCCAAGACCGCCACGAAGCACAACCCGATGCTCATCGGGCTGGGTAAGGACATCGAGGGGGATTTCGTCACCGCCGATCTGGCGAAGATGCCGCACCTGCTGGTGGCGGGTTCGACGGGCTCGGGCAAGTCCAGTTTCGTCAACTCGATGCTCGTGTCGTTGCTCACCCGGGCGACCCCGGACGAGGTGCGGCTGATCCTCGTGGACCCCAAGATGGTCGAACTGACACCGTACGAGGGCATCCCGCACCTGATCACCCCCATCATCACCCAGCCCAAGAAGGCGGCAGCGGCGCTGGCGTGGCTGGTCGAGGAGATGGAGCAGCGTTATCAGGACATGAAGTCGACCCGGGTGCGCCACATCACCGACTTCAACGATCGCGTGAAATCGGGCGCCATCACCACCCCGCCCGGGAGCGAGCGCGTCTACCGCCCGTACCCGTACATCGTCGCCGTCGTGGACGAGCTCGCCGATCTCATGATGACCGCGCCCCGGGACATCGAGGACGCGATCGTGCGGATCACGCAGAAGGCCCGGGCCGCCGGCATCCACCTCGTACTGGCCACCCAGCGTCCGTCGGTCGACGTGGTGACGGGTCTGATCAAGACGAACGTGCCGTCGCGCCTGGCCTTCGCGACCTCCTCGCTCACCGACTCGCGGGTCATCCTGGACCAGGCGGGGGCCGAGAAGTTGATCGGCATGGGCGACGGACTGTTCATCCCCATGGGAGCGTCCCGGCCGATCCGTATGCAGGGCGCCTTCATCACCGACGAGGAGATCCACGAGGTCGTCGACTACGCCAAGAACCAGGCGGAGCCCGACTACGACGACACCGTCACCGCCGCCAAGGAAGAGTCCACGAAGGAGATCGACGGGGACATCGGAGACGACCTGGACGACCTGCTCGCCGCCGTCGAACTCGTGGTCTCCAGCCAGTTCGGGTCCACCTCGATGCTGCAACGCAAGCTCCGCGTCGGATTCGCCAAGGCCGGGCGCCTCATGGACCTGATGGAATCGCGCGGCATCGTGGGCCCCTCCGAGGGGTCCAAGGCCCGTGACGTCCTGGTCAAACCGGAGGAGTTGGCCTCGGTCATCTGGATGATCAAGGGGGGCACGCCGCCGCAGGAAGACGCCGACGAGCCGACCGGGAGCGAGACCCTCGACGAGGCGCCGGTGGGCTGAACGTCCGAAGGTCAGGCCAGCGCGCCGAACACGGGCATCCACCCCCGGACTGTGACCCCGGATACAAACCCACGCAGACAATGCGGGTCCTCGGCGACCAGGGAGCGGGCTGCGCCGGCGTCGTCCGCCTCGACGATGAGCAGAGCCCCGGACCCGTCGGTGTACGGTCCCACCGTTCGAATCGTCCCCGCCTCGACCTGGGCGGACAGCCACTCGCGGTGCGCGGGCTTGTTCGCCTCCCGGTCCTCCGACTGCTCTGGTTCGTACCGGTAGCTGACTGCGAAGAGCGGCATCGCTGGGGTCCTTCCCGATCATGGTGAGAGCGTTTTCGGATCCAGGGTATTGGCCCGGGTCTCGCTAAGGTGTGGGGGTGACACTTCCCTTCACCGACGACGGCCGCCCCGGTGCCGAGGTCCCCCTGCTCAACATCGCCAACGTGCTCACCGTCCTGCGAATCCTGCTGGTCCCGGTGTTCGTGGTCCTGTTCTTCGTCTCCGACGCCCAGGATCCGTGGTGGCGAGTCGGTGCGTTCGTGGTATTCGCGCTCGCGATGGCGACCGACTACGTGGACGGGTACCTCGCCCGGCGCCTGGGCCTGGTCACCGATTTCGGCAAGATCGCCGACCCGATCGCGGACAAGGCCCTCATGGCCGCGGCCATGATCTCGCTGTCCCTGGTCGACGAGCTGTTCTGGTGGGTCACGATCGTGATCCTGGTCCGAGAGGTCGGGATCACCCTCTGGCGCCTGTTCGGTGTGGACCACGTGGTGGCGGCCAGCAAGGGCGGAAAGCTCAAGACCGTCACCCAGACTCTGGGGGTGGGGATGCTGATCCTGCCGCTACCGTACTGGTTCTGGCCGGTCGAGTGGGCGGTGATCGGGGTGGCTCTCGTGCTGACCGTCTACACGGGTGTCGACTACCTGGTGAAAGCGCGTCAGGCAGCGCGGGCCGGGCGCTGAGGGCCCGGAACCGTGTCCGACACGACATCCCCTGTGCGCCCGGGTGCCGGGCCCGATCCCTCAGCCGCGGCCGCGGTGACAGCTCTCGCCGGGCGGGGATGGACGCTGGCGACCGCGGAGTCGCTGACCGCGGGGTTGCTCGCGGCCACCGTGGCCGGTGTCCCGGGGGCGAGCGCGGTCCTGAGGGGCGGCCTCGTGGTCTACGCCACCGACCTCAAACACGACCTCGCCGGGGTTCCGGAAGACGTGCTCCGGAGGCACGGGGCCGTCTCAGGTGAGACGGCTCGCGCCCTCGCCGCGGGCGCGGCCCGCCGGTGCGGGGCCGACGTCGGGGTGGGGTTGACCGGCGTGGCGGGACCCGACCGGCAGGAGGGGCATCCGGTAGGGACCGTCTACCTGGGGTTCTGTGCACCGGGACTCGCTCCGTGGTCGACGGAGCTGGAACTACGTGGCGGCCGCGACGCGATCCGCCGGGCTGCTTGCGACGCGGCCCTCGACCGGCTGGTGGGGATCGTCGGCTACCGCGGGAACGAATCGGGCGCATGAGGCGTTGTACCCCGTGATGCCGAACATCCAGATGACCACGCTGCCCCACCCGGACCACCGGAGCGGCCCCCCGTTGCTCCGGGAGACCCTCGGGACGGTGCTCCGCGGACTGAGGGGCGAGACGGGACGGACCCTGAGGGACGTCGCGGACGCGGCCCGGGTGAGTCCCGGGTACCTCTCCGAGATCGAGCGCGGACGCAAGGAGGCCTCGAGTGAGCTCCTCGCGTCGATCTCGGGCGCTCTCGACGTGTCCCTCGGGGAGATCCTGATCAGGGCCGCCGTCCAGGTCTCGCCCCCGGGCACCGTCCCGGCCCCGGGGACCGTGTCACCGCGGGAACCGGTCCTCGCGGCCTGAATCCCGCCCCGGCAACGCCCGGTGGTCGCCCCCCGGCGTAGTTCGGTACCGTGGTAACGACCCGTCGTCCGAATCGGCAGAAGGACACTACGCAGCGATGGCCAATCCGTTCACCAAGGC
This sequence comes from Dietzia sp. JS16-p6b, assembly GCF_003052165.1. Lineage (NCBI taxonomy): Bacteria > Bacillati > Actinomycetota > Actinomycetes > Mycobacteriales > Dietziaceae > Dietzia > Dietzia sp. JS16-p6b. The sequence goes on along the minus strand of NZ_CP024869.1, from coordinate 1,940,721 downwards.
ATGGCGCTACCTCATGGCGTTGTTCGATTCGAAGATCGACGAGAATGCTGACCCCAAGGTCCAGATCCAGCAGGCGATCTCGGACGCACAGCGCCAGCACCAGCAGCTGTCCCAGCAGGCGGCCGCCGTGATCGGCAACCAGCGGCAGCTGGAGATGAAGCTCAACCGACAGCTGGCCGACATCGAGAAGCTGCAGGGTTCGACGCGGCAGGCGCTCCAGATGTCCGAGCAGGCCCGCCAGAACGGTGACGCCCAGAAGGCGACCGAGTACGAGAACGCCGCGGAGGCGTTCGCCGCCCAGCTCGTCACCGCCGAGCAGAACGTCGAGGACCTCAAGGGTCTGCACGACCAGTCGCTCCAGGCCGCGGCCCAGGCCAAGAAGGCCGTGGAGCAGAACGCGATGGTCCTCCAGCAGAAGGTGGCCGAGCGGACCAAGCTGCTCAGCCAGCTGGAGCAGGCCAAGATGCAGGAGCAGGTCAGCGCGTCGCTGCAGTCGATGTCCGAGGTTTCCTCCGGAGGAAACACCCCGAATCTCGACCAGGTGCGGGACAAGATCGAGCGGCGGTACGCCAACGCCCTCGGTTCGGCCGAGCTCGCCCAGAACTCCGTTCAGGGCCGGATGCTCGAGGTCGAGCAGGCGTCGACGCAGATGGCCGGGCACAGCCGTCTCGAGCAGATCCGCGCGTCGATGAAGGCGGAGGGTGGCCAACTCGGGCAGGGCACCGGTTCGGCGTCCCAGCTCCCTCAGGGGCAGCCCCAGGCCGCGACGTCGCCGGAGCAGCAGGCGCAGACCGAACAGCAGTGAATCGTGCGAGGACGGGCCGCCGGTGAGGACGCCGGCGGCCCGTCCTCGTCCGTCGTGAAAGGGTGGGCACGTGACTCTGACGGAGTTCAGGGCCCGGACCGTCGAGGCCTTCGGGGACCTGCGAGCCGATCATCTCGTACGTTCCCATCACCTCGGGGCGTTCGACGGACGCACGGCGGAGGAGGCCATCGACGCCGGCGCCCCGGTCAAGCAGGTCTGGTTGGCCCTGTGCGCCGAGTTCGAGGTTCCCGACTCGTTACGTTGACACCCGGGCGGCGTGTCGTTGCCCCTCGAACACGCGTTCGCCTATAGTCGGGGCACGTGATGACGGGAGTGCCCGTCCACAGGGCGCCGTCCCTCCACAGTGAAGGGGTGCCGGGCTCGCGCGAGTCGTTCGTGTCGTACCCGACCCGTAGCGTCCGCGAGAGAGCAGACCACACAGACCATCCGGCACGACACCGGTGGTCGAGCACGAACGGAGAACATCATGGCCCCCAAGAACACCGCCAAGTCCGGAACCCGGACCGGCGTCGCCCCGAATCGGGAGCAGGCACTGGAGCTGGCGCTCGCCCAGATCGACAAGGCCTACGGCAAGGGGTCGGTCATGAGGCTCGGGGATGACACCCGCCCGCCGGTCCAGGTGATCCCCACCGGCGCCCTGTCGCTCGACGTCGCACTCGGAGTCGGCGGGTTCCCCCGCGGGCGCGTCGTGGAGGTCTACGGTCCGGAGTCGTCGGGTAAGACCACCGTCGCACTGCACGCCGTGGCCAATGCGCAGGCCGCCGGTGGTATCGCCGCGTTCATCGACGCGGAGCACGCACTGGATCCCGAGTACGCCCGCAAGCTCGGTGTGGACACGGACAACCTCATCGTCTCCCAGCCGGACACCGGCGAACAGGCGCTCGAGATCGCGGACATGCTGGTCAGGTCCGGATCCATCGACATCCTGGTCGTCGACTCCGTCGCGGCGTTGGTGCCGCGGGCGGAGATCGAGGGCGAAATGGGCGACAGCCACGTGGGACTCCAGGCCCGCCTGATGAGCCAGGCGCTCCGGAAGATGACCGGTGCGCTGCACAACACCAACACCACCGCCATCTTCATCAACCAGCTGCGCGAGAAGATCGGGGTGATGTTCGGCTCGCCCGAGACCACCACCGGCGGTAAGGCGCTCAAGTTCTACGCCTCGGTCCGCCTGGACGTGCGCAGGATCGAGACCCTGAAGGACGGCGCGGATGCGGTGGGTAACCGCACCAAGGTCAAGGTGGTCAAGAACAAGATCGCCCCGCCGTTCAAGATCGCGGAGTTCGACATCCTCTACGGGGAAGGCATCAGCCGCGAGGGATCGCTGATCGACATGGGCGTGGAGAACGGGTTCGTCAAGAAGTCGGGTTCCTGGTTCACCTACGGTGCCGACCAACTGGGGCAGGGCAAAGAGAATGCCCGCCGGTATCTGAAGGAGAACCCCTCGGTTCGCGATGAGATCGAGCGGAAGATTCTCGACAAGCTCAACATCGGGGCCGGTGCGGAGCTCGCGGAGATCGAGGCGGAGGCAGATGAGGACGCACCCATCGACGTGGTGCCTGTCGAGTTCTGATGAGTGTCCGGGAGCCTGATTCCGACGAGCGGGTGCGGCGGATCACATCGGAGCAGCTACGCGCGGCGATCGCCGCGGTGGAGGCCAGGTCGTCAGGGAGCTCGGATCTGCCACCGTTGGCGCCCGAGGCCCACGACGCCGCGACTGCGGCCCTCCGACTCCTGCGCCACCGTCCCCGTAGCGAACACGAACTCCGCGAGAGGCTTCTGGGTAAGGACCACGCGCCGGCCGCCGTGGACGAAGCGCTGGCCAGGGTCCGGGTCTGGGGCCTGGTGGACGACGCCGAATTCGCATCGGAATGGGTCAGAGGCCGCCGACGCCGACGCGGACGGTCGCGCGGCGCCCTCGAGCGGGAGCTCCGCGAGAAGGGTGTCGCCGAGGCCCACATCGCCAGGGCGGTCTCCCACATCGACGAGTGCGACGAGCATGACCACGCCGCCGAGCTGGTGCGGGCGCGGCTCGCGCGCCGGCCGACCGGGTCCCGTCGCGCCGCCGACCTCCAGGGGGAGCGGCGCAGGTTGGTGGCGTTCCTCGGACGGCGGGGTTATCCGACGGGGTTGGCGATGACGGTGGTCGATGCCGAATTGGCGGCCCAGGTGTCGCCCTGAGTACCCTGGCCTGCGTGGATACTCTCGTGACCGACCAGCAGACGACCGCCGGAGACGCCGGTGTCGAGCGTGTCGAGCGTGTGGAGGGGCGCACCTATCAGGTGCGGACCTTCGGATGCCAGATGAACGTCCACGACTCGGAGCGGCTCTCGGGTGTACTCGACGAAGCGGGATACGTCCCGTTCGAGGGCGAGGCGGATCCCGTACGGGGCGCACTGCCGGACCTCGTCGTGTTCAACACCTGCGCCGTCCGTGAGAACGCCGATAACCGCCTCTACGGCACGCTCGGCCATCTGCGACCGTGGAAGGACGCCAACCCGCGGATGCAGATCGCAGTCGGGGGCTGCCTCGCGCAGAAGGACAAGGACGTCGTGGTCTCGCGGGCACCGTGGGTCGACGTCGTCTTCGGCACCCACAACCTCGGTCACCTCCCCACCCTGCTCCAGCGTTCGCGCCACAACGAACGAGCCGAGGTGGAGATAGCCGACTCGCTCCAGCACTTCCCGTCAGCCCTCCCCGCGACTCGCGAGTCCGCCTACGCCGGCTGGGTCTCCGTGTCGGTCGGCTGCAACAACACCTGCACCTTCTGCATCGTCCCGTCCCTCCGCGGCAAGGAGGTGGACCGGCGTCCCGGAGAGGTACTCGCAGAGATGCGGGCGCTGGCGGACGAGGGTGTCCTCGAGGTCACCCTGCTGGGTCAGAACGTCAACGCTTACGGGCGCTCGTTCCACGACCCTGCCGAGCCGTCCGACAGGGGAGCCTTCGCGAAGTTGCTGCGCGCTGCCGGTCGGGTCGAGGGAATCGAACGGATCCGGTTCACCTCGCCCCATCCGGCGGAGTTCACCGACGACATCATCGAGGCGATGGCCGACACCCCCGCCGTGTGCCCACAGCTGCACATGCCCCTGCAATCGGGCTCGGATCGTGTGCTCCGGGCGATGCGGCGGTCGTACAGGTCGGAGCGCTTCCTCGGCATCCTGGACAGGGTGCGTGCCGCGATGCCGCACGCGGCCATCACCACGGACATCATCGTCGGTTTTCCCGGCGAGACCGAAGAGGACTTCCAGGCCACTCTCGACGTCGTCGAGAAAGCACGCTTCACCAGCGCTTTCACGTTCCAGTACTCACCGCGACCGGGGACGCCGGCGGCGACGATGGACGAGCAGATCCCCAAGTCCGTGGTGCAGGAGCGCTACGACAGACTGATCCGGCTCCAGGAGCGGATCACCCTCGAGGAGAACGAGAAGCAGGTCGGTCGTGAGGTCGAGCTGCTCGTCACGGCGGACCAGGGGCGAAAGGACGCCGCGACCGCTCGGATGACCGGCCGGGCCCGCGACGGCCGCCTGGTGCACTTCGCCCCGGTGGGGGAGCACTCCGGGCGGATCCGTCCCGGCGACGTGGTCACCACCCGAGTCACCTCGGCGGCACCACACCACCTTCTCGCCGATGACGGAGTGCTGACCCTGCGGACGACCAGGGCGGGCGACAGGCACGAAGCCGGTGAGAAGCCGGAGACGCCACCGATCGGGGTGGGGCTCGGACTGCCCACCCTGCGGAGGGCCGCCGACACCCCCGACACCACCCCGAAGGGATGCCCCACGTGAACACCGCTGACCGCCCCGACCCGATCGAAGGGATTCTGGAGTCCGGCACCGTCAACTCGGAGCTCCGTCAGAAAGATCGGGTCCTGGGCCACACTCTCGTGATCGGCAAGGCCTATCTGGCGTCGGCTCTCCTGATCGTGCTGCTCGCGGCCGCACTGGTGTTGCCCCACAGTGACGGGGTGCGCGGTCTTGATGTGTTGTTCTTCACCGAAGCGGCCCGGGCCCAGGAGACGTCGCTGCCGTCCCACGTGTTCGTCCTCATCTATTCGGCCGGTGCCATCCTGTTCGGCGCGGTCATGATCATCACCCAGAAGTGGTGGGCGGCGGGGATCGCGTGGGGCGCGAGTTGTGTCGCCGCCGTCTACGGGATGCTCGCGATCTGGCTGCGCCAGTCCGGGCGAGGACCCGACCCGGATTTCCGGGACTTCGGGGCCCCCGGGATCGGGATGTACGTCAGCGTCATCCTGGTGCTGCTGCTGGTGATGACACTGGCGGGCGTGCTGTGGGCGCGGACGCCGGAGCAACGAGAGCTCGAGGACTCGCTGCGCCACCGCGAGTGAACCGGAGCCCCACCGTTCAGGGGGTCCTGCTCACGTCTCCCGCCTCAGAGGCGGGGCTCAACTGACGATCGTCGTGCTCAGCGGGTGTCGACAGCGTTCTCGGCGGCCTCTGCCCACTCCCTCCACTGCGTGGCCTGCGCGCGGGCCTTCTCCGCATCCTTCGACCTGCCCGCGGCTTCGGCCTTCGCCGCCTGCTCTTCGAAATCGTCCACGCGCACCCAGAACTGGGCGGCGCGGGCCTTGGCCTCGGGGTCGGTCCGTCGCCACTCCGCATCCGCCGCATCGGACACGGACCTCTCCAGCGCCCGGATCCTTCCCTCGAGCTCTCCCATCCGCTCCCGCGGGACCTTGCCGATCTCCTCCCAGCGGGTCTGGAGTTCCCGCAGGGCCGTGCGCGCGGCGGTGAGGTCCTTCTGGGGATCGATCCGGCCCGCGTAGTCGGCGAGCAGCGCCTCTTTCGCATCCGCGTTGCCGGCGAACTCGGCGTCCCTCTCGGCGGCCGCGGCATGGCGGGCGTCGAAGAACGTGTCCTGGGCCGCCTTGAACCGCTTCCACAGCGCGTCATCGGCCTCGCGGGGTGCGCGGCCCGCGGCCTTCCACTCGTCCATGAGCCGCCTGAACGCGGTCGCCGTGTCATTCCAGTCGGTCGAGCCCGAGATCGCCTCGGCGCGCTCGACCAGCTCTTCCTTGACCCGCTTCACCGATGCCCGATTGCGGTCCAGTTCCGCGAAGTGCGAACCCCGGCGACGGTTGAACGCCTCGCGCGCCTTGGAGAAGCGCTTCCACAGGGCGTCGTCGGTCTTGCGATCGATACCTCGGATGGTCTTCCACTCGTCGAGGATCTCCCGCAGGCGATCGCCGGCGGCCTTCCACTGGGTGGAGGACTCCCCGATCTCCTCGGCCTCGACGGCCAGCGCCTCCTTGCGTGCGATCGCGGTCGCGCGCTCCTCCTCCTTACGGTGGCGCGCCTCGGCCTCGACGGCGCCGGACCGTTCGATCACTGTCACCAGCCGGGCCGCGAGGGTGTCGAGATCGCCCACCGCGGCCGCGGTCGGGAGCTGTTCGGCGAGCGTTTCGGCGGACGCGCGCGTCTTGCGCGCGTCCTGCGGGTGAGACTCGAGACGGGCCTCGAGGAGCATGACCTCGGCCACCAGATCGTCGTACCTGAGGCCGAAGTGTGCCAGGCCCTCTTCCGGAGCGCCGGCCTGCCAGGATCCCACCTGCCGCTCTCCGTCGGAGGTCTTGACGAACACCGCGCCGGAGGCGTCGACCCGTCCCCACTCGGACGGGTCCGACGCCCGGGCGATCCGCGTATCCGGGGTCGCCGACGCCCGCGGTCCAGCCTTCCGGGCGAGGGCGGCGGGCGAGGGCGCACCGGGGCGCGGGCCCGGCGTCGGCGCGGGGGTCGGTGCGGACGCTCCGGGGTTCGCCACACCGGGGCTGGTCGGTGACTGGTCGCTCATCTGGTCCTCATCTCGTCCCGCCGCGTGACACGGCACCATCGCCGGAAAATCCCACCGGTCGTCGCCTCACCGGCCCCGTGAGGGGTCGGTATCCCCCTAGTGTGTACCAAGCTCTGCCCGGGCGCCGGGGTATCTTCCGCGAGTCCGGCAGAGTCCTGAGGTCGGGCTCCGGTGGTGGTCAGTAAGGTTCTCGGTGTGAGCACCTCTGTCGTAGTGGTACCCGGAGCACCGGTCCTGGTGCCCGAGCTGTCAGGGGCAGCGGCAGGGGAGTCGGCCGCGCAGGTCGACGCGGTGGTGGCGATGCTCAGAGCCGCCGGGGCCGGCGTCGACAGCGCTCTGGTGCGGGGAACGGATACCGCGGGCCGGACGATCGGTGACGTGAGTTCGTCCCTGGTGCGATGGGGCGCGGAGGTGCCAGTCGGGCGGCCCGGGGCACCGCAGGCCGATCACGAGGAGGTCCCCGACGCCGCGCTGATCGCCTGGTGGCTGCTCGACCGGGCCGGGATCGACCTGCCCCGGTCCTTCGTCGGAGTCACCGCTGCCGGGCGGCTCCCACGGCTCCAGAGCGCGAACACCCTCGTCGTCGTCGTGGCCGACGGCCCCGCGTCGCTCTCCCCCCGCGCGCCCGTCCCCGAGGATCCGCGCGGCGTCGCCCTCGATGCCGACCTGACCGGGTGGTTACGGAACGGCGGTCCGCTCCCGGATCCCGGGGACGTGGTGGCGCAGGCGGTGGGGTGGTGGAGCAGGCCCGCGTGGCTCGAGCTCTCCGGGCTGGTGGGGCACCGGGCGGCCGTGGAGTCGATCTCGTGGGCCCCCTTCGGGGTGGGGTACCACAGTGCTCGATGGGCCTTGTCGTCCTCGGACTCCGCGGCGGCGGGGGACCAGGAGTGAGCGGCCCAGTACCGGTCGCCGTGGTGGGGCCGACCGGGACCGGGAAGTCCGAGCTCGCCCTCGATCTGGCGGAGCGGCTGGGCGGGGAGGTGATCAACTGCGACGCCATGCAGCAGTACCGGGGCATGGACATCGGCACCGCGAAGCTGCCGCTGTCCCTCCGGCGCGGGATCCCGCACCACAGGCTCGACGTGCTCGACGTGACGCAGACCGCGAGCGTCGCCGATTTCCGTCGCGAGGCCGAACGCGAGGTCGCCGAGATCCGGCGACGCGGGCGCGTACCGATCCTGTGCGGGGGGTCGATGATGTACATCCAGGCACTGGTCGACGACTGGGCCATCCCGGACACCGACCCGCAGGTCCGGGCCTCCTACGAACGGCGCCTCGAGGAGATCGGGGTACAGGCGTTGCACGCCGAGCTCGGCCGCGTGGACCCCGAGGCCGCGCGGTCCATCCTGCCGACTGATCCCCGCCGGACGGTGCGGGCACTGGAGGTGATCGAACTGACCGGGAAGCCGTTCTCCGCCTCCAGGCCGACGATCGGCGACCCCCGGTGGGGCACACGCCTGCTCGGCCTCCGCTGCGCGCTCGGAGAACTGGATGAACGGCTGGAGGCGCGTACCGTCCGGATGTTCGATGACGGGCTGGTCGCGGAGGTGCGAGGGCTCGTCGGACTCGGACTGCTCGAGGGCGTGACGGCCCGTCGGGCGATCGGGTATGCGCAGGTACTCGACGAGATGGACGACGACCTGGCGATCGACGAGGGGGGAGTGGCCCGCGCCCGCGAGCGGACGGTGATCGGCACCCGACGCTACGTCCGCAGGCAGCGGTCCTGGTTCGGGCGTGATCACCGCATCAGGTGGATCGACACCGACACCCGTCCGGTCGACGGGGCACCTGCCGGTGGTCGGACGCCCCTGGACGCCGCGCTCGAGATCCTGGACGGGGTGCAGCGGTGAGCTCACCGAACGCTGGTCGAGGACGTGTCCAGTCGGTGGACAGGGCGTTCGCCCTGCTCGACTCGCTGGCCCGCCGAGGCGGTCGCGCCACTCTCGGCGAACTGTGCGCTGATACCGGATTGGCCGCGGCGACCGTCCACCGACTCTGCGGGACCCTCGCCGAGACCGGTCATCTCCGTCGGGACACCCGCCGCGACTATCTGCTCGGCCCCCGGTTGCAGCGGATCGGTGAGGTGGCGGCACAGGCGACGCGGTCGTGGGCGACACCGGTCCTCGAGGCCGTCGTCGAGGGGACCGGCGAGACCGCCAACCTCGCCGTCCGCGACGGGGACGGCGTGGTGTACCTCGCCCAGGTACCGTCACCGCATTCGATGCGGATGTTCACCGAGGTGGGACGCCGGGTGCACGTGCACTGCACGGCGGTGGGCAAGGCGTTGGCCGCCCGAGACCACGACGACGAGGTCCGCGCGATGCTCGCGAGGACCGGTATGCCCGGGTACACGGACTCCACGATCGTCGAGCCGGACACCCTGATCGAGGAACTCGAGCGCATCCGGCGCGTGGGATTCGCCACGGACGAGTCGGAACAAGAAGAGGGGGTCCGCTGCGTCGCGATCACGGTCGGGGCGGGCGCCGCCGCGGTCGCCGTGTCCGCGTCGGGTCCCGAGGCGAGGTTCACCGAAGAGCGCCGCGACGCCGCGGTGGACATCCTGAGGGCCGCGGTGGCCCACCTGCACCCCTGATCGGCCGGACCGGCCGGTCGCGGGACCCGCTACCCGGGGGTGCGGGTGGCGGGTCCCGCGAGATGCCGGGTGGGAACCGGTCTACAGCCCGTTGGCCGCCTTGAACTCGCGACGGCGGCGGTGCAGGATCGGCTCGGTGTAGCCCGACGGTTGGCGGGTCCCCTCGAGGATGAGCTCGCGGGCCGCCTGCCAGGCGATCGAGGATTCGACGTCCGGCGCCATGTTCCGGTACGCCTCGTCACCGGCGTTCTGCCCGTCGACGATCTCGGCCATCCGTCGGAGCGAGTCCTCGACGTCGTCCGCCGTGATGATGTCGTGGCGGATCCAGTTGGCCAGCATCTGCGAGGAGATCCGCAGGGTGGCGCGGTCCTCCATGAGGTTGACGTCGTGGATGTCCGGCACCTTCGAGACACCGATTCCCTGCTCGACCCAGCGGACCACGTAGCCGAGGATGGTCTGACACGAGTTGTCGACCTCCTCCTTCTTCTCGGCGTCCGACCAGGTGGTGTCCGGTGCGAGCGGCACCGTGAGGATGTCGTCGACACTCGCGCGGGCGCCGCCGGCGAGCAGCTCCTCCTGGCGGGCCATCACGTTGACCCGGTGGTAGTGGGTGGCGTGCAGCGTGGCGCCTGTCGGGGAGGGCACCCACGCGGTGTTCGCGCCGGCGCGGGGCTGACCGATCTTCTCGGCGAGCATCTCCGCCATGAGGTCGGTCTTGGCCCACATGCCCTTCCCGATCTGCGCTCGGCCGCGGAGTCCGCACGCGAGACCTGTGTCGACGTTGAAGTCCTCGTAGGCGGTCATCCACCGGGCGGACTTCATCTCGCCCTTGCGGATCATCGGCCCGGCCTCCATGGAGGTGTGGATCTCGTCGCCCGTCCGGTCGAGGAATCCGGTGTTGATAAAGACGACGCGCTCCGTGGCCTCGGCGATGCAGGCCGCGAGATTGACCGAGGTGCGGCGCTCCTCGTCCATGATCCCCACCTTGAGGGTGTTCGCCGGCAGGCCGAGGAGTTGCTCGACCCGGCTGAACAGCTCGGTGGTGAACGCGACCTCGTCGGGTCCGTGTTGCTTGGGCTTGACGATGTAGATCGACCCGTGCCGGCTGTTCCCGCGCTCGTTGCCCTCGGCGATCCCGTGCATCCCCGCCAGGGAGGTGATGAGAGCGTCGAGTATCCCCTCCGGCAGCTCATTGCCGTCGGCGTCGAGAACCGCCGGGTTGGTCATCAGGTGACCGACGTTGCGCACGAAGAGCATGGAGCGGCCGTGGAGCCTGACCTCGCCCGCGCCGTCGGGAGCGGTGAAGACCCGGTCGTCGTTCAGGACACGGGTGAAGGTCTTGTCGCCCTTGGTGATCTCCTCGGACAGATCACCCTTCATGAGGCCCAGCCAATTGCGGTACCCCAGGGTCTTGTCCCGGGCGTCGACGGCGGCGACGGAGTCCTCGAAGTCCATGATGGTGGAGACGGCGGACTCCAGGACGACGTCCTTGACGCCCGCGGAGTCCGTGGAACCGATCGGGGAGTCCGGGTCGATCTGGATCTCGATGTGCAGCCCGTTGTTGCAGAGCAGGACGGACGACGGGGAGGCGGCCTGACCGAGGTACCCCACGAACTTCTCCGGGGCCTTCAGGCCGGTGGTCGATCCGTCGGCGACGGTCACCTGGAGACTGCCGTCGACGACGGCGTATCCGGTGGAGCCCACATGGCTGCCCGACGCCAGCGGAACGGCGTCGTCCAGGAACTCGCGGGCCCAGGCGATCACCTTGTCGCCGCGGACCTTGTTGTACCCCGTGCCCTGTTCCGCCCCGTCCGACTCCGGGATCGCGTCGGTGCCGTAGAGCGCGTCGTAGAGCGATCCCCACCGGGCGTTGCCGGCGTTGATCGCGAAGCGGGCGTTCATGACCGGGACGACGAGCTGGGGTCCGGCGACGGTCGCGATCTCCGCGTCGACGTTCTCCGTGGTGACGGAGACGGAATCCGGCTCGGGCACCAGGTAGCCGATGTCCCGCAGGAACTGCGTGTACGCGCGCTGGTCGATCGGGGCAGGGTTCTCGTGATGCCAGGCGTCGATCTTGGACTGCAACGCGTCGCGGGTCTCGAGCAGTTCACGGTTGCGGGGGGCCAGATCCGTGAAGATCTCGGAGGCACCCGCCCAGAACGCGTCGGGATCGACCCCGGTGCCGGGGATCGCCTCGGTGTTGACGAAGTCGTAGAGGACCTCGTCGACCTGAATACCGCCGACAGTGATGCGTTCGGACATCGATGCTCTCCTCACATAGGGACCGTTCCTGCAGACGACTCTAGTGCTCACGAGCCCTGTGATCATCCGACTTTTCCGCAGGGTGGAACGGGGTGCCGGGGTCGCTAGACTCGGATGCCATGACCTCCACGCCTGTGACCGCACCGTCCGAGGGACTGTCCTTCATCAAGGGTCACGGAACTCTCAACGACTTCGTGATCCTGCCCGACGACCGGGCGGAACTGGGGCTCGACGAGGACCTGGTGAGGGCGTTGTGCGACAGGCGGGGCGGACTCGGCGCGGACGGGGTACTCCGGATCGCCACGGCCGGTGCCCTGGTCGACCGGGGCGTCCTCCCCGCTCTGCCGGACGGCGTCGATGCCGTGGACTGGTTCATGGACTACCGGAATGCGGACGGTTCGATCGCGGAGATGTGCGGCAACGGCGTGAGGGTGTTCGCCCACGCCCTCGTCGCGACCGGCCGTGCCGGGGTCGGCCGGATCGCCGTCGGCACCCGGTCCGGTCCCCGTCCCGCCGACATCCTCCACCACGACCACACCCACGCCGTGGTCCGTGTGGACATGGGTGAACCCGTGCTCCTCGGGGTGTCCTCGGCGGAACTCGCCGGACGCGTGTACGCGGGCCTCGCCGTGGACATGGGCAACCCGCACCTCGCGTGCGTGGTCCCGGGTCTGGGGGCCGCGGGGTTACGCGACCTACCGGTGCACGAGGCGCCGGTCTACGACACCGCGTTCTTCGGCGAGGGGGTCAACGTGGAGTTCGCCACCCCGCTGGTGGACGGACGGGTGTCGATGCGCGTCCATGAGCGGGGATCGGGGGAGACGATGTCCTGCGGCACCGGCATCGTCGCCACCGCCGTCGCGGCTCTGGCCGACGCCGGAGAGGCCACGGGCGAGGTCCTGGTCTCCGTCCCCGGGGGCGAGGTCGGGGTGACCCTGACCGGTTCCGGTTCGACCCTCACCGGACCGTCCGAGCTCGTCGCGCACGGGTGGTACACAGGGTGACGCCCGGCTCCGTTCGCGGAGGCGTCGTGGACGCATCTGTGAGATGATGCTCGTGGATGACTATCGATGACGCCGCCCCTGACCGGGCCACACGAGACCATGACCCTTCGGTCGGAGACTTCCAGCTCGAGGAGCGCTCGTCGCTGCGCCGAGTCGTCGGCCTGTCGACCGAGCTCCAGGATGTCAACGACGCGGAGTACCGCAAGCTCCGTCTGGAGCGTGTCGTCCTGGTCGGGGTCTGGACCGAGGGCACGTCAGCGCAGGCGGAGGCCGCCATGGCCGAGCTGGCCCAGCTCGCCGAGACCGCGGGCTCGGAGGTCTGCGATGCGTTGATCCAGCGGCGCGACAAGCCGGACCCCGCCACCTACATCGGTTCCGGTAAGGCCAGGACCCTCAAGGACGTCATCGCCGCGACGGGCGCGGACACGGTGATCTGCGACGGTGAACTGACACCCGGCCAGCTCATCGCCCTCGAGAAGGTGGTCAACGTCAAGGTGATCGACCGCACCGCCTTGATCCTCGACATCTTCGCCCAGCACGCCACCAGTCGTGAGGGCAAGGCCCAGGTCTCGCTTGCGCAGATGGAGTACATGCTCCCGCGGCTGCGCGGCTGGGGCGAGGCGCTCTCCCGGCAGGCCGGCGGCAGGGCGGGGAGCAACGGTGGCGTCGGGCTCCGTGGCCCCGGTGAGACGAAGATCGAGACCGACCGCCGTCGGATCAGGGAGCGCACCGCCAGACTCCGCCGGGAGATCAAGGGCATGAAGCAGGCGCGCGACACCAAGCGTCATCGACGGCGCGCGACCCCGGTGCCGTCGATCGCCATCGCCGGGTACACCAACGCCGGCAAGTCGAGTCTGCTCAACCGACTGACGGGCGCGGGAGTGCTGGTCCAGAACGCACTGTTCGCGACCCTGGACCCGACGACCCGGCGCGCCGAGCTCCCCGATGGGCGAGTGGTGGTCTTCACCGACACCGTCGGATTCGTCCGGCACCTCCCGACGCAGCTCGTCGAGGCGTTCCGGTCGACGTTGGAAGAGGTCGTCGATTCCGAGCTCCTCCTGCACGTGGTGGACGGATCTGACACGTTCCCGTTGCGCCAGATCGACGCCGTCCGGACAGTCATCAACGACGTCGTGGAGGAGCAGCACGCCGAGAGGCCCCGCGAACTCGTGGTGATCAACAAGATCGATGTGGCCGACCCCGTCGTGCTGACGGAGCTGCACCACGCGCTACCGGACGCGGTGTTCGTGTCGGCGGCGACGGGTCAGGGTGTCGACGAACTCCTCGAGAGGATCATGGGGGTGGTCGCCTCGGGGGACACGCGGGTCACGCTCGAGATCCCCTTCACGAGGGGAGACGTGGTCTCCCGTGTCCACGCGGAGGGCGCTGTGGTCGCCGAGGATCACACGAAGGACGGAACCCGGATAGAGGTTCGACTCCCCGCCTCAGTGGCGGGAGAACTCGACGAGTATCGCGTCCCCGACCGGCGTGACGGGGTCGCCTGACCAGAGCGCCGTGAGGGTCCGATCTGCCCTGACGCACGTCGCGATCGTGGTTCCCGCCTCGGCCGGGTGAGGTCAGGCGACGCACCATCGGCACAGGCTCAGAGCTTGCGGAAGACGGTCACGACCTTCCCGAGGATCGTCGCGTGCTCTCCGGGGATGGGACGGAACGAGGGGTTGTGGGGCAGGAGCCAGACCCCGGTCGAATCCCTGCGGAACGTCTTGACCGTGGCCTCGCCGTCGATCATCGCCGCCACGATCTCGCCGTTGTCGGCGACATTCTGCCGACGGACCACCACATAGTCGCCGTCACAGATCGCGGCGTCGATCATCGATTCGCCAACAACCCTGAGCATGAACAGGTCTCCTGATCCCACCAGGTCGGAGGGCAGGGGGAATACCTCCTCCACAGCCTGCTCGGCGAGGATCGGACCGCCGGCCGCGATCCGCCCCAGGACCGGGACGTAGACCGGTTCGACGGCTCCGCCGGGCCGTACGTCCTCCTGCGCGGGTGCACGTCGCCCCCGCGATCGCTGACCGGGGACGCCGTGGACGTCGACCGCCCGCGGCTTGTGGGGGTCGCGGGTCAGGAAGCCCTTCTTCTCCAGGGTCCGCAGCTGATGGGCCACGGAGGAGGTGGACTGTAGGCCGACCGCATCACCGATCTCCCGGATGCTCGGCGGATAACCCCTCTCCTTGACGGTGTCGTGGATGTGCAACAGCACGCTCTTCTGGCGTGTCGTCAGGGCCTCGAAGTCTGGTTTGGGCATGCGGCGGTCCCTTCAGCGAATGGGTGTTCGACGTCTCTTTCTGTGTACACCCTACGTCGGACCGGGCGGGGGCGCCACACAGGTGTTCGAAGAATTCGCGCGCAGGTGTCGACTCTGTCGGACCCGCGTGATACAACTCTAGGCACGTTCGGGTTCGAACAGATGTGCACAAGTAGTCACACGAGTGTGCGAATCCGGTTCGCACGGAGTATCGAGTGGGGAGTGGTCATGACCGTCCTGGAAATGCAGCAACGATCGCGTCCGTCCATCCCGTGGACGGAGGTGTGTGCGACCGCGCACGACCGGTTCGATTCACCCAGGGAGGGGACGCGCGTCCCTGCCGAGGTCCCGTCCGTCACCCGCACCCTCGACCGTGGCCGGAAGGTGCCCACGCGGTCGGTGGCACCCGGTCGCCGGGTGAGCGTGCGGACGGCGTCCACGGGTCAGGTCAGGGCGTGCGGGGTGGAGGCGAGACCGGCTGCACCGGTGGTGGACGACGTGCCGACCTGGGCGCTGGTGGTCGGCGGCATCGTCTTCGGAATCCTGATGCTGTTGGCGTTGGCCCTCGTGGGCGGGCCCGCCTACGCGTGACCCACGGCATCGCCTTCTAGAATGGTCCCGGGACGGCGGCCCGTCGCCCTCGCACCGCTGTCGGCTCCGGCCGGTGGACCGGTTCGAACCAGGTCGACGAATGGCGAAGCTGGAATGTACTGCCCCATATGTCACCACGAGGACTCTCGGGTGATCGATTCGCGGTCGGTCGACGAGGGGCAGGCGATACGGCGTCGACGCGAGTGCCCCGAATGCGGACACCGGTTCACCACCCTTGAGACACCGCTGTTGACCGTCCTCAAACGCAACGGCGTGACGGAACGTTTCAGTCGGGACAAAGTGGTCCGCGGCGTGCGCCGCGCCTGCCAGGGGAGGTCGGTCGACGAGGACGCGCTCCGGCGGCTCGCTCAGCAGGTCGAGGATGCGGTCAGGGCCGGCGGGGCGTCCGAGGTTCCCGCTCATGAGATCGGACTGGCCATCCTGGGACCTCTCCAGGATCTCGACGAGGTCGCCTATCTGCGCTTCGCCTCCGTGTACAAGCAGTTCAGTTCCGCAGCAGACTTCGAGCGCGAGATCATCGCACTCAGAGAGCGCCACGCCGCTCACCGGTGAGCGAGGGTTCTTCGTCGTAGCGACGAGCGCGGGCCCGCCGCGCTGAGCCCCGTTCCGCGGCAGTGATCTACTCTCAGACCATGCTCCGGGTGGTTGCGAGCGCGTCACTGTTGGTGCCGTTCGTCGTGAGCGCCTGGCTGGTCATCGGGCCTCACCACCCGGTATTCCCGTGGGCGTTCTCGGCCGGTGTCCTCGGGATCCTGGGCGTTATGGGCCCCGTGCCCGAAGCGATGATCCCGAGGTGGGTGACCGCTACAACGCAGCGGACGATTCACCGCGCCCGCTTGTTCGGTATCCCCTCCGTACTCCGTGCGCTGGATCGGGTCGGATGGAATCGCGCTCTCGGGCGACGCGTCAACTCGTGCCATGGTCGGACTGGGCTGGTGGAGATTCGCGCCAGGGCCACGCAGAGCCTGGTCGCCCACGGGGTGGGCGCGGGGATCCACGCCGCGGTGGCCATCCCACTCGTGTTCGCCGGCGCCTGGCGGAGCGCGGTGATCGTGGTGGTACTCGGCATCGGCGTGCACCTTGTGCCCGTCGCGATGCAACGGTACGTGCTGGCGAGGGTGGATCGGGTGGACCGAGTGATTCAGGCCCGCGGGGCTGGGCGAACCCCGGATTCGTGAGCGAGAGGTAGCGAGGCGGGCGTCGTGGGCTCACCTCCCGGTCCGGCGGGAGAGAGCGGCGGTCACCGCCTTCTCGATCCTCTCGGCGGAGACAGGGCGCGAGGTGCCCAGGGACTGTGCGAAGAGTCCGACGCGATACTCCGCCAGCATCCATCGCAGATCCCGGGACGTCCTCGCCCCACCCGGTCGCCCGCGCAGTGCCGCCGTCGCCTGTGCCACGGTCGCCTCCGACTCCTTGAGCCGTGCGGTGAGCTCCCGATACCTCGCCGGTGACTTCTCCGCCAGGTCGAGCCTGAGGTCGATCGCTCTCACATGACGCTCCAGTTGCGGCAGGACCTCGACGGGGTGACGCGC
This sequence comes from Dietzia sp. JS16-p6b, assembly GCF_003052165.1. Lineage (NCBI taxonomy): Bacteria > Bacillati > Actinomycetota > Actinomycetes > Mycobacteriales > Dietziaceae > Dietzia > Dietzia sp. JS16-p6b. The sequence goes on along the minus strand of NZ_CP024869.1, from coordinate 1,923,812 downwards.
GAGGAATCCCTTGCCCACGAGGAAGTCCAGCGCGGGTCGGACGTCGTCTGCGACGTCACGCGGGGCCTGCTCCAACCGCGCCGTCACCGATCGCGCGGCGACCAGCGCCGGGAGAGCGGCGGTGATCGACGCCGAGACGGCGCCCGGCGCTTCGGCCCTGGCCCGCGCACGCAGCTCCTCGAACTCCTGCACGGTGAGTACCGGCACCCCCTGACGTGTGGCGAGCATCCGTCCACACGCGGCCAGGGCCGCGTCGGAGACCAGTCCGTCGGCACCGCCGTGGGGATACTGGGTGAGCGCGAGGCGCTGCTCCACCGGACGGCCCCGGAGTATCGCCGCCGCGGTGATCACATCCTTCGAGATCATCGTCAACACGGCCGCGGCCTGAGCGGCCCTCCTCTCCTCCTCGGTGGCGCACGCGATCCGGTGGAGGCCGTCCGGGCGCACCTGCAGCGCCGGATAGACCGTGACCTCGACACCGTCGACCGTCCCGCTGATCGAGGTCTCCAGGTCCCCGATCGTGTCCGCGGTCCAGGCCCGATGGGGCCCGTCGTCGGGGACGAGTCGCGAGTTGAGCGTGGCTCGGACCTTCTCCACCAGGCGGCTGCGCAGGGCGGCGAGATCGGTACCCGAGGCCACCACCTCGTCGCCGTCGACGACCTCGAAGCGCATGCGCAGATGGCCGGGGAGGTGTTCCGGATGGAATTCGCGGGGATCGACGGTCGTCCCGATCCTGGCCGAGAGCGCCCCGGCGAGAGCCACCGGGAGAGGAGCCGAGCGCGGGGTGAGATCTCCGGCCAGCAGCTGTGCGTATTCGGCGGGAGGGGAGCACAGACGCCGTAGGTACTTGGGCAGAGTTCGCAGCATCTCGGTGTACAACTCCTCCCGAAGGCCGGGGACCAGCCACTCGAAACCGGAGGCCGCGACCGAGGACAATTGGGGGAGAGGGATCCGCACGGTGATGCCATCGGAGTCGACACCAGGGTCGAACGCGTACCTGAGCTCGAAATCCCGCTCACCCTGCTTCCAGATCGGCGGGAACTCGGAGGCGGCCGGAGCGGTGTCCGAGGTGCGGATCCGCTCGGGCGTCAGTCGTAGACGGTCCGGATCCTTGCGGCCCTGCTTCTTCCACCACGACTCCAGGTGGCGCCCGGAGGTGATGTCGGTGGGGAGTCGCTCGAGGTAGAACTCGACCACCGCGTCGTCATCGATGACCAGGCCCCGGCGCCTGCTCCGGGTCTCCAGTTCGCGCGCCTGCTCCACCGCCGCGGCGTTCTCGGTGATCACCGGGATGCGGGTTGACCACCGGCCCTCCACGATGCCGTGCCGGACCAGCATCTCCCGGGCGAGCGGTGCATCGACCCGGGACAGGAGGATGCGGCGCGATTCGACGACGGGCAGACCCAGGAGGAGAACCTTCTCGTAGGCCATCGCGGCGCCCTGGGCGTCGGACCAGTACGGCTCGGAGTACTGGGACCGGACCAGGTGAGCCCCGAGGGTTTCGATCCACGCCGGGTCGATGCGCGCGACATCACGGGCCCACAGCCTGGACGTCTCCACCAGCTCGGAGGCCATGACCCAGCGCGGTGGTCTGCGGGCGAGATCGGAACCGGGGAACACCTGGAAGCGGATGCCGCGGGTGCCGCGGAACTCCCTGGTGTCCTCGTCTTTCATCCCGACGTTGGTAAGCAGGCCGGACAGGATCGCCTTGTGGAGGTCGTCCTCGGCGGCGTGGCCGGACGGCGGATGCCAACCCCGGTCCCGGCACATGCTGGTCAACTGGGCGGTGAGGTCTTGCCATTCCCGGATCCGCAACCAGTGCAGATACTCGGCCTTGCACATCTTGCGGAACGCGCTGCCAGAGAGTTCGCGGCGCTGTTCCGTGAGGTAGCGCCACAGGTTGAGGTAACCCAGGAAGTCCGAGGACTTGTCGGCGAACCGACGGTGGAACTGGTCCGCCTTATCTCGGTCCTCGGCGGGTCGCTCCCGCACGTCCTGAACCGTCAGCGCCGCCACCACCACCAGGACGTCCCCCAGCGCGCGGTTGCGGTGGCCCTCCACCACCATCCGCGCCAGACGGGGATCGAGGGGGAGGGACGCCATGTCGCGACCCACCCTCGTCAGGTGCGGGCGCCCGTCGTCGTCGATCCGGAGCGCACCGAGTTCGGTGAGCAGCGTCATCCCGTCCCGGACGGCCTTGCGGTCGGGTGGTTCGACGAACGGGAAATCGTCCACGGCGCCCAGGTCGAGATCGGCCATCGACAGGATGACCGACGCCAGATTGGTGCGCAGGATCTCCGGGTCGGTGAACTGCGGCCGGGAGTCGAAGTCATCCTCCGAGTACAGGCGGATGCAGATTCCGTCGGCGACGCGGCCACAACGGCCGGCGCGCTGCGCGGCGGAGGCCTGTGAGATGGGTTCGATCGGCAGTCGCTGGACCTTGGTGCGTGTCGAATAGCGGGAGATCCGCGCGAGGCCGGTGTCCACGACGTAGCGGATTCCCGGAACCGTCACCGAGGTCTCCGCGATGTTGGTCGACAGGACGACGCGCCGGGTCGAGTGCTGACGGAACGCCCGTTGCTGCTCGGCGGCGGTGAGCCGGGCGAAGAGAGGGAAGATCTCCGTTGCCTTGAACCTCCGGCCCCGGAGCACCTCCTCGGCGTCGCGGATCTCGCGCTCGCCGGACAGAAACACGAGGACGTCGCCATCCCCTTCGGCGAGGAGTTCGCCCACGGCGTCGGCGAGCGCGTCCAGGGGATCCAGGTCGACGGTGCGGTCCGCGTGGTCGACCCGGAGCGGCCGGTACCGGATCTCCACCGGGAACGTGCGACCGGAGACCTCGATGACAGGGGCGGGCCGGCCCGCCGCATCCGCGAAGTGGCGCGCGAAGCGGTCCGGGTCGATCGTGGCGGAGGTGATGATGACCTTGAGGTCCGGTCGGCGGGGCAGGATCTGCCGGAGGTAGCCCACCAGGAAGTCGATGTTGAGACTGCGCTCGTGCGCCTCGTCGATGATGATCGTGTCGTAGGCGCGCAGCAGCCGGTCCCTCCGGATCTCGGCGAGCAGAATGCCGTCGGTCATGAGTTTGACGGCCGTGTCGGCGCCGGTGCGGTCGTCGAATCGCACGGCGGAACCGACCAGGTGGCCGGGCTCCGCTCCGAGCTCCTGGGCGATGCGTTCGGCGACCGTCCGGGCCGCCAGACGGCGGGGCTGGGTGTGTCCGATCATCCCACGCACGCCTCGGCCGAGTTCCAGACAGATCTTGGGGATCTGGGTGGTCTTGCCGGACCCGGTCTCCCCGGCGATCACCACGACCTGGTGGTCGCGGATCGCCGCCGCGATCTCGTCCTTGCGGGCGCTGACCGGGAGGTGCTCGGGGTACTCCGGTGTCGGGATCGACCCGGCGCGCCGCCGCAGTCGTTCGGCGGCGTCGTCGATCCTCCTGCCCAGGTCGGCCACCTGGTCCGCGCGCGCCTTCCGGATCCTCGACCGGAGCCGGTGGGCGTCGAGGATGCCGACGTCATCGAGTCGGACGAGCAGATCGTGCCGGGCCCGGCGCAGGTCGGGGGCGGGCTCGGAGGACGTCGTCATGGTGTACACCAGCGTATCGCCAACCGGTGACCCCACCGATCCGGGTGTCAGCCCGATGAGCCGTCCCGGCGCGACTGGAGGCGGGTGTAGCGCTGGTGGAGTCGCTCCCGGATCTCGTCGGGCTCGTAGGCCTGCCGCCGGCGTTCGGTCCGCGCGGCGAGGATGCCTGTGGCCGCCACGCCGACCACTCCGGCGGCGCCGACCACCTTGAACCACTGCCGTCCGCGGGGTGCCATGGTCCAAGGGTAGGTCCTACGGCCGCGTCACCTGGCAGGATCGCGGCATGAGCCTCGACACCGTCCCGCTCGCCGCCGCAGCCCACCGCACCCGGACCGGGGACCTCTGGCTCTTCCATGGGCGCACGACCGCCGACAGGCTCATTCAGACCCTGACCAACTCCCCCGTGAACCACGTGGGGGTGGCGGTGGTTCTCGACGATCTACCGCCGCTCCTCTGGCACGCCGAGATGGGTCGCGCGCTGACGGACGTCTGGACGGGTCGCAGGCAACGCGGCGTCCAACTGCACGATCTCGAGGCGGCGGTGCGTCAGTGGACCGGGCCGTACGGACAACGTGCATGGTTCCGGCAGATCAGCCCGGAGACCGGTGAGGCGCAGGAGGACGCGGTACTGGAGACGATCGCCCGCCTGAACGGTGTGTCGTTCCCCTCCGCGGGGCGCCTGACCGCCCGGTGGGCCCGGGGTCGGTGGGCAGCTCGGGGACGGCGCCGATCCGTCCGCGACGCCGGCACGGGGCCCGGGTCCGGAGGGGACGGTGAGGCCGTTGCCCGGGGGAGGCGGGGCATCGGTCTCCCGTGGCGCAGAACCGTCGACACCGGGCCGGTACTGCGCATGGAGGCCGCCTATTGCGCCGAGGTCGTCGGGATGACACTCGAGGCGATGGGCGTCCTGCTGCCGGCCGGTGATGCCAGTTGGTACGACCCCGGACGGTTCTGGAGCGGAGACGCACTGCCCCTCGCGCCGGGGTGGGACTACGGGCGGGAGGTCGCGGTCACCGTTCCCGCAGACGCGGACCGCGGGTACTGACCAGCGCGCTCGGACGCAGCTGCCTGGCGGGACGCTCGAGCGGGAGTCAACGGGTGTCAGCCGCCGAGGATCGCGATGCTCAGATCCTCCTCGGCCGTCTCGGGGGCCACGACGAGCAGTTCGTCACCGGGCTCGAACGGGACGTCGGGTTCGGGAGTGATCACCCTGCCTCCCCGGAGGACGGCCACCAGCGCCGCGTCGCGGGGGAGCCGGACGCGGGAGACGGGCCTGCCCGCGAGGGGGGTCTGGTCCGGCAGCGTCACGCTCACCAGGTTGACACCGCCGCGACGCAGGGTCATCAGCCGCACGACGTCACCGACGGCGACGGCCTCCTCGACCACCGAAACCATGAGCCGGGGCGTCGAGACGGCCACGTCGACCCCCCAGCGGTCGTCGAACAGCCACTCGTTCCGCGGGTCGTTGACGCGGGCGACCACCCGGGGCACGGCGAACTCCGTCTTGGCCAGCAGGCTCACGACCAGGTTCACCTTGTCGTCGCCGGTGGCAGCGACCACCACGTCGGACTCCTCGGCCCGGAGCCGTTCGAGGAAGCTGAGCTCGCACGCGTCCCCCACGAGTTGCCGGGCACCGGTGACCGAGTCGCGGTCGAACACGGCCGGGCGTCGGTCGACGAGCGTCACGTGGTGGTCATTGGCCAGGAGCTCGCGGGCGATGGATCGCCCCACCACGCCTGCGCCGGCCACCAGCACCCGCATGGTGGAGGCATGGAACGTGCGGGTGGAGGCGCGGTCCAACAGGCCCGCGCCGTCCGCGTAGTCGGGGACCGGGTCTCCGCCGACGGGCCGGTCAGTCATCAGTTGGTCCTCGCTTCACGATGTCGTCGAGATCGTCCACCACGGCGGAGGGCACGGCCAGGTGGATCAGGTCCTCCGCCTGCGCGAGAGTGCCGCCATCGGGGACCCGGCATTCGCCGAAACGGGTGAGGGCGACCGCGGTGCCACCGACGGTCCCGGCCAGGGAGGCGAGGGTGGCCCCGACCCACACCGGGGGAGGGACCACCGCGACAAGCGAGACCTCACCGGTCTGATCGCGCCAGACCACCGGGCTCGAACCGGACGTGATGTATCTGATGAGGCGGCCGGTCGCCCAGGGGACCGTCGCGACGGTGGGGATGCCCAACCTCTCGTAGACCTCGGCGCGTCCGGCGTCGTAGATCCTGGCGATCACCCGCTCGACGCCGTAGGTTTCGCGGGCCACCCTCGCGGCGATGATGTTCGAGTTGTCCCCGGAGGAGACCGCCGCGAACGCGTCGGCGCCGTGGAGCCCGGCGTCCACGAGGACCTCGCGGTCGAAGCCGAGTCCGGTGACGGTGCGGCCGCCGAACCGCTCGGGCAACCTTGCGAACGCCGCGGGGTCCCGGTCGATCACGACCACCTCGTGACCGTCCTCGTCGAGTTCGGTCGCCAGCTCCGCCCCGACCCGCCCACAGCCCATGATGATGACCCTCATGGTGAGTACCGCTCCTCACGGTCCGCGACGCGCGGACCCGTGGGATCACGCTACTCCCGTCGGCAGAACTGTCCCTGCGGCACGCGGAGCCCTACGATGTGTCGGTGTCCAGGATCTCCCGGGTGTCCGTCGGAACCAAGCGCCTGTTGCTGGGGCGTCCTTTCCGCAGCGACACCTCAGGGGACTCGCCGTTGCGCAAGCGGATCGCACTGCCGGTCTTCGCCTCGGATGCGTTGTCCTCCGTCGCCTACGCCCCCGAGGAGATCTTCCTCATCCTGTCGTTGGCCGGGATGTCGGCCCTCGTCTTCACCCCGTGGGTCGGCCTCGCGGTGGCGGTCGTCATGGTGGTCGTGATCGCCTGTTATCGACAGAACGTCCGCGCCTATCCGTCCGGCGACGGTGACTACGAGGTCGCCACCGTGAACCTCGGGCCCAACGCCGGACTGGGCGTCGGCGCGGCCCTGCTCATCGACTACGTCCTCACCGTGGCGGTGTCGATCTCGGCGGCGGCCGCCAACATCGGCTCCGCCATCCCGTTCGTCTACTCGAACGAGGTCGTCTTCGCCGTCGTCGCGATCGTCCTGCTCACCGCGATCAACCTCCGGGGCATCCGGGAGTCACGAGCGATGTTCGCGATCCCGGTCTACGCGTTCATGGCGGCCATGACCACACTGGTGGTGTGGGGCTTGTTCCAGGTGGACGTTCTGGATCGTGACCTGAGGGCGGAGTCCGCGGACTTCGAACTCGTCACGCCCGACGGGGTGGCCGTCGCCGGGCTCGCCCTCGCGTTCGTGGTGGCCAAGTCCTTCGCCTCGGGGTGTGCCGCGTTGACCGGAGTGGAAGCCATCCACAACGGCGTACCCGCGTTCCGCAGTCCCCGGGCCCGGAACGCCGCCACGACCCTGGTCATGCTCGGGGTGGTGTCGATCTCGTTCCTGCTCGGTCTGATCGTGTTGGCGAACAAACTCGGGGTCCAGATCGCGGAGGACCCGGCCGCCCAACTGATCGGCGCCCCGGAGGACTATCACCAGAAGACGATGATCGCGCAGCTGGCCGACCCCGTCTTCGCCGGACTCCCGGTCGCCTTCTACGTGATCATGACCATCACCACGCTCATCCTGGTGCTCGCGGCCAATACCGCGTTCAACGGATTCCCCGTGCTCGCCTCGGTCCTCGCGCGGGACAAGTACCTCCCGAGGCAGCTCGCCACGCGCGGCGACCGCCTCGCCTTCTCCAACGGGATCGTCCTGCTCGCCATCGCGGCGATCGTCCTCGTGGTGGCCTTCGACGCCCAGGTCACCGTGCTCATCCAGCTCTACATCGTGGGCGTCTTCGTGGCGTTCACCCTGAGCCAGCTCGGGATGGTCCGTCACTGGACACGGCGACTGGAGAGCGAAGAGGTCCCGGCGGTCCGACGTCGGGTGCAGCGCGCCCGCGCGGTCAACGGGGTCGGCTTCGTGCTCACCTCGGGTGTCCTGGTGATCGTCATGGGCACCAAGTTCTTCGCGGGCGCCTACATCGCGGTGCTGGCGATGCTTGCCGTGTTCGGGGTCATGAAGCTCATCAAGCGGCACTACGAGTCGGTCGCGCGTGAGCTCGAGGACTCCTCCTGGGAGGTCGTGCTCCCGAGCCGCACCCATTGCGTCGTGCTGGTGTCCAAGCTCCACCTGCCCACCCTCCGCGCGCTGGCCTACGCCCGGGCGACCAGACCGGACACCATCGAGGCACTGACGGTGAACATCGAGACCACGGAGACCCGGGTGCTGGTGCGGGAGTGGGAGCGCAGGCGCATCTCCGTACCGCTCAAGGTGGTGGAGTCCCCGTACCGGGAGATCAACCGACCGGTGGTCGACTACGTCAAGCGGCTGCGGGACCAGTCGCCCAGGGACGTGGTGATCGTGTACATCCCGGAGTACGTGGTGGGGCATTGGTGGGAACAGCTGCTGCACAACCAGAGCGCGCTGCGCCTGAAGACCCGTCTGCTATACGAGCGGGGCGTCATGGTGACCAGCGTTCCGTGGCAGCTGTCGTCGTCGGACGGCCGCGCGGAGCAGGCGCGTGACGAACCGATCATCGGGCGCTGGGGCGCGCCGGAGGACCGATGACGCCGGTGACCGGGACCGACTGGACGGGGCGCGTGCTGCGACTGCGCATCGAGGGTCCGGCGCAGGGTGGTGAGTTCGTGGCCCGGCACTCCGGACGAGTGGTGTTCTGCCGCGGCGGGATCACGGGGGAACTGGCCGAGGTGGTGATCGACGACGACCCCGGGCGGGCATTCTGCCGCGGAACCGTGACCCGCGTGCTCGAACCGTCACCCGACCGGATCGACCCCGTCTGTCCGGCGGCGGCGGCCGGTGCAGGGTGTTGCGACTGGAGCCACATCGGCCCGTCGGCCGCCCGGGAGTTCGCGGGAGTCGTCCTGGCCGACCAGGCCCGCCGTATCGGGCGGATCGGGTCGGTTCCGGATCGTGTCGCCGTGGACGTCCCCGCGGGTGACGGTGCGACCACCGGGTGGCGGACGGTGGCCCGGTGGGTGACGGGGGACGACGGCGTGCCGGGCGTCCGACGCGCGCGCTCGCGCGAGGTGGTGACCCGGCCGTGCGTCCAGGCGGACCCGCGGATCGGCGAGGCCATCCGGGCCGCGGGCCTGGGGCCGGGCCGGGAGGTCCTCGGCGTCCTGGGGGACGACGGGCAGGTGCACGTGGCGCACCGCCCGGTCACCGACCCGGTGTCGCGCGGGCGCGACCGCCGGTCCCGGCGGGGCGCGGCGACCCGGGCGCGGGCCAGGGCCTCGCGAGCCGGAGAGTGGGAGCCCGTGGCGGGCGCCCCGACCGTGACCCGGAGGGTGGGGGAGCGCACCTGGCGGTTGCCGGTCGACGCGTTCTGGCAGGCGCACAGATCCGCTGCCGCGCACTACAGCGAACTCGTCCGCACCGCCGTGTCCGGCGCCCCCGCCCTCCCCGGCGACCCGGTGGTCTGGGACCTCTACGGGGGAGCGGGCCTGTTCTCCGCCGCCGTCCTCGACGTGGTCCCCCGGGCCCGCGTAATCGTGGTCGAATCCTCGCCCGCCTCCCTCGAGGCCGTGGGATCGGCTCTCGGGATCGGCCCCGCGGTCGTCCCGGTGGCGTCGAGGGTGGAGCCGTTCCTGGAGCGGTCGAGCGGTTCCGGCGATCGCGGCGACGAACCCGACCTCGTGATCCTGGACCCGCCGAGAGGCGGCGCGGGAATCGAGGTGATGGCCACGCTCGCTCGTGGTACGGCGTCCCGCATCGTCCATGTGGGGTGCGACCCGGCCAGCCTCGCGCGCGATGTCGGGGTGCTCGTGTCAGCCGGTTGGACACTCGCGGGGATCCGCGGTGTCGCGGCGTTCCCCGCGACACACCACGTGGAGGGCCTCGCCGTCCTCGACTCACCGCGGGTGCGCTGATCCCGGTGAGCCGGGGCCGGTCGGCCGGCGGCGGGCGCGAAGACCGTTTCCCCGTAGACTGTGGGTTCGACCCTGCGGGGTGCGGCAAGGGAAGGGGCAGTCGACGGCAATGAGTGTGCTCGATCAGGTGAACGGCCCCTCCGACCTCCGTGCACTCGGATCCGACGAGCTGGTCCGGCTCTGCGGTGAGATCAGGGAGTTCCTCATCCGCAAGGTGTCCGCGACAGGTGGGCACCTCGGCCCCAATCTCGGCGTGGTGGAACTGACGGTCGCGCTACACCGCGTGTTCGACTCCCCGCGGGACCCCATCGTCTTCGACACCGGGCACCAGTCGTACGTCCACAAGATCGTCACGGGTCGGAAGGACCAGTTCGACGGTCTTAGGACGCGCGGGGGTCTGTCCGGCTATCCGTGCCGTGCGGAGAGTGAACACGACATCGTCGAGTCCTCGCACGCGACCTCGTCGCTCTCGTACGCCGACGGACTCGCCAAGGCGTACTCCCTCAGCGGCCAGAACGACCGGACCGTCGTCGCGGTGATCGGCGACGGGGCGATGACAGGGGGCATGGCCTGGGAGGCGCTGAACAACATCGCCGCCGGCAAGGACCGGCCCATGGTGATCGTCGTCAACGACAACGGCCGGTCGTACTCGCCCACGATCGGCGGACTGGCCGAACGGCTCGGGGTCCTGCGTCTCCAGCCCGCGTACGAGAAGGCGATGGACCACACCAAGCGCACTCTGGGCGCCCGAAAGGACCTCCTCGGCAAGGCCGTGTACTCGATCCTGCACGGGATCAAGACGGGACTCAAGGACGTGGTCTCACCGCAGGAGTTGTTCGCCGACCTGGGTCTGAAGTACATGGGGCCCGTCGACGGGCACAATCTGGCCGCCACCGAATCGGCGTTGCGGTTGGCCAAGGACTTCGGCGGGCCGGTGGTCGTCCACGTGGTGACCCGCAAGGGCATGGGCTACGTCCACGCGGAGAACAACGTCGCCGACCAGATGCACGCGACCGGGGTCATCGACCCCGACACCGGCCGCCCGCTCTCGTCGTCGTCGTCAGTGGACTGGACGTCGGTCTTCTCCGAGGAGCTGTGCGAGATCGGGGCGCAGCGAGACGACGTGGTGGCCATCACCGCGGCCATGGCCGGACCGACGGGGCTGACCGCCTTCGGCGACCGGTTCCCGGATCGCATGTTCGACGTGGGCATCGCAGAGCAGCACGCGGTGGCCTCGGCCGCCGGACTCGCGCTGGGTGGGCTGCACCCCGTGGTGGCCGTCTACTCCACGTTCCTCAACCGGGCGTTCGACCAGCTGCTGATGGACGTCGCCCTTCTCGGGCTACCGGTCACCCTGGTACTCGATCGCTCCGGGGTGACCGGCCCCGACGGCGCCAGCCACAACGGGATGTGGGACCTGTCCCTGGCGGGGATCGTCCCGGGCGTCCGGGTGGCCGCACCGCGCGATGCCGAGACCCTCCGCGCGGAACTCCGTGAAGCCGTGGCGGTGACGGACGGCCCGACCGTGGTGCGCTTCCCCAAGGGGTCCGTCGGTGAGCCCCTTCCGTCGTTGGAGACATCGTCGGACGGCGTTGACCGGGTGTTCGGGACCGGGGACGCCGACATCCTGGTGGTCGCGGTCGGGTCGATGGTCGCGCCGTCGATGGCGGCGGCACGGGAACTGCGGGCCGAGGGGGTATCGGTCGACGTGGTCGATCCGCGCTGGGTCTATCCCGTCCCGCAGTCGATCGTCGACTCCGCCCGTGGTCGCCGGCTCGTGGTGACGGTCGAGGACAACGGGATTCACGGCGGCGTCGGTTCGGCGGTCTCGGCGGTGCTGGAGCGCGCGGGGGTCGGTGTTGATCGACTGACCCTCGGCCTTCCGCAGGAGTTCCTCGATCACGCCTCCCGGGGCGAGATCCTCTCCGACACGGGGTTGACCGCGGAGGGGATCGCCGACGGTATCCGCCGTCGCCTCTACGACCGCGTCGAGAGCTGAGGGACGGCGGTCTCAGCCGTCCGCTCTGAACCGGCGCACCGCCTCGAGCAACGGCGCCTGCGTCAGGTCGATCTGCCATCGGCGGGCACCCTCGTCCCCGAGGACCCGGTGGAGCAGCTCCGCGTCGTCGGCGGGGTCGGTGGTGGCCGCCCGCCACGCCCACAGCCGGAGCGACGACGGCTTGAGCAGCAGGCCCTGGTCGATACCGAGCTCCCGGGCGAGCGAACCGATCGCCTCGCGAGCGATGTCCAGCAGAGCGGCCGCCTCCGGGTCCGTGCGCTTCCACGTGGTGTGCGGAGGATGCTCGCCGCGTGGCGCCTGACGGGCGGGTAGGTCGCCACGCCCGAGTTCGGCGGCCCACTCCAACGCGGCCAGCCAGTCGTCGGCCAGTCGTCTGCGATGCGGACCCTCGAAACCCTCGATCGCCAGGAGGTCCGACCGGTTCGTCGGCGCGGTCCGGGCCGCCTCGATGATCGCCGCGTCCGTGAGCAGTCTCTTGGGGGCGATGTCCCGCTCTGCCGCCACCCGGTCACGCGCCATCCACAACTCCCGCGCGCGGGCGAGCTGGCGGGCGTCGCGAAGTGTGCTCAGGCGGTCCAGTCGACGCCAGGGGTCCGGCGCGGTCGGAACCGGACCGGAGTCCACGAGGTGTCGACATTCCGCGTCGAACCAGTCACGCCGACCGAGCTCGTCGAGGCGGGGGAGCACCGCCTCCGCGAGGTCGTGGAGGAACAGCACGTCGTAGGCGGCGTAGTCGAGCCACGCCGGTGGCAGCGGGCGACGGGACCAATCCGCCGCCGAGTGCGCTTTGGCCAGCCCGATCCCCAGGTACTCGGAGATCATCGTGCCCAGGTTCACCCGCTCCAACCCGAGGAATCGCCCGGCGAGTTCGGTGTCGATGACAGCGCTCGGGCTGATCCCGAGTCCACGGAGTGACGGGAGGTCCTGGCTCGCGGCGTGCAGGAGCAGGGGGCGCTCGGAGAGGAGGCCGGCGAGCGGTCCGACCGTCCGGCCCGGTGTCTCGGGGTCGACCAGTAGCGCCGGCCCATCGGCCGGACGCAGCTGCAGCAGGAAGGCGCGCTCGGAGTAGCGGATCCCTGACGCGCGTTCGACGTCCACCGCCACCGGCCCGGCGGAGGACGTGATGACGGAGGCGACCGCCCGGAGGCCGGGGGCGTCGTCGACGAAGTCGTACTCGGCCGGGGGCGGTGGGGCCCCGGGCGGGGTCTGGCCGCGACGTCGGCCGCTCACGCCCGACGGGGTAGGGACGTCACGCCGACCGGCGGGAGTCCGGCGGCGAGCGAGAGGGTCTTGCAGAACGCGGCCGCGTGGCCGGTCAGGTCGGGGTCGAGTGCGGTCCACGACGCGCGCAGCTCGAGCTGATGGGCCTGCGGTGGCCCGGAGATGTCGCCGTAGCGCACCGAGGCGGTACTGGTGACTGTCCCGCCCAGGGACGTGTAAGGTCCGGCGTCCTCCTCCAGGGCCTCGGTGAGCCAGCTCCAGGCGACCCGGGGCAGGAGCGGATCACCGGCGAGCGAGGCCTCCATGTCCGCCTGGATGTAGGCGACCAGTCGGAGGGTGCCGTTCCACGCGTCGTCCCCGGCAGGGTCGTGGAGGAGGATCAGACGGCCGAACGCGTCGCCGTCGGAGAACTCGGGCACATCGTCCCCGCCGGGCGGAATGATCTCCACGCCGAGTGCGTGACTGTACGGCGCCAGTCTCTGAGGCGGACGGATCGGGCCGACGGAGATCTCAGGGCGGACCTCGAGCCGGGACAGCGACTCGACCGCCTCCCGGAAGACCTCGGGCTCGCCGTCATTGACCGATGTGCTCACAGGGCCTCACGCTAGCGACCGGCCGACGGCGGCCCGAGGAGGCGCGCCGTCTGCCACCGGGGTGGGGTGAGGGGCCCCGGTGACGGACTCATGGGACCATGGGGGTGTGCTGAACTCCGATGTGCCCTCGAATCCCAGGTCCGCCGACTCCCGGGGTGCCGGGCCCGCCACGGCTCGACGAGCCGGGACCGGACCCTACCTCGACGAAGTCAGGGGCACCGGCGCCGCCCGCACCCCGGTGTGGTTCATGCGTCAGGCGGGACGCTCGCTCCCCGAGTACCGCGAACTCCGGGCCGGGACCACCATGCTCGAGGCCTGTTTCGATCCCGAGATGACCTGCGAGATCACGGTGCAGCCCGTCAGGCGCCACGGGGTGGACGCCGCCATCTTCTTCTCCGACATCGTCATCCCGCTCGCGGCGGCGGGGGTGGACATCGACATCGTCCCGGGCACCGGGCCGGTGGTCTCCACGCCCATCCGCGACGAGGCCGGGGTCGCCGCCCTGCCCGACCTCACACCGGACCGCCTCGAGAAGATCGGCGAGGCCGTCCGCCTGGTGATCGCCGAGCTCGACCCGCACGTCGCGCTCATCGGATTCGCCGGCGCCCCGTTCACCCTGGCCTCCTACCTCATCGAGGGAGGCCCCAGCCGCAACCACGAGCACACCAAGTCCCTGATGTACTCCCGACCCGACGTCTGGCACGCGCTGATGTCCAAGTTGGCCGATCTGACCACGGTGTTCCTGCGTACCCAGATCGACGCCGGTGTGGACGCGGTGCAGCTGTTCGACTCATGGGCGGGGGCGCTGAGCCTGCGCGACTATCGTTCGATGGTGCTGCCGCATTCGGCCGGGATCTTCTCGGACGAGGTGATCTCCACCGTTCCCCGGACGCACTTCGGGGTGGGCACCGGGGAGCTCCTCGGCGCCATGGGGGAGGCCGGTCCGGAGGTGGTCGGGGTGGACTGGCGGATCCCGCTGGACGACGCCGCCGGGCGGGTGCCGGGGAAGGTGCTCCAGGGCAACCTCGACCCCGCCATGCTGTTCGCCGATCGTCCCGCCCTGGACTCCGAGGTCCGCCGGATCCTCGACGAGGGTTCGCGCGCGCGTGAGCTCGGAGCCCGCGGCCACGTGTTCAACCTGGGGCACGGGGTCCTGCCCGCCACCGACCCGGGCGCCGTGACCCATGTGGTGGAGCTGGTCCACGAACTGAGCGGGAAGTAGGGGTGGCGCCTCGAGTCGCAGTGGTCGGTGGTGGCCTGAGCGGCCTGACCGCCGCCTATCAGCTCGCCCTCGACCTTCCTGACGCCCGGATCACGGTGCTCGAGGCGTCCGACATCCCGGGCGGGGCGCTGCACACGGTCGACTTCCCGTCCGGGCCCATGGAGCTCGGGGCCGAGGCCTTCATCGGCCGTCGCCCGGAAGCATCCGAACTCGTCGCCGAGCTGGGCCTGACCGACGCCCTGCGCCATCCCGGCCCGCTCGGCCCGGCGATCCTCACCGGCGGCCGGCTGGTCCCGATGCCGCCCGGCACCGTCATGGGGCTGCCGTCCGACGTGACCGCCCTGACCGGCGTCCTGACCCCCGCGGAGTCGGACGCCGCCGCCCGCGAGAGGGACACACCACTGGAGTGGGAGCCAGGCGGCGACGTCTCGCTGGGCCGCCTGGTCGCCGAGAGGTTCGGAGACGCGGTGGTCTCGCGACTCGTCGACCCCATGCTCGGCGGCGTGTACGCGGCGCCCAGTTCGGGGCTCGGCCTGCGCCAGGTGGTCCCCGGACTCGCCGAGGTGTTGGACCGGGGTGCCCCGACGCTGACCGACGCTGTAGGTCAGCTCGTGGGTGACCGCGTCCCGGGACCCGTGTTCGCCACCCTGAACGGTGGATACAGGACACTCGTGGGGTCGCTGATCGAGGCCTCGGGGGCGCGCGTGCGCACCCAGGCCGCCTGCACCGCCCTCCATCGGGAAGAGACCGGCTACACCCTGACCGTCACCGGCGCACGCGGGTCATGGGTCGAGGAGGCCGACCTCGTCGTCGTCGCCGTCCCCGTCCCCCACGCCGCGCCGCTCCTGGCCGCGGCCGGTGGAGTGGACGACGCGGTGACCGGCCTGGCCGGCATCCGGACGGCCTCGTCCGCGGTGGTGGCGATGGAGGTGGACAGGGGGCTGGACCTGCCCGAGCTGTCCGGAGTGTTGGTGGCCACCGACGAGCCGGTGCCGTTCAAGGCGATGACCTTCACCAGTCGCAAGTGGCCCCATCTCGACACCCGGCCCGGCCACCTGGTGCGGGTGTCGTTCGGGCGACTGGACGACGACGAGGTGCTCCTCGCCGACGACATCGCGCTCGCCCGGATGGCTGAATCCGCCCTGGCCGGCGTGTGCGGATCCGCGCCGAGGATCCTGCATTCCCGCGTCCGGCGCTGGGAGGACTCCCTCGCGGAGATCGGGCCGGCGCACGCCGACCGGATCGCGGACGTGCGGGCCGGACTGGCGGACCGGCTCCCCGGGGTGGAGGTGGTCGGAGGGGCGACCGAGGGGGTCGGTGTGCCCGCGTGCATCGGTTCCGCTCGGGCCGCGGCCCGGCGGCTGGCGGCAGGGTGGCAGGATTGAGACATGGCACGCCTCGACTACAAGAAGCTCAACTCGACCCTCCGGTACCTCATGTTCTCGGTCTTCACCGTGACCCCCGGGAAGCTGGGGGAGGACCGGGCCGCGGTCACCGCTGACCTCGAGCGGTTCCTCGCGCGGTTCGACGACACGGACGTGGTGGTCCGCGGGCTCTACGACGTCTCGGGGTTGCGGGCCGAGGCCGACTTCATGATCTGGACCCACGCCGAGCACATGGAGGATCTCCAGCGGTTCTACAACGAGTTCCGGCGCACCACCATCCTGGGTCGGGCCAGCACCGCCTACTGGTCCAACACCGCCCTGCACCGGCCCGCGGAGTTCAACAAGAGCCACATCCCGGCCTTCCTCGCCGAGGAGGAACCGGGCGCGTACATCTCCGTGTACCCGTTCGTCCGGTCCTACGAGTGGTACCTGCTCCCCGACGAGGAGCGTCGCCGCATCCTCGCCGAGCACGGGCGCGCCGCCCGCGAATACCCGGACGTCCGCGCCAACACCGTGCCGTCCTTCTCGCTCGGCGACTACGAATGGCTCCTGGCCTTCGAGGCCCCGCAACTGGATCGGATCGTCGACCTCATGCGCGTCATGCGCAGCACCGAGGCGCGCCGTCACGTGCGCGAGGAGATCCCGTTCTTCACCGGTCCCCGGGTCAGCGCCGAGCAGCTCGCCACCTCGATGCCCTGATCAGTCCTCGGCGGGTTCGAGGGTCATGCTCACCGAGTTGATGCAGTACCTCAGATCGGTGGGGGTGGGGTAGCCCTCGCCCGAGAAGACATGCCCCAGGTGGCCGTGGCAGTTCGCGCACAACACCTCGGTCCGGGTCATCCCGAGGGAGGTGTCCGTCCGCTCGATGACGGCCCCGCCGGCCAACGGCGTGAAGAACGAGGGCCAGCCGCAGTGGGAGTCGAACTTGGCGTCGCTGCGGAACAGCTCGGCCCCGCAGCCACGGCACCGGTAGACCCCTTCGGTCTTGGTGTCGGTGTACTCGCCGGTGTACGGCCGCTCGGTGCCCGCCCGGCGCAGGACCTGGTACTCCTCCGGGGTCAGCCTGCGGCGCCACTCGGCGTCATCGAGGGTGAAGGAGGGGTGCGGGGTGTTGGAGGGGGTGTCGGTGCGCTCACTCATGCCCGCAGGCTACGCCGCCGCCGCGGCCGGTGCGATCCGCTCGTGCCGACGCGGGTCCGTCCGACGCCACAGCAGGATCGCCAGCACGGTGCAGAGCAGCAGCAGCCATCCGAGCGTGGGGTGGGCGAACTCCAGCAGGCGCCCGTAGTACGGCCATCGCGCCGACTCCCAGAAGTCGAGTGTGAAGAACCCGTAGGCCGCCAACCAGGCGGGCCAGTTGCGGACGAACGACTTGTCCAGCACCACGGTGAGCATGATGGGGATGAGCATCATCGAGTAGTACATCTGGCCGAGGCTGGAGACCAGGAACACACCGGTCAGGATGACCCCGGAGGTGGTGGCGAGCCACAACACCTCGTGGTTGTGCCGGTAGTCGAGCAGGAGATACACGGCCAGCAGGGTGGCCACCACGATGAGGATCCGGGCCACCAGGATGAGCGGCTCGGGGACGCCGTAGTACAGACCGAGCCCGGCGATGGAGCTGTTGTAGTAGTCGCGGACCTCGCTCATGTAGGGCGCGGTGACCTCGAGATACCGGCCGGCGTCCACGGTGAGCGCCCACCCCGCGGCCATCGTGGCGGCGGGGATCGCCAGGGCGGCCACGAAGGGCTGCCACTGTCGACGGATCAGCGGGAGGACCAGCAGAGGCGCGAGCATCGGCTTGATCGCCAGTGACAGCCCCATCGCGACCCCGGCCCACCACAGTCGCCTGCGGTACAGCAGATAGAGGAAGGACACCTGGCACAGGAAGATCACGCCGTTGACGTTCGTGAACACCAGGGTGTTGGTGACCGCCTCGGTACAGAACGCGCCCAGAAGGATCGCCGGGGCGGCGAACGACCGCACGTCGAGGTCGAACAATCGCATGAGAAGCCACAGTGCGGCGATGATCGCGGCGGCGTTGACCAGGATGAACAGCCACCGGGCCACCGTGTAGTTGTCGATCACGCCGAAGGGGGCCAGGAGGAACGTGCCGCTCGGGGCGTAGAGATAGTGCGGCTGAACCGTGAGCAGGTTCTCGCTGTAGACGGGTTCGCCCGCGAGGAAACGCCTGGTCGCCGCGTAGACGGTCCCGAAGTCGTTCGTGATGGATCCGTTGACGGCCTTGATGAGCACGCGATGGATCACCGTCATGATCGCCAACGGCCACAGGATCTGGTTCAACAGGCGGGGCACGGAGTCAGTGCTTCGGGTCGGCAACGGCACGGTGTGCAGGCTACCGGTCGGGGGCACGTCCTTCTGGTAGGCGCCCCGGGTCAGGACGGGCAGGCCACGGATCGGTCGACGGTGGTCGGGTCGGCGAGGAAGCCCGAGAGGGTCGACCGGGCGCACGCCGAGTGGAGCACCACCCACGATCCGGGAGCGCCCCAGGTGAGAATCCGGATGTCTCCCGCCCCGGCGCCGGTCAGCATGCCCGCGGTGGGTTCCAGGGCGGCGGCGCCGGCGACGGGGTCCGCGATCCCTCCCATGAGGAGCACGGGCACGGATCCGGGCAGCTCCACGGGCGTGCGTTCCGGGACGGGCCAGGTCGAACAGGCGGAGAGCTGGGCGGCCAGGATCTCCCCGAAGGGTGCGTCGTCCGCCCATTCGGTGGCGAGCTCGGGTACGCGGTTGACCGGAACCCGCCTGGGCAGGTCGGAGCACTCCGCGACGTACGGAAGTGAGGAGCTCCTCAACGCCTCCGCCCGGGCACGCACCAACGGACCGGGGGCGCCCGCATCGGGGTCCGTCCCCGCGATCTCACCGAGGATCTCGTCCCCGTCGGACGCCTCCGCTGCGGAGGCACCGGACAGGTCGGTGAGTGCGGATCGGATCACGTCGGACAGGAGCGCGGCCGGCACGCGGGCCCCGGGATCTCTCGCGGCGTCGAGGGCGCGGGAGACGGCCTCGACCCTCTGTTCCCCGTCGCCCGGGCCGCACTCGGGACGAGTGCAGGAGGCCGCCCACAGCCGTAACGCGGTATCGGAGCCGTCGAGCGCGGATCGCGCGGCGGTCTCCTGGTCGCCGTCCCACGGTGCGGGGGAGTCCAGGACCAGGAGCGACAACCGATCGGGGTGCGCCCCGGCGTAGTCCAGGGCGGTGCGGGCGCCCGAGCCCAGGGCGAGCACCGCGAGCCCCGGCACACCCCACGACCGACGCAGTTCCTCGAGGTTCTCCGCCGCCCCGGCGGCACCGAAGTCGAGTTCCCGCCCGGCGAGCTGATCAGTGCAGGACTGCGCGGTCTGGGCGAGTTCGCCGCGGAGGTCCGGTGCCCCGGGGTCCGTACCCCGCTCGGCGAGTTCGTCCAGCGTGCGGCGGGCCGACGGGGTCAGGCAGGCACCGGCGGGTCCGGTGCGGCCGATGTGGTCGAGGATCACCAGCGGATGCGATCCCACGATCTCGGTGCCCGCCGAGGCGAACCTGATCGCGAGCGAGTCGGCGGGATCGCCGGGTCCGGCCACCACGACCAGGGGGGCTGCGTCCCGAGGTGTGTCCCCGGTGGTGAGGCGGAGGACAGGGGTATCGCCGAGCAGCGCGCAGTCGACCCGGGCGTCTTGGGGAAGCCCGCGGGTCCCGCCCTCCGCACAGGGAATCCACTGGAGCTCGGATCGGGGCGTCTCCCAGTCTGGTGGGGTGATGAGTTCCGCTTCGCTGTCGGGAGCGGGCGCGCGACCAGGTCCGTCACCGGTGGCCAGTCGCGGTCCCGAGGCGGGTAGGGGAGCACACCCGGCCACGGCCACGACTGCGACGAGCGCGGTGAGCACCGCGCGGGTGGAACGGGCGCCACGTCTCCCGGTCAACGGACGCCCTCACCGACCACCCAGCGGGTGTACAGGCCTCCCGACGGGCAGGAGAACGCCGAGACGACGCGCATCGGCACCCGGGTGTATCCATGCCCGTGGCCCGGGGTCAGTGTCGAGTCGTCGCCTCCGACGATCGCCTCCGGCGCCACCGAGAGGACGAGCTCATCCACGGCGCGTTCCGAGAGGAGCTCCCCGAGGAGTCGGGGGCCACCCTCGAAGTCCACCTCGGCGGCGTGGAGGCGGGATGCCAACGCACGGACGGCGGCACCGGTCGGGCCCGGGTCGAGCACATGGACGGTCACGCCCCGTGCCCGCGCGGCCCCGACGAGCCGGGGGTCCGTCTCGTGTGCCGCCGCGATCTGCATCCTGTCGTCGGTGTCGGCACAGAGGTCGATCAGCTCATCGGGAAGGGACCGGGTGAGTACGAGGACGGTGGGCGCGTGCCCTGTCCGCCTGTCCGCCCAGACCGGGCTCACCTCGGCGGGGCCGTAGTCCTCGGCCAACGCCGTGCCGGAGCCCACCAGGACGAGGTCGGCGCGGGCCCTCATGGCGTCGTAGACCAGGCGGTCGGTGGGCGTTCCCAGGCCCCCGCTCCGGCCGTCGACGGTCGTGGTGCCGTCGACGGAGGCGATCATGACAGCACGGATCACCGGTGCCGCGGTCGGGCTCTCCGGCCGGAGCGCGGCCCAGATCGCGTCGAGCGACGCCGGGTCGTCGCCGAGCGCTGGTGGTCGTGTCGACAGCACCCGGGCCTCCTTCCGTTCTTCACGCCTGTCGCCCCACGATAGGCTCATCGCATGGTCTCCCGCCTCGTTGACGTCACCCCGGTGGTCCCTGCCGACCAACTCGTGGCGCAGATGGTCCCGCCGTCGATGTTCGATGACGTGAGTTTCGATTCCTACATCCCCGACCCTGCCGAGCCCTCGCAGGAGGCCGCGGTCACCGCCTGTCGGCGATTCGCGGAGTCGGTGGTGGCCCGTCGCGCCCCGAAGAAGGGACTGTTCGGGCGTCGGCCCAAGTCGGTGGAGGGCGCGGGGATCTACCTCGACGGTGGCTTCGGGGTGGGCAAGACCCACCTGTTGACCTCGATCTATCACACGTGTCCCGAACCGAAGGCGTTCGGCACGTTCGTCGAGCTCACGCACGTCGTGGGCGCCCTGGGCTTCAACCGGGCGGTCGAGGAGCTGTCCGGACACTCCGTCCTGTGTATCGACGAGTTCGAACTCGACGATCCCGGCGACACCATGCTGGTGTCCCGGCTGCTCGCGGAACTCACCACGGCGGGTGTCAGCGTCGCCGCGACCTCCAACACCCTCCCCGAGCAGCTCGGTGAGGGTCGTTTCGCGGCCAAGGACTTCATGCGCGAGATCCGCAAGATGTCGGGGATCTTCGAGTCGATCCGGGTCGACGGGCCCGACTACCGGCATCGCAACCTGCCCCCGGCGCCGGACCCGATGTCCGACGAGGCGCTCGAGGCGGACGCCGAGGCGGAACCCGGGGCGACGTTGGACGACTTCGACGCGCTGTGCGGGCACCTGGCCACCCTCCACCCGTCCAAGTACAACCGCCTCGTCGACGGGGTGACCAGGGTGTGCCTCCGGGACGTCGGCCCGCTGCCGGACCAGGCCATCGCACTGCGCCTGGTCGTCCTGGCGGACCGCCTCTACGACGCCGGTATCCCCGTCCGCAACTCGGGGCAGAAGCTGGACGCGATCTTCACCGAGGAGATGCTCGCCGGCGGATACCGGAAGAAATATCTCCGGGCCACGTCCCGGCTCCTCGCGCTGTCACGCTTCGAGACGGTCGGCGGCTGAGCCGGGATCGAGACCGCCCGTACCGGCAGTCCACGCGATCTACCCACCAGTCCACCCACCCGGCCCACCCCGGCCGGTCGCTCACCCGGCCCACCCCGGCCGGTCGCTCACCCGGCCCACCCCGGCCGGTCGCTCACAGTGGGCGCTGGACCGGGCGTTCCAGGACGACGTCGCGGTTCCGCACGCCCCCGACCATGAAGTCGCGGTGCCCCCGTCTCTCGAAACCGCTCCGGGCGTAGAAGGCGAGCGCTCTCGAGTTCGCCACGTTCGTCGCCAGCCACAGACTCCGCGCGCCGGAGTCCTGCGCGTGCCGCACCACGGCGTCGAGGAGCCGACCGGCTTCGCCGCTGCCGTGCAGGCACGGGTGGAGATAAAACTTGCTGACACCCACGGTCGGGCGGCTCGAGATCACCCGCGCGCAGGACTCGTCCATCGCGGTGCCCTCGACGAGCAGGGCGTAGGCCAGGATGTCGCCATCGGGCCCGACACCGGCGAGGAGTCGATGGGTCGGGTCCTCCAGGTACCCGCGGAACGAGGTGGGCCCGAGTGTGTCGCGCACGAACGCCTCCACCGACGCACGGGGCAGGTCGGGCGGACACGCGAGCGGGAAGGTCAGAGCGGCCAGGGTCGAGAGGTCGTCGATATCGGCCGCCAGCGCCGATCGGATCGTGAGGGTCATCGTCGACGAGGCTAACCGCCGACTGTCCCGGACAGGAATCGCGGCTCAAGCCGGCCCCCGCGCGCATCCTGGTCGTGCTCTCCGCGGGAATGTGGCGAAATCACCGCAGTGAGAACGACCAAGGCAAGCGGCCCGCGCGCGCGAGGACTCCACCGCCGCGGACATGGCCGACGCCCAAGCGCGACGCCCCGGAGAACGCTCGACGCCCCGGACAAAGCTCCACGCCCCGGACAAAGCTCCACGCCCCGGAAAAGCGCGACGCCCCGGCGGAAGACCGGGGCGTCGTGTCGTGGTGCGCGATACTGGGATTGAACCAGTGACCTCTTCCGTGTCAGGGAAGCGCTCTCCCGCTGAGCTAATCGCGCGGGACTCACCAACCGGATCACTCCGGCGTGGAGGTGGAGACGGGAATCGAACCCGTGTTGACGGCTTTGCAGGCCGCTGCCTCACCACTCGGCCACTCCACCGAAAAGGTATCGAGCCCGGTGAGGACTCCTGGCTCCTCGATCCCTCCGAGCGGATGACGGGATTCGAACCCGCGACCCTCACCTTGGCAAGGTGATGCGCTACCAGCTGCGCCACATCCGCACTGCTCCCCGGCGTGCTGTTGCTCACCGCGTTGCGAGAATGAACATTAGCCGACGCCGATCTTGGAACACAAATCGGGGGGCGGAAACGTCGCCTCATCTGCTCTGATGCTGCCCATCCGGGCGGGCTGTGCGTCCGGCGAGGGGGCGGCGAGGTGCGCGCGAGGTCGTCGAGGACCCCGAATTGGGTCCCGGCGCGGGGCTTGCTACAGTGTTGCGGTGCCGACGCGAGAACGACGGCGCACGAGGTCCTATAGCTCAGTGGAAGAGCGCTCCGTTCACACCGGAGAGGTCACTGGTTCGAACCCAGTTAGGACCACCGCAGGCGCAGCCCCTGTCTCCCCCCGGGAGGCGGGGGCTTTTTCGCGTTCACAGGCCACTTCCTCGTTCACAGACCACTTCCTCGTTCACAGGCCACGCCCGGTCGCCCACGCCCGGTCGCCCGGTCGCCCGGCGCCCGGTCTCCCGGCGCCCGGCGCCCGGTCTCCCGGCGCCCGGCGCGCGTATGAACCCCCACTGTCATCGTTTCTCTACGGGTGAGGAGACCTCGCCGGCCGCACCGTCTCGTCGACTGTGATCTCGACAACTTCAGAGCGTTAGAAACAACTGAGCACTTTGCTGGCAACGCCTGAGTAACACACCGGGCATAGCGTCCGCGACGTGCCACGACATCTGAATCGTGGGAGCCGAGCGCGTCGGAAGGAACGGCAATGACGGGAATGTTCGCCACGTCGGTCATCGGGATCGCACTGCTCGCCGCCGGGCTGAGCAAGCTACGCGACATCGAGGGCCACTCCCGAGTGGTCGTCGGATACAAGATCCTGCCCGACGCCGTCGCGGCGCGTGTGGGACGGGTTCTGCCGTTCCTCGAGATCGTGCTCGGTGCGGCGTGTCTCGGGCGAGTCGGCCTGCCGGCCGTCGCGTGGTCGGTGGCCGTCCTGTTCTGCGTCTATGCGGCCGGACTGGCAGTGAACCTCCTCCGAGGCCGCACGGAGCTGGACTGCGGATGCTTCGCCTTCGGTGAGCACGACGCTCCCAGGATCGGGTGGTGGCACGTGGCCAGGGCCCTCGCGTTCGCCGCCGGCGCCGTGGCCTGCCTGTACCTGCCGGGCCCGAGTTCTCTGCCCGAGGTGGCGACCGGGTTCGTCCTCGCCGTACTGGCGGTCGCGCTGGCGTTCGGGGCGGCCGCGGTGTCCTCGACGTTGACGCTCGGTCGGAGCAGGGTCGACGACTACCTCCAGCCGGCCCGCGACGAACTCAGCCGGCGCTACTCCGCCTCCCCCTAGCGGTTCCCCGCCCCAATAAGGGAATTCTTATCTGTCACATCCTCTACACCCGCATGCCGCAGTCGGGCGTCGCCCGATCGTCCACCCTCGAACAGGAGTACTCCTATGTCTGCTTTCGTCCTCACGCTGCTCGTCGTCCTCGTGCTGGTCGACGTCGTCCTGGTCCTGATGATCCTGGGGTTGGCCCGGGAACTGGGCCGGGTCCAGGTGCGTCTCGGCCCGCTCGGGGCCAGGGTGCTCGACTCGGGTCCTGCGGTCGGGGACACCGGCCCGTCCTTCTCGGGCCTGGTCGACCACATGGAACGGGACACCACCGTCGCCGGCGAGCGCGACAAGCCCCAGCTGCTGATGTTCACGGGCCCGAAGTGCTCGACCTGCAAGGCGTTGCTCCCGGGGATCAAGGCCATGGCCAAGGCCGAGCGCGACCTCGACGTGGTGCTGATCTCGGACGGGACCGAGGAGGAGCACCGTGAGTTTTTGGCCGGAGCCGGGATCGGCGCGGAACTGTCCTACCTCGACGCCCGCGACGTGGGCATCGCGTACCAGGTCGGCACCACTCCGTACGGGATCCTCCTGGACACCGACGGGTCCATCGCCGCCAAGGGTCTGTGCAACAACATGCAGCACGTCGAGAGTCTTCTCAACGCGCTGGAGTCGGGCACGCCGACGATCCAGCACCTCTACGCCGGTATCGGCGTCCCCACCGCCTCGTGAGCGCACCGCGGCGCTCGTCACCGCGGTCCGCGCACGATCCGTCCACCCCATGCAAGGAAAGGAACACCTCGTGGCTCACATCGATGACTCCGACCAACGCCGCCTGACAGAACACGCCGAATGGCTGTCCGGCGGGGGAGGGAGTTCGCTCAGCAAGGTCTCCCGGCGCCTGTCGGAACGCACGTCCCGCCGCTCGGTCCTCTCGAAGATGGCCAAGTGGACCATGGGCCTGTCGGGAGTGGCCGTGGTCGGCGCACTGCCGGTCACCCGCGACCCCCAGGCCCTCGCCCAGCAACCGCCCGCGTCCGGCGCCACGACGCCCCCCGCCCCGCAGAATGCGGTGACCCCGTTCGGGGCCGGTGACGACCTCCTGCCCACGTACGACGGCAAGGATCCCACCGAGTGCAACTACTGGCGCTGGTGCAACATGGACGGCCGACCCTGCCCCTCCTGTGCGGGCGGCGGAGTCTCGACCTGCGCACCCGGATCGAAGCCGGGAGCGGAGTACTGGGTGGGGTGCTGCACCCATCCCGCGAACGGCAAGACGTACCTGATCGCCTACTACGACTGTTGTGGCGCCCCGCGGTGCTCCACGAAGTACTGCGGCGAACCGGACGCCCAGGCCGTCATGTACAACCCGGTCTCCGGCAGTTTCGATCAGGAGATCATCTGGTGCGTCTCGGACGAGTCCCAGTCGTACACCTGCACGCTCGCCCCGATCATCGGCGAGGACTGCCAGACCAACCACGCCACCCGCCCGCGCGTCGGCGCGGGCTCCCGCTAGAAGGGCCGAGAGGACCACTCAGATGACCGTTTTCACCACCCCCCGCCTCGCGGGCCTCTCCGCGGCCACCGCGGCCGTGCTCCTGCTGGTCGGGTGTTCGCCCGGTTCCGACGGCGGAGACGACGGGGAGTTCGACGTGGCCAACGGGGTCGCGACCACCTACGAGTTCCCGAACGTCCCCGCGGTCACGGCCCCTCCGGCGAACGCCACGCTCGGCGACGAGGACCAGGAACTGGGAGAGGTCGGCGCCGACCCGAACATCCCGTACACCGCCGAGGTGACACCGATCGGCGCCGACTGGATGATCGCCGCAGAGTGGCGCGACGACGAGACCGTCTGGGCCGCCTTCGACCCCGCCGACGGCGTCGTCAAGACCCGCATCACCACAGGTCACGGTATCTGGGACGACGTCGTCCACCTCTTCACGACCGATACCCCTGCCGACCCGCAGGCCGTGGCGTTCGAGGTGTGGACCCCGCGCGGTTCGCGCGGCCAGGCCGACTACACCGTCTCGACCTACTCCGGAAACCTGCTCGAACCCGACGAGGTGCTCCTACCGCGCCACGTGCGGTTCCACTCCCGAGAGGGTTCGCACACGATCAGCGGCGCCGGCCGGTTCATGACCTCGTGGGACGACCAGCTCTTCGGGCCCCGTGTGGTGGATCTGGACCGCGGGGTGCTGTCCGGAGAGCAGCAGATCATCGGCTGCGGACCGTACACGTGGCCGGTCGGGGACAAGATCTACTCGGTGTGCGAACGATCCCGCGAACTGCTCGAGCTCACGATCGACGACGAGGGGCGCATCAGCGAGAGCGGCCGCTCGAAGGTCCTGCCCGAGGGTTTCACGGCGTCTCGTGAGGCGCACTTCGCCGACGACGTGGAGTCCGGGTTCCTCATCAACGAGGCCGGCGAGGCCTACCTCTTCGACTTCTCCTCCGGCCTGCCCACCGACGAGGTGCGTCCGCTGGGCAACGTGGGTCGAGACGGAGGACGCTTCTACACGAACGGCATCCGTCCCGACGGGGAGCAGTTCTTCGTGGAGTACACCGATTCCGACATCCATCCTCATTCCGCCAACGGGGGAGACGTGGTCCGGGTCCGGTTGTTCGACGTCGACGGCGCGCGGGAGACCCAGAACCTCGATCTGGAGAAGCTCGGGCTGGACTCGATCGACTCCGTCTCCTACAACCTCGACGGATCGGTCCTCTACGTCCTGGGCACCGCCCCCGGAACGGGTGACGACGAGGGGGAGGACCTGCCCACGATCGTCGGCGTCGACCCCGCGACGGGGGAGGTCGTCTCCACCGCGACGATCACCGGCCACGCCGGCGGCTCCGACGGTGTCAGCGGAGTGCGGGCCCCGGAGCGGAGGGTCGCCTGATGGGACTTTCCCCGGGGACGCTGGACCCGGCCCGGTCCGGAGTGAGCCGACGGGCCTTCCTGGCCGCGCTCGGACTCGGTGGGGTGGGGGTGGCGATGGCGGCCTGCGCGGCCGAGAACGCCATCACCACCGCCGTTCAGGCCTCGGACCGGATCGGGTACGCGGATCCCGAGGTCGCCGCGGCGGAGGCCGCCCGGTTCAGTTCGGGGCGCGCGGTGGACGTCACGGTGACAGCCGCACTCGCCGCCTTCGGTCTCGCCGGTCGTCAGGTCTCGGCGAGGTCGTACGGCGACGGGCCGGTGGGGCCGGAGATCCGGGCCTCCCTGGGGGACGAACTCCGGGTCCACCACGTCAACGCCCTGGACGAGGAGACCGTGATCCACTGGCACGGCATCCAGATCCGGAACGACATGGACGGTGCCCCTCCGTTGACGGGTGAGAACGTCGCCCCCGGTGGGTCGTATGACTACGCGTTCAGGCTGCCGCACGCCGGGACGTACTGGTATCACTCGCATTCCGGGCTCCAGGCGGATGAGGCGATGCTGGGCGCGCTGATCGCCGAGGATCCGAAGGATCCTTACGGCGCCGACGTCGACCTGGTGGTCGTGCTCGACGACTGGACCGTGGGGCACGGGCCGTCACCTGAGGACCTGCTCCGCGCCCTCAACCCGGCGCTGGGTGGGCACGCGGGCCACGGGGGACACGGAGGGCACCAGGGTCACGGATCCGTGACGACGACGACCACGACCCCGGTGGATCCGGAGGCCATGGCGCGGACCGCCGGGCCGCATCCGGAGTCCGTGGAACTCGGCGGGATGACCCAGCACATCTCCTACCCGGTGCACCTGATCAACGGCCGACCCACCGCCGACGCCGAGCCGCTGGTGGCACCCCCGGGCGCCACCGCGAGGCTCCGCATCATCAACGCCGCGGCGGAGACGCCGTACCGCGTGGCCGTGGGAGGTCGCATGATGCGGGTCATCGAGACCGACGGGTTCCCCTGCGAACCGGTGGATGCCGCGTCCGTGCTCGTGGGGATGGCCCAGCGGGTCGACGTCCTGGTCGAGGTCGGCTCCGGCACGTGGCCCGTGGTCGCGCGGGTGGAGGGCACGGACGACTTCGTCGCCACGACCCTGCGCAGCCGGGACTCGGTCACCAGCGTCGACCTCGCCCGGTCCGGCCGGATACCCGAGCTGGACCGCACGCCGGTTCAGGACTCGGGCCTCCGGGCCACCGAGGCCTCCGCACTGCCGGCGCGGTCCCCGGATCGGACCTTCCGACTGGAACTCATCCAGTCGCCCTCGGATTACGTGTGGGGGATCGCCGGACCGGATGTCGGGAAGGTGACCATGCGGACGGGGGAGCGCATCCGCGTCGAGATGACCAACAACACGACGATGTGGCACCCCATGCACCTGCACGGACACACGTTCGGGGTCCCGGAGTACGGCGGGTTGCGGCGAGACACCGTGATCATCCACCCGGGCCAGAATCTGGCGTTCGAGTTCGACGCCGACAACCCGGGGGCGTGGATGTTCCACTGCCACAACGCCTACCACCTGGACGCCGGGATGACGACCAACTTCTACTACGAGAGGTAACTGACGATGTTGCGACACACCGCCAAGATCGCCGCGATCGCCGTGTCGGCGGTCCTGCTGACGACCGGGTGCTCTTCTGACGGCGGGACCGGGGGCGCCTCCTCCGGCACCACCGTGCAGGTCCGTGTCCTCGACATGAGCTACGACCCCGCGGTCGTGACGATCAAGCCGGGGGACACCGTCGAATGGGTCTGGGAGGCCTCCCTTCCCCACGACGTCGTCTCCGACGACGACGCGCCGATGAGTTTCGCCTCCGAACTCCAGACGGAGGGGAGCTACTCGCAGACGTTCGACACCGCCGGCGTCTACGGCTACCACTGCACCCCGCACGCCCAGATGACCGGGGAGGTGATGGTCGAAGAATGACCCGCACCCGGACGGGTCTCCCACGTCGACACCCGGGCCTGGCCGTCGTGGCCGCCGCGGTCCTCGCGGTCACCGGGTGCGGGAGCTCCCCGGAGCCGACCAGGGTCACGGTGCGCAACGTCGCCTTCGACCCCCGGGAGGTGCACCTGACGGCCGGGGAGGAGGTCGCCTGGTTCTACGACGACGGAGGGACGTTCCACGACATCGTCGTGGACGGCCTCACGTCGACAGCCGGCTTCCGCGCCGAGGGCGAGCACAGGATGACGTTCGACCAGCCCGGTGTCTACCGCGTCACCTGCTCCATCCATCCCCAGATGGTGGGCACCGTCATCGTCAGCCCCCGCCGGTGATCACGCGTCAACCGGACACAGATCTCTCGCTCATTCCACTATCGAGGAGGAACATCATGACCAGTACCCAGACCACAGCCCCACACCTCGCAGAGGTCCCTCCGCCCGACGTGGCGGAAGGCAGGACGGTGGCCGACATCTCCGATCTCGACCTGGGTGACCGGCCGGGCATCCGTCCCCGGATGGGTGTCGCCGTCGGCCTGGCCACCAGGCTCGGCGTGGCCGCCGCCTCCGTGGCGGTGGGCGTCGGTGCGGCCGTCGCCGTCGGCGCGGTCGGTGGGCTCACCGCATCCGTTGCCCTGACGGTCGGAGTGGTGGGCGCCGCCGCCCTCACCGCCGTCGCCGCGAACTGGTCGACCTGCGGCATGTCCGTGGCGGGCGTCGTCGCCGCGCCCAAGCAGTCGGACCGTCCCGGCGACGGGTCCGCGCTGGCCCGGCTGGGGGCGCATCTGGCGGGATCACTGCTCACCGCTCTGCCGGTGGGCGCGGGCCTGGGGCTCCTGGGCATGGCCGCCAACCAGGTCGTGGGGCCGGTGCCCGTCGCCCCGGTGTTGGCGGGATGGTCCCTGCTCGCCCTGATGTACGGCCTGCACGAGACCGGGCTCGTCCGCATGCCCACCCCCATGCGACGTCAGCAGCTGCCACGGCACCTGCGCCGGGTCGGCCGGCCCATGAGGGTCTCGTTCTACTTCGGGACGTTGATCGGGCCGGGGTTCATGATCTTCATCCGTTCGAGCGCGTACTACCTGCTCTTCCTGGGCACCGTGGCGCTCGCGAACCCCGCCCTGGGTGCGGCGTTGTTCGCCGCCGTGTCGGTCGGCCGATGCGGGCCGTCGGTCATGGCGATCGTGCACCAGCACCGCGGCGGCACGATGGGTGACTTCCTGCTCAAGTGCATGTCCGCGGACCGGCTCGTGCAGCTCGCCGCGGGCTCCGGCCTGCTCGCCCTGGCCGGGTTCGGAGCCGCGGCTCTGGCCGTGTGACGACGGCGCCCACCAGGAGTGCGCGCGGGGCACCCGGTCCGTCACACGGGCCGGGTGCCCCGCGGGTGCGTGAGCGTCCCGGTACGTCCCCCGGGCGGTCCGGGACTCCGGGGGCCGCCGGGTAGCATGGACCGGCCCAGGTCCGTCGTCGGAGTTGGTGCGCCCGTCACGGGTGGCCCGCAGTCACCCGTCGTCCACTGCCGAGGAGATCGCCCCCCGTGTCCGAGAACCGCATGCCGGAAGCCGACGTCGACGCGACGGGTGCGGGCACCGTGACCACGACCGTCATCCCGGCGGGGGAGCCGGCGGGCAAGATCCTCGCCGAGCGGGAACTGCAGGTCAGGAGTGGGCCCGGCACCATCGTGGTGGTGCGCGACCCGGGTGGCGCGCTGCGCGATCTGTCGTGGGTCCCCGAGGTGGACACCCAGGTCGAACTCGTCCGTGCGGACACCGAGGACGGCAGGTCCGTCATCAGACACTCCTGTGCCCACGTCCTGGCGCAGGCCGTGCAGGACAAGTTCCCCGAGGCGAAGCTGGGGATCGGCCCGCCGATCGAGAACGGCTTCTACTACGACTTCGACGTGGCCGAACCGTTCACCCCCGAGGACCTCAAGGACCTCGAGAAGCGGATGAAGAAGATCATCAAGTCGGGCCAGCGGTTCGCCCGGCGCGAGTACGCCTCGCTGGACGAGGCCCGCGCCGAACTCGCGGGCGAGCCCTACAAGCTCGAACTGGTCGAGGACAAGGGCCGGGCCGACTCAGGCGACGCCGGGGGCGCCGAGGCGCTCGAGGACGCGGAGATCATGGAGGTCGGGGCGGGAGCGCTGACCGCGTACGACAACCTCAACCCTCGGACCGGCGAGGTGATCTGGTCGGACCTGTGCCGGGGGCCCCACGCACCGACCACCAAGTTCATCCCCGCGTTCACCCTCACCCGGTCCTCCGCGGCGTACTGGCGCGGGGACCAGAAGAACGCCGGCCTCCAGCGCATCTACGGCACGGCGTGGGAGAGCACGGAGGCGATGGACGCCTACCTCGATCGCCTCGCCGAGGCGGAGAAGAGGGACCACCGCCGGTTGGGCACCGAACTCGACCTGTTCAGTTTCCCGGACGAGATCGGGTCGGGGTTCCCGGTGTTCCACCCGCGCGGCGGGATCATCCGCAACGAGATGGAACAGCACTCCCTACGCCGCCATCTCGCGGCCGGGTACTCGCTGGTCAACACGCCCCACGTGACCAAGGGCGACCTCTTCCGCAAGTCCCAGCACCTGAGCTGGTACTCGGAGGGGATGTTCCCCCCCATGGTGCTCGACGCCGAGTACGATGCCGAGGGCAACGAGACCAAGCCGGGTCAGGACTACTACGTCAAGCCCATGAACTGCCCCATGCACAACCTGGTCTTCGACTCCCGCGGCCGCTCCTACCGCGAACTGCCCCTGCGGATGTTCGAGTTCGGCACGGTCTACCGCTACGAGAAATCCGGCGTCGTCCACGGCCTCACCCGCGCTCGTGGATTCACTCAGGACGACGCCCACATCTACTGCACCGAGGAGCAGATGGAGGGCGAGATCGCCTCCGTCCTGTCCTTCATCATCTCGCTGCTGCGCGACTACGGACTCGAGGACTTCTACCTCGAGCTGTCCACCAAGGACCCCGAGAAGTACGTCGGGGGCGACGAGATCTGGGAGCGGGCCACCGAGACGCTCGAGCGGGTCGCCACCCACTCCGGCCTCGAGCTGGTCCCGGACCCGGGCGGGGCGGCGTTCTACGGCCCCAAGATCTCGGTCCAGGCTCGGGATGCGATCGGACGCACCTGGCAGATGTCCACCGTGCAGCTCGACTTCAACCTCCCCGAGCTCTTCGATCTCACCTACAACGCCGCCGACGGCACCAAGAAGCGTCCCGTGATGATCCACCGGGCACTCTTCGGTTCGATCGAACGATTCTTCGCCGTCCTGCTCGAGCACTACGCGGGGATGTTCCCGGCGTGGCTGGCCCCCGTGCAGGTGGTCGGGATCCCCGTGGCGGAGGCCCACGAGAAGCACCTCGAGGACGTGATCGACGAGCTCCGGGGCCGGGGGATCCGCGCCGAGCTCGATCTGGCCGACGAGCGGATGCAGAAGAAGATCCGCACCCACACGACCGGCAAGGTCCCGTTCATGCTGCTGGCCGGCGACCGGGACGTGGAGGCGGGGGCGGTAAGCTTCCGGTTCCCCGACGGCACCCAACTGAACGGGGTCTCGCGTACCGCCGCGATGGACAAGATCGGGTACTGGATCAACTCGCGGCGCAACGACGTGCCCACCGCGGAGCGGGTGTGACGCCCCGGGAGCCGATCCGGTCGGACGGCTACCGCCAGTACGGGGCGGGGGAGGACCGTCTCCAACGGCTGTGGACCCCGTATCGCATGGCCTACATCGCGGAATCGGCGCCCCCGCCCGTCGAGGGCATGACGGGGGAGCCGTTCCTCGACATCCCCCGGATGAGTGACGAGGACGGTCTGGTGGTGGCCCGCGGAGCGGCCGTCTACGTGGTCCTCAACCTCTACCCCTACAACCCGGGGCACTCCATGGTGGTGCCGTACCGCAAGGTGGCCGACCTGGAGGATCTCGACGACGACGAGTCGCGCGAACTCATGTCCTACACGCAGCACCTCATCCGGGTCATCAAGGCCGTGTCCCGGCCCGATTCCTTCAACGTGGGACTCAACCTGGGCAGTGCCGCGGGGGGATCGCTGTCCGGCCATCTCCATCAGCACGTCGTGCCGCGCTGGATCGGGGACGCCAACTTCATTACCGTGACCGGCGACACCAAGGTGCTGCCGCAGCTGCTCCGCCAGACCCGACAGCTCCTGGCCGAGGCGTGGTCGACGGTGCCCGGTCCCGACCGCACCTGATTCGGGGGAAGAGATGCTCAGCGAGTTCGGAAGGTCGGGCGTCACCAAGGTGGCGCACCCCTTCGCGGCGTTCCTGGTCCGGATCGGGGTCACGGCCAACGGCATCACCCTGACCGGGCTCATCCTGACCTGCGCGGCGGCGGTGGTCCTCTTCGGCAACGGCCATCTGGTCGCCGGGGCGATAGTGATCGCCCTGTGCACCCTGCTCGACCTGGTCGACGGCGCGGTCGCACGGGCGGGAGACGGCGGGTCCCCGTACGGCGCACTGGTCGACGCGGTGTCGGACCGGGTGGCGGACGGCGTCATACTCGCCTCCCTGCTGTGGTGGCTCGTGGACGGGCGCCCCGACGACAAGTACGCACTCGGCATGCTGCTGGCCTGCCTCGTGCTCTCGCAGGTGGTCTCCTATTCCAAGGCGCGTGCGGACGCCGGCGGACTGCGCACGCCCGGTGGCCTCATGGAACGCGCCGACCGTCTGGTGTTGATCCTCCTCGGCGCCGGGCTGGAGGGACTGGGGGTGCCCTGGGCCCTCTCGGTCGCGCTCACGGTGGTGGCGGTGGGCAGCCTCGTCACCGTCATCCAACGGGTGTGGGGCGGGCGGGCCGACTACCTCGGGCGGCCCGACCGGCTCGAGTCACCGTCGGCGGGCGACCTGTGACCCGCACGGGCCAGCGCCTCTCGGACCTCGGATACGCCGCGGGGTGGGCTGTGGTCCGCGCGCTTCCCGAACCGGTGGCGCGGGCCCTGTTCCGGGCCGGGGCGGATCTCGCCGCCCGACGTCAGGGCGAGGACTCCCAACTACGCCGGAACCTGTCGCGGGTCCTCGGCGTCGAGCCGGCACAGGTTCCGGACGACCTCATCCGGGACTCCTTCCGGTCCTACGCCCGTTACTGGCGGGAGGCGTTCCGCCTCCCGTCGATGGACCGCGAGGCGGTGGCCCGCGAGATGGATCGGACCATCGAGGGCGTCGAGCATCTCGATGCGGCGCTCGCCGGGGGCCGCGGCGTGATCGTGGCCCTCCCGCACTCGGCCAACTGGGATCTCGGCGGGACTTGGCTGGCCCGCCGGTACGGCACCTTCGCGACGGTCGCGGAGAGGTTGGAGCCGGAATCGCTGTACCAGCGTTTCCTGGCGTACCGGGAGAGCCTGGGCTTCACCATCTATCCGCACACCGGTGGCCCGACGCCTCCGTTCGAGGCGCTGCGCGAGTTCCTCGCCGGGGGCGGGATCGTGTGCCTGCCCGGCGAGCGCGACCTGCGGCACACCGGTGTCCCCGTCACCTTCTTCGGTGAGACCACCCGCATGCCCGCCGGGGCCGCGAGGCTCGCGGTCGAGACCGGGGCCCCGCTCCTGGTGGCGCAGTTCTGGTACCCCGACGAGGAGACGATGCGCGTGCGGATCACCCCGCCCGTGGACGTCTCCGGGGGCGTCGAGGCGGGCGTCCAGGCGATGGCCGACCTGTTCGCCGAGGGGATAGCCCGTCACCCGGCGGACTGGCACATGCTCCAACCCCTCTGGCTGGCCGACCTGTCCGCCGACCGCCGCGCACGGATCGAGGGTTGATCGACCCGTGCGCATCGGCATGATCTGTCCCTACTCCTTCGATGCGCCGGGGGGCGTCCAGGCTCACGTGGTGGACCTGACCGAGGAGCTGCGTCGGCGCGGCCACACGGTCCGGGTACTCGCTCCCGGTCGCGCCGAGAACGCCCCTGTCTCCGGGATGACGCTGACCGGCCCGGGGGTGCCGATCCCGTACAACGGGTCCGTGGCCCGGTTGAGCTTCGGCCCGGCGGCCTGGCGCGCGACCCGTCACTGGCTGCGTGACGAACCGCTCGACGTCTTGCACATCCACGAGCCCAACGCGCCCGGGGTGGGGATGTTCGCCCTGGCCATGTCCTCCGGGCCCATCACGGCGACCTTCCACACCTCGACCACGAAATCGATGATCCTCGGTGCGGCAGACGGGGCCCTCGCGCCACTGCTGGAGAAGATCCGCGGTCGGATCGCGGTCTCGACCCTGGCCCGGCGGTGGCAGATGGAGGCCCTGGGGTCAGGCGCGGTGGAGATCCCCAACGGGGTCGACGTGTCGGCCTTCCGCGGGGTCGACGCCTCCGCCGAGTACAGCGACTCACCCACGGTGGCCTTTCTCGGACGCTACGACGAACCGCGCAAGGGTATGGACGTGCTCGTCTCCGCGCTCCCGGACGTGCTGCGGGCCGTGCCCGGCCTCCGGTTGCGGATCATGGGTGACGGCGACGAACGGGCCCTGCGTGCCCGGTTGCCGTCAGTCCTCGACGTGGAGTTCCTCGGCCGGGTCGACGACACCCGCAAGGCCGCGGTACTCGCGGCGGCGGACGTCTACTGCGCCCCCAACACCGGCGGCGAGAGCTTCGGGATCGTCCTGGTGGAGGCCATGGCCGCCGGGACCGCCGTGGTGGCCTCGGACCTCGACGCGTTCCGCCGTGTCCTGAGCGACGGGGAGTGCGGAGAACTCGCCCCCGTCGGGGATCCCGACGCCCTGGCCCGCGCCCTCATCCGTGTCCTCGGCGACTCCTCGCACCGCGCCGATCTGTGCGCCCGCGCGTCGGAGGCCGTCCGGGAGTTCGACTGGCCGGTCGTGGCCGAGCGCGTGATCCGCGTGTACGAGACCGTCCGCGCCCCCGGGGAGACGCTTCATGTCCGCTGAGGTCGTCCTCGTCGTCGTCCTACTGGCCCTCCTGCTGGTCGCCGCCCTGATCACCGCCTACGTCACCGCCCATCGTCTCGACCGGCTGCACATCCGGACGGATCTCGCCCGGGCGGCCCTGATCGGCGCGCTGGAGCGCCGCCACACGGTGACCGCGGCGATCATCGCCGAACTGGGGGGCAGGGACCCCGTGGCGGCCCAGCGTCTGTCGCACGCCCTCGTGCGGGCTCGGGCCCACCCCTCGGACACCGTCACCGGGACCGACCCCCGTCCGGAGCCGGCGCCGGACAGGCCCGGGCGATCCGGTCGGGCCGGTCCGCCAGGCCCGCCCGGTCACGGAGGTCGGCCCCCTGAGGACGGTTCCCCGGACACCGAACGGGCGGAGAACAGCCTCGGCACGCTGCTGGCGGGGCTTGACGTGGCCGCGCTCCCGGCCGACCTCGCCGCAGAGCTCGAGGACGTGACCGACCGGGTGGCGATGGCCCGGAGTTTCTACAACGACGCGGTCCGCGACACGAGGAACCTCCGCGAGCAGGGCACCGTGAGAGCGTTCCGGCTGGCGGGACGCGCACCGATGCCCGACTACGTCGAACTCGTCGACCACCCACCTGCGGGAGGCTGACCCCGCACGGTGGGGCGGCGGTTGGGGAACCGAGGTCAGGGCGACCTACACTGGACGCCTACCACGAGTCATCGACGCCAGGAAAGGCCTATTTCGTGAGCGAGCCGCAGTCCACCGAGAACACCACCGGAACCGCACGCGTCAAGCGAGGTATGGCCGAGATGCTCAAGGGTGGCGTCATCATGGACGTCGTGACCGCCGAGCAGGCGAAGATCGCCGAGGACGCCGGCGCCGTGGCCGTCATGGCCCTCGAGCGCGTCCCCGCCGACATCCGCGCCCAGGGCGGGGTCGCGCGGATGAGCGACCCCGACCTCATCGACGGGATCATCGACGCCGTCTCCATCCCCGTGATGGCCAAGGCGCGCATCGGTCACTTCGTCGAGGCACAGATCCTCCAGGCGCTCGGCGTGGACTACGTCGACGAGTCCGAGGTCCTCACTCCGGCCGACTACGCCAACCACATCGACAAGTTCGCGTTCACCGTCCCGTTCGTCTGTGGTGCGACCAATCTCGGTGAGGCGCTGCGGCGCATCACCGAGGGCGCGGCGATGATCCGGTCCAAGGGGGAGGCCGGCACGGGCGACGTCTCCAACGCCACCACCCATATGCGGAAGATCCGCCAGGAGATCCGCCGCCTGCAGAACCTGCCCGAGGACGAGCTCTACGTGGCGGCGAAGGAGCTCCAGGCGCCGTACGAACTGGTCAAGGAGGTCGCTGAGAAGGGCAAGCTCCCCGTGGTGTTGTTCACCGCCGGCGGCATCGCCACCCCCGCCGACGCCGCGATGATGATGCAGCTCGGCGCCGAGGGCGTGTTCGTCGGGTCGGGCATCTTCAAGTCCGGCAATCCCTCCGAGCGCGCCAAGGCGATCGTCAAGGCGACCACCTTCCACGACGACCCCGAGACCCTGGCGACCATCTCCCGCGGTCTGGGCGAGGCCATGGTGGGCATCAACGTCGACGACATCCCGGAGCCGCACCGGCTCGCCGAGCGGGGTTGGTGACCCTCCGGTGGCCAAGATCGAGGACATCCTCGCGATCGAGCGGATCGACCGCGACCTCTACCGCGGTCACGCGATCGAGACCCATCTGCAGCGCACCTTCGGCGGTCAGGTCGCCGGCCAGACACTGACCGCCGCGGTCAGCACCGTCGACGACGACAAGCACGTCCATTCCCTCCACGGGTACTTCATCCGGCCGGGGGTCCCGTCTGCACCCACCGTCTTCCAGGTGGACCGGCTGCGGGACGGGCGGAGCTTCGCCACCCGGCGGGTCACCGCGATCCAGGAAGGTGAGCCGATCTTCTCGATGTCGGCCTCCTTCCACCTCCGCGACCAGGAGGGGATCGAGCATCAGGACCCGATACCACAGGTCATCGATGCCGAGGAGATTCCCGCGCCCCGGTACGAGGACCTGGACGAGACCCACCGCGTCTTCGTGGACGAGTGGGCGCAGTGGGACATCCGGATGGTGCCTCGCGAGAAGCTCCGCGGATCGTCACAGTTCGCCTCCCAGCAGCGGGTGTGGTTCCGATGTGTGGACGAGCTGCCGGACGACCCCAACTTCCACGTCTGCACACTCGCCTACATGTCGGACATGACCCTGCTCAGCTCGGCGAAAGTCATCCATCCTGACGAGCCGACCCAGGACGCCTCGCTGGACCACGCCATGTGGTTCCTGCGCCCGTTCCGGGCCGACGAGTGGCTGCTGTACGACCAGACGTCACCGTCCGCCTTCGGGGGCCGGGCCCTCACCCAGGGTCGCATCTTCGACCGCACCGGGCGCCTCGTCGCCGCGGTCACCCAGGAAGGGCTGTCGCGTCGGCTCCGGGAGGGCGCGCAACCCTTCCCGGTGGACATGTCGGGTGGCACCGACCCGGACCGAGGGTGAGCGCGTCGGGCCGGCCCCGGATCGGTGTGCTCGCCCTCCAGGGCGACGTCGCCGAGCACCTTCGGCACCTCGAGACCGTCGGCGCCGAGGCCGTGACGGTGCGCCGCCGATCGGAACTCGACTCCGTCGACGGACTGGTGCTCCCGGGCGGTGAATCGACCGCGATGAGCCGCCTGCTGGACGTGTACGAGATGTACGAGCCGGTGTCGGAACGCATCGCGGACGGTATGCCCGTCTACGGCTCGTGCGCGGGCATGATCCTGCTGGCGTCACTGGTGCTCGACACCCGCCCCGACGCCACCTGGTTCTCCGCCATCGACATGACGGTCCGACGCAACGCCTTCGGCCGGCAGGTCGACTCGTTCGAGGCCGACCTCGTCGTCGACGCCCTCGGCCCCGACCCGCTGCGCACCGTCTTCATCCGCGCGCCCTGGGTGGAGAGCGTGGGACCGGACGTCGACGTCCTCGCGGGCGTCCATGCGTCGGACGGCCGGGAGCACGTGGTCGCCGTGCGCCAGGGCAACGCCCTGGCCACCTCGTTCCACCCCGAGGTCACCGACGACGTGCGCGTCCATCGGTACTTCCTCGACATGGTGACGGCGGCGACCTCGTAGAGTGGGCCGTCAGCGGCACCTGTAAGTCACCCGGAGGTCATCCAGGCCTCATCCCCAGACACCCGGAGGGCGGAACTCCCCATGTCAGGCCATTCCAAGTGGGCCACCACCAAGCACAAGAAGGCGGCGATCGACGCCAAGCGCGGAAAGCTCTTCGCCAAGCTCGTCAAGAACATCGAGGTGGCGGCCCGCACCGGTGGTGGTGACCCCGACGGCAACCCTACGCTGTTCGACGCCATCCAGAAGGCCAAGAAGAACTCGGTTCCCGGCGACAACGTTGAGCGGGCGCGTCGGCGTGGTGCCGGCGAGGAGGCGGGCGGCGCCGACTGGGAGACCATCATGTACGAGGGCTACGGGCCCAACGGCGTGGCGATGCTGATCGAATGCCTGACGGACAACCGCAACCGCGCGGCGATGGAGGTCCGGACGGCCATGACCCGGGGCGGCGGCAACCTGGCGGACCCGGGTTCCGTGGCCTACCTCTTCACACGGAAGGGCGAGATCATCCTGGACAAGGGCGATCTCGAGGAGGACGACGTCCTCATGGCGGTGCTCGACGCGGGGGCCGAGGAGGTCAACGACCTCGGCGACCGCTTCGAGGTCATCTGCGAACCCACCGACCTCGTCCAGGTCCGGTCGGCCCTCCAGGCCGCCGGGATCGACTACGACTCGGCCGAGTCGGTCTTCCGGGCCTCCGTAGAGGTGACGGTCGACGCAGAGGGGGCGGGGAAGATCTTCCGCCTCATCGACGCCCTCGAGGACTCGGACGATGTCCAGAACGTGTACTCGAACGTCGACGTACCGGACGACGTGCTCGCGTCGCTGGAGTCCTGAGGAGCCTGGCGCTGGTACGCTATCGAACGTAGGTTCTAGCACCGATCGGCGGAGGTTCGATGCGCGTCATGGGAGTGGACCCCGGGCTGACCCGGTGCGGTCTCGCGTTGATCGAGACCGCACCCGGTCGCGGCGTCACCGCCCTCGACGTGGACGTGGTGCGGACCAGAACGGACGAGCCCGTCGAGCGCCGCCTCCGTGCGGTGCACGAGGTGGCCGACGAGTGGATGGCCATCCACCGCCCCGACGTGGTGGCCATCGAGCGGGTCTTCGCCCAGAACCAGGTGTCCACCGCGATGGGCACGGCGCAGGCCGCTGGCGTCGTGGCCATGGCCGCGGCCTACCGGGACATCCCGGTGGCGTTCCACACCCCCTCCGAGGTCAAGGCGGCAGTGACCGGGAGCGGTCGCGCCGACAAAAAGCAGATGACACTCATGGTCACGCGGATACTCGGCCTGCAGAAGCCCCCGAGCCCGGCCGACGCCGCCGACGCGCTGGCGCTGGCCGTCTGCCACAGCTGGCGGGCGCCGATGCAGGGTCGGGTGGCCGCCCTCGACGCCCAGGTGTCGAGATCCCGCGCGGGCTTCGAGGCCAAGGTCGTCGAGGGCAGGGCGGCGGCGACCCGCGCCGCCGGAGTCGGTCGGTCGCGGAGCGGGACCAGCACCGCCGACCAGGAACGCGCGCGGGCGGCGGCACGGGGGATGGCTCGAACGAAGGGAGTGCGCTGGTGATCGCCTCGATCAGGGGGACGGTGGCCGAGATCGGTCTGGACCGCTGCGTGGTGGAGACCGGTGGCGTCGGCGTCCTGGTCCACGCGACGCCGGCCGCGCTGGCGGGTCTGCGCCGGGGCGCGGAGGGCACGCTGCACACCGAGCTCGTGGTGCGCGAGGACTCGCTGACGCTCTACGGGTTCGACTCCGCGGACGCCCGTCGCCTCTTCTCCACCGTGCAGACGGTCTCCGGCGTGGGACCGCGCCTGGCCCTGGCGATCCTGGCCACTCTCGAACCCGACCAGCTGGTCCGGGCGCTGGGGACGGAGGACGTCTCGG
The DNA here is from genome assembly GCF_003052165.1 of Dietzia sp. JS16-p6b. NCBI lineage: Bacteria > Bacillati > Actinomycetota > Actinomycetes > Mycobacteriales > Dietziaceae > Dietzia > Dietzia sp. JS16-p6b. The sequence goes on along the minus strand of NZ_CP024869.1, from coordinate 1,882,782 downwards.
CGCTCACCCGCGTGCCCGGGGTGGGCAAGCGCACGGCCGAGAGGATGGTCCTCGAGCTCAAGGACAAGGTCGGGCCCGTACACGACGCCGACGGCAGCGCCGCCGGACCCGGGGTGTCCGCGGCCCCGGCGGCGACCGAGGTGGCCGGAGCGCTCGAGGGACTCGGTTTCTCGGCCACGGAGGCGGAGAAGACGGCGGCCGCCGTCCTGTCGGACGATCCGGACCTGGGTCCGGCGGAGGCCCTGCGTCTGGCACTGCGGTCGCTCGGTAGGCGCTGATGACCGGGCCGTACCGGGACGCGGACGGGAGCGAGGCGGAGGTGGGGTTGTCCGCCGCGTCGACCCCGTTCGACTCCGATGTCGAGGGTGCCCTCCGTCCGCGGAACCTCGGGGAGTTCATCGGTCAGGTGACGGTCCGCGAGCAACTCGAGCTCGTTCTCACCGCGGCCACCCGGCGTGGGGTGGTCCCGGACCACCTGTTGTTCTCCGGCCCGCCGGGTCTGGGAAAGACGAGCCTGGCGATGATCGTCGCGGCCGAGCTCGGGGGATCGCTCCGCATCACCTCCGGCCCCGCTCTGGAACGCCCGGGGGATCTCGCCGCCATGCTCTCCAACCTCATCGAGGGCGACGTCCTGTTCATCGACGAGATCCACCGGATCGCACGTCCGGCAGAAGAGATGCTGTACCTCGCCATGGAGGACTTCCGGATCGACATCATGGTGGGCAAAGGGCCCGGCGCGACCTCCATCCCGCTGGAGATCGCCCCGTTCACACTGGTCGGCGCCACCACCCGATCAGGTGCGCTCACCGGCCCGTTGCGCGATCGCTTCGGCTTCACGGCGCACATGGACTTCTACACGGACGAGGACCTGGCCCGCATCGTCTCCCGGGCGGCCGAGATCCTCGAGATCCCGGTGCAACCGGACGCGGCGATGGAGATCGCCGGGCGCTCCCGCGGCACACCGCGGATCGCGAACCGCCTGCTGCGCCGCGTCCGCGACTACGCCGAGGTCCGGGCGGACGGGCGGGTCACTGTTCCGGTCGCCCGCGCGGCGCTCCGGGTCTACGAGGTGGACGAGCTGGGCCTGGACAGACTGGACCGTGCGGTCCTGCGCGCGCTGCTCGTCCAACATGAGGGCGGGCCGGTCGGATTGAGCACGCTCGCCGTGGCCGTGGGGGAGGAGGCGACCACCCTCGAGGAGGTCTGTGAACCGTTTCTCGTCCGTGCCGGTCTGCTCGCCCGCACGCCCCGTGGCCGGGTCGCCACCGCCGCGGCGTGGGAGCACCTGGGCCTGCGCCGATCGGACAGGGATCCGACCGAACCGATGCTGCCGGTGGAGACGGAGACGGGACCCGGCCCGCGCGGATGACCACCCGGGTGGCATCCTCGGACGAGACCGGTCCGACGCCCGGACCCGACACCTTCGGACCCACCGACGGGTCCCGACACGAGAGGACCCCCATGGGACTGGAACTCCTGTTGCCACTCATGATCATCGCGCTCGTCGCGCTGATGTTCTTCCAGAGCTCCAAGCAGCGGAAGGCGATGAAGGACCTGCAGGAGATGCAGGCCTCACTCTCGGTCGGTGATCAGGTGCTCACCACCTCCGGGCTGCACGCCACGGTCGTCACGGTCGGCGAGGAGACCCTGGTCCTGGAGATCGCCCCCGGGGTCCGGACGCAGTGGGACCGTCGGGTGATCCGCGAGAAGCTCGACCCCGGAACGACCCCCGGATCGTCCACCGGAGAAGACGGCGCTGATTCCGGACGAGGGGCTACCGGCGAGTAGTGTGATGGGGCCGTCCAGCCGGAGGCCCCTGCAGAAGACCGAGAGAGATCACCCGTGTCACCAGTCCGTTCTCGGCGTGTAGACGCCCGCCCCAGGCCCTGGGCACTGCTGTCCTCGTTCTGCGTGGTGTTCTTCATCCTCTTCCTCGCGGCGTTCGCCGTCGCCGATCGGGGACTCGCACCCAAGCTCGGCATCGACCTGCAGGGCGGGACCCGGGTCACGCTGATCCCCATCGGACAGCCCGACGAGCAGGACCTGCGTCTGGCCCAGGACATCATCCGCGATCGCGTCGACGGCCTCGGCGTGGCCGGGACCTCGGTGGTCATCGAGGGCAGCAACATCGTCCTCACGGTCCCCGGCGAGGACTCGAGCCAGGCCCGGGACCTCGGGACCACCTCGCAACTGACGATCCGCCCCGTCCTCGAGGTCCAGCCGGTCGCCGAGGGGGACGTCGAACCCGTCGATGCCGCGGTCGGTGACCGAGAGGCGGTCGCCCGGGCGGTGGAGGAGGCCCTCGAGGTACGACAGGGCGACCCCGAGGAACTCATCCAGCGTCTGCCGGAGTTCCGGTGCCCTGAACGAGAGATCACGGCGGGGTTCGAGGATCAGTCCCAGGCGCTGATCGCGTGCGGAGAGGGCGCCAAGTACGTCCTCGGCCCCGTCCCGTTGCTCGTCGGCGAACCGGAGGACGGTGAGCGCCTCGACGGCCAGCAGATCGTCAAGGACTCGGTGAGCTCTGGCTTCAGCCAGCAGGCCGGACAGAACGAGGTGTCGTTCCGGTTCAACGCCGGACCCGGACAACAGGGCAGCGCCACCTGGTCGCGCCTGACCCAGGAGTACCTGCAGCGCCAGATCGCCATCCTCCTGGACGGCGAGGTGATCAGCGCGCCGGTGGTCCAGGGGGTGACCCCGGTCGGGTCGGCCACGTCGATCACCGGCAGTTTCACCATGGACGAGGCGGCGACGCTCGCCGGGAACCTCCGGTTCGGCGCCCTGCCGATCTCGTTCGAGGACCCGAACGTCGACAACGTGCCCGCCTCGCTGGGTCTGGCCTCCCTCGAGGCCGGCCTGCTCGCAGGAGCGATCGGTTTCCTGCTGGTGCTGGTGTACACGGTGCTGTACTACCGGTTGCTCGGCGTGATCGCGTTCTTCTCCCTCGTGATCTCGTTCCTCGTCACCTATGTGATGCTCGTGTTCCTCGGGTACACGGTGGATTACAGCCTCGACCTGGCCGGGGTGGCGGGCCTCATCATCGGTATCGGCATGACCGCGGACTCCTACGTCGTGTTCTTCGAGAGGATCAAGGACGAGCTCCGCGACGGTCACCGGTTCAGATCCGCGGTACCCAGAGCGTGGAAGAGCGCCAGTCGCACCATCATCACCGGCAACGTGGTGAGTCTGATAGGCGCCGTGGTGCTGTACCTGCTGGCCACCGGAGAGGTCCGCGGATTCGCCTTCACCCTGGCACTGAGCACCGTCATGGACGTCCTCGTCGCCTTCACCGTCCTGTGGCCGCTGGTGTACCTGGCCTCGACCAAGCCGTTGTTCACCAAGCCGTGGGCCAACGGCCTCGGCCGGATGGAGTCCCTCCGGGCCGACTCCGCCGAGCGACGCCGCCACGAGCAGGACGCCGAGAAGGACGGATCCGATCCGGGCTCCGAGCGCGGCCGAGGCGTGTCCGCCACCGTGCGGGGCCCGGATGGGCGACCCACCGATCCGGGGCCGGCGTCCCCGGGCGTGACGATGATCCTGCCGCGCCGTGACGACTCCGAGGAGGAGGGCCGATGAGCGCCCCGGGAACGATCGACTCCGACGGCACGGCGGGTCCCGACCAGCCGGAGAGCCTGTTCAACCGTCTCTACACGGGGACCGGCGCGTTCCCGATCGTGCAGCGCCGCCGCCTGTACTTCCTCCTGACCGGGGCGATCGTCGCGATCTGCCTCGCGAGCATCATCTTCCGGGGGTTCACCTTCGGGATCGACTTCACCGGCGGCACCAAGTTGACGATGCCGGCGGGGGATGCGGACACCGGCCGGGTTGCCGCCGTCGTCGAGGAGACTCTCGGTCAGGAGCCCCAGACGGTCCAGATCGTGGGAGCCGGCAACGCGCGCATCGTCGAGGTGGAGACCGGCTTCCTCACCAGTGACGAGATCTACGCGACCAAGCTCGCGCTCGTGGAGGAGTTCCAGCCCGTCGCGGCGAGCGGCGAGGTCTCGATCGAGGCCGTCGGCGACTCCGCGCGCAGCGAGAGCTGGGGTGGACAGGTCACCCAGCAGATGATCATCGCCCTGGCGGTCTTCATCGTGATCGTGTTCGGCTACATGGCGCTGCGCTTCGAGTGGCGGATGTCGGTGGCCGGCGTCGTCGCGCTCTTCTTCGACGTCATCACCACGGCGGGCGTCTATTCGCTCCTGGGATTCGAGGTCTCACCCGCCACGGTCATCGGCCTGCTCACCATCCTCGGTTTCTCCCTCTATGACACGGTCATCGTGTTCGACAAGGTGGACGAGAACACGCGCGGCAGCAAACACTCCTCGAGCAGCACCTACGCCGAAGAGGCGAACCTCGCGGTCAACCAGACGCTCATGCGATCGATCCACACCACCACCATCGGCATCCTCCCGTTGCTGGCGTTGCTGGTGGTCGCGGTGTGGATCCTCGGGGTGGGCACGCTGCTCGACCTCGCCATCGTCCAGGTCGTCGGCATCATCACGGGCACGTTCTCGTCGATCTTCCTCGCGACCCCGCTGCTGGTGTGGCTCAAGGAGTTCGATCCCGCCACCAAGCGCCAGACCGCCAAGGTCCTGGCCCGCCGGGAGAAGGCCGGGGCCACCGCATGAAGGGCCACGGGACCTCGGGTGTGTCCCCGGGGGTCGTGGCCGCCGTCGAGCGCCTGATGCGCCGGGTCGAGGACTTCCCGGTGGCCGGCGTCCAGTTCTGTGACCTCACCCCCGTGCTGGCCGACCCCGAGGGTTTCGACGCCGTGGTGGCGGGCCTCGCCGCGGGTCATGAGATCGGGTCGGTGGACTACGTGGCAGGGCTGGACGCGCGTGGCTTCCTGCTCGCCGGGGCGGTCGCGTTGCGGCTGCGCACCGGCGTGCTGGCCATCCGAAAGGCGGGCAAACTCCCACCGCCGGTGCACTCGCGCTCGTACGAACTCGAGTACGGGGCGGCGACGCTCGAGCTCCCCGCCGACGGCCTCGACCTCAGTGGCACGCGGATCCTCGTGGTGGACGACGTCCTGGCCACCGGCGGCACTCTCGGAGCGGCCGTCGGGCTCCTCGACGACTGTGGCGCCGTGGTGACCGGCCTGTCGGTGGTGCTCGAAGTACCCGGGCTCGGGGGTAGGGATAGACTGTCCGGCACACCGCTGACCTGCCTCACGGTCGCGTGACCACCGCCCGTCGTTGACGGACCGGACATGGAGGGAGAAGCCGGAATGACCGATCGGCAGGATCCCACCGCGAACATCGGAGCCGGCCCCCAGCCCGCACCTGCGGAGCAGACCCGGTCCAGCAGCCAGCCCAACACCCAGCCCCTCCCGGTGATCCCGGGCGCCCGCCCGTCCGCCGGCCGTCGCGTCCGGGCCAGGTGGGCCCGGCGCCTCACCTCGGGGTTGACGGTGACGTCCACTCCCGCGGTCCTGGAACCCCTTGTCCGGGTGCACCGGATCCACCACGCCAAAGCCGACGTGGCGCTGCTCTCGCGTGCCTACGCACTCGCAGAACGCCAGCACGAGGGCGTGTTCCGGAAATCCGGCGACCCCTACATCACCCATCCACTGGCGGTGGCGACCATCTGCGCCGAGATGGGCATGGACACCACCACCCTCGTGGCAGCGCTGCTGCACGACACCGTGGAGGACACCGACTACTCCCTCGAGGCCCTGGCCTCGGATTTCGGTGACGAGGTCGCACACCTCGTCAACGGGGTCACGAAGCTGGACAAGGTCGACTTCGGCGAGGCGGCCGAGGCCGAGACGATCCGCAAGATGATCATCGCGATGGCGCATGATCCGCGGGTGCTGGTGATCAAGGTCGCCGACCGCCTGCACAACATGCGGACCATGCGATTCCTGCCGCCGGAGAAGCAGGTCAAGAAGGCCCGCGAGACCCTGGAGGTGATCGCGCCTCTGGCCCACCGTCTCGGAATGGCCACCGTGAAGTGGGAACTCGAGGACCTGGCTTTCGCGATCCTGGAGCCCAAGAAGTACCAGGAGATCGTGCGACTGGTCGCCGATCGCGCGCCGAGCCGGGACGTCTACCTGGGAACGGTGATCACCCGGGTCAGGGCCGAGCTGGAGAACGCCCACATCCAGGCCCGGGTCGAGGGCCGACCCAAGCACTACTGGTCGATCTACCAGAAGATGATCGTCCGGGGACGCGAGTTCGACGAGATCCACGACCTGGTGGGCATTCGCGTGCTGTGCGAGGACGTCCGGGACTGCTACGCCGCGATCGGCGTGGTGCATTCCGCCTGGAAACCGATGCCGGGGAGGTTCAAGGACTACATCGCCCAGCCCCGCTTCGGCGTCTACCGCTCACTGCACACCACCGTGATCGGTCCCGACGGCAAACCGTTGGAGATCCAGATCCGGACCCACGAGATGCACCGGAACGCCGAGTACGGGATCGCCGCGCACTGGCGGTACAAGGAGACCCGCGGCAAGCACCACGGCGATCCCGCCGAGGTGGACGAGATGGCGTGGATGCGCCAACTGTTGAGCTGGCAGCGGGAGGCCGCCGATCCGGGGGAGTTCCTGGACTCCCTGCGGTTCGAGATGACCAGCAAGGAGATCTTCGTCTTCACGCCCAAGGGCGACGTGATCAATCTCCCCGTCGGTGCGACACCGGTGGACTTCGCCTACGCCGTCCACACCGAGGTCGGTCACCGGTGCATCGGTGCGCGGGTCAACGGCAAGCTCGTCGCGCTCGAGAGGCCACTGGAGAACGGCGAGGTCGTCGAGGTCTTCACCTCGAAGGACCCCAACGCGGGCCCCAGTCTGGACTGGCAGAAGTTCGTCGTCTCGGGCAGGGCCAAGAGCTCGATCCGGCAGTGGTTCGCCAAGGAGCGGCGCGAGGAGGCCCTCGAACGGGGCAAGGATCTCATCACTCGGGAGGTACGCCGAGGCGGGGTGCCCGTCCACCGGGTCTTCTCCAACGAGTCACTGGCGGGCGTCGCACGTGAGTTGGGTTTCGCCGACGTCACGGCGCTCTACACGGCGATCGGGGAGAACCACGTCTCCGCGAAGCACGTCGTGGGTCGGCTCGTCGCGGCCCACGGGGGGGTCGACGAGGTCACCGAGGAGCTGGCGGACCGTTCGAGGGACAAGAACATCACCTCGAACCGACCGGCGCCCCCCGGTCCGGGGATCCTGGTGGGCGGGGTGAAGGACGTGCACGCCAAGCTCGCCCGCTGTTGCATGCCGGTCCCCGGGGACGAGGTGCTGGGGTTCATCACCCGCGGTGGCACCGTGAGCGTCCACCGCACCGACTGCACCAACGCCTCCGACCTGCACAGGGAGCCCGAGCGACTGGTCAAGGTCGAGTGGGCACCCCAACCCGGGGCGGTGTTCCTGGTGGCGATCCAGGTGGAGGCGCTCGACAGACACAGGCTGCTGTCGGACGTGACCAAGGTGCTGGCGGACGAGAAGGTCAACATCCTGTCCGCGTCCGTCCAGACGGCCGGCGACGACCGGGTGGCGATCTCGCGGTTCACCTTCGAGATGGCCGATCCCAAACACCTCGGACACGTCCTGCAGACGGTCCGGGGCGTCGAGGGGGTCTTCGACGTCAACCGGATGACGTCGAACTGAGCCGGGAGCCCGGTCGGTCCGGCCGCCGACCGCGCCTCGGCGGGCGGGCCGGCCCCCGACTCACCTGTCGGGGAGTCCTGACTGGGCGTCGACGACCACGGACTCGATGGTGACGGGACGCCGCGGCACCTGGTTGTCGCGGTCCGTCGGATCGTCGCTCTTCACGCCGGTCTCGGCGATGTCGTCGAGCACCTCCAGCCCCGGTTCACCGACCGTTCCCATGACGGTGTACTCCGGCGGGAGCGCCGAGTCCTCGTACACCAGGAAGAACTGGCTCCCGGCACTGTCGGGCGCCTGCGACTTGGCCATGGCGACGGTTCCGCGGGGGTAGATGGCGGCACCCGACCCGTCGGCCGCGAGTTCGAGGGTGTCGGGCGCGGGCGGCTCGTCCACCACGGAGTACCCGGGCCCGGACAGCCCGGTCCCCGTCGGGTCGCCGCACTGCAGTACCGACAGTCCGGGAACCTCCTCCGGGCCGGTGGTCTCCTCCGCCACGGTCAGACGGTGGCACTCGGTGTCGTCGAAGTACCGCTGCTCGGCCAGGTGGACGAAGCTCGCGACGTTGCAGGGCGCGCCGGAACGATCGAGCGTGAGGGGGATCTGGCCGCGGTCGGTGGTGATGGTCAGTTCCGCGGTTCCCCGGCGGGCCTGGTCACCCGACGGCGGCTCGGCCTCGCGCCTGTTCTCGTTGACGGTCTCGACCTGCGCGTTGAACTCCTCCACCTCGGCCACCACCTCGTCGCCCTGGTCCTCGAACTCCGCGGGGTCGAGCGGTTGGGGGGTCTCGGTGTCAGCGGGGTACTCGCAGGTCAGCCAGTTGGCCGCGTACTCCTCCGCGCGCTTGCGGTCGTAATTGATCCAGGCGACCACCCCGACGATCCCCAGCAGGACCGCGACGACGACCGAGGCCGCCACGATCTTGAGTTGCTTCTCGCGACGGGCCTGCGCCTCCATCTGCTCGCGCAGGCGCTGGCGCGCCTCGGCTCGGCGTTCCTGGTTGGTGGACACTGACCCTCCTGGGTACCTGGACTAGGCTGGAACAGTCGGCTGGAGCCGCGGTGGGGCCGAAGCGAGCAGACCACAGCGCTCCAGCCCAGGGGTCTTGTCTACCAGGTCGGGGCGAGACGGTTGCACACCACTCCGGTGTGCGGCCCAGTCGGCCCGGGGCCCTGCGACGGAGCCCTCGGGCCATCGAGGAAGGGAGCGCGGGACGTGCAGATCATCGGATTCCCGGCAGGGATGTTCCAGACCAACTGCTACATCGTGTCCGACGCCGCAGGGGACTGCGTCATCGTCGACCCGGGCCAGGACGCCGAGGACCAGGTGCGCCGCCAGGTGTCCGAGGCGGGGCTGCGGCCACGGGCGGTACTGCTCACCCACGGTCACCTGGACCACATCTGGAACGCCCGGCAGGTCGCCGATCATTACGGTGTGCCGGCGTACATCCACCCAGAGGACCGCGTGATGCTCTCCGATCCGGGCAAGGGGCTCTCGCTCGACCTGTCCGCCATGCTCAAGGGCGTCACCTTCACCGAGCCGGCGGAGGTCGTGGAGGTGTTCGACGGCGACACCCTGCGATTCGGGTCGATGACCTTCGACGTGGACCACGTACCCGGACACAGCCCCGGGTCGGTGTCCTTCCGGATCGTGGCCGACACAGAGGAGGGGCGGCGGACCATCGTGCTCGGCGGCGACGTGCTGTTCCAGGACGGGGTGGGTCGCACCGATCTTCCCGCGGGCGACACCGATGTGCTGATGCAGTCGATCGCCAAGAAGTTCCTCACACTGGACGACGACGCGGTCGTGCTGCCCGGCCACGGCCCCTCGACCACCGTCGGCCGGGAACGGCGGTCCAACCCGTTCTTACGCGACCTCTAGACCCCCGCCCCCCGATCCACCCACCGACTACACGCAAGGATCCACCACACGTGACCGGCACTCAGAAGAAGACCGCGCTCAAGGCACCGAAGGGGGTGCCGGACTACGTCCCCCCGACCTCGGCCGGGTTCGTCGCGGTCCGGGAGGCGATCACCTCGGCCGCCCGGCGGGCGGGGTACGGGCACATCGAGCTGCCGATCTTCGAGGACACCGCGCTGTTCGCCCGCGGCGTGGGTGAGTCCACCGATGTCGTCTCCAAGGAGATGTACACGTTCTCCGATCGCGGTGGCCGGAGCGTCACCCTCCGGCCCGAGGGGACGGCCGGGGTCATGCGTGCGGTCATCGAGAACGGCCTGGATCGCGGGCAGCTTCCCGTCAAGCTCTGTTACGCCGGCCCGTTCTTCCGCTACGAACGTCCCCAGGCCGGGCGGTACCGCCAGCTGCAGCAGGTCGGCATCGAGGCGATCGGGATCGACGACCCCGCCCTCGACGCCGAGGTGATCGCGGTGGCCGACGAGGCGTTCCGCTCCCTCGGGTTGACCGGGTTCCGACTGGAGCTCACCTCGCTCGGGGACGAGACCTGCCGCCCCGGGTACCGGGAGCGGCTGCAGGCCTTTCTCGCCGGGTTGGATCTCGACGAGGCCACCCGGGAGCGCGCCCGGATCAACCCGCTGCGCGTGCTCGACGACAAGCGCCCGGCGGTCCGTGCCCAGCTCGCGGACGCCCCGCTGATGATCGACCACCTCTCGGACCAGAGCGCCGCCCACTTCGCGGAGGTCCGGTCGCACCTCGACGCACTCGGCGTTGCCTATGAGGTCAATCCCCGGATGGTCCGCGGCCTGGACTACTACACCAAGACCACGTTCGAGTTCGTCCACGACGGACTCGGCGCCCAGTCCGGGATCGGGGGCGGCGGGCGCTACGACGGACTGATGGAACAGCTCGGGGGCAGGACCTGTCGGGCATCGGATTCGGCATCGGCGTGGACCGCACGATGCTGGCGCTGCAGGCGGAGAGTATCGACCCCACCGTCGGCGGCCGGGTGGACGTGTACGGCGTGGCGCTCGGCGCTCCGGCCAGGGCCGCGATGGTGCCCGTCCTGGCCGGGTTCCGTCAGGCGGGTCTGCGCGCCGACATGGCCTACGGCGACCGCGGCATGAAGGGGGCGTTCAAGGCCGCCGACAGGTCAGGGGCCGCGGTCACCCTCGTGGTGGGTGAGAACGAGTTGGCCTCGGGCACCGTGGTGGTCAAGACGATGGCGACGGGCGAGCAGAACGCGGTCCCGCTGGACTCGGTGGTCGACCACGTCACGGGGCTCGTCGCCCGCTGAGCGCCGACGGGGATCGCGACACCCGCGGACCGGAGGTGCCGCACGACCGGATCGATCCGGCGGGACCGTCCGCGCCGGGCGTCGGCCGCAGCCGACGCCGGGGACACCGGGGGTGGACGTAGACTGTGCGTCGTCCGAACCCGGGTCCGACCGCACGAACCGCGGCGGGTCCCGTCGCCGTTCGCCGACCATCCAGCATTCCCGACGAGAGGACCACCCCGTGCTGCGCACCCATTCCGCCGGCCAGCTCCGAGCCGCCGACGCCGGGGACACCGTCACCCTGGCCGGCTGGGTGGCGCGCCGCCGGGATCACGGCGGGGTGATCTTCGTCGATCTCCGTGACTCCACAGGCGTGTGTCAGGTGGTGTTCCGCTCCGAGGAGATCGCGGAGCGCGCGCACCGTCTCCGGAACGAGTTCTGCGTCGCCGTCACCGGCGTCGTGGACCGCCGCCCGGAGGGGTCGGAGAACCCTGCCCTCGCGTCCGGTGAGATCGAGGTCGACGTGGTCTCGTTCGAGGTGCTCGGCGAGTCCGCGGCGCTGCCGTTCCAGCTCGACGACGAGGTGGGAGAGGAGGCACGCCTCCGTCACCGCTATCTCGATCTCCGCCGTGAGGGTCCGGGTGCCGCACTGCGACTGCGGTCGAAGGTCAACTCCGCCGCGCGGAGCGTCATGGCACGCCACGACTTCGTCGAGATCGAGACCCCCACCCTCACCCGCTCCACCCCGAGGGCGCGCGCGACTTCCTCGTCCCCGCACGTCTGCAGCCCGGCACCTTCTACGCCCTCCCGCAGTCGCCGCAGCTGTTCAAGCAGCTCCTCATGGTTGCCGGGATGGAGAAGTACTACCAGATCGCCCGCTGCTACCGGGACGAGGACTTCCGGGCCGACCGGCAGCCGGAGTTCACCCAGCTGGACGTGGAGATGAGCTTCGTCGACCAGGACGACGTGATCGCGGTCGCGGAGGAGATCCTCACCGAGGTGTGGGCGACGGCGGGCTACGAGATCCAGGCCCCCATCCCGCGGATGACCTATGCCGAGGCGATGCGTCGGTACGGCTCCGACAAGCCCGACCTGCGCTTCGACATCGAACTGGTCGAGTGCACCGAGTTCTTCGCCGACACGCCGTTCCGCGTGTTCAAGGCCCCCTACGTCGGCGCGGTGGTCATGAAGGGCGGCGCGTCGCAGCCGCGACGTCAGCTCGACGCCTGGCAGGAATGGGCCAAGCAGCGCGGAGCCAAGGGGCTGGCCTACATCCTGGTCGGTGAGGACGGCGAGCTGGGCGGTCCTGTCGCCAAGAACCTGTCGGACGCCGAGCGGGCGGGCATCGCCGCCCACGTCGGCGCGGAGCCCGGGGACTGCATTTTCTTCGGTGCCGGGGCCGTCAAGTCCACACGTGCGCTCCTCGGCGCGGCCCGTGGCGAGATCGCGGACAAGCTCGGACTGATCGACCCCGAGGCCTGGGCGTTCACGTGGGTGGTCGACGCGCCCATGTTCGAGCCGGCCGACGACGCGACGGCCGCCGGCGACGTGGCGGTGGGCTCGGGCGCGTGGACGGCCGTGCACCACGCGTTCACCTCTCCCAAGCCGGAGCACCTGGACACCTTCGACACCGACCCGGGCTCGGCCCTGGCCTACGCCTACGACATCGTGTGCAACGGCAACGAGATCGGGGGCGGCTCCATCCGCATCCACCGCAAGGACATCCAGGAGCGGGTGTTCGGCGTGATGGGCATCTCCGCCGAGGAGGCGCAGGAGAAGTTCGGCTTCCTGCTCGACGCCTTCTCCTACGGCGCGCCGCCGCACGGCGGAATCGCGTTCGGCTGGGACCGCATCTGTGCGTTGCTGGCCCGGACCGAGTCCATCCGCGACGTCATCGCCTTCCCCAAGTCCGGCGGCGGTGTCGACCCGCTCACCGACGCCCCCGCTCCCATCACTCCGCAGCAGCGCAAGGAGTCGGGAATCGACGCCGCGCCCGTGACCCGCGGTCAGGGGACCCAGGCGGAGCGTGCGTCAGCCGGGTAGTCGGTCCCCGGCGGCCCGGCGGTCAGAGGTGGAACGCCTCGAGCGCCGGGCGGCCGTCCATCCCGGAGTGGTCGAGCCCGAACAACCGGGCGACCGTCGGCGCCACGTCGAGGGTGCGGACCGGGCGGTCGACGGTGCCGCCCCGACGCACGATGCGGTGCCCGCCACCGATGAAGAACGGGATCCCCAGGGTGACCTCGTGCCCGTGGTTCCCGGGAATCGGGTTGGAGAACGGTGTGGGGTCGGAGAACCGCCAACCGGGGTGGCACGTGGCCACCAGGTCCCCGCCTCGGTCCCCGAGGGAGAGTTCGGCGGGATCGTAGAGCCGGTTCACCCCGGGGAGCGCGCCGACGACCTCGCGCAGCCGCCGGAGCGAGGCGTCGCGCTCGCTCGCCGGACCGACATAGGCGAACGTGTCGGCCCCGCCGTTCTGGGCGATGCCGAACCGCCCGCGGATCGCCGCGTCGGCCTCGATCGCCCCGGCGGCGCTGATCAGACTGAGCGGCTCCGACCAGTCCATCCCGTGATCGGCCAGGACGATGACCACCGAGCGCTCCCACCGGCCGGTCGAGCGGAGGAACTGTTCGAACTCCCAGAGTTTGTGGTCGGAGTTGTACACCGCCTGGTTGCGCGCCAGTCGCAGCGAGGTTCCCGAGAGGTCCATGTGTCCGAATCGGTCCATGTCACCCAGGTTGACGAAGGTCATCCTCGGGGCGTGGTCGGTGACGGTCTGCTTGAGTGCCTCGACGGTGAACCAGTCGAGGGAGTGGTCGGTGACCGGAACGAGGGGGAACGGTGCCCACTGCACGCTCGCGCGTCCGCCGAACAGGCCGTGGAGGTAGTCCTTGCTCAACACGCTCGCGGTGGTCAGGCCCGCCTCGGTCCGGATCCGGTCGAGCACCGTCGGTGCGCGGAGGTCATCCGGCCGGTCGAGTGTCCTGTCGGTGCCGGTCGCGTGGTCCCAGACCGAGTTGGCCGGGACCCCGTTCCGCTCGGGCAGGACTCCGGTCACCATCGCCGCGTGGTTCGGGAGCGTCTCGGCGATCATGACCGACGTCGCGTCGGTGAACCTGGTCCCGTCGGAGGCCCACCGGTGCAGGGTGGGGGCCTGGGCCGGGTTGAGTTCGTCCGGTCGCATCCCGTCGGTGACCAGGACGTAGACGTCGAGGTCGTCGGCGACCGGCCGCGTCGGCGTGGCCCAGACCGGGGCCGGCTCGGCGAGCATGGTGACCCCGACCGTGCCCGCGGCGACGACCACACCGGCCCCGGCCAGCGCCTCCCGGCGGGTGAGGGTGGGTCCGTGGCAGGCGTCGTGATGGCGGCTCATCGGGCGGGGCTCCTCGGGGGCGGGCTGGACGGGAGGGGTACGGACTCAAGGTCTACCCCGTGGTGACGGGGCACACGCGGGTTCCACTCAACCCCATCGCGACGGGCCGGACCACCCGGACGGTCTGTTCGTCTCCTGATGTTCACCATCCAAGCGGTGTCGGGGTCCGTCGGTAGCCTGGGTCGCGTGAGCGAAGACGCAGGGTTGTTCGCGGCCGGGGATGCGCGACCGGGTCCGCGGGAGGGGTCTGTCCCGCGGGTCGACCCGGGGTCTCCGCTGGCGGTCCGGATGAGGCCACGGACGCTGGACGAGGTGGTGGGACAGGAGCACCTCCTGCGACCCAACTCTCCGTTGCGGCGGTTGGTCGAGGGCCGGGGAGGGTCCTCGGTGATCCTCTACGGGCCGCCGGGGACGGGCAAGACGACATTGGCCAATCTGGTGGCCAGCACGTCCGGACGGCACTTCGTGGCGCTCTCCGCCCTGAGCGCCGGGGTCAAGGACGTCCGCGCGGTGATCGAGGACGCCCGGACGCGTCAACTCCACGGCCGCCGGACGGTGCTGTTCATCGACGAGGTGCACCGTTTCTCGAAGAGCCAGCAGGACGCGCTGCTGGCCGCGGTCGAGAACGGGATCGTGCTCCTGGTGGCCGCCACCACGGAGAACCCGCACTTCTCGGTGATAGCCCCGCTGCTGAGCCGCTCGCTCATCGCCGAGCTGCAGGGGTTGGACGCGGCGGGGGTGGCGACGGTGATCCGGCGGGCCGTCGCGGACGAGCGGGGCTACGGGGGTGCGCTCGAGGTGACCGACGCCGCCGTGGAGGACATCGTCCGGCTCTCCGGCGGCGACGCCCGGCGCAGCCTGACCATCCTCGAGGCCGCCGCGGGGGCCGCCGAGGACGCGGTGGTGACCCCGGAGACGGTCGAACTCAGCCTGGACGCGGCACCGGTGCGCTACGACCGTGACGGTGACCAGCACTACGACGTCACGAGCGCGTTCATCAAGTCGATCCGCGGATCGGACGCCGACGCGGCCCTGCACTACCTCGCGCGGATGCTGGTCGCGGGGGAGGATCCGCGATTCATCGCGCGGCGACTGATGGTGCACGCGAGTGAGGACATCGGCATGGCCGACCCCACCGCACTGCTCGCCGCCTCTGCCGCGTCGGACGTCGTGCAGAAGGTGGGGCTGCCGGAATGCCGCCTCGCCCTGGCCCAGGCCACCATCCACCTGGCGACGGCGCCCAAGTCCAACGCCGTCATCTCCGCGATCGACGCCGCGATGGCCGACGTGCGCGCCGGTGGCGTCGGGGAGGTCCCGCGTCACCTCCGGGACGGTCACTACGCCGGGGCGAAGGGGCTGGGCAACGGCGTCGGATATCGCTACGCGCACCAGTCGCCGGCGGGGGTGGTGGCGCAGCAGTACCCTCCCGACGAGCTCGTGGGTCGGGACTACTACTCGCCCACCGGACACGGTTACGAACGTGACCTGCGCACGAGACTGACCCGACTGCGGGGCATCGTCCGCGGATCCACCTAGCTGCCCGGGTCGAAATATGTGAAACTCATGAGGCCTGTCTGAACGGGCGCAACATTCAAGTCGTCGAGCACTTTTCGGAGGAATCATGAGCGGAATCGCGAGCATCTTCTCGACCCTGGTCGGTGTGGCCACCTCGGTGGGCGTGTGGGGGACCGGCGCGCACAGCCTCGGTCTGCTTCCCCAGGAGGCGTTCATCACCGCCGCCAACTTCGGCATCATCCTGCCCCCGATGCCGCGCTGATACGGCTACTCGCGCGTCGTCAGATCGCCGGCCGGATCGCCGGCAGTCCCCTCGGCACGGTCCCCGCAGGCGGGGTCCGTGCCGAGGGCGTTCGAAGGCTCTTCCGGTCCGTTCCTCGACGCCGGAGTGCCGCCGGTAGGCTGAGCAGTCGTCCGACCACCTCCTCAAGACCCCAGTGAGGCCCCCTGTGCAGACCCATGAGATCCGGCGCCGATTCCTCGACCACTTCGTCAGGGCCGGACACGCCGAGGTCCCCAGCGCATCACTGGTACTGGACGATCCGAACCTGTTGTTCGTCAATGCGGGCATGGTCCCGTTCAAGCCCTACTTCCTGGGCCAGGAGACCCCGGAGCACGCCACCGCGACCTCCATCCAGAAGTGTGTGCGCACCCTCGACATCGAGGAGGTGGGCATCACCACACGCCACAACACCTTCTTCCAGATGGCCGGCAACTTCTCCTTCGGTGACTACTTCAAGGAGGGGGCGATCCGGCACGCGTGGTCACTGCTCACCTCGTCCGTCGATGACGGCGGGTTCGGTATCGACCCCGGGCTGCTGTGGGTCACCGTCTATCTCGACGATGACGAGGCGTATGGCATCTGGCGTGACGTGGTCGGCGTCCCGGAGGGCCGCATCCAACGTCGCGGGATGGCGGACAACTACTGGTCCATGGGTGTTCCCGGACCGTGCGGGCCGTGCTCGGAGATCTTCTACGACCGCGGCCCGGCCTACGGGGCGGAGGGCGGTCCGGAGGCGGATGAGGACCGCTACATCGAGATCTGGAACCTCGTGTTCATGCAGAACGAGCGCGGCGAGGGCACCGGCAAGGACGCGTTCGAGATCCTGGGCCCGCTGCCCAAGCAGAACATCGACACCGGGATGGGGATAGAGCGGGTCGCGTTCCTGCTCCAGGGTGTCGAGAACGTCTACGAGACCGACCTGCTCCGCCCGGTGATCGACACCGCCGAGCGTCTCTCCGGCAGCACCTACGGGGCGGACAGCGCCTCCGACGTACGTTTCCGGGTGATCGCGGATCACGCGCGCACGGCGTACATGCTGATCGCCGACGGTGTGACCCCCGGCAACGAGGGCCGCGGGTACATCCTGCGCCGCCTCCTGCGGCGAATCGTCCGCTCGGTCCGGCTGCTCGGGGCGGGCGGGGACACGATGGCCGAGTTGATGACCACAGTCAAGGAGGCGATCGGCCCGTCGTTCCCCGAGACCGTCGCCGGGTACGAGCGCATCGAACGCATCGCCGTGGCCGAGGAGATCGCCTTCCTCAAGACCCTCGAGTCCGGCACCCAGCTGTTCGAACGCGCCGCGCAGGACGCCAGGAAGTCGGGGGCGGCGACCCTGTCGGGACGCCAGGCCTTCGCGCTGCACGACACGCACGGGTTCCCCATCGACCTCACGCTGGAGATGGCGGCCGAGGCCGGACTCCAGGTCGACGAGGCGGGCTTCCGGTCCCTGATGTCCGAGCAGCGGGCGAGGGCCAAGGCGGACTCGCGGTCCAAGAAGCACGCCCACGCCGACCTGTCGGTGTACCGCGACTTCCTCGACGCGGGCGAGACCGTCTTCACCGGATTCACCGAACTCACCGACGAGTCCACACTCCTGGGCATCGTGTCCGGCGGCGAATCCGTCCCCGTGGCCAGGGAGGGTGACAGGGTCGAGTTCGTCCTCGATCGCACCCCGTTCTACGCCGAGTCCGGTGGCCAGCTCGGGGACCGCGGCATGATCTCCACGGCCGGTTTCCAGATGCAGGTCGACGACGTCCAGAAGATCGGCAAGAAGCTGTGGATCCACAAGGGCGTCCTCACGGGAGGCGAGGTCGAGGCCGGCCAGCTCGTCACCGCGGCCGTCGACCCGGAGTGGCGCAAGGGGGCCACACAGGGCCACTCGGCCACCCACCTCGTCCACGCCGCGCTGCGGCAGATCCTCGGACCGGAAGCCGTCCAGGCGGGCTCGCTCAACAAACCGGGGTACATGCGGTTCGACTTCAACTGGTCGGGTTCCATCCCGGCGGACGTCCTGGCCCAGGTGGAGGAGATCACCAACGCCGCCGTCGACGCCGACTATCGCGTGAACACGATCGAGACCAGCCTCGACGACGCCCGCCGGATGGGCGCCATGGCACTGTTCGGCGAGAACTACGGGTCGCTGGTCCGGGTGGTGGAGATCGGCGGTCCGTTCTCGATGGAACTGTGCGGCGGAACCCACGTCGCCAGTTCCGCGCAGATCGGCCCGGTGAGTCTGCTGGGCGAGGCCTCCGTCGGCTCCGGTATCCGGCGGGTGGAGGCGTACGTCGGCATGGACGCCTACCGACATCAGGCCCGGGAACGTGCGCTCGTGTCGGGCCTGGCCACCTCGCTCAAGGCACCGGCCGAGGAGCTGCCCGACCGGGTGGCCGCGCTGACCGCGAAGTTGCGGGAGGCGGAGAAGGCCCTCGAATCGATGCGTGCCGCCCAGCTCGCCTCTCGGGCCGGGGACCTGCTGTCGGCGGCCGAGGACCTCGACGGGATCCGGCTGCTGACACACGACGACCCGGGAGGATCGGCGGGCGACCTGCGGACACTCGCATCGGACCTCAGGGGCCGTCTCGGCGGGGACGCCGGCGTCATCTTCCTCACCGCCGCGGGTTCCGACAAGGTCCCGTTCGTCATCGCGGTGAGCCCGGCCGCCCAGGAGCGCGGTCTGCGCGCGGGAGATCTGGTCAAGGCCATCGCACCGACGCTCGGGGCGCGGGGTGGTGGCAAGGCCGACATGGCACAGGGCGCCGGCACCGACCCGTCCGGCATCGATGCGGCCGTGTCCGCCCTGCGCTCCGCCGTCAGGGACGCCGGGTGACGGCATCCGACACCGGTTCCTCCGGATGGACCCGTGGACGTCGGATCGGGCTGGACGTGGGGACGGCACGGATCGGTGTCGCCTCGTGCGATCCCGACGGGATTCTGGCCACTCCTGTCGAGACGATTCGGGTCGCCAGTGGTGACCCCGACTGGACGGCGGAGGTGAGGCGCCTGGCTGAGCTTGTCGAGGAGCACGACGCGGTCGGCGTGATCGTCGGACTGCCCACCTCGTTGAAGGGACGGGACACCGCCTCGACGGCGATGGCGCGATCGTTCGTCACGGCGCTGTCCGCCGCCTCGCCGGGTCTCGACGTCGAGACGGTGGACGAACGACTCACCACCGTGACGGCCGGGGCCGCCCTGCACGGAGCGGGCAGGAACACCCGACAGCAGCGTGGCGTGATCGACCAGGCCGCCGCGGTGGTGCTGCTCCAGGCATGGCTCGACTCACGGCGCGCCCGCCGATGACGGGCGTCCCGACCCACCCGGCTGGATAAACTGACACGACGCACGATGCTGTCCGGCGGGCAGCTCCCTGAACCACCGGATAAGGAGCACGATGTCTGCGGCACGAGGACGCTCACGAACGAGTGGCACCATCCGGTTCATACTCCTCGCGGCCGTGGTCGGGGTGGTCCTGGCCTTCGCCGCGATGGTGTACCGGGCGACGAACAGCGAGATCTCGGCCGCGCCGGATTTCGAGGGCGGGGGTTCCGGTACCGCCCTGTTGCACGTCGAACCGGGTGACACCCTGGGAGTGGTCGGGGATCGCCTGTATGACATCGGCACCGTGGCCAGCACCCGGGCCTTCACGGGCGCAGCTTCCGGGACGTCGGTCGAGGGCATCCAACCGGGTTATTACCAGGTCCGCCAGGAGATGAGTGCCGCGTCGGCGGTCGAGGCCCTGTCCGATCCCCGCAGCAGAGTCGGCTACATGGACGTCAATCCCGGTGGACGGCTGCTCGACACGGTCGTGGTCGGCGGCGGCACCGAGAAGGGCATCTACACCCTCATCGCCGACGCGACCTGTCTGCGGGACCTCGACCAGCCGGACGCCCCACCGATGTGCCGGCTTCCCCAGGAGATCGTCGACGCCGCCGTCCAGGCCGACCCCGTTGAACTCGGGGTGCCCGACTGGGCCATCAACGAGGTCCGCGGCGCCCCGGACCCGGTGCGTCGACTCGAGGGGCTGATCGCGCCCGGCGTTCACAACATCAACCCGCAGTCGGAGCCCGTGGAGATCCTCCGCCAGTTGATCGACTCGTCGACCGAGGCGTACGACGCCACCGGCCTCGTCCCCTCCGCCGAGAGGATCGGGTTGACCCCTTATCAGGTGGTCACGGCGGCGTCCCTGGTGGAGAAGGAGGGGACACTCGAGGATTTCGACAAGATCGCCCGGGTGATCCTCAACCGACTCGACGAGCCGATGCGCCTGCAGTTCGACTCGACGGTCAACTACGCCCTCGCCGACCAGGAGATCGCGACGACCGACGCCGATCGGGCCGCGGTCACGCCGTGGAACACCTACGCCATGGACGGGTTGCCCTACGGTCCGATCGGGTCTCCCGGCCTCGACGCGCTCCGGGCGATGGAGAACCCCGCGGAAGGACAGTGGAAGTACTTCGTCACGGTCGACATGCAGGGGACCACCCGATTCGCCGACGAGTACCCGGAGCACGAGCGATACCAGAGCGAGGCGATCGCGAACGGGGTCCTGTCCAGTGGGCGATAGCGCCGCGGACCGCTCGCCCCGGTCGGCCGCGGTACTCGGCCACCCTGTGGACCACTCCCTGTCCCCGGTCCTGCACGGTGCCGCGTACCGGGCGCTCGGCCTCGACGGGTGGACCTACGAGCGGATCGAGTGCACGGAGGCGCAACTGCCCGCCGTGGTCGACTCGTCTCCCGACCATCGTGTGGGGTATTCGGTGACGATGCCGAACAAGTTCGCCGCCCTCGTGTACGCGACCGAGGTCAGCGAGCGCGCCCGGATCGTCGGTAGCGCCAACACCCTCGTCCGGCGGGAGACCGGCTGGTTCGCCGACTGCACGGACGTCGACGGGGTGACCGGGGCACTCGCCGGGTTCGACGAGCTGCCCCCCGAACCGACGGCGGTCGTCCTGGGCGTCGGCGGGACCGCCCGCCCGGTGTTGGCCGGGCTCGCGGCGGCCGGAGCGGCCCGCGTGGTGCTGGCCTCGCGCCGCGACAACGCCGCGCCCGCCGCCGACTGCGGCCGAGCGCTGGGCCTGGAGATCCACACCGTACTGCTGTCCGATGCGACCCTGCCGGACGAGGTGTCGAGGTCGGATGTCCTCGTCAACACCGTTCCCGAACCGGGGGTCGGTGAGCTCACCCACCTGGTGGCACACGCCAACCGCCTGTTCGACGTCCTGTACGACCCCTGGCCCACCGCGGCCGCCTCCGCCGCGCTGTCCGCCGGGATCCCTGTGGTCGGCGGCGACGTCATGCTCCTCCACCAGGCCTTCGGCCAGGTGGAACTGTTCACCGGGCGGCCCGCACCCCGCCAGGCCATGGCCGCGGCTCTCGCGGACGCGCTCGGTCGCTGACGGCGGCGGCGCCCCCGTCGCGCGGTGCCCTAACCGGCCGTCGTCGCCACGTCCGGGCGACGTGCCGTCACGGTCTCGTAGTCGGACGTGTCCGCGGTCCGGGTCCGCCGCTGGTACTCGTGGACCAGTCCGGGCCAGTTGGTGGTGACCCGTCCCGAGCCGACCCGGTACCAGGAGTCGCATCCGCTCCAGACGGAGTCGTCGAGACGCCGCATGATCTCGGCGTCGTAGGCGTCGTCGACCTCCGGGCGGACCTCGAGGGCCGCCGGCCGATCCGCCTCGGCCAGTCCCTCGACGATCTGGCGGATGTAGCGGGCCTGCTGCTCCATCATGAGGATGATCGAACTGCTCCCGAGATTGGTGTTGGGGCCGTAGACGAGGAACATGTTGGGAAAACCCTGCACGGCCATCCCGAGGTAGGCGCGGGCGCCCTCACGCCACTGCTCGTGCAGGTCCCGTCCCCCGCGCCCTCGCACGGTCATGGGTGCCAGGAACTCGGTGGCCTTGAAACCGGTGCCGTAGATGATGACGTCGGCGGGGTGCAGCTGTCCGTCCACGGTGACGATGCCGTCGGGCACGACCTCGGCGATGCCGTCGGTCACCACGTCGACGTCCGGCTGGGCGAGCGCGGGGTACCACCCGTTGCTGAACAGCATCCGCTTACACCCGATCGGCTCGGTCGGGGTGAGCGCGGCTCGCAACGCGGGATCCCTGACGGTCAGCCTGAGATTGGCTCTGGCCAGCCCGCTCAGGATCCGGGCCAGCGGCCGCGCGGAGGTCAGGGCCAGGCCGATCGCCTCGGTGGTCTCCCAGATGGCACCGCGCATCGCGGGGATCAGGCCGGGAACCCGGGCGAAGGCGGCACGGTGGGTGTCGGTGTAGGCCCGGTCCGGCTTGGGCACCACCCACGGCGCCGAGCGCTGGAAGACCGTCACATGGGAGGCGGCCTCGCGGATGCGGGGGACGAACTGGATCGCCGAGGCCCCGGTCCCGAGAACGGCGATCCGCTTGCCGGTGAGGTCGACGTCGTGACGCCACCGAGCGGAGTGGAATGACGGCCCCGCGAACGTCTGGAGCCCCGGGATGTCCGGGTAGGCCGGCCGGGACAGCTGGCCGACGGCCGGAACCAGGACGTCGGCCTCGAAGGTGTCGCCGGAGTCGGTGAGGACCGTCCACGTGGCGGTGTCCTCGTCGAAGGTCGCCGAGGTCACCTCGGTCCCCGTGCGCACCTTGTCACGGAGACCGAACCGGTCTGCGGTCTCACGGATGTAGGAGAGGATGTCGGGTTGCTCCGCGTAGCGACGGCCCCAGTCCGTCTTGCGGTGGAACGAGTACGAGTAGAGGTTCGACGGCACGTCACACGCCGCTCCCGGGTAGGTGTTGTCCCTCCACACCCCGCCCACGTCGTCGGCCTTCTCGAGGATCGTCACGTCGGCGAGGTCGCCACGGGTGAGTTCGTAGGCGACACCCAGGCCGCCGAATCCCGCGCCGATGATGAGGACCCGGGGTCGCCGTCGCGTGGTCTGCGTGGGGGAGGGGGAAGGAGTCATGATGAGACCGTATGACGCCGGCCCGGCGTGGCCACAGACTTTCCCGGCCTGATAATCCATAATTCCGGCCATGAACTCCTGGGAGGATCCCGCCGTGCCGCACTGGGACTTTCCCCGATCGGCCACCGGTATCGGTGTACTCGTCGAGGCGGGCGGCGCTCTCGGCATCGAGGCGGGGGCGATCCTGCGCGGGGTCGGGCTGAGCCCCACTGACCTGGCGAACCCCGACCTGCTGGTGGCGCCGCAGAGCGAGCTGGCCGCGATCCGCAACCTCCGGACGGCCGCGGGACACCGTCCCGCGCTCGCCGCCGAGGTCGGGTCCGCCTACCGGTTGACGACCTTCGGGATCCTCGGATACGCCCTGCTGTCCAGCCCCACACTCCGCGAGGTGATCGCCACGACACTGCGCTTCATCGACCTGAGCTACATCTTCAGCACGATCGCGGTGGAGACGACCGGGGACCGGATCGAGGCCCGCCTGGGGGGCGCGACCCTTCCGGGGGACGTCCGCGAGTTCCTGGTGGACAGGGATCTCTTCGCGATCCACTCCGTTCTCGGCGACCTCGTCCCCGGCGGCCTGCCTTTCACCGAGGTCGTGTTCCGCGGTGGCCGATCCGCGCCCACCCTCGAGGCCTACGGTGAACGACTGGGGCCGGTGGCGTCGTCGTCCGAGGGCGGGGTCGGGGTCACGGCCGTATTCGACGCCGCCCACCTCGACAGTCCGCTCCCCCAGGGCAGTACCGCCACGGTGGCGGTGGCGGAGGCGCTCTGCAGAGACCTCGCCGCCACCCGACGAAACCGCGGGCCGGTGAGCAGCCGGGTCCGCGTCGCCATCACCGGACGTCTCTCCCAGGGGGCACCCATGTCGTCGGTGGCCGCCGAACTGGGGGTGAGTCCACGGACGTTGCGGAGGCGTCTGGCGGAGGAGGGCACCTCCTACCAACGCCTGCTGGACGACGTCCGGGTCGAGTTGGCAGACCGCATGTTGGCTACCGGTCTGCTGTCCGTCGAGGACGTCGCCATCCGGTTGGGATATGCCGAGGCGTCGAGCTTCATCCACGCGTTCCGGCGACTCACCGGTACCACCCCGCACCGGGCCTCGGTCGCCTCGCGCACCCGGACGCCGGCGGCCCGGCGGGCCTGATGTGCCGGGTGGGACCCGGACGTGGGATGATCGGCGACGTGCTGAAGTGGACCACCGCCGGAGAATCGCATGGCCAGGCCCTGGTGACGATCGTCGAGGGCGTCATCGCGGGTGTCGAGGTGACGACCGACCAGATCGCGGCGCAGCTCGCCCGTCGCCGCCTGGGCTACGGCCGCGGCGCCCGGATGAAGTTCGAGGCCGACGCGGTCAGGGTGCTGGCCGGCGTCCGCCACGGTCGCACCATGGGCTCGCCCGTGGCGATCGAGGTCGGGAACACCGAGTGGCCCAAGTGGGACACGATCATGTCGGCGGATCCCATCGACCCCGATGCGATCGAGGACAAGGCCCGCGCGGCCACCCTCACCAGACCTCGCCCGGGCCACGCCGACTTCGCCGGGATGGTGAAGTACGACTTCGACGACGCCCGCATGGTTCTGGAACGCGCCAGCGCACGCGAGACCGCGGCCAGGGTCGCGGCGGGGACGGTCGCGCGGGCGGTGCTGCGTGAGGTCCTGGGCGTGGAGGTCCTCTCGCACGTGATCTCCATCGGCGCCTCCGATCCCTACACCGGGCCCGAACCCACGTTCGCCGACCTGCCGGTCATCGACGAGAGTCCCGTGCGTGCCTTCGACACCGCGAGCGGGGAATCCATGATCGCCGAGATCGAGGCCGCCAAGAAGGCCGGGGACACGCTCGGGGGCGTGGTCGAGGTGGTCGTCCACGGGCTGCCCATCGGACTCGGTTCGCACGTGTCCGGCGAGGAGCGCCTCGACGCCCAGCTTGCGGGAGCCCTCATGGGGATCCAGGCGATCAAGGGGGTCGAGGTCGGCGACGGTTTCGAGACCGCGCGTCGCCGGGGCAGCGTCGCGCACGACGAGATGGTGCGGGGCGATGACGGCGTGGAACGCCGTACCAACCGCGCGGGTGGACTCGAGGGCGGGATGACCAACGGGCAGGTCCTGCGGGTCCGCGCCGCCATGAAACCCATCTCCACGGTGCCGCGCGCGCTGAGCACCGTCGACATGGCGGACGGATCCGGCGCCACCGCCATCCACCAGCGCTCCGATGTCTGCGCGGTCCCCGCCGCCGGGGTGGTCGCGGAATCCATGGTCGCGCTGGTCCTCGCACGCTCTGTCCTGCAGAAGTTCGGCGGGGACTCGGTGTCGGAGACCCGGCGCAACGCGCAAGGGTACCTCGACGCCGTGGCGGCGAGACTGGACTGGGACTCGGATCCGGCATGAACCACCCGGCACGGCCGGTCGCCGTCCTGGTGGGTCCGCCGGGTGCCGGCAAGACGACCATCGGGCGCAAGCTGGCCCGCAGGCTCGACGTTCCGTTCCGTGATGCCGATCAGATGATCGAGGAGGCCGAGGGGCGGTCGATTCCCGAGATCTTCGCGGAGGAGGGTGAACCCGCGTTCCGCGCGATCGAGGAGAGGGTCGTGGGGGAGGCGCTGGAGACCTTCAGCGGGGTCCTCTCGCTGGGGGGCGGTGCCGTGCTGTCGGCGACCACCCGCGGCCGGCTCCGCGGTCACCGCGTGATCCATCTGACGATCGGGGTGGCCGAGGGGGTGCGCAGGTCCCGGGGCGCCGGTCGCCCACTCCTCGCCGGCGGTGACGTGACGGCGCGGTACCAGGCGTTGTTGACCGAGCGGGCGCCGCTCTACCGGGAGGTCGCGTGGTCGACCGTGAGCACCGAGCGCAGGAGTTCGGGCAAGGTGGTGACGGAGATCGTCGACAGACTCGAGTCCGGTGACCCGCACGCGCGCAGCGCGGCGGACCGATCGTGAGTCCGGCGAGAAGTGAGATCAGTCGAGCGATGAGCGGGAGTCCTTCATGAACCGAGACCGAGACACCACCGAGCCCGTGGTGGTGGATGTGCGGTCCGCCGCCCCCTATCCGGTGGTGATCGGCCGCGGACTGTTGCCGGAGATCCTCGAGGCGTGCTCGGAGTCGCGGAACCTGGCGATATTCCATCAGCCGCCGTTGACGCAGACCGCCGAGTTGCTGCGGGAGCAACTCGCCGCCGCCGGCGTCAACGCGCACCGCGTCGAGATCCCCGACGCGGAGGCCGGCAAGGACCTCGCCGTGGCGGGGTACTGCTGGGACGTGCTCGGCAAGATCGGGCTGGGCCGCAAGGACACCGTGGTGAGCCTGGGTGGCGGGGCGGCGACGGACCTCGCCGGATTCGTCGCCGCCACCTGGATGCGCGGGGTGCGCGTGGTGCACATCCCCACCACGCTGCTCGCCATGGTGGACGCCGCCGTGGGGGGCAAGACCGGGATCAACACCGATGCAGGCAAGAACCTGGTGGGGAGCTTCCACGAACCGGCCGCCGTCTTCGTCGACACCGCCACCCTCGAATCGGTTCCGCGCAACGAGTTGATCTCGGGCATGGCGGAGGTGGTCAAGTGCGGTTTCATCGCGGACCCGGGGATCCTCGACCTCATCGAGGCGGACCCGCAGGCCGCGCTCGACCCGACCGGGGAGACGATCGTCGAACTCATCCGACGCAGTGTCCAGGTCAAGGCCGACGTGGTGGGCCGGGACCTGAAGGAGTCCGGTCCCCGGGAGATCCTCAACTACGGTCACACACTCGGGCACGCGGTCGAGCGCCGTGAGCAGTACCGCTGGCGGCACGGGGCGGCCGTGAGCGTGGGGATGTGCTTCGTGGCGGAGCTTGCCCGGCTGGCGGGGCGTCTGGACGACGCGACGGCGGACCGACACGCGTCGATCCTGTCCTCCCTGGGGTTGCCCACCGGATACCACGATGACGCCTTCCCCCGGCTGCTCGAGCTGATGTCCGGGGACAAGAAGAACCACTCCGGATTCCTCCGGTTGGTGGTCCTCGACGGACTGGCCCGTCCGGCACGGATGGAGGCTCCCGACCCATCCCTCATGACCGCGGCCTACGCCGCGATCTCGGAGGGTAACAAGCCCAGCGGCGGCGGGGTGCTGCTGTGAGTGACCGGCTGGCGGACCGTCGGCGCGCGGTCGCCTCCGCGACCGCGGAGGCGGGCGCTGCCGCACTCCTCGTGACCGACCCCCGGAACATCGCCTACCTGACCGGGTTCCGCGGGTCCGGGGGGGCCGTTCTGGTGGAGGACGACGGCGAGGCCGTCCTGTGCACGGATTCGCGGTACGAACTCCAGGTCGTCGAGCAGGCCCCGGATGTCGGGCACGTGATCTCGCGCGAGTACGTCGCGGGGGTTCTCGGACGTCGACGCGGACCCGCCGACGCGCCGTTGGCGGTCGAGGCGGACGCGATGACCCTGTCCGCGGCGAGCGCGCTGCGGCGGGTGCTCGCCGACCTCGGAGCCGCGGACGCGCCGCTCGTCGAGACCAGTGGCGTGGTGGAGCGGGTGAGGAGGACGAAGGACAGTGTCGAGATCGGTCTCATCGAGCGTGCCTGCCGGGTCGTCGACGACGCCTGGACCCATGTGCTCGCCCACGGCGTACTCGCCCCGGGCCGCAGCGAGCGTGAGGTCGCAGCGGACCTCGAACACGCCATGCGACGGGCTGGTTCGGACGGCGTCGCGTTCGAGACCATCGTCGCCTCGGGTCCCAACGGGGCGTTCCCGCACCACGTCCCGGGGGACAGGCGGCTCGCCCCCGGCGATCTCGTGGTCGTCGATTTCGGTGCGACCGTCTCCGGCTACGCCTCGGACTGCACCCGCACGGTGGCGTTCGCGGGCGCCGCGGACAGGCTCCTCGACGCCTACGAGGTGGTCAGTCGCGCGCAGCGCGCCGGTGTGTCCGCGGTTCGGGAGGGACTGGCCTGCGGGGAACTCGACGGCGTGAGCCGGGGCATCATCTCCGACGCGGGGTTCGGCGAGCACTTCGGCCATTCGCTGGGTCACGGCGTGGGACTGGATGTCCACGAAGCGCCCGCGGTGTCCGCCAGGTCCGCGAGTACACTGTCCGACGGCGATGTGATCACCATCGAGCCGGGGATCTACCTCCCCGGGCTCGGCGGGATCCGAATCGAGGACACCGTGGCCGTCACCGGCGGGAGCGGTAGATCCCTGACCACCACGTCGACGGCGCTGACCGTGCTCTGAGCCGCCGTCCCACAGAACATCCGCGCGGCGCCGGTCCACTGCCGCCCGCCGACGACTCGCGAAGGAGAACCGACCATGGCGTCCACCGCCGATTTCAAGAACGGCCTCGTCCTCAAGGAGGAGGGGAACCTGTGGCAGATCCAGGAGTTCCAGCACGTCAAGCCGGGTAAGGGTCCCGCCTTCGTCCGCACGAAGATCAAGAACGTCGTTTCCGGCAAGATCGTCGACAAGACCTACAACGCCGGGGTCAAGGTGGAGACCGCGACGGTGGACCGCCGCGACATGACCTTCCTGTACCGCGACGGGGAGGACTACGTCCTCATGGACGAGAAGGACTTCGAGCAGATCAACGTCTCGCCCGCCGTGATGGGGGACGGTGCCCGCTTCCTCCTGGAGAACACCAGCGTCCAGGTCTCGATGCACGAGGGCGTGCCGCTGTTCGCCGAGATGCCCGTCGCGGTGGACCTGGTGGTCCAGCACACCGATCCGGGTCTCCAGGGTGACCGGTCGACCGGCGGCACCAAGCCCGCCACACTCGAGACCGGTGCCGAGGTCCACGTCCCGCTGTTCATCAACACGGGCGACAAGCTCCGCATCGACACCCGCGACGGCCGGTACCTCAGCCGGGTGAACGACTGACCATGGCGGACGAGGCAGATCACCGGCGCCGGGGATCGAGATTCCGTGCGCGCAAGCGAGCGGTGGCCCTGCTGTTCGAGGCGGAACTCCGCGACGCCGATGTGGTGGCACTCGCGGAGGAGCGCCGGCGGATGGGCGAGGAGTCGCAGGAGTTCCACGACGTGGCGTCGTACACCATGGAGATCGTCACGGGCGTGGCGCAGCGGCTGGACCGTATCGACTCGATGATCTCCGAGCACCTGCGGGACTGGACCCTCGAGCGCCTGCCGGCCGTGGACCGGGCGGTGCTGCGGGCGGGAGCGTGGGAGCTGCTGTTCGGGACCGAGGACGTGGACGCGGCGATCGTGATCGACCAGTCCGTGCTGCTGATCTCGGACCTGTCGGCCGAGAAGTCGGTTCCCTACGTCAACGCCGTCCTCGACCGCGTCGCCGGTCTCGCCGAGCACATCCGGGCCGCCGAACGCGCGGTGTCCTCGCTCGATCCGGCGCCGACCGCGGACGTGTCGGAGCCCACCCCCGACCCGCCGGGGCCGGGGGCCGGGGACTGATAGGGTTCAACCCGAAAGCTATCCCTTTAACGAGCCGTCCAGAGAGGCGGACAAGGAGGTGGTGATCGGTGAGTACTGACGGTCCGGAGTCGACCTCGGTTTCACTCTTCACGTCTGACGACGTCGCCAGGACGGTGTCCCGACTGGCCCATCAGATCATCGAACGCACGGCCGCGGACTCCCCGGATTCGGGTCCCGTCGTCCTGCTCGGTATCCCGACCCGCGGGGTGCCCCTCGCCCATCGGCTGGCCGAGCGCATCCGCGAGTTCAGCGGAGCCGCGGTGCACGCCGGCTCGTTGGACGTCACCCTGTACCGGGACGACCTCGCCGGGGGACCGCACCGCCCCATGAGCCCCACCACGGTCCCGCCGGACGGGGTCGACGGGGCGACCGTGATCCTGGTCGACGACGTCCTGTTCTCCGGCCGCACCATCCGGGCGGCGTTCGACGCGCTCCGGGACCTCGGGCGGCCCGCGCGCGTCCAACTCGCCGTCCTGGTCGACCGCGGGCACCGAGAACTGCCGATCCGTGCCGACTACGTGGGCAAGAACGTCCCCACCTCGCGTGAGGAGGGCGTCTCCGTCCGACTCGTGGAGACGGACGGGGTCGACACTGTGGTCCTGCGTCGGCCGACTCCGGAGGACACCCTGTGAAGCATCTCCTCTCCGCCGCCGATCTCGACCGCGACGCGGCGCTGTCGATCCTCGACGAGGCGGACCGTCTCAAGGAGGCGCTCCTCGGCCGCGAGGTGCGCAAGCTCCCGACCCTCCGGGGCAAGACCGTGCTGACCGTCTTCTACGAGAACTCCACGCGGACCCGGGTCTCCTTCGAGACCGCCGGAAAGTGGATGAGTGCCGACGTGATCAACGTCTCCGCGAGCGCCTCCTCGGTGCAGAAGGGCGAATCCCTCCGTGACACCGCCATGACGCTGACCGCCGTAGGGGCCGACGCGCTCATCGTCCGCCATCCGGCCTCGGGATCGGCCCTCCAGATCGCCGGGTGGGTGGCCCCCGGAGGCGCCGGCCCCTCGGTCATCAACGCCGGTGACGGGATGCACGAGCACCCGACCCAGGCTCTGCTCGACGCGATGACCATCCGGGAACGTCTGGGGGGGATCGAGGGCCGCCGCGTGGTGATCGTCGGCGACATCCTGCACTCCCGGGTCGCGCGGTCGAATGCGCTGCTGTTGTCGACCCTCGGCGCCGAGGTCGTACTGGTCGCCCCGCCCACCCTGCTCCCGGTGGGCGTCGGACACTGGCCGGTCAGGGTGTCCACCGACCTCGACGACGAACTGCCTGGCGCGGACGCGGTGATGATGCTGCGCGTGCAGGCCGAACGGATGAACGGCGGCTTCTTCCCGTCCGCCCGCGAGTACGCGGTGCGCTACGGCCTGGGACCCGCCCGCGCGGCCCGGTTGCGCGAGAACGCGGTCGTCCTCCATCCCGGCCCGATGGTCCGGGGGATGGAGATCGGCTTCGACACGGCCGACGCGCCGTCCGCGGCGATCCTCCAACAGGTCACCAACGGAGTCCACGTGCGGATGTCGATACTGCTCCACACCCTCGTCGGAACGGAAGGAAACCCCGAGTGAACGCCCACCACCACCCGACCCTGTTACTGCGCCGGGTCCGGCCCTACGGGGAGGGCGACCCCGTCGACGTGCTGGTCAGGGACGGGCTCGTCGCCGCGATCGGGCCCGACGCCGGCGCCGACCTGCCCGGTGACGCGGAGATCCACGACCTGGGCGGCGCCGTCCTGCTGCCCGGGTTCGTCGACCTCCACACCCACCTCCGCGAACCCGGACGCGAGGACACCGAGACCGTCGCCACCGGGTCGGCAGCCGCGGCGCGAGGCGGATACACCGCTGTGTTCGCCATGGCCAACACGCAGCCGCCGCAGGACAACCAGACGGTGACCGACTCCGTGTGGCGGATCGGCCGGTCCGTGGGGCTGTGCGATGTCCACCCGGTGGGAGCGGTCACCGTCGGCCTCAAGGGGGAGCAGCTCACCGAGATGGGCCAGATGGCCGCGGGCGAGGCCGGAGTCCGGATCTTCTCCGACGACGGCATGTGCGTCTACGACCCGCTGGTGATGCGCCGCGCCCTCGAATACTCGGCGGGCCTCGGCGTGCTGATCGCGCAGCACGCCGAGGAGCCGCGCCTGACCAAGGGTGCGGTGGCACACGAGGGACCCACGGCCGCCCGCCTCGGGCTGACCGGCTGGCCGCGTTCGGCGGAGGAGTCGATCGTCGCGCGCGACGCGATACTGGCCCGGGACGCCGGCGCGCGCGTCCACATCTGCCACGCCTCCACCACGGGGACGGTCGAGCTGCTGAGGTGGGCGAAGGCACAGGGGATCTCGATCACCGCGGAGGTCACCCCCCATCACCTGCTGCTCGACGACACGAGACTCGAGTCCTACGACGGGGTCTACCGGGTCAACCCGCCTCTCCGCGAAGCCCACGACACCCTCGCCCTGCGTGACGCGCTCGTGTCCGGCGTGATCGACTGCGTCGCCACGGACCACGCCCCCCACGCCGCCCAGGAGAAGTGCTGCGAGTTCGCGGCCGCCCGCCCGGGCATGCTCGGGTTGGAGACGGCGTTGCCCATCGTGGCGGCCCTGCTGGTCGAGTCGGGGGAGATGACCTGGCGCGATCTGGCCCGCGTGATGAGCTCGCGCCCCGCCGAGATCGCCGGTCTCCCGGACCAGGGGCGGCCGATCGCGGTGGGGGAGCCCGCGAACCTCGCCGCCGTGGATCCCGACTCCCCGTGGACCGTCGTGGGGGAAGAACTCGCAAGTCTGTCCGCCAACACCCCGTATGAGGGGATGACGTTCGCGGCGCGGGTCGTGGCCACCGTGTACCGGGGTCGCATGACCAACCGCGACGGAGAGGTACTCGCATGACACAGGACATCTGGACCCTGATCATCGTCATCCTGGTCTTCCTGGGCGTACTCGGGTTGATGATCCGGGGGTGGCGCAACCGGACGCGATCCCAGGCAGGCCTGTTCGACGCCCTGCCCGAGGCGCCGGCCGAGACCGGTGATGTCATCCTGGGCCCGCTGACCGGCGTGTACATCGGGAGCACCGTGGCGGGGGACTGGCAGGCACGCATCGCCCGCGCGCCGCTCGGTCACCGATCGGCCGGGACCCTCACCGCGTTCACCGGTGGGCTGCGGCTCGACCTCGCCGACGCAACCGTCTGGATCCCCCGATCCGACCTCCAGACCGTCCGACGCGCCTCGGCGCTCGCCAACAAGACCGTGCCGGGCGGTGGGATCCTCATCGCCCGGTGGCAGGTCGCAGGCCCGGACGGCACCACTCTGATCGACTCCGGTTTCCGGGCCGACGACAAGGACACGTACCCCCGCTGGGAGGAGCTGCGCGGAGACGCCGCTCCGACCCCCCGGCCGGACACCCCCAGCTCCACCACCGAGGAGAACAAGTGACACCGCACCACGGAACCACCGTCGCACCGGGGGGTCGCCGCCCCGCCGCGCTCGTCCTCGAGGACGGTCGCATCCACCGAGGAACCGCGTTCGGGGCGACCGGGACGACGCTCGGCGAGGCCGTGTTCACGACCGGCATGTCCGGCTACCAGGAGACCCTGACCGACCCGTCCTATCACCGCCAGATCATCGTCAGCACCGCTCCGCAGATCGGTAACACCGGATGGAACGACGAGGACGGTGAGTCGCTGCTGGACGGCAGGAACGGCGGCGGTCGGATCTGGGTGGCGG
Organism: Dietzia sp. JS16-p6b; assembly: GCF_003052165.1. NCBI lineage: Bacteria > Bacillati > Actinomycetota > Actinomycetes > Mycobacteriales > Dietziaceae > Dietzia > Dietzia sp. JS16-p6b. The sequence continues at coordinate 1,849,750 of NZ_CP024869.1, read as the reverse complement.
GCCTTGTCATCCGTGACCTGTCACGGCGGGCCTCCAACCACCGGTCCGAGCGCACGCTCGAGGACGAGATGCTCGCCCAGGGCATCGTGGGGATCGCCGACGTGGACACCCGGGCGGTCGTCCGCCACATCCGGGAGCTCGGGGCCATGAAGGCCGGCATCTTCTCCGGTGACGCCGTGGTGGACGACGAGTCGATGCTTGCGATCGTCCGCGATCAGGAGCCCATGGCCGGGGCCTCCCTAGCCGGGGAGGTCTCGACGGACAGGCCCTACGTCGTCGAGCCCGAAGGCCGGGTGCGCCACTCGGTGGCCGCGCTCGACCTGGGGATCAAGACCAACACCCCCGCATGCTCACCGCACGCGGCGTGCGGGTGCACGTCCTGCCCTCCGACTCGACCCTGCAGGACGTCCTCGATCTCGACGTGGACGGGGTCTTCCTGTCCAACGGGCCGGGAGATCCGGCCACCGCCGACGCCGCGGTTCACCTGACCAAGGAGGTCCTGAGCCAGGGGATCCCGTTCTTCGGGATCTGTTTCGGCAACCAGATCCTGGGCAGGGCGCTCGGACTCGAGACCTACAAGATGAGGTTCGGCCACCGCGGCATCAACATCCCGGTGGTGGAGAAGGCCACGGGGACGGTCGCCATCACGTCCCAGAACCACGGGTTCGCCCTGCGTGCGCCGGAGACCGAGACCTGGGAGACACCCTGGGGCACGGCCACGGTCACGCACGTGTGCGCGAACGACGGGTCCGTCGAGGGCGTCGCCCTCACCGACGGCTCGGCGTTCTCCGTCCAGTACCACCCCGAGGCCGCGGCAGGTCCCCGCGACGCCGCCGATCTCTTCGACCGCTTCGTCAGCCTGCTCGACTCAGCGTCGGGCGACGCCGCCGACGGTTCCGCAGACTCCAGAAAGGGCTCGAACTGATGCCCCGCCGCACAGACATCAACCACGTCCTCGTCATCGGTTCCGGACCGATCGTCATCGGCCAGGCGTGTGAGTTCGACTACTCCGGGACGCAGGCGTGCCGGGTGCTCCGTGCCGAGGGCCTGCGGGTCACGCTCGTCAACTCCAACCCGGCGACGATCATGACCGACCCCGAGTTCGCGGACAGCACCTACATCGAGCCGATCACGCCCGAGTACATCGACAAGATCTTCACCAAGGAGGCGGCCGACGGGCACCCCGTCGACGCGGTGTTGGCGACCCTCGGGGGTCAGACCGCGCTCAACGCCGCCATGCAGCTCGATGCCCAGGGGATACTCGCCAAGCACGGCGTGGAACTGATCGGCGCCGACATCCCCGCCATCAACCGCGGCGAGGACCGGCAGACCTTCAAGGACATCGTCGCGAGTGTGGGCGGTGACTCCGCGCGCAGCGCCGTGTGCCACACCATGGAGGAGGTCCACGCGACCGTCGCCGAACTCGGTCTGCCCGTCGTGGTCCGACCGTCGTTCACCATGGGCGGGCTCGGCTCCGGCCTGGCCTACACCACCGAGGATCTCGAGCGGATCGCCGGCGGCGGCCTGTCCGCCTCGCCCACGGCGAACGTCCTCATCGAGGAGTCGATCCTCGGGTGGAAGGAGTTCGAACTCGAGCTCATGCGGGACAACAAGGACAACGTCGTCGTGGTGTGCTCCATCGAGAACGTCGACGCCCTCGGGGTCCACACCGGCGACTCGGTCACCGTCGCGCCGTCCATGACGTTGACTGATCGCGAGTATCAGGACATGCGCGACATCGGGATCGCGATCCTCCGCGCCGTCGGCGTCGACACCGGGGGGTGCAACATCCAGTTCGCCATCAACCCCGTGGACGGCCGGCTCGTCGTGATCGAGATGAACCCGCGCGTCTCCCGGTCCTCGGCCCTGGCCTCCAAGGCCACCGGCTTCCCCATCGCCAAGATCGCCGCCCGCCTCGCCATCGGGTACTCGCTCGACGAGATCACCAACGACATCACCGGTGAGACCCCGGCGTGCTTCGAACCGACCCTGGACTACGTGGTGGTCAAGGCTCCGCGGTTCGCCTTCGAGAAGTTCCCCGGCGCGGACGACACCCTCACCACCACCATGAAGTCGGTGGGCGAGGCGATGAGCCTGGGCCGCAACTTCCGCGAGGCGCTCGGCAAGGTGATGCGGTCCCTGGAGACCAAGGCCGCCGGCTTCTGGACGCTGCCCGACGAGACGATCGCGCCCGGCCGGTCGACCGACGTCGACGCCGTCCTCGCCGACCTGGTGCGCCCGACCGAGGGCCGCATCTACGACGTCGAACTCGCGCTGCGCCTCGGCGCGACCGTCGAACAGGTCCACGAGGCATCGGGACTCGACCCGTGGTTCCTCGAGGAGATCTCCGCCCTTGTCGAGCTCCGTCAGGAGATCGTCGACGCGCCCGTGGTCGATGCCGCGCTCCTGCGGCGCGCGAAGCACAACGGACTGTCCGACGCCCAGATCGCGGCCCTGCGGCCGGAGTTCGCCGGCCCCGAGGGCGTACGGCGCCTGCGTCACCGCCTCGCGGTGCGGCCCGTCTACAAGACGGTCGACACCTGTGCCGCGGAGTTCGAGGCCAAGACCCCGTACCACTACTCGACCTACGAACTCGACCCCGCCGCCGAGTCCGAGGTCGCGCCGCAGACCGAGCGCGAGAAGGTCATCATCCTGGGCTCGGGACCCAACCGGATCGGCCAGGGCATCGAGTTCGACTACTCCTGCGTGCACGCCGCGCTCACCCTGTCCGAGGCCGGGTACGAGACGGTCATGGTCAACTGCAACCCCGAGACGGTCTCGACCGACTACGACACCGCCGACCGCCTGTACTTCGAGCCGCTGACGTTCGAGGACGTCATGGAGGTCTACCACGCCGAGACCGAGTCGGGCACCGTCGCCGGTGTCCTGGTCCAACTCGGTGGCCAGACCCCGCTGGGCCTGGCGGCGCAGCTCGAGGAGGCCGGTGTCCCCATCGTGGGCACCAGCCCCTCGGCGATCGACCTGGCGGAGGACCGCCGAGAGTTCGGCGAGGTCCTCGTCAGGGCCGGTCTGCCCGCACCCGCGTTCGGCACCGCCATCAACGCCACGGAGGCCACGGAGATCGCGGCCCGGATCGGGTACCCCGTCCTCGTGCGCCCCTCGTATGTCCTGGGTGGACGGGGGATGGAGATCGTCTATGACGAGGACTCACTGCGGTCGTACATCGATCGTGCCACCGAGATCAGCCCGGATCGTCCCGTCCTGGTCGACCGCTTCCTCGATGACGCGGTCGAGATCGACGTGGACGTGCTGTGCGACGGCACCGAGGTCTACCTGGGTGGCGTCATGGAACACATCGAGGAGGCCGGTATCCACTCCGGCGACTCCGCCTGCGCGCTCCCGCCCATCACCCTGGGGCAGGACGACATCGATCGCGTGCGCCGTTCCAGTGAGGCGTTGGCGTTCGGGATCGGCGTCAAGGGACTGCTCAACGTGCAGTACGCGATCAAGGACGACGTGCTGTACGTCCTGGAGGCCAATCCCCGGGCCAGTCGCACGGTGCCGTTCGTCTCCAAGGCGACCGGCGTGCACCTCGCCAAGGCGTGCGCCCGCATCATGATGGGCGAGACGATCGCCGAGCTCAAGGCCGAAGGCCTCCTGCCGTCCGACCGGGACGGCGGATCGCTCCCGGCGGACGCGCCCGTCGCGGTCAAGGAAGCGGTCCTCCCGTTCAACCGCTTCCGCACACCCGAGGGCAACCCCGTGGACTCACTGCTGAGTCCGGAGATGAAGTCGACCGGGGAGGTCATGGGCATCGGTCCCGACTTCGCCGTCGCCTTTGCCAAGGGCCAGCTCGCGGCCGAGGGGGTGCTCCCGACGTCCGGGACCGTGTTCGTCTCCGTCGCGAACAGGGACAAGCGCTCGATGGTGTTCCCGGCGCAACGGCTGGCCGCGCTCGGGTTCACCGTCCTGGCCACCGAGGGCACCGCGCTCATGCTCCGGCGGTACGGGATCGCCTGCGAGACCGTCGCGAAACTCACCGAGGCCGGGGGTGGGCCGGTCGACGACAAGGGTGACCCGGTCCGGACGATCGTCGACAGGATCCACGCGGACGAGGTCGACCTGATCCTGAACATCGCCTCCTCCACCGGGGGCACCAGGGCCGACGGACACGAGATCCGTTCGGCCGCGATCACCCGGCGGGTCCCGTGTGTCACCACGGTCCAGGGCGCGACCGCGGCGGTCCACGGTATCGAGGCGATCCGGCGCGGCGACGTCACCGTCAGCCCCCTGCAGGAGCTGCACAGCGGGTTCGCCGCCCGATGACCGACGGAACGTCCCGGGTCTCCTTCGGGGCGCGGCTCCACGGCGCGGTCCGGGCCCGGGGAAACCTCTGCGTGGGCATCGACCCGCACCCGGCTCTCCTCGAGGCCTGGGGGCTGGGTGTGGACGCCGTGGGTGTCCGCGAGTTCTCCCGTCGATCGCTGGAGGCCTTCGGGGATCTCGTGCCGGCGATCAAACCCCAGGTGGCGTTCTTCGAGGAGCACGGATCCGCCGGGTTCGCGGTCCTCGAGGAGGTGCTGGCGTCGATCGTCGAGGCCGGAGCTCTGTCGATCGCGGACGCCAAGCGCGGGGACATCGGTTCGACGATGGCCGGGTACGCCCGGGCGTGGCTGGCGGAGGGCTCACCTCTGGCGTGTGACGCGCTCACGGTGTCCCCGTACCTCGGGGTGGCATCGCTCGACGCGGCCTTCGACGCCGCCACGGCGAACGACCGCGGGTTGTTCGTGTTGGCCCGCACCTCCAACCCGGAGGCGGTGGGACTGCAGGCGGCCACCGGGCCCTCCGGGACGGTCGCGCAGATGGTGGTGGACGAGGTGGGCCACCGGAACGCCGCGTCGGGGCCCGGGGCGCCGGGCTCGTTCGGTGTGGTGGTGGGCGCGACGGTCGCCGAGCCTCCGCGACTGGACGATCTCTCCGGTCCGGTTCTCATGCCGGGGGTGGGGGAGCAGGGGGGGACCGCCGAGGACGTCCGGAGGATCGCCGGACCCGCGTTGCCCCGCACCCTCGTCAACGTCTCCCGGCACGTCCTGCGTTCCGGTCCGGACGTCGGGGCGATGCGCGCGGTGGTCCGCGACCTGGCCGAGACCTACCGGTTCGCCGAATCCGACTGACTCGTCAGCCGTCCCAGCGGTCGGCTGGAGTCACAGGGGCCCCGTGTGCCGCGCTGATCCATGACGCGGTCGCGCGATTTCGGGCGGTTCGGTTCGCGGCGGCGGACCGCCGACGTTAGTCTTCTCCTCACCTCACACGTCAATGCGCAGTTCAGGCAGGGTGCCACGCCGGGCCCCGCGCGAGGACGAGGCCACTCGGCCGCGTACTGTTGCTGAGGTCATCAGGCCCGACGCCGTGCCGGTCTCCCGCGAGGGGGCGGACTCGCCCGGGTACGGTGAGCACGAGGGAGCGCCCGCTCCCGGACGCGCTCCGCAGCCCGCGGACGCGCCGGGGACGGTCACCGCACACCACACGTGGATGTCCTACGGTGGACACCCGCGTGAGTCATGAGACACACACGAACGAGACGGAGGAATTGTGGCCCTTCCCCAGTTGACCGATGAGCAGCGCGCCGCTGCTCTGGAGAAGGCGGCTGCCGCCCGTCGCGCCCGGGCTGAGCTCAAGGAGCGCCTGAAGCGTGGTGGCACCGACCTCAAGCAGGTGCTCAAGGATGCCGAGAGTGACGAGATCCTCGGCAAGATGAAGGTCTCGGCGCTGCTCGAGGCCCTGCCCAAGGTCGGCAAGGTCAAGGCGCAGGAGATCATGACCGAGCTGGAGATCGCACCGACGCGTCGCCTGCGTGGTCTCGGAGATCGCCAGCGCCGCGCACTGCTCGAGCGGTTCGACTTCACGGTCGACTGATCGACGCATGAACACACCGTCGTCCGGGGTCTCGTCCCCGGAAGCGGCGGCGAAGAGGGGCCGGCTGATCGTCTTGGCCGGCCCCTCCGCCGTCGGCAAGTCAACTGTCGTGGCGCGCCTCCGCGATCGCGTCCCGGACCTCTTCTTCAGCGTGTCGATGACCACCCGGGACCCCCGTCCCGGGGAGGTCGACGGTCGCGACTACCACTTCGTCAGCACGGAGGAGTTCCGTCGCGCCGTCGAACAGGGACGGATGCTCGAGTGGGCGGAGATCCACCGCGGTCTCCAGCTCTCGGGTACCCCCGCGGAGCCGGTTCGTCACGCCCTCGCGGAGGGGCGTCCGGTCCTCATCGAGGTCGACCTCGCCGGCGTCCGGCAGATCCGGGACTCCATTCCGGAGGGACGGACCGTGTTCCTGTCGCCCCCCTCGTGGGAGGAGCTCGAAGTCCGTCTGCGGGGCAGAGGTACCGAACCTCACGAGGTCGTCGCCCGCAGGCTCGAGACCGCCAAGGTCGAGATGGCCGCGCGGGACGAGTTCGACGAGGTCGTCGTCAACGACGAACTCGAGGCCGCGGTCGATGAGTTGGTATCATTGCTGGTCGGCCAAGACTGACGCCGAATCCGACGCCCGAGCACCACACAGGCCAGAGCACCACCCAGGCTGGACCCCAGAGGAGAACCCATAGTGGCCACCATCGAAGCAGCACCGGCAGCGCCGTTGTACGACACCCCGATCGGGATCACCAATCCGCCGATCGACGAGCTCCTCGAGCGGGCGTCCTCCAAGTACGCACTGGTGATCTTCGCCGCCAAGCGCGCACGTCAGATCAACTCGTACTACAACCAGATCGAGGAGGGCATCCTCGAGTACGTCGGCCCGCTGGTCGACCCGGCGCTCCACGAGAAGCCGCTGACCATCGCGCTGCGCGAGCTCCATTCCGACCTGCTCGACTGCGCCGAGGGAGAGTGACCCCTCCCGGGGGCGATGGGCGCCGTACCCGCGTCGTCGTCGGCGTCGGGGGCGGGATCGCCGCCTACAAGTCGTGTGGTCTGATCAGGCTCCTCACCGAGTCCGGGTGCCACGTCGACGTCGTCCCCACCGAGGCGGCCCTGAACTTCGTCGGGTCCGCCACCTTCGAGGCCCTGTCGGGCAACCCGGTCTCGACCGGTGTGTTCTCCGACGTACCCTCGGTCCGCCACGTCGCCCTCGGGCAGCGGGCGGACCTCGTCGTCGTCGCCCCCGCGACCGCGGACCTGCTCGCGCGGGTCGCGTCCGGGCGCGCGGACGATCTGCTCACCTCCACCCTGTTGACCGCGCGGTGTCCGGTCCTTCTCGCGCCGGCGATGCACACCGAGATGTGGGAACACCCGGCGACGAGGCGCAACGTCGCCACCCTCCGCACAGACGGCGTCCATGTGATGCCCCCCGCCTCCGGCCGACTCACCGGATCCGACACCGGCGCCGGCCGGCTCCCCGAACCCGCCGACATCGCCCGTCTGTCGAGACTGCTGCTCGACGGCGGGACCCTTCCGTGGGACCTGGCCGGGCGCCACGTCGTGGTGACGTCCGGCGGCACCCGTGAGGAGATCGATCCCGTCCGTTTCCTCGGCAATCGCAGTTCCGGGAAACAGGGACACGCCATCGCCGCGATCGCCGCGGCGCGGGGAGCCCGCGTCACCCTGGTGACCTCCTCCGATCTGCCGGTGCCGGCCGCCGTCGAGGCGATCCACATCGACTCGGCCCTCGAGATGCGGAACGCCACCCTCTCGGCCGCGGCCGACGCCGATGTGGTGATCAAGGCCGCGGCGGTGGCCGACTTCCGCCCGACCGACGTGTCGTCCTCCAAACTCAAGAAGGACAGCGGATCCGAACCGGCCCAGATCCGGTTGGAACGCAATCCGGACATCCTCGCCGGGCTCGTCGCGGCCCGCGCGTCCGGGGAGATCCCCGCGGGCTGCGTCCTGGTGGGGTTCGCCGCCGAGACCGGCGATTCCACGGGGTCCGTCCTCGACCACGGCCGGGCGAAGCTCGCCCGGAAGGGGTGCGACCTCCTCGTCGTCAACGAGGTCGGGCGGGGCACCACCTTCGGGCAGGACGTGAACGGCGGCTGGATCCTCGACGCCGCGGGCGGGGAGGTGTCGGTGGACAGGGCGAGCAAGGATCTGCTGGCCGGGCGGATCCTCGACGCGGTGGTGTCCGTGACCGACTCACCATCCGCGCGGACCACCACGGACTGCACCGACTAGTCTGACCCCACGCGATCGACCGATCACACGCACCCGGCACCAGGAAGAGAGAACCACTGTGACGCAGGCACGTCGGCTGTTCACCAGCGAGTCCGTGACCGAGGGGCATCCGGACAAGATCTGTGACGCGATCTCCGATGCCATCCTGGACGCGATGCTGACGCAGGACCCCGAGGCCCGCGTCGCCGTCGAGACGATGGTGACCACCGGGATGGTGCACGTGGCCGGTGAGGTCAAGACGACCGGGTACGTCGAGATCCCGCAGCTCATCCGCGAAAAGATCGTCGAGGTCGGTTACGACTCCTCCGACAAGGGCTTCGACGGAGTCTCCTGTGGTGTGTCGATCTCGATCGGACAGCAGTCCCCGGAGATCGCCCAGGGTGTGGACACCTCCCACGAGGCACGGACCTCCAGCGATCCGGTCGAGGACGCGATCGCCCGGCAGGGCGCCGGTGACCAGGGCCTGATGTTCGGTTACGCGTGCTCGGACACCCCGGAACTCATGCCGTTGCCCATCGCTCTGGCCCACCGCCTCTCGCGGCGGCTGACCGAGGTCCGCAAGGACGGCACGCTGGCGTACCTGCGCCCGGACGGCAAGACCCAGGTGACCATCGAGTACGACGGCGAACGCGCGGTCAGGCTGGACACGATCGTCATCTCCACGCAGCACGCACCCGAGATCGACCTGGAGACGACGCTGCGCGACGACCTCACCGAGCACGTCATCGGGCCGGTCCTCGCCGAGGCCGCGGCCGGTATCGAGACCGGCGACTTCCGCCTCCTGGTCAACCCGACGGGTCGGTTCGTCCTGGGCGGCCCGATGGGCGACGCCGGCCTGACCGGGCGCAAGATCATCGTGGACACCTACGGCGGGATGGCCCGTCACGGCGGCGGTGCGTTCTCCGGCAAGGACCCGTCGAAGGTCGACCGCTCCGCGGCGTACGCCATGCGGTGGGTCGCCAAGAACATCGTCGCGGCCGGGTTGGCCGAGCGTGTCGAGGTCCAGGTCGCGTACGCGATCGGCAAGGCCGCCCCGGTGGGGCTGTTCGTCGAGGCGTTCGGGACCGAGAAGGTCGACATCGCGGTCCTGCAGGAGGCGGTCTCCTCGGTGTTCGATCTGCGTCCCGGTGCGATCATCCGCGACCTCGACCTCAAGCGCCCGATCTACGCCGGGACGGCGGCCTACGGTCACTTCGGTCGGACCGACCTGGACCTGCCCTGGGAGAGGACCGACCGCGTCGACGAACTCAAGCAGGCCGTCGGGCGCTGACGACCGCCCCGGGTGTCGGATCGGGGTGCGAGGATCCGAGGCCGTGACCACGACTCGCCCGGCGGCCCGGGTCGCGGCGGCTGACGCCCCCGTGGCCCGGGTGCTTCCGCTGCTCGGAGTTCCGCACCTGGACAGGGAGTTCGACTACCTGGTCCCGGAATCCCTGGCCGATCAGGCGATCCCGGGAACGCGCGTCCGGGTGCGGTTCGCGGGCAGGCTCGTCGACGGGTTCCTCATCGAGCGCACGGACGAGTCGGATCACGCCGGGGACCTGGCCTGGTTGGAGCGCGTGATCTCGCCGGAGCCCGTGCTGACGCCGCGGTTGCTCCGGCTCGTCGAGCTGGTCGCCCGGAGGTGGGTGGGCATGCGTTCGGACGTCCTCCGGCTGGCCGTCCCCCCGCGGCACGCGGCGGCCGAGAAATCGGTGCCCGACCCGCAGCCTCCGCTGGGGGTGACGGAGGGGCCGGTCGAGATACCGACCGGCTGGGCCGACCACCCGATGGTGGCCCGGTTCCTCGACGCGGCGACCGGTGGGGTCCCGGCGCGGGCCGTCTGGACCGTGCCACCGGGACGGGACTGGGCACGGGCGCTGGCCGCGCTGGCGGACTCCGTCAGGCGACGAGGTCTGCAGGTGTTGCTGATCGTCCCGGACCAGCGGGACGTCGACCGGTTGACCGCCGAATGCCGGCAGGTCGTGGGCGGGGGTGCCGCCGGACGGGACCTGGTGGTCGACCTGTCGGCGGGTATCGGCCCCTCGGCCCGGTACCGACGGTGGTTGCGCGCCGTCCGGGGGCACGCGAGGATCGTCGTGGGGACGCGCAGCGCCGTGTTCGCGCCGCTCCCGGAGCCCGGCTTGATCGTGCTGCACGACGACGGTGACGATTCGTTCGTGGAGCCGCGGGCCCCCTATCCGCACACCAGGGAGGTGGCGGCGCAGCGCTCCGTGCTCGACGGCACCCCGTTGCTCCTGAGCTCGGTGGACCGGACCCCGGAGGTGGCCGAGTACGTGCGGTCGGGATGGGCACACGAGATCCGGCCCGTACCCGGCCTCGTCCGGGCTCTCGCCCCGCGCGTGGTCGCCTTCACGGACGCGGATCCGACCCAGGCCCGCGATGTGGCCGGCGGCCGGACCCGACTGCCTGCCGTGGCGGTGACGATGGCCCGGGAGGCCGTCGACGTGGACGCGCCGGTGCTCGTGCAGGTGCCGAGGAAGGGATACATCCCGACCCTGCTGTGCGGATCGTGTCGGACGCCGGCCCGGTGCCGCCGGTGCAACGGACCACTGCGTGCGGGGCGGATGGACGCGGTCCTCGGGCCCGTGGATCTGGCCTGCGGCTGGTGCGGGGCCCCTGAGCCGGGCTTCCGGTGCGTGGCCTGTGGGTCCAGGGCCCTGCGCGCGGGGGTCGTGGGTACGGGGAGGACGGCGGAGGAGCTCGGCCGGATGTTCCCCGGTGTCAGGGTCCGGACGAGTGGGGGAGGGGAGATCCTCGACACCGTGCCCGCGGCCCCCGCCATCATCGTGTCCACCCCCGGGGCCGAACCGGTCGCCGAGGGCGGGTACGGCGCGGCGTTGCTCCTGGACTCCTGGGCTCTCCTCGGACGACCCGACCTGCGGGCGGTCCAGAACGCTCTGCGGTTCTGGGTGGGTGCGGCCTCGCTCGTCCGGCCGGCCGCTGAGGGTGGCCGGGTGTTCCTGTCGGCGGATTCCGGGTCCCCGGTCGCGCAGGCTCTCGTGCGATGGGACCCCCAGGGGTGGGCCGCACGCGAACTCGCCGACCGCGCCGAGGTGGGGTTCCCGCCCGCGGTCCACATGGTGGCGGTGGACGGCCCGGCCGCGGCCCTGTCGGCCATCCTCGAAGAACTCAGGCTCCCGGACGAGGTCGAGGTACTCGGCCCGGTCGACCTCCCCCCGGGCGAGGAGTTGCCCGGCCACGACGGCGTCGACGACCCCGAGCGGATGTTGCTCCGCGTCCCGCCCGGCCTCCTCGCCGCGGTCTCCACGGAGCTGCGGGCGGTCGTGGTGGCGCGGTCCGGCCGTCGGAGCGCCGACCCCGTCCGGGTGCGACTCGATCCGGTCCACATCGGCTGAGCGGCCCGTGCGGTGGGTCGGCCCGCGAGCACCTAGAATGGTCGTTCACCGCTTTCCCATCCGCAAGGAGTTCAGATCCGCATGGCCGTCCACCCCGTCCGGCTCTTCGGTGACCCCGTCCTGAGGACCCCGACCGATCCCGTCACCTCGTTCGACGACAGGCTGGCGCGCACCGTGGCCGACCTCATGGACACAGTCCGGCACGAGGAGGGAGCCGGGTTGGCGGCGCCGCAGATCGGTGTGTCCACCCGGGTGTTCGTCTACACCTGTGGTGGCCGGGAAGGCCACCTGGTCAATCCGGAGTGGGAACCGATCGGTGACGAGAAGACGCACGTCAACGAGGGTTGTCTGTCGATTCCCGGGATCTCGGAGCCCACTGAGCGTTACGCACGTGTCCTCGCGCGTGGCGTGGACGTCAAGGGGGACCCGGTGACCTTCGAGGCGGACGGGATCCTCGCCCGCGCGGTGCAGCACGAGACAGACCACCTCGACGGCATCCTGTTCCTCCAGCGTCTCACCCAGGACCGGCGTCGATCGGCGATGGCCGGGATCCGGGCCTCCGGGTGGTTCGGTAGCGACGCCATCAGCGACGGGGTCGTCTACGACCGGCTCGCCGACGCCATGGCGGTGAGGTGAGCCGTGCGTCTCGTCTTCGCCGGCACCCCGCAGGCGGCGGTCCCGTCACTCGAGGCACTCGTGAGCTGCGACCGTCACGAGGTGGTGGCGGTGGTCTCGCGGCCCGACGCCAGGACCGGTCGTGGCCGGAGTCTGTCCCGTAGTGCCGTGGCGGCTGTCGCCGACGACGCGGGCATCGAGGTCCTCACCCCGCCGAACGCGCGCGACCCGCAGTTCGCCGAGCGGCTCCGCGAACTCGCCCCCGACGCGGTCCCGGTGGTCGCCTACGGGCACCTGGTGCCGCGGCCCGTGCTGGACATCCCCACCCACGGGTGGGTGAACCTCCACTTCTCACTGTTGCCCGCGTGGCGGGGTGCCGCCCCGGTCAACGCCGCGATCGAGGCGGGAGACGAGGTGACCGGGGCCACGACCTTCCTGCTCGACGAGGGGATGGACACCGGTCCGGTCCTGGGGACGATGACCGAGGCGATACGGCCGCGCGACACCGCCGGCGACCTGCTCGGTCGCCTGTCGATGTCCGGCGCGGAGCTGCTCGTGGCCACCCTCGACGCCATCGAGGCGGGGGAGGCACGCGCAGTCCCGCAGCCGACGGACGGTATCTCGCGTGCAGGGAAGATCACCATCGACGACGCGCGCGTGCGCTGGGCTGATCCGGCACTGGCGGTGGATCGTCACATCCGATCCGTGACCCCGGCCCCGGGAGCGTGGACGACGCTCGCCGGGGAACGGGTCAAGATCGGTGCCGCGACTCCGTCTGACGAGGGCACGACCGCCTTGACGCCCGGGCGGATCCGGCTCGACAAGCGGACTCTCCTCGTGGGCACGGCCACCTCTCCGATGGTGCTGGAGGCTGTTCAGCCACCCGGTAAGAAGATGATGAACGCGGTCGACTGGGCGCGCGGTGCCCGGCTCGACGCCGAGGCGGAGTTCGCATGAGCGCCGATGGCGGGCGGGGCCGCGGGCCCGGAGGCGACGGCGGCCCGCGGGGCGGCCGGCAGGGCGGCGGCAGGTCGGGTGGCAGGTCGGGTGGCGGCAGATCGGGCGGGGGGCGACGGGACGCGCCCCGATCCGCAGGCACCCGGCGAGACAGCCGGACACCCCGGCAGATCCGCCCCGATGCCCGGACGGTCGCCCTCGCCGTGATGGCGGCGGTTCGCGAGCGCGCGGCGTACGCGAACCTGCTGCTCCCGTCCGAGCTCAGGAAGGCGCGACTCGACACGCGGGACGCCGCATTGGCGACCGAGCTCACCTACGGCACCCTCCGGACGCAAGGACTGCTCGACCGCATCATCGCGGAGGCGGCCGGTCGGACGGTCGACGAGATCGACCCACCGGTCCTGGATCTGGTGAGGCTGGGCGCCTATCAGTTGTTGTTCACCCGGATCGGGGCGCACGCGGCCGTCGACACGAGTGTGGAGGCGGCGCGGACACTGGGGTTGGGCCGGGCCGGGGCGTTCGTCAACGCAGTGCTGCGCAAGGTCTCCGCGCAGGATCTGGACAGCTGGGTCGAGGTGCTGCGGAAAGACGTGGCCGACCCCGTCGCCCGGCTGGCGGTGGGCACCGCGCACCCGGAGTGGATCGCGCGCGCGTTCGCGGAGTCCCTCGGGGCGGACGCCGGGGAGCTGCCCGAGCTGCTGGCCGCCGATGACGCGCGCCCCAAGGTGCACCTCGCAGCCCTGCCCGGCGCCATCTCCGCCGAGGAACTCGCGCTGGTGACCGGCGGCAGCGAGGGCGTCGTGTCGCCGTACGCGGTCCACCTCGACTCCGGTGATCCCGGTGCCCTCGACGCGGTGAGAGACGGTCTCGCCACGGTGCAGGACGAGGGCAGCCAGGTGGTCGCCCTCGCCGCCTCCCGTGCGCCGCTCGTCGGCGAGGACGGGGGCCGGTGGTTGGATCTGTGCGCCGGCCCCGGGGGCAAGGCCGTGATGCTGGGCGCGTTGGCGGAGATCGAGGGCGCGACGGTGACCGGTGTCGAGGTCTCCGAACACCGGGCCGACCTGGTGCGGGAGGCCACGCGGGACCTGCCGGTGACCGTATTCACCGCGGACGGCCGGGATCCCGGCCTCGAGCCGGGGTTCGATCGGGTCCTCCTCGACGCCCCGTGCTCGGGACTCGGCGCCCTCCGGCGGCGTCCCGAGGCCCGGTGGCGCAAGACCGCCTCAGACATCCCGGGACTGGTGATCCTGCAGCGGGAACTGCTGGAGTCGGCACTGCGACTGGTCCGGCCCGGGGGCGTGGTGCTCTACGCCACGTGTTCCCCCCACCTGTCCGAGACGGTGTCGATGATCCGTGAGGCCGACCGGCGCGGGGATGTCGAACTCCTCGACATCCGCGAGGTCCTCGCGGGGATCGGCGGGACCTCCACCGAGGGCCTCGGAGGCGGACCGTGGGTGCAGCTCTGGCCTCACCGCCACGGCACCGATGCGATGTTCATGGCGGGGTTGCGACGGCTAGGGAACGTCCCCACACCGTCGAAACGAGAGGAGTGACAGTCGACGCCGGCGGGTCCGGGCGCCTGATCGTCCGGCCAGCTGAGAGTCCGGCTCCTCGGAGCCTGGCGACCTGACCGTCCGACCTGGTTCCGGCCGCCGCCCTCGGGCGCCCACTCGCGCGTGCCCGCCTAGACTGACCCGCATGTCGTACCAGCCGCTCATCGCGCCGTCGATCCTGTCCGCCGACTTCGCCTGCCTCGACCGGGAGATCGACCGCATCCCCGCCGCCGACTGGATCCATGTCGACGTGATGGACGGCCACTTCGTGCCCAATCTGTCCTTCGGTGCCCCCGTCGCCAAGGCGGTCGGGAGGGTCACCGACAAGCCGATGGACTGTCACCTCATGATCACCGACCCGCTGCGGTGGGTGGGTGACTACGTCGATGCCGGCGCGGCCAGCGTGACCTTCCACGTGGAGGCCACCGACGATCCGGAGGCCGTCGCGGAGCTGCTGCACTCGCGCGGGTGCCGGGCGGGCATCTCCATCAAGCCGGGCACTGCGGTGGAGCCGTACCTCGACCTGCTCGCGCACGTGGACATGGTTCTGGTGATGAGCGTCGAGCCCGGGTTCGGGGGACAGTCGTTCATGCCCGAGGTGCTCGACAAGGTTCGCACGCTGCGCGCCGAGATCGACCGGCGCGGGCTCGACGTGCTGATCCAGATCGACGGTGGGATCGATTCGAACACGATCGGGGACGCGGCCGCCGCGGGCTGTGACGTCTTCGTCGCCGGGTCCGCCGTCTACGGCGCGCCCGACCCCGACGGCATGATCGAGACCCTGCGCGCGGGGGCCGCGGCCGCGCGGGCGTGACGATGAGAAGCGCGCCCGACGGTGGACGGCGCCGCCGCGAGCGCGAGGCCCTGGCCGACGCGCTCGCACTGTCGCGATCCGCGCTCGGGGTCAGCACCCCCAACCCCCCGGTGGGCGCCGTGGTTCTCGATGCCCAGGGTGACGCGGTCGGCCGCGGGGCGACCGAGCCGCCCGGGGGCCGGCACGCCGAGGTCGTCGCCCTCGACGAGGCCGGAGAGCGGGCCCGGGGCGGCACACTCGTGGTGACCCTCGAACCCTGCGACCACCAGGGCCGCACCGGTCCCTGTTCCGCGCGGGCCCTCGCCGCGGGCGTCGCACGGGTCGTCTACGCCGTGTCGGATCCGAACCCTCTCGCGGCCGGTGGGGCCGCGACGTTGCGGCGGGCCGGGGTGGAGGTGGTCCGGGCCGACGACGACGAGGTGGCCGCCGCCGAACAGGGTCCACTCAGGGCATGGCTGCACCGCCAGCGCACGGGCCGGCCGTACGTCACCTGGAAGTACGCGGCCACCCTCGACGGCCGGGTGGCCGCGGCCGACGGCACCAGCCGATGGATCACGGGTCCCGATTCACGACGCCACGTGCACGGGCGGCGGCAGGAGATCGACGTCGTCGTCGTCGGCTCGGGCACCTGCACCGCCGACGACCCCTCGCTCACCGCCCGGTCGGACGACGGGTCACCCACCGACCGGCAACCCCTCCGTGCGGTGATGGGACTGACCGCGGTGCCCCCGGACGCGGCCGTGCGGGGCACCGACGGCCGGTTCCGGCATCTCGCCACGCGCGACCCGGCGGACGCGCTCGCGATGCTCGGCGACGTCCAGCACGTCCTGGTTGAGGGCGGACCCCGGCTGGCCGGCGCGTTCCTCTCCGCCGGGCTCGTCGACGAGGTCGAGGCCTACCTCGCGCCCCTGGTACTGGGCGGCGGCCGGTCCGCCGTCGAGGAGGCCGGTGTCGGCACACTCTCCGACGCCCACGGTTTCGAGGTCTGCGAGACCGCGGTGCTGGGCCAGGACGTCTATCTCCGCATGATGAGACGAACCGGATGACCGGATGACCCGAATGACCACACCCACGAGAGGACCGCTCTGATGTTCACCGGAATCGTCGAGGAACTCGGCACGCTGGACTCCGTCGACACGGTGGGGGACTCCGCGCGTCTGCGGATCCTCGGACCGCTCGTCACGTCCGACGCCGGTCACGGCGACTCGATCTCCGTCAACGGCGTCTGCCTCACCGTCACCGAGTTCACCCCCGGGGTGGGATTCGACGCCGACGTGATGGCCGAGACCCTCGACCGCACCGCCCTGGGTGCGCTGCGTCCCGGGGATCCGGTGAACCTGGAGCGCGCGATGCGCGCGGACGCACGCTTCGGAGGTCACATCGTCCAGGGGCACGTCGACGGTACCGGCGCCCTGATCAGCAGGACCGAGCACGCCAGGTGGCACGTGCTGCGCCTGTCGATGCCGCCGGAGCTGTCCCGCTACGTGGTCGAGAAGGGATCCATCACGGTGTCGGGGACCTCGCTCACGGTGTCAGCGGTCAGTCCGCTCGGGCAGCGGGAGCCGTGGTTCGAGGTCTCGCTCATCCCCACCACGCTGGAGGACACGATCCTCGGTGGTCTGCCCCGGGGAGGCCGGGTCAACCTGGAGGTCGACGTCCTGGCCAAGTACGTCGAGCGTCTCCTGGGAGGACGCGGTGACCGGACCGGGTGAGCGGATGCGCCATACTTGTGGCCGTGCCCGCGGACGCCGCCCGGGTGTGATGAGTACCGAGGAGAACCCGCAGCAGTGACCACCTTCGACGGCATCGACCGCGCCATCGCCGACATCGCGGCGGGACGAGCCGTCGTCGTGGTGGACAGCGAGGACCGGGAGAACGAGGGCGACCTGATCTTCGCCGCCGAACTCGCGACTCCCGAGCTGATGGGTTTCCTCGTCCGGTACTCCTCCGGATACGTGTGCGTGACCCTCGAGGCCGAGGACTGCCTGCGCCTCGATCTCCCGCCGATGCGGGCCATCAACGAGGACCGGCACGACACCGCCTATACGGTCACCGTGGACGCCCGCGCCGGTGTCTCGACCGGGATCTCCGCCGCGGACAGGGCGCGCACGGCCCGCATGCTGGCCTCCGCCGACACCGTTCCCGGAGACTTCACACGGCCCGGCCACGTGGTACCGCTGCGCGCGCGGCCCGGCGGCGTACTCACCCGGCCCGGCCACACGGAGGCCGCGGTCGACCTCGCTCGTCTCGCCGGCCTGCGCCCGGCGGGGGTGATCTGCGAGATCGTCTCCGAGGACGACCCGACCACCATGGCCCGGACCCCGGAGCTCCGACGCTTCGCCGACGAGCACGGGCTCGCGCTCATCACGATCGAGGCGCTGCAGGACTGGCGCCGCGCGCACGAGGTGCAGGTGGTGCACGAGGCGGCCGCCCGGATCCCCACCCCGGCCGGGACGATGACCGCGCACGGGTACCGCGACGTCATCCAGGGCGTCGAACACGTGGCCATGGTCGCCGGTGACGTCTCGGGCGGGGAGCCGGTGTCGGTCCGCGTCCACTCCGAGTGCCTCACCGGGGACGTCTTCCACTCGCTGCGCTGCGATTGCGGTCCACAGCTCGACGCGGCCGTCGCCTCGGTGTGTGAGGAGGGCCGCGGGGTGGTCCTCTACATGAGGGGTCACGAGGGCCGGGGGATCGGCCTGGTGCAGAAGCTCCGCGCCTATCAGTTGCAGGACGACGGCCGCGACACCGTGGACGCCAACCTGGACCTCGGCCTTCCCGCCGACGCCCGGGACTTCAGCCTGGCCGCGCAGATGCTGCGGGATCTCGGGGTGACGCGGGTGCGTCTGATGACCAACAATCCCGCCAAGGCCGACGCCCTCCGTGCCGGCGGCGTCGAGGTGGTCTCACGGGTTCCCATGCCCACCGCGGTGACCCCGGAGAACCTCCGCTACCTGCGGACCAAGCGGGACCGGATGGGCCATCTGCTCGAGGGCCTGGACGACGGCGCCGACCTGGACGCGAACGTCCCGGAGACGAACGCCACCGACACGAACGGAGAGGATCGCCGATGAGCGGCACCGGTAGGCCGGAGTTGGTGATCCCCGACGCCCGCGGTCTGCGGCTGGGCGTCGTGGCCTCCACCTGGCACGACGAGATCTGCGCGCAACTCATGAAGCGCGCACTCGCGGTGGCCGAGGCCTCCGGAGCGATCGTGTCCGTCGCCCGCGTCACGGGGGCCGTGGAGCTCCCGGTGGTCGCACAGGAGCTCGCGAGGTCCCACGACGCCGTGGTGGCGCTCGGGGTGGTCATCCGGGGCTCCACACCGCATTTCGACTACGTCTGTCGCTCGGTGACCGACGGCCTGACCCGGATCGCGCTCGACGAGGCCACGCCGGTGGCCCACGGGGTACTCACCACGGAGAACGAGGCCCAGGCCCGGGATCGTGACGGACACGAGGGCGCCGCGGAGGACAA
The DNA here is from genome assembly GCF_003052165.1 of Dietzia sp. JS16-p6b. Classification (NCBI taxonomy): domain Bacteria; kingdom Bacillati; phylum Actinomycetota; class Actinomycetes; order Mycobacteriales; family Dietziaceae; genus Dietzia; species Dietzia sp. JS16-p6b. The sequence goes on along the minus strand of NZ_CP024869.1, from coordinate 1,830,851 downwards.
GGGCGGCGAGGCGGTGGCGGCCGCACTCGGCGCGGCCGTCACCCTGCGCGACCTCCGGGCGGGGCGATGACCGATCACCGGGATCCCGAGCACCGGCATTTCGAGCATCGCCCACGGCGTCTCCGGATCGCCGTGATCGTGCTGGCGGCCCTCATCGTCCTCGCGCACGTCCTCTGGGCCGTCCTGCTGGTCCGTGACGACACCGGGGTCACGATCGGTGTCGCCGACCAGCTCGCCTTCGTGATGATCGGCCTGATCTTCGCCGGCGTCCTGCTCACCCTTCTCAGGATCAGGGTGCGGGTGGGTGAACAGGGGGTCGAGGTCCGCGGGCCCCTGCGGACCCGGCAGTGGGGCTGGCCGGACATCGTGGGGATCACGTTCCCCCGGTCCAGCATGTGGCCGCGACTCGAACTGCCCGCCTACGAACACGTCGGCATCTGGGCCATCCTGACGGTCGACGGGCAGGAGGCGGTCGACGCCATGGGCTCCCTGCGCGAGACGATCCGCCGGTACAAGCCCTCGGCCGCCGATCCCGAGACCGTCGCCGACCGCTGAGGCGTCGTGGCCGATCCCCGCACGTACCGTCCGTCACCCGGCTCCATCCCCACCGAGCCGGGGGTCTACCGCTTCCGCGACGACCAGGGTCGCGTCATCTACGTGGGCAAGGCCAAGAACCTACGCAGCCGGGTCAGTTCGTACTTCGCCGACCTCACCCTGCTCCACCCGCGTACCCGGCAGATGGTCACCGCAGCGGCGGGCGTCCAGTGGACCGTCGTCTCCACCGAGGTGGAGGCGCTCCAACTGGAGTACACGTGGATCAAGAAATACGATCCCCGCTTCAACGTGCGGTACCGGGACGACAAGACCTACCCCCTCCTGGCGGTGACGGTGGGGGAGGAGTTCCCCCGCGCGTTCGTCTACCGCGGACCGCGACGGGCCGGGACCCGGTACTTCGGTCCCTATTCCCACGCGTGGGCGATCCGGGACACGCTCGACACCCTCCAACGGGTCTTTCCGGTGAGATCGTGCACGGCCGGGGTGTTCAGGCGACAGGCCCAGCTGGGCCGTCCCTGTCTGCTCGGGTACATCGACAAGTGCGCCGCACCCTGCATCGGACGGGTGTCGGCCGAGGAACACCGCCGGATCGTCGACGAACTCTGCGACTTCCTCGCCGGACGCACCGACGTCATCATGAAGCGGATCGAGGCGCGGATGCTCGAGGCGTCCGAGGACCTGGACTTCGAGCGTGCGGCCCGGCTCCGGGACGACCTCGGCGCGATGAGACGGGCCATGGAGAAGCAGGCCGTCGTCCTGGGTGACGGGACCGACGCCGACGTCGTGGGCGTCGAGGTCGACGAACTGGAGGTGTCCGTCCAGGTCTTCCACGTCCGGAGCGGGCGCATCCGGGGCCAACGCGGCTGGGTGGTCGAGCACGCGCACGGGGTGGACGCCGACGGCCGGTTCGACCCGGCGCTCGCCGTCCCCGGCGTCGTCTCCGACTACCTCGCCCAGTTCTACGGCGGAGAGGCCGAGTTGGCCGGGGCCACCGAGTCCGGCGCCGACCTCGCTGCCGCCGTGCCCCGGGAGGTGTTGGTGCCGGCGCTGCCCGACGACGCGGACGAGCTCGCCGACTGGCTCTCCACCCTGCGTGGATCACGCGTGTCGCTACGGATACCGCAACGGGGCGACAAGAGGGCGCTGGCGGAGACGGTCCGCCGTAACGCGGTGGAGGCCCTGACCCAGCACAAGCTGCGCCGCAGTGGCGATCTGACCGCACGCTCGGCCGCCCTGCAGGAGATCCAGGAGACCCTGGAACTCGACACGGCACCGCTCCGGATCGAGTGCGTGGACATCTCGCACACCCAGGGCACCGACGTCATGGCCTCCCTGGTGGTGTTCGAGGACGGGCTGCCCCGCAAGAGCGACTACCGCCTCTACCGGATCCGCGAGGCGGCCGGCGACGGTCACTCCGACGACGTCGCGAGCATCGCCGAGGTGACCCGCCGACGGTTCCGGCGGCACCACGAGGAGCCGGTGGTGACACCGGACGACGCCGACGGGCCCGTCGACGACCGGGCCGACGCGGGTGAGGGGGCGGCCGGCAGATCCGCGCCCACCCGCCGCTTCGCCTACCCGCCCCAGCTCTTCGTCGTCGACGGCGGCCGACCCCAGGTGGAGGCGGCCGCCGAGGTCCTGTCCGAACTGGGCGTCAACGACGTCCCGGTGATCGGCATCGCCAAACGTCTCGAGGAGATCTGGCTGCCCGGAGAGGAGTACCCGGTCATCTTCCCCCGGCACGGCGAGGGACTGTTCCTGCTGCAACGACTCCGCGACGAAGCGCACCGTTTCGCGATCCGGGCCCACCGGGGAGCCAGATCCCGACGGATGACGACGTCGATCCTCGACGACGTGCCCGGGCTCGGACCCTCACGCCGGGCGGCGCTGCTGGAGAAGTTCCCCACCGTCTCGGCACTCCGCGCCGCCGGAGTGGACGACCTCTGCGCGGTCCCCGGGATAGGCCCCGGGGTCGCGGCGGCGATCCGCGCGACCCTGGGATCCCCGGACGCCCCGCCCGCGGACCAACCGGGTACGGACGGGGGACGGGCGGACATGGGAGACTCGGACCGTGAGGTCGACGACCGGACGAGCGACTCGAGGTGAACCATGGACGTGAACGATGAGGGACGCGAACTCCTACTCATCTGTGGGATGTCCGGTGCGGGCAAGGGCACGGCGTCGAAGGTGCTCGAGGAGTTCGGCTGGTACGTCGTGGACAACCTCCCGCTCCGTTTCGTCGGGGAGCTGGTGGATCGTCTCGCCGAGGCCCGCGAGGAACCCAGGAGGTTCGCGATCGTCGCGGACGTCCGCAGCCTGGGATTCGACGAGCACATCGGAGAACTGCTCGGGCGCTTCGACGGCCGCCCCGAGGCGAGGATCCTCTTCCTGGACGCCTCGGACGAGGCCCTGGTCAAGCGGTTCAACAACGTCCGGCGATCCCACCCGTTGCAGTCGGGGGACGGGCTGATCGACGGGATCCAACGGGAGCGCAAGGTGTTGGAGGGGATTCGCGGACGCGCGGACGTGGTGGTCGACACCACCTCGTTGAGCGTCCACGATCTCCGGCACCGACTCGAGAAGCCGTTCGGCGACCTGGGATTCGATTTCCACCTCACCGTCGAGTCCTTCGGCTTCAAGTACGGGGTGCCGGTCGACGTGGACATGCTGCTCGACATGCGGTTCCTGCCCAACCCGCACTGGATTCCCGAACTCCAGGCGCACACCGGCCGCGAGAAGCCGGTCCAGGACTACGTCCTGGCGGATCCGTCGATCGAGGAGTACCTGCGCGCAGCGGTCTCGATGATCGGCCTGGCGATGACCGGGTATCGCCGGGAGGGCAAGCGGTACATGACCATCGCCGTGGGGTGCACCGGGGGCAAACACCGCAGCGTCGCGATCTCCGAATCACTGGCCGGGAGACTGTCCGGCCTCGACTCCGTCGACGTCCACGTCCGCCACCGTGATCTCGGACGAGAGTGATCGGATGACACGTCAGAGCACGGCGGGGGCGCCGGATCGGCTGGGGTCGCTCGTTGCCCTGGGCGGGGGCCACGGGTTGTCCGCCACCCTCCGCGCCGGGCGTATGGTCGCCGAGCACGTGACCGCGGTGGTGACCGTGGCGGACGACGGTGGGTCCTCCGGGCGACTCCGTCGCGAACTCGACATCCTGCCGCCCGGCGACCTCCGGATGGCGCTGTGCGCACTCGCGGCCGATGACGACGAGCACGCTCAGCTGACCAGTCTGTTCCAGCACCGCTACGGGGGGACCGGGGCGCTGGCGGGACACGCCGTGGGCAACCTCGTCTTCGCCGGATTCTGGGAACTGCTCGGGGACCCCGTCGAGGCGCTCGACGCCGTCGGGGCGATGCTCGGGGTGACCGGACGGGTGCTCCCCATGTCGCCGGTCGCCCTGGACATCGCCGCGGAGGTCGTCGGACTGGAAGCCGATCCCCGCGTGGTGCGCACGATCATCGGCCAGGTCGCGGTGGCCACCACGCCCGGCAGTGTGCGCCGGGTGCGGCTCATCCCCGCCGACCCGCCCGTGGCGGACGGCGTCGTGGAGGCGATCGAGGCGGCGGACATGGTCGTGCTGGGACCGGGCTCGTGGTTCACGAGCGTCATACCGAACGTGTTGGTCCCGGACATCGCCTCCGCGTTGGCCCGCACGTCCGCGACCAGGGCGCTCGTGCTCAACCTGGCGCCGCAGGTCGGTGAGACCGCCGGGTTCTCCGCGGAGCAGCATCTCCACGTGTTGCGCCAGCACGCTCCCGCGGTCGACGTGGACGTGGTGCTGGTGGACCCGCGGATGCCACTGAGCGACACCGAACGTGAACACCTCGACCGGGCGGCGGCGGGTCTGGGGGCGCGGGTCATGGTGGCGGACATCGCCCGGACAGCACCGGATGGGACGATGAAGCCCGTGCACGACCCCGCTCTGCTCGCCCGGGCGCTCGCCGCCACGGTGACGGCGGGGGCCGACGGATGACCGGAGAACGAAGGAGCAGGGCGTGTCACTGACCGCGCAGGTCAAGTCCGAACTGGTGAGAGTCCCGGTGGGGAACGCGGAGACCAGGAAGGCGGAGATCGCCTCACTCCTGCGTTTCGCGGGCACCCTCCAGGTCCTCTCGGGCCGCCTCGTGATCGAGGCGGAGGTCGATTCGGGCGAGATCGCCGAGCGACTGTCCGGCGAACTCGACTCGCTGTTCTCCGTGCCCTGCGAGATCCACCCGATCGGGGGAAGCGGCGGCAAGCCGGCCCGGAAGTTCGTCCTCCGGGTGATCGACCGGGGAGCGGACCTGACCCGCCAACTCGGACTGGTCGACGCCGCCGGCCGCACCGTCAGGGGATTGCCCGCCGCCGTCGTCGGGGGATCCGTGGCGGCGGCGGAGGCTTCGTGGCGGGGGGCGTTCCTCGCCCACGGTTCCCTCACCAAACCCGGGCGGTCGTCGGCGTTGGAGGTGACCGCGCCCGGAGCGGAGGCCGCGATGGCCCTGGTGGGCGCGGCGCGTCGCCTCGGGGTGGCGGCCAAGGCCCGCGAGGTCCGTGGTGGTGACCGGGTCGTGATCCGCGACGGGGAGGCGATCGGCATCCTGCTCGCGCGGATGGGGGCGTCCGCGACCAGGGACATCTGGGAGGAGCGGCGGTCCCGCGGAGAGGTACGGGCGACCGCCAACCGACTCGCCAACTTCGACGACGCCAATCTCCGCAGGTCGGCCCGGGCAGCGGTCGCGGCGGCCGCCCGCGTCCAGCGAGCGCTCGAGATCCTGGCCGAGGACGTGCCCGACCACCTGCTGGCCGCGGGCGAGCTGCGCGTCCAACACCGTCAGTCCTCCCTCGAGGAACTGGGCCAGCTCGCCGACCCCCCGATGACCAAGGACGCGGTGGCCGGTCGGATCCGCCGTCTGTTGTCCATGGCCGACCGCAAAGCGGCCGATCTGGGTATCCCGGACACCGAATCCGTCGTGACCGAGGACATGCTCGACGAAGACTGATCCGCGGCCTGTGGACCCTGCACAGCCCCCACCTGGGGCGGGTAGTCTGGGTCACGCCCCGGGCACCACCGGCGCCCCTCGAGGTTCTTTCTCGCACCACCTATAAGGAGACATCACGTGACCGTGCGCGTAGGCATCAACGGATTCGGACGTATCGGCCGCAACTTCTACCGCGCGGTGGAGGCGCTGAAGGCCGAGGGCAAGACGGATATCGAGATCGTGGCCGTCAACGACCTCACCACGAACGACATGCTCGCTCATCTGCTCAAGTACGACTCCATCCTCGGTCGCCTCGGCAAGGACGTGACGTTCGACGACGAATCCATCACGGTCGGTGGGGCCAGGATGGGCGCGCTCGCGGTCAAGGAAGGCCCCTCCGCCGTGCCGTGGGGCGACTACGACGTCGACGTCGTGGTGGAGTCCACCGGCATCTTCACCTCCGCCGAGAAGGCCCGCGGTCACCTCGAGGGCGGCGCGAAGAAGGTCATCATCTCCGCTCCGGCCTCGGGCGAGGACATCACGATCGTCATGGGTGTCAACGACGACCAGTACGACGGCTCGCAGACGATCATCTCCAACGCGTCCTGCACGACCAACTGTCTCGCGCCGGTGGCCAAGGTCCTGTCCGACGAGTTCGGGATCGTCAAGGGACTCATGACCACGATCCACGCCTACACCCAGGACCAGAACCTCCAGGACGCCCCCCACAAGGACCCGCGTCGTGCCCGTGCCGCCGGGATCAACATGGTGCCCACCTCCACGGGCGCCGCCAAGGCCGTCTCGCTCGTCCTGCCCGAGCTCAAGGGCAAGTTCGACGGGTACGCCGTGCGGGTCCCGCTGCCCACCGGCTCGCTCACCGACCTCACCGTCGAGCTCGAGAAGAAGGCCTCCGTCGAGGAGGTCAACGCCGCGATCAAGGCGGCCGCCGAGGGCCCGATGAAGGGGATCCTCAAGTACACCGAGGACCCGATCGTCTCGTCGGACATCGTGACCGACCCGCACTCCTCGATCTTCGACGCCCAGTTGACCAAGGCCATCGACGGTCAGATCAAGATCGCCTCCTGGTACGACAACGAGTGGGGCTACTCCAACCGCCTCGCCGACCTCGTCGGCCTGGTCGGCAAGTCGCTGTAAGAGCCCTCGGGCCTGACGACCCAGCACCACACCGGGCCCGGTCCGGGAACGCCCAGAGCGTCCCCCGGCCGGGCCCGCTGTACATGAGTCCTCACCACCGCTTCCGGACCGCGCCACCGCATCCGGACCACACCATCACCGTCCACCCGACAGGAGCCCCACCCCATGGCAGTGCGCACCCTCCACGACCTGCTGGACACCGGCGTCGAAGGTCGCAAGATCCTCGTCCGCTGCGACCTCAACGTCCCGCTCGACGGATCGACCATCACCGACTCCGGCCGCATATCGGCCTCACTGCCCACTCTGAACGCGTTGCTCGACGCCGGTGCCGCGCTGGTGATCACGGCTCACCTCGGTCGGCCGAAGGGTGAGCCGGATCCCGCGCTCTCCCTGGCCCCTGTCGCGGAGAAGCTGGGCGAGGAGCTCGGTCGATACGTTCAGCTGGCAGGTGACGTGGTGGGCCCCGATGCCCGTGAGCGCGCCAACGGACTGACCGACGGCGACGTGCTCCTGATCGAGAACATCCGCTTCGACCCGCGGGAGACCAGCAAGGACCCCGCGGAGCGTGCCGCGCTGGCGGCGGACCTGGCGAGCCTCGTCGGCGAGGACGGGGCGTTCGTCTCCAACGGGTTCGGTGTGGTCCATCGCGCGCAGGCCTCGGTCTGTGACATCGCCGAGGTCCTCCCCGCCTACGCCGGTGATCTGGTGCAGAGCGAGGTCGAGGTCCTCGCCGGCCTGACGGGCGACACCGCGCGCCCCTACGCCGTGGTCCTCGGCGGGTCCAAGGTCTCGGACAAGCTCGCGGTGATCGAGGCGCTCGCCCCCAAGGTCGACACGCTGGTCATCGGTGGCGGCATGTGCTTCACCTTCCTCGCCGCCCAGGGGCACGGCGTCGGATCCTCTCTCCTCCAGGAGGAGATGATCGACACCTGCAAGGACCTGCTCGACAGGTTCGCCGACGTGATCACCCTGCCGGTCGACGTGGTGGCGGCCGACGGGTTCGCCGCCGACGCCGGGCACACCACGGTGCCGACCGACGCGATCCCCGACGGCACGATGGGACTCGACATCGGACCGGCGTCCGTGGCCCTGTTCACCGAGAAGCTGTCCGCCGCCAAGACCATCTTCTGGAACGGCCCGATGGGGGTGTTCGAGTTCGAGGCGTTCTCGGCCGGCACCCGGGGCGTCGCCGAGGCGATCATCGCCGCCACCCGTGACGGTGCGTTCTCCGTGGTGGGGGGCGGCGACTCCGCCGCGGCCGTCCGGACACTCGGACTCGGCGAGGAGAACTTCTCCCACATCTCGACAGGGGGCGGGGCCTCACTCGAGTATCTCGAGGGCAAGGAGCTCCCGGGGGTCACCGCCCTCGAACGCAGCAACTGATCCGCTACCGCCTACGCACAGGAGAGAACATGGCACGCACCCCGCTCATCGCCGGAAACTGGAAGATGAATCTCAACCACCTCGAGGCGATCGCCCTCGTCCAGAAGGTGGCCTTCGCCCTGCCCGAGAAGTACCTCGAGAAGGTGGAGGTGGCCTTCATCCCCCCGTTCACCGACATCCGCGGCGTCCAGATCGTCATCGAGGGGGACAAGCTCGGATTCGCCTACGGTGCACAGGACGTGTCGGTCCACGAGTCCGGCGCGTACACCGGTGAGATCTCGGCGGGGATGCTCGCGAAGCTGGGGTGCACCTACGTCGTGGTGGGGCACTCCGAGCGGCGCGAGTACCATTCCGAGACCGACGAGTTGGTGGCCGCCAAGGCCGCCGCGTGCCACAGGCACGGCCTGAGCCCGATCGTCTGCGTGGGGGAGAAGCTGGAGATCCGCGAGGCCGGCGACCATGTCGGCGTGGTCGTGGAGCAGCTCAAGGGATCACTGGCGGGCCTGAGCACCGAGCAGCTCGCCTCCACCGTCATCGCCTACGAACCCGTGTGGGCCATCGGGACGGGCAAGACCGCCTCGGCCGAGGACGCGCAGGAGGTCTGCGCGGCCATCCGCGCGGCACTGGCCGAGCTGTCCGATCCCGGGACCGCGGATCAGATGCGTGTGCTCTACGGCGGCAGCGTCAACGCCTCCACCGTCGGTGAGCTCCTCGAGCAGCCCGACGTCGACGGCGGTCTCGTGGGCGGGTCGTCGCTCAAGCCCGACGAGTTCGCCCAGTTGTCCGCCATCGCCGCGGGCGGCCCGCTGCCCTGAGCCCGGCGGCGCGCCCGGATTCACCCTGGAGATGCCAGCGGGTAGTCTGGACCAGTCGTCCTCCGACCACCCCGAACCGACGTAAGGCCCGATCCGTACATGAAGCTCGCCCTGGACATCTTCCTCCTCGCCACCAGCCTGCTGTTGATGCTGTTCATCCTGCTGCACCGCGGTAAGGGAGGCGGCCTGTCCTCGCTGTTCGGCGGCGGGGTCCAGTCCAGCCTCTCCGGGTCGAGCGTGGTGGAGCGCAACCTCGACCGCGTGACCGTGGTCGTCGCCATCCTCTGGCTCATCGCGATCGTCGCGGTCGGTCTCCTAGTCCGCTTCGGCTGACGTCGTCCGACCCGCGCGCCACACGGCGCGGCCACACGGGGTGCGCCCTCCACGAGGAGGAGCGCACCCCGTCGTCGCTGAGCCCGATCGTCGCTGAGCCCGGTCGTCGCTGGAACCCGAGGATCAGTCCAGGGCCGACGCCGCGCCCTCGTCCAGGTGATAGGTCGTGGACTCGGCACCCACCGCGCCGGCCACCGGCCAGTCCGACGGTGACGCGCCGCCGAGCCCCTTCGCGACGGCCTCCGCCTTGCCCTCTCCCGCGGCGATCACCAGCACGTGCCGCGAGCGGCGAACCGCGGGGAGGGTGAACGTCAGCCGCTCGGGAGGAGGCTTGGGGCAGTCACGGACCCCGACGACCAACCGCTCAGTCTCGGCGACCGCGGGGGTGTGCGGGAAGATCGAGTCGACGTGGCCCTCCGGACCCATTCCCAGAATGGTCACGTCGAAGATCGGCTGTTCTCCGTCGGGGACGTCGAGTGCCTCGAGGAAGCGGGCGGCGGCGGCGTCGACATCGTCCTCCTGGTCGGTCCGGGCGGGCCAGCGGTGCACCGTGGGACGGTCCCCCAGTGAGTCGAGCAGGGCCTCGTCCAGCTGCCCGTCGTTACGTTCCGGGTGGTCGGCGGGAACGAAGCGCTCGTCCCCGAAGTAGATCGTGACCCGGTCCCAGTCCACGGTCTCCCCGGCGAGGGCGGCCGCGGTCGTGATCCCGACCGACCCCCCGGTGAGGGACAGGGTGGCCCGGCCGGCGGCGGCGATACGCGCCGAGAGGAGCTCCGCGGCGGCCCGGGCCGCCGCCGAGGCCAGCGCCTCCGAATCGGGGTGGACAACGTGGGTGAGGTTCGTCATCGGTTCTCCTGACGTCGTGGTTCTCGGTGTACCGGGACCCGGGCCCTGCTCAGCGCACGGATGCCGAGGTGTAGATCACCCGATCGTGGCTCGCCAGGGCGTCGGCGTACACACCGTCGGTGTCCATGCGGCGGAGCTCCTCGGCGAGGCAGTCCGCCACGCTCCGCTTCACCAGTGTCACCCGTGTGGGGGCCTGGCCGGTGATGCGCAGCTCCGCGGAGGTGGGGCTCACCTGTTCGATGACGATCGATCCGGAGGCACGCTCCAGGACCACCATGCGCGGCCCCACCGCACGGTGGACGTCGATCCCCAGGCGGGAGGCGAGCCACCCGCCGGCGAGGTCCACGGACGCGGCCCGCTCGGGCCCACACACCGTGGCCCCGGTGATCCTCTCGAACGGGGGGCGGTCCAGGGTCGCGGCCAGGAGCGAGCGCCAGTGCGTCACCCTGGCCCAGGCCAGATCGGTGTCACCGGGGGAATAACCGGCCGCCCGCTTGGCCAGCGCGTCCGTCGGATGCCCCTCGGCATCGGAGTCCACGATCCGCCGCCGCGCCAGACGGCCGACCTTGTCCTCCGCCAACAGTGTCGGCGAATGCCTGGGCCACCACACCGCGAGCGGGGTGTCGGGCAGGAGCAGCGGGGTGACCAACGAGGCCGACTGCGACGCCATAGCCCCCGATGTCCGGAGCACCACGACCTCGGCCGCCCCCGCATCCCCCCCGACACGGATCTGACCGTCGAGCCGGTCAGCCCTGGCGCGGTTGCCACGGATCACGACGATGACACGACAGGGGTGCTCGCGGCTGGCGTCGTTGGCGGCCTCGATCGCGGACTCGCTGCCGCCGACGTGATCGGTGAGGACGATGAGCGTGAGCACCCGGCCGATCGTGCTCAGTCCCGCGTCCTCGCGGATCTGCACGAGCTTCTTGGAGATCTCGCGGGTCGAGGTGTCGGGCAGGTCGATGATCACGGTCGCCTCCATGCGCGGCCACTGCGGGCCAGGATCTCGTCGGCACCACGCGGGCCCCACGTCCCGGCCTGGTACTGCTCCGGGGTACCCCCGGCAGCCCACGCGTCGAGGACGGGATCGAGCAGCATCCAGCTCAACTCCACCTCCCGCGAGACCGGGAAGAGCGACGGCTCACCCAGCAGGACGTCCAGGATCAGCCGCTCGTAGGCCTCGGGGGACGATTCGGTGAACGCCTCGCCGTACGCGAAGTCCATGTTGACATCGCGGACCTCCATCGCCGTCCCGGGCACCTTGGAGCCGAATCGCAGTGTCACGCCCTCGTCCGGCTGCACCCGGATCACCAGGGCGTTCTGCCCGAGTTCCTGGGTCATGGTCGCGTCGAAGGGCAGGTGCGGCGCGCGGCGGAAGACCACCGCGATCTCCGTCACGCGACGGCCCAGGCGCTTGCCGGTGCGCAGGTAGAACGGGACGCCGGCCCAGCGTCTGTTGTGGACCTCGAGGGTGATCGCGGCGTAGGTCTCGGTGGCCGAGGACGGATCGTAACCCTCCTCGTCCTTGAGCCCCACCACCTGCTCGGAGCCCTGCCAGCCGCCGGAGTACTGGCCCCGGGCCGCGGTCTCGGAGATCGGGAGCGCGAGTGAGGTGGACTCGAGGACCTTGGTCTTCTCCGCCCGTAGCGCGGCGGCGGAGAAGTCCGTGGGTTCCTCCATGGCCACCAGCGCCATGAGTTGGATGAGGTGGTTCTGGATGACGTCGCGTGCCGCCCCGATGCCGTCGTAGTACCCGGCGCGGCCGCCGAGTCCGATGTCCTCGGCCATCGTGATCTGGACGTGGTCGACGTGATTGGCGTTCCACACCGGTTCGAAGAGCTGGTTGGCGAAGCGCAGGGCGAGGATGTTCTGGACCGTCTCCTTGCCCAGATAGTGATCGATGCGGAACACCGAGTCCTCGGGGAAGACGGCGCCCACCACCGCGTTGAGCTCGCGAGCACTCGCCAGATCGTGGCCGAAGGGCTTCTCGATCACCACGCGGCGCCACGAGCCGTCGACCGATCTGGTGCACCCGGTGCGGTCGAGGTGCCGACAGACCGTGGGGAAGTCGTCGGGGGGGACGGACAGATAGAACGCGTAGTTCCCGGCCGTGCCCCGTTCGGACTCCAGGGCGGTCAGCTGCTGCGCGAGGTGATCGAAGCCCTCGTCGTCGTCGAAGGTCCCGGTGACGAATCGCAGTCCCGCCGCCAGTCGCTCCCACACGTCCTCGCGGAACGGGGTACGGCACCGCTCCCGCGCGTGGTCACGGGCGAATTCGGCGAACTCGGCGTGGGTCCAGCGGCGTCGACCGAAGCCGATGAGACAGAATCCCGGCGGGAGCAGCCCCCGGTTCGCGAGGTCGTAGACGGCGGGGATGAGCTTCTTCTTGGAGAGGTCACCCGTGACGCCGAAGATGACCAGACCGGACGGGCCGGCGATCCGGGGCAGGCGGCGGTCCCGAGGATCGCGCAGCGGGTTGGCCGATCCCTCCGGCCCGCCGACGGTGTCGCCGACGGCGGGGGAGGACCGACCGGCCGGTTCTGTCACGACCCCGAGGGGATCTCGTCGATCCGCGCGGTGACCGTGGCGATCAGGTCGTCCCACGCGCTGACGAACTTGCTCACGCCCTGCCGCTCGAGCAACGCGAAGACCTCGTCGAGGTCGATCCCCTCCGCGCGCAGCGCCTCGAGGGCCTGCCGGGACGCCTCTCCGGTGCCCCGGACCGTGTCCCCCTCCAGCTGGCCGTGGTCGGCGAACGCCTCCATCGTCGCGAAGGGCATCGTGTTGACGGTGCCGTGGGTGACCAGGCCGCTCACGTAGAGGGTGTCCGGGTAGGCGGGATCCTTGACCCCGGTGGACGCCCAGAGCAACCGCTGGGGGCGGGCACCCCGTGCGGCCAGATCGCCGAACCGACCGTCGGCGGCGTAGACCTCGTCGTACACGTCCTGACACAACCGCGCGTTGGCGAGTCCCGCCGTGCCCCGCAAGGGGGAGTCGCCGGGCAGGCGGGAGTCGATCTCGGTGTCGAGGCGGCTGACGAACACCGAGGCCACCGAGTGGATGCGGGACAGATCGTGACCGGCGTCGGCAGCTCTCTCCAGTCCCGACAGGTACGCCTCCGCGACCGCGCGGTACTGGTCGGCCGAGAAGATGAGGGTCACGTTGACATCGATCCCTCGCCCGATCACCTCCGTGATCGCGGGCAACCCCGCCGAGGTGGCCGGGATCTTGATCATGAGGTTGGGCCGGTCGACCACGTCCGAGAGTTCGACGGCCTGGGCCACCGTGCCCTCGGTGTCCTCCGCCAGCCGGGGATCGACCTCCAGCGAGACGCGTCCGTCGACCCCGTCGGTGGCCTCGAACACGCCGGCCAGGAGGTCGCAGGCGTCCCGCACATCGGCGGTGGTGAGCGAGCGCACGACGGAATCGACGTCCCTGTCCGCCCGGACCGCCTCGGCGAGCGCGGACTCGTAGGCCGAGGAGTCGGCCAGCGCGGCCTGGAAGATCGCGGGATTGGTGGTGACTCCCACGACCGAGTAGGTCGACATCCGCTCCTCGAGCTCCCCGGAGGTGAGGAGCTGGCGTGACAGATCGTCCAGCCAGACCGAGACGCCGGCGGCGCTCAGTGCGGCGAGATTGGCGTTGGTCATGATGACTCCCCGGTGACGGCCGCGAGGGATTCGCGGGCGGCGGTGACCACGGCGTCGGCGGTGATCCCGAACTCGGTGTACAAGGTCTGGTAAGGGGCGGAGGCACCGAAGTGTTCCAGCGACACCGCCCTGCCCGCGTCGCCGAGGAAGCGGTACCACGGCATCGCGATCCCGGCCTCCACACTCACCCGGGCGCGGACCGAGCGGGGGAGGACCGACTCGCGGTACTCCGCGTCCTGCTGGTCGAAGAACTCGATACACGGCATGGACACGACCCGGGTCGCGACGCCCTCCGCCTCGAGGACCTCCCGCGCCTCGACCGCCAGGTGCACCTCGGACCCGGTGCCCATGAGGATCACCTCGGGGGACCCGGTCGATGCCTCGGCGATCACGTAGCCGCCGCGTTCCACACCCTGCCGGGCCGACTCCGCCGTGCCCTCGAGAACGGGGATGTCCTGCCGGGTCAGACAGAGCCCCTTGGGGCCGTCGAGGGCGACGAGCATCGCGCGCCACGCGGCCGCCGTCTCGTTGGCGTCCGCCGGACGCAGGACGGCCAGCCCGGGAATGGCCCGCAGTGCCGCGAGTTGTTCGACCGGCTGGTGGGTGGGGCCGTCCTCGCCGAGTCCGATCGAATCATGGGTCCAGACGTAGTAGGCGTTGCTGCCCTGGAGGGCGGCGAGCCGGACGGCGGGACGCATGTACTCGCTGAAGATGAGGAAGGTCCCGCCGTAGGGCCGGGTCGGGCCGTGCAGGGCGATCCCGTTGAGGATCGCTCCCATGGCGTGTTCGCGGACGCCGAAGTGGAGGTTGCGACCGTACGGGGACGCCGTCCACGTCCCGGTCGAGATGGACGGGGGGCCGAAGGAGTCGGCCCCCTCGATCTGGGTGTTGTTGGAACCGGCGAGGTCGGCCGACCCGCCCCACAGCTCCGGGAGGGTCCCGGCGAGCGCCTGGATCGCCTTGGCCGACGCCTTGCGGGTGGCGACACCCTTGGGGTCGGCCTCCCACCTCGGGAGGTCGGCGTCCCACCCCTCGGGCAGCTGGCCGGAGTAGAGCCTGTCGAAGAGGTCCTTCGCCCCGGGGTTCGCCTCGGCCCACGCGTGGAACATGTCGCTCCACTGCGCGTGGACGCGGGCGCCCCGGTCACGCGCGGCGCGGGTGTGGGCGATCACCTCGTCGTCGACGGTGAACGGCTCGGTGCCACCCATGCCGAGGGCCTCCTTGACCGCGTCCACCTCGGCCTGTCCGAGCGCCGAACCGTGCGAGGCGCCCGTGTTCATCTTGGTGGGGGCGGGGTAGGCGATCACCGTGCGCAGGACGATGATCGACGGCTTGTCCGTGACCGCGCGCGCGTCCGCGATCGCGTCCTCGATGGCCTCGATGTCCTCACCACCGTGGACCGTCTGGACGTGCCAGCCGTATGCCTCGTAGCGGGCGGCCACGTCCTCGGTGAAGGCGATCTGGGTGTCGTCCTCGATCGAGATCTTGTTGTCGTCGTAGATCGCGATGAGGTTCCCGAGCTGCTGGGTCCCCGCCAGAGAGCAGGCCTCGGCGGTCACGCCTTCTTGGACGTCGCCGTCCGAGGCGACCACGTAGACGAAGTGGTCGAAGGGGCTCTTCCCGGCCGGGGCGTCCGGGTCGAACAGGCCCCGCTCGTACCGGGCGGCCATGGCCATGCCCACGGCGGAGGCCAGACCCTGACCGAGCGGCCCGGTGGTGATCTCCACCCCGTCGGTGTGGTTCCACTCGGGATGCCCCGGGGTCTTGGAGCCCCAGGTGCGCAGCGCCTTGAGGTCCTCGAGCTCCAGGCCGAAACCGGCGAGGTACAGCTGGATGTACTGGGTGAGCGACGTGTGGCCACAGGACAGGACGAAGCGGTCCCGCCCCACCCACTTAGGGTCCGACGGGTCGTGGCGCATCACCCGCTGGTAGAGCGTGTAGGCCAGGGGCGCCAGGCTCATGGCCGTGCCCGGGTGACCGCTGCCGCAGTTCTGCACGGCCTCGGCGGCCAGGACACGCGCGGTGTCGACCGCCCGGGTGTCCAGTTCTGTCCAGTCCGACGGGTGGCGGGCGGTGGTGAGCTCGGTGATCTCCGACGCGCTGGTCACTTGTGGTTCTCCCGGGTCGAGGGTGCGGCGCGGATCCGCGCGGATGTCGTGGACCACCTTAGTGGTCAGACTCGCCCGGGGTCGGGCGGTCCCCGCCCCCGCTCTTTCGCGGAGCGTGCAGGGGGGACGTAGTATCGGCCGGGTAGTGCGTTGACATCTGCTGCGAGG
This sequence comes from Dietzia sp. JS16-p6b, assembly GCF_003052165.1. NCBI lineage: Bacteria > Bacillati > Actinomycetota > Actinomycetes > Mycobacteriales > Dietziaceae > Dietzia > Dietzia sp. JS16-p6b. The sequence continues at coordinate 1,814,865 of NZ_CP024869.1, read as the reverse complement.
AGTTCCGGTGCACGATTCCACCCCGACCCGGAGTGGGGGGCCGTCCGTCTCCCCTCCAGAGTCCTCGGGGCGGCCGGCTCCGGCGAGCGGGAGCGCCCGCGCAGCCGATGTGGTGATGTCGTACATCGCCCTCACCAAACCGCGCGTCATCGAGTTGCTCCTGGTCGCCGCCATCCCCGCGATGTTGCAGGCCGACCGCGGGCAGGTCCACCTAGGACTCGTGTTGCTGACACTGGTCGGCGGGTGGCTGGGCGCCGCCAGCGCCAACACCCTCAACATGGTGGTCGACGCCGATATCGACAAGGTCATGAAGCGGACCGAGCGGCGCCCCCTGGCCCGCCACGCCGTGACCCCACGAGCCGCGCTGGTCTTCGGTCTGGTGCTCGGCGCGTCCAGCATGCTCTGGCTGGGTCTCCTGGCGCAGAGCTGGCTGGCCGCCGCGTTCATCCTGGCCACGATCTGCTTCTACGTCTTCGTCTACACGATGGTCCTCAAGCGACGCACCGCCCAGAACGTGGTGTGGGGTGGCGCCGCCGGCTGCATGCCCGTGCTCGTGTCCTGGGCGGTGATCACCGACCACCTCCCCGAGGGCCAGCCGCACAACTGGTGGCAGGCGATCGTCCTGTTCCTCATCATCTTCTTCTGGACCCCGCCCCACACCTGGGCTCTCGCGATGCGGTACAAGGAGGACTACAAGGCGGCCGGCGTACCGATGCTGCCGGTGGTGATGTCGGCCGAAGGCGTCACCCGGCGGATCACCCTCTACACCTGGGCCACCGTTCTGTGCACCTTCGCACTGATCCCCGCAGCGGGGTGGATCTACGCGGTGGGCGCGGTCGGCTTCGGAGTGTGGTTCATCGTGATGGCGCACCGCCTCGAGGCCGGTGTCCGTCGAGGTGTCGAGGTCAAACCCCTCAAGCTGTTCATCCTGTCGAACAACTACCTGGCCGCGGTCTTCGTGGCCCTGTCCGTCGACGCGGTTCTGGGCCTCGAGACCCTGTCGGGCGCGTTCGCACTGTTCTGACCGTCGCCGGCAGAGGTCGTCTGCCCGTCACCGTGAGGGGTCGAGCGTGATCGACCCCGTGGTGCGCCGGGCCTGCAGGGCGCGGTGTGCCTGCGCCGCCTCGGTGAGCCCGAAGGTCGCACCGACCTCCAGGACGAGCGAACCGCCCACCAGACCCTCCATCACCTCCGCCGCGCGTTCGCGGTACTCCTCCGTGGTCGCGATGAAGTCTCCGAGCGAGGGTCGGGTCAGGAACACCGAGCCGGCCGCGTTGAGCCGCTGCGGATCCACCGGGGGTACCGGACCGCTCGCCGCGCCGAACAGGACCAGGGTTCCGCGTCGCGCGAGTGACGCCAGACTCGTGTCGAAGGTGTCCCGCCCGACCCCGTCGAACACCACCTCCACACCACCGCCGGACAGTTCGCGGATCCTCTCGGGCGTGGCCTCCGGATAGAGCAGCACCCGGTGCGCCCCCAGATCCCTGCAGATCTGGGCTTTCGACTCGGTCGAGGTGGTGGTGATCACCTGGTACCCCCGCGCCACCGCCATCTGGATGAGGAGCTGACCCACCCCTCCGGCGCCGGCGGTGATCAAGACGGTGTCCCCGCCGTGCGCACGATGGGTGTCGGTGATCAGGTAATGGGCCGTGAGTCCCTGGAGCAGCATCGACGCGGCGACACCGTCGGGCACCTCATCGGGGACCGTGACCAGTGCGTCGGCCGGACCCACCACGTACTGGGCGTAGGAACCGGGGATCTGACACCACGCCACCCGGTCCCCGGCCACGAGGTCGGGCGTGCCCTCGCCGACCCACTCGACGATCCCGGCCCCTTCGCTTCCCGGGATATACGGCAACGAAGCCTGGTAGACGCCCTCCCGGAAATAGGTGTCGATGAAGTTGACGCCGACGGCGGTGGTCCGGACGAGTACCTCTCCCGGACCCGGCGAGGGCGTCTCAACCTCGACCGGCCGTAGGACGTCGGGGCCACCGTGTTCTGAGATCCGGATCGCACGCATGCTCCCAGTATCCGGGGCGGCCGGGGGCGGCGCAGCCCGGATGTCGCCGAGCCATATGGCAGCTCCCCGGGAGCGGCAGGCGGTCGAGGGGAGCGGAGGCGATAAGGTACCACCATGAGCCTGCAGATCCTTTCCCAGTACGCCGGGGGACCGCGAGCCCGGGCGACCGGTCGGTCCGCCGTCACCATCGGCGAGTCCGGCGCCGTGTCGGAACCAGATCAGGCACCCGCCGCCGTCGACGAGACGCCAGCCGCCGTCGACGAGGCTGTTGCCGCGGATGAGGCCGCAGCACAGTCCGGGGACGCACCCGCAGTGGACGCCGCGCAGGAGACCGCCGACAGCTCGCCGCCGGACGGGCCGGCGGCCTCCGGAACCGTTCCCGCCGAGGCGACCGGGTCTCCCTCCGGCGGACTGAGCCTGGGACGCCGCGCCCCCAAGGCCCCGGGCGGCGGCGCATCGTCCCTGCACGGCTCGCGGATCACGGAGATCGAGGGGAGCGGGACTCCCGCCCCGGCGAGCTCGGCCGCACCCGCCGACGCACCCGCGCCCGCCGCCGGCTCTGCGCCCGAGGCGGGCGCGTCAGACACCTCGGATGACGAGGCGAAGACCCCGGCCACGAAGTCCACAATCTCGGAGCCCACCGTCTCGGAGCCCACCGTCTCGGAGCCCACCGTCTCGGAGCCCGCGGCCGAGGGCGGCACCGCCGCACCCGCCGGGGCGGCCTGACGCTCGGTGGCCGTACGACGGCCAAGGCCCCGGGCGGAAAGTCCGCCGGCTCGCTGGTCCTGGGCGGCGGCGCGGGGGCCGCCGCCGCCTCCGTCGGATCTGCCGGATCCGCCGGATCCGACGCCGCGACGTCGGGCGAGCCCGCCACCACGACGTCCCCAGACGCCCCCGCGCCCGCCGACGACAAGGCCGACACGACCGACGAGGCCAAGGCCGCCGTGGCGGAGGACTCGTCCGAGGAAGCGGCGGCGAGCACCGAGCAGGCGCCAGCGGCGAAGAAGTCCGGCGGGCTCACCCTCGGCGGAGGTTCGGGCGCCAAGGCACCCGGCGGAGGCAAGCAGGGGGGTCTCACGCTCGGTGGCGGATCCAAGGCCAAGGCCCCCGGGGGCGGCTCCGCGGGACTGACCCTGGGTGGCGGATCCGGGGCTCCCCGAGCGGACACGGCGACCGAGGCCCCCGCGACGAAGTCCGCTGCGTCCGAGGCGCCCGAGGAGACCACGGCACCCTCCGCCGCGTCACGACCCGCCGACGCCCCGGCCGCGTCTCAGCCGGTCGCGACACCCCCGGCGGACGAACCGGCTCCCGACGACAAGTCCCCCGAGGCGGCCGCCGCGCAGAAGGCGTCGGCGGAGAAGATCGATCCCATCACGGTCGAGAAAGTCCCGGCAGGACCCACCCCGCCCCCCGCGGCCGTGAAGTTCGTGGAGAGGTTCCTCGCCCGACACGGCGGCAAGGCCGACCTGGTCCTCCAGCCCACCGGACGGACGGGCGTACGCCTGACGTTCGTGGGTGCCGACGGCGTCATGGACGACTTCATGGTCGACACCCTGGCCGAGGCCGAGGCCGTGCGGGACGGGGTCCCCGGGTTGACCGGGTCGGACTGGACGCGGGAACTGGTCTCACACACCGATGTGCCTGCCGGCCACTGGAAGAGGATGGCCGGTTCCGGATCCCTGCTCTGAGACTCCGGTAGGACGAGAACGGCCCCGCCGCGGCGGGGCCGTTCTCCGTTCGATCATCGGCGCGGGTGCGCGCCGGCCTCTCGGTCGGGTTACCCAGTCCGCGGGCTGGCCACCGCGGGCTCCCGGATCACAGCCGAGGCCCAGAGAGCCCCGGTCACTGCAGTGATCGCCCCGGCCAGCGTCACGTGTACCACCACCAACATCTCCGGCACCCCCAACTGATACTGGGTGATCCCCACGACTGCCTGAGCCGCGATCAGGGCGATCAGTATCAGGCAACGCCGGATGGCCGGCCCCTGGGCACGTAGTGCGAGGAGGCCGAACGCCAATCCGATGAGCAGGCAGACGTACCCGACCATGAGTTCCGCGTGGAAGTGGACCAGCCACTGGATCGGCATCTGGAGGCGGTCCGCGGCCCCGATCCGGGCGTCACCGGCGTGGGGGCCGGCCCCGGTGACCATGGTGCCGGTCACCAGCACCCCGGCCAGGAGCACGGCGGAGAGCACGATGAGCCAGGACAGCGGTGGGGCAGGACGCGGCGGGCGGGGGAGTCGTCGGACTCACCGACCCGGACGAACAGGATCGCCGCGAGCCAGGCCAGGATCATCGACGGCAACAGATGGAGCGCGACGGTCCACCACACCAGGCCCGCCAGGACGGTGATGCCCCCGATCACCGCCTGCGCCACGATCCCCGCGGGCATGGCGAGGGCGAGCCAGATGAGCTCGCTGCGTCGCCCTGCGCGGAGCAGCGCGAGCAGCAGCGCGGCGGCCACCGCGACCAACACGAAGGTGAGCAGCCTGTTGCCGAACTCGATGGCCTGGTGCAGCGCGGGGCCCGCACCGGCGACGGGGACGAAGCTGTCCTGGTTGCACCGCGGCCAGGTCTCGCAGCCCAGACCGGACGCGGTCACCCGCACGGTCACCCCGGTGGTCATGATGCCGATCTGCGCCATGACGTTGGCCAGTGCGAGGCCCTTCTGCAGCCGGACCGACGGGAGCGGCAGACGGGCCAGCGGTCCCCTCGGTCCCGGGGGATCGCTCGTGGCCGGGCTGCCGGATTTCGGGGCGCGCGAAGTCGAGGTCACGCCCCCGATTCTAGGCGTGCGCTCCGGCCGCCCCGCGATCAGGTGAAGGAGAAGTGGCGCACGGCCAGTCCGGCGCAGACCGCGGTCCACCCGGCCAGCACCACGGCCGCCAGGGCGGGGAACCCTCCGTCGATGGACGTGACCAGCGCGCTGGTCAGCGCGTACGACGGGACGACGAGGAGGACCTCGTGGAGCCAGTCGGGCAGAGTTGCCACACCGATGGCCAGGCCGGCCGCGCCTATGAGGACGAACCAGATGAGATTGGCCAGCGCCAACACGATCTCGGCACGAAGAGTGCCCCCGAGCAGCAGCCCCATCGAGGAGAAGGCCACCGATCCGAGCGCGATCATCACCGCGCCCACCGCCAGACCCGCGACCCCGGGGCGCCAGCCGAGGCCGGCCGCGATCACACCGAGCAGGACGGCCTGTCCGGCGACCAGGATCATCGTGGCCAGTATCTTGCCCACGATGATGACGGCGGACGGGAGGGGGGTGCCGCCCAGCCGCTTCAGCGCACCGTAGCGACGATCGAACCCCACGGCGATGGCCTGGCCGGTGAACGCGGTACCCATGACGGAGAGGGTCAACACCGCGGTGATCGCGTAGTCGATCCTCGGCTGCGGGATCGAGCCGAACTCGATCGCGGTGAGCGCGAACAGGACCGCGACGGGAATCACGAGGGCGACCAGGAGTTGCTCGCCGTTGCGCAGGAAGAGCGTCAACTCCATGCGGGTCTGCGACGCCGCCATCCGGGGGAGGGTGGCGGGTGCGGACGGCCGGGCGAACGTCCCCGGCGCGAAGCGGTTGGTCCCGGTGGGGGTGTCGGTCATCGCAGATCCCGTCCGGTCAGGTCGAGGAAGACCTCTTCGAGGCTCCTGGAGCGGGTGGCCAGGGAGGTGAGTTGGACTCCGGAGTCCTCCAATGCCGCGCACAGGCTGGTCATGAGTGCGGGGGACACCGGGCCGTGGACCTCGAGGATCCCGGCCGCGGCGCCCGCGGTCACCGTGTGGTCCGGTCCGAGGGCGCGGCTCAGCAGCGTCGGCGAGGCCTCGCCGTCGACGACCAGGGTCACGCCCTCTGACGTCCCCGCCCTGGCGAGTTCGGTCGGCGTCCCGGCAGCCACTCGGCGACCGTGGTCGATGATCACCACCTCGTCGGCCAGGGCGGCGGCCTCGTCCATGAGGTGTGTGGTCAGCAGGACGGCCGCACCGTCCCGACGCAGTGCCCGGACCAGGTCCCACACCGCCCGCCGGGACTGGGCGTCGAGTCCGGCGGTGGGCTCGTCGAGGAACACCAGTTCGGGTCGGCCGATCACCGCGATGGCGAGTGAGAGCCGCTGTTGCTGGCCACCGGACAGGCGCCGGTATGGGGTGGTGAGGTGATCGCTGAGTCCCAGCTCCTCGAGCAGCCAGTCCGGGTCGAGGGGGTCCGCGTAGTAGGAGGCGACCAGACGGACCATCTCCCCGACACGCGCGGCGGGGTAGGCCCCGCCGCCCTGGAGCATCATCCCGATCCGGCTGCGGACGCGCTGGCGATCGGAGACGGGGTCGAGGCCCAGCACACGGAGGGTTCCGCCGTCCGGCCGCAGGAACCCTTCGCAGACCTCGACCGTGGTGGTCTTGCCGGCTCCGTTGGGACCGAGGAGCGCCATCACCTCGCCGCGGCCGAGCCGCAGGTCCAGTCCCGCCACGGCGGTGGTCTGTCCGAACCTCTTGACGAGTCCCTCGACGAGTAGCGCGGGGGAGTCGGTGGGTGAGGTCACGGGAGCATTCTAGGTCGCTCCGACGACCGCGAGCGCAGCAGCCCCGGCCAGCGGAACATCGCGATCAGCAGGATCGACACCGCCACCACGGTGGCCACCCATGCCTGGACGGTGACGAACGGCGGCAGGCCCGCACCCGGCGGGAGGGTGAAGCAGGCCAGCACGGCGCTGACCGCCACCACGGGAACACGGAACTCCACCCTCGACGCCCACGCCGCGAGCGGGATCAGGGCCCACAGGACGTACCAGGGCTGCACGACGGGGAAGCACAGGACGATGGCGGCCATCGACACCCCGAGTCCGCCGACCGGATCGATCCGCCCCGCGGAGACGGCGAACAGCATCCTGACGGTGACCACGCCGGCGATCACGAGCGCCGTGGTCTGCACCATCACCAGGATCTGGGCCGTGTGGTCGCCCAGCCCCAGGTACTGCCCGATCCCGCCGACGATCACTCCCAGGGCGGTGGGCGGGGAGAGCCAGCTCCGCAGCGACGTGGCCGCCCCGAGCTTGGTGATCCACCCGAGGCCGGACGAGGTGACCAGCATGGCCAGCCCGGTGGTGGCACCGCTGATCACGACCATCACCAGCGCGGCCCGCACGGTGGCGAGGGAGCCGCCACCCCACCGTCGGGCGAGCGCCATCCCGACGAAGCCCAGGGCGACGACGGTGGGAAGTTTCACCAGTGCCGACCCGGTGACAAGGACGGTCCCGACGATGAAGAGCACGGTGGTCCGTGGCCCGGACTCGAGGGAGTCCACGGCGCGCAGGGCCAGGACGAGCCCGACGGCCAGCAGTCCCATCATGAGGGACTCGGAGTGAATCCCCGACACGAGATGGAACAGGACGAGGGGATTGGCCACCGCCAACCAGAGCGCCGCCACGTCCGACACCCCGCAGTACTCGGCCAGTCGCGGGACCGCCCACCCGAGCATGAGTATCCCGACGATCGCCACCACCCGGTGCAGGATCGTTCCGGCCACCACGTCGTCCCCCGTCAGGGTGTGGATGACCTTCTGCACCCCGAGGAAGAGCGGACCGTACTGATTGGGGGTGTCCCGCCAGATGTCCGGGACGTTGACGGTCAACGCATGAGAGGTTCCCAACGCCGACACGGGGCCCAGTTCGTACGGGTCGTCGAGGGTGTTGCCGATGGCGCCCTGGGCCAGGTAGCTGTAGACGTCCTTGCTGAACATGGGCGGGGCGAGGGCGAGCGGCAGGGCCCACGAGGCGATGATGCGGTCGAGGGTGGCACGGTCGATCCGGCCGCTCAACCGTCCCCGGCGATCCCTGCCCAGGACGTACGGGGCCAGCAGCAGCCAGCAGAGTGTCACCACCACCATCCCGGTCATGACCACCGTCATGGAGGACTGCTGCAACCTGAGCCACAGCCCGATCAGGCGCTCGCCGGCGACGGGATTCTGCAGCACGGGCAGAGCGCCCGCGCCGAGGGCGCCCACCGACATGGCGACGGCGGCGGTGGTGCCGATCCTGCGGATCCGACCGAGGCGGGCCAGTTCCGCCGACGGTGGTGTCCCGGTGGATCGCTCCTCGGTGTGCAGCCGGGCCGTCACCACTCCCGCGCCGCGGACCGGGAATCTGGGTGCCACTGGCCTCAGCCTCTCTCCACGGTGGGTGCCGGAGGACTCCGCCCGGCCGCCGACGCCGGGTTCGCGGGGGTGGGAATATTTCCGTCACGAAGGTGTTGCGTAATATGACGTGGTACGTCCCCAACGGGGCGCACCGAGCATAGCCGGAAGGGAGAGTCAGTTGAGCGTGCAGCACGTCTACGAGAACAGCACGCGACCCGACACCCGCTCGGCCGTCCGTGAACTCCTGCTGGAACGAGGGGCTCTCACCGCAGCCGAGATCGGGCAGGAGCTCGGGCTGACGGCGGCGGGCGTCCGCCGCCATCTGGATCAACTGGTCGAGTCCGGGCAGGTCGAGGCCACCCGAACCCGCCCGGCCGGCACCCGCGGACGCCCCGCCAAGGCTTTCCGGGTCACCGCGATGGGCCGCAGCTCGGCCCAGCACGGGTACGACCATCTCGCCGTGGAGGCCCTGTCCGCGCTACGGCGCGTCGGCGGGGCCACCGCCGTGGCGGACTTCGCCCGCCAGCGCGTCCGGTCGATCGTCGGGCACGTCCGCCCCGCGGACGGTCCGGAGGACGTCGAACGCGCGGCGACCGACGTCGCCGCGGCCCTGACCGAATCCGGGTACGCGGCATCCATCGAGGACGCCGGGGCGGGCCTGCAGATCTGCCAGCACCACTGTCCGGTGTGGAACGTCGCGTCCCGGTTCCCCGAATTGTGCGAGGCCGAGCAGGAGGTGGTGTCCGAGATCGTGGGCACCCATGTCCAGCGCCTCGCCACCATCGCCGGCGGACACTGCGCCTGCACCACGAACATCCCCACGGGGATGGTGACCGCCGGTGACCTGGCGGCCACCATGCCCGCAGCGGCCGACGCAGACGCGTCGGTTCCGACCCCCGAAAGGACTGTGCGATGACCATCACCCCAGATCAGGTGACGGCCGACGTCACCGTGCACGAGCCGACCACCGACGAGGAGCGGATCGCCTCGCTCGGCCAGTACAACTACGGTTGGCACGATTCCGACTCCGCCGGTGCGACCGCACAGCGTGGCCTCTCGGAGGCCGTGGTGCGTGACATCTCCACCAAGAAGAACGAGTCGGAGTGGATGCTCGCCAAGCGGCTCAAGGCGTTGGCGACGTTCTACAAGAAGCCCATGCCCGCCTGGGGTTCGGACCTGTCGGGGATCGACTTCGACAACATCAAGTACTTCGTCCGCTCCACGGAGAAGCAGGCCACCTCGTGGGAGGACCTGCCCGAGGAGATCAAGAACACCTACGACAAGCTCGGTATCCCCGAGGCGGAGAAGCAGCGCCTGGTCGCGGGCGTCGCCGCCCAGTACGAGTCCGAGGTGGTCTACCACCAGATCCGGGAGGACCTGGAGAGCCAGGGTGTCATCTTCATGGACACCGACACGGCGCTCAAGGAGCACCCGGAGTATTTCGAGGAGTACTTCGGCTCGGTGATCCCGGCCGGTGACAACAAGTTCTCCGCGCTCAACACCGCCGTGTGGTCGGGTGGCTCGTTCATCTACGTGCCCAAGGGCGTCCACGTGGACATCCCGCTGCAGGCCTACTTCCGGATCAACACCGAGAACATGGGCCAGTTCGAGCGGACGCTGATCATCGTGGACGAGGACGCCTACGTCCACTACGTCGAGGGGTGCACGGCGCCGATCTACAAGTCGGACTCCCTGCACTCGGCGGTCGTCGAGATCGTGGTCAAGAAGGGCGGTCGCTGCCGCTACACGACCATCCAGAACTGGTCGAACAACGTCTACAACCTCGTCACCAAGCGCGCCCGGGCCGAGGAGGGCGCCACCATGGAGTGGATCGACGGCAACATCGGGTCCAAGGTGACCATGAAGTACCCCGCGGTGTGGCTCACGGGCGAGCACGCCAAGGGCGAGGTCCTCTCGGTGGCGTTCGCCGGCGAGGGACAGCACCAGGACACCGGGTCGAAGATGCTTCACCTGGCCCCCAACACGTCCTCGAACATCGTCTCCAAGTCGGTTGCGCGAGGCGGTGGCCGATCCGCCTACCGCGGGCTCATCCAGATCAACCCCGGCGCGAAGGGCTCCAAGTCCAACGTCGAGTGTGACGCCCTGCTGGTGGACAACATCAGCCGGTCCGACACGTACCCGTACATCGACATCCGTGAGGACGACGTGACGCTCGGGCACGAGGCCACAGTGTCCAAGGTGAGCCAGGACCAGCTCTTCTACCTCATGAGCCGAGGCCTGGCCGAGGACGAGGCCATGGCCATGATCGTGCGCGGATTCGTCGAGCCGATCGCCAAGGAGCTCCCCATGGAGTACGCCCTCGAACTCAACCGCCTGATCGAACTCCAGATGGAAGGATCGGTGGGCTGACCGCCATGACCGACACCACTACTGCCACCACTGGATCCGGCCCCACCCCGGTGACGGACCGCTACGGTATCCCCGTCACCGCCACCAAGGGCGACCAGTTCTCCTCCTTCGACGTGAACGCGTTCGAGGTGCCGAGCCACAAGGACGAGATCTGGCGCTTCACCCCGCTCAAGCGGCTCCGCGGGATCCACGACGGAACCAATGTGACCGCCACCGGGAACCTGCTGGTCTCCGTCGCCGGGCGTGACGGACTGACGGTCGAGACCGTCGGGACCGACGACAAGCGGATCGGCGAGGCCGGGGCACCCCGCGACCGCGTCGCCGCGCAGGCCTTCACCTCCGTCGCCGAGGCGACGGTGCTGACAGTGGCCACGGAGACGGTTCTCGACGACCCCGTGTACGTGACAGTCGACGGCCCGGGGGAGGGGGAGCTGGCCTACGGCCACGCCCAGATCCGACTCGAGCCGTTCGCCAACGCGACCTTCGTGGTGGACCAGCGCGGCGGGGGGACGATCGCCGAGAACGTCGAGTTCGTCGTCGGCGACTCGGCGCACCTCGAGGTCGTCCTCATCCAGGACTGGGACGACGGCGCGCTGCACCTGGCCAACCACCACCTGCAGGTCGGTCGCGACGCGACCCTGACCTACACGGCGGTGACCTTCGGCGGCGAGCTCGTGAGGATCGCACCGCTGACGACGTTCACGGCCCCCGGGGGCACGGTGAACGTCAACGGTCTGTACTACGCGGACGACGGACAGCACATCGAACACCGTCTGCTGGTGGACCACGCGGTACCCAATTGCACGTCGCGGGTCCTGTACAAGGGCGCCCTGCAGGGTGACGCGTCGTCGAACCTGCCCGACGCCCACACCGTGTGGATCGGCGAGGTCCTCATCCGCGCGGCGGCCGAGGGTACGGACACCTACGAGATGAACCGCAACCTCGTCCTCACCGACGGGGCCCGCGCGGATTCCGTCCCGAACCTCGAGATCGAGACCGGCGAGATCGCCGGCGCCGGTCACGCCAGCGCCGTGGGCCGATTCGACGAGGAGCACCTGTTCTACCTCATGTCCCGGGGGATTCCCGAGGACACCGCACGGCGCCTGGTCGTCCGGGGCTTCTTCGGCGAGGTGATCAACCGCATCGGGGTGCCCGAGGTACGTGAGCGGATCGCCGAGGCCGTCGAACTGGAACTGCAGTCATCCGGGATCTGACCCCCGGGCCCGAGAGACCACCCCCGAAGACTTCACGAAGATTGCGAGCACACCAATGACCATTCTCGAGATCAAGGGCCTGACGGCCCGCGTCGCGGCGACCGCCGACTCGGCCGAGACCGTCGACATCCTCAAAGGTGTCGACCTGACCATCGAGTCCGGGCAGACCCACGCCATCATGGGGCCGAACGGCTCCGGCAAATCGACTCTGGCCTACGTCATCGCCGGCCATCCCAAGTACGAGGTCACCGGCGGCACCGTCACCCTCGACGGGGAGGACGTCCTGTCGATGGAGGTCGACGAGCGGGCCCGCGCCGGCCTGTTCCTGGCGATGCAGTACCCGACCGAGATCCCCGGGGTCTCGACCGCCAACTTCCTCCGTACCGCGGCCACCGCCGTGCGCGGCGAGGCGCCCAAGCTGCGGCACTGGGTCAAGGAGGTCAAGGAGGCCATGTCCGACCTCGACTTCGACCCGGCCTTCTCCGAGCGAAGCGTCAACGAGGGCTTCTCCGGTGGCGAGAAGAAGCGCCACGAGATCCTCCAGCTGGATCTGCTCAAGCCCAGGATCGCCGTGCTCGACGAGACCGACTCCGGCCTGGACGTCGACGCCCTGCGCGTGGTGTCCGACGGGGTCAACCGCTACAAGGCCGAGGAGAACGGCGGCATCCTCCTCATCACGCACTACACCCGCATCCTGCGGTACATCACGCCCGACCGCGTGCACGTCTTCGTCGACGGCCGGATCGCCGCCTCCGGGGGCGCGGAACTGGCGGACGAGCTCGAATCAGAGGGGTACGAGAAGTACCTCACGCCCGCGAACGCCTGATCGGACAGCTGGGAGACTATGACCTCGACCCTCGACATCACGACCCTCCGCTCGGATTTCCCGATCCTGCAGCGGACGGTTCGTGACGGCAAACCCCTCGTCTATCTGGACTCCGGGGCGACCTCACAGCGCCCGATCCCGGTGCTCGACGCCGAACGGGACTTCCTCCTGAGCTCCAACGCCGCCGTTCATCGCGGTGCACACCAGCTCGCCGAGGAGGCGACGGACGCCTACGAGGACGCCCGGGCCGACATCGCGGGGTTCGTCGGAGCCGATGTCGACGAGCTCGTCTTCACCAAGAACGCCACCGAGGCGCTCAACCTGGTCGCGTTCGCGCTCGGAGACGACCGCTTCGGCCGGTACGCCGTGGGACCGGGTGACGAGGTCGTGATCAGCGAACTCGAGCACCACGCCAATCTGGTGCCCTGGCAGGAGCTGTGCCGACGCACCGGTGCCACCCTGAAGTGGTACGGACTCACCGACGACGGACGGATCGACCTCGACTCACTGCAGTTGACCGACGCGGTCAAGGTCGTCGCCGTGACCCATCAGTCCAACGTCACCGGCGCCGTGACCGACGTCGCACGTGTGGTGGAGTCCGCGAGGGCGGTGGGCGCACTGGTGGTATTGGACGCGTGCCAGTCCGTCCCGCACATGGCCGTGGACTTCCACGCACTCGGTGTGGACTTCGCGGCCTTCTCCGGGCACAAGATGCTCGGCCCCACCGGCATCGGCGTCCTCTACGGACGTCGGGAGCTGCTGCGGGCGATGCCGCCGGTGCTCACGGGGGGCTCGATGATCTCCACCGTGACCATGGAGAAGTCCACCTACGCCGACCCGCCGCAGAGGTTCGAGGCCGGGGTGCCGATGGTCTCGCAGGCCGTCGGTCTCGGCGCAGCGGTCCGCTACCTGCGCGACGTGGGCATGGAGGCGGTCGCGCGTCACGAGGAGTCGCTCACCGCGGCCACCCTGGAGGCCCTGGACCAGATCCCGGGCATCCGGATCGTCGGTCCCCGCGACATGGTCGCGCGCGGCGGCGCCGTGTCCTTCGTCGTCGACGGCGTCCACGCCCACGACGTGAGCCAGGTGCTCGACGACGACGGGGTGGCGGTGCGCGTGGGACACCACTGCGCGTGGCCGCTGCACCGCCGATTCGGTGTGCAGTCCACCGTCCGCGCCTCGTTCGCGCTGTACAACACACTCGACGAGGTCGAGGTGCTCGCGCGGTCGCTGCGCCGGGCACAGGAGTTCTTCGGAGTGGGAGGTGCCCGTTCGTGAAGCTCGAGCAGATGTACCAGGAGGTCATCCTCGACCACTACCGCCACCCCCACCACAGTGGGCTGCGGGAACCCTTCGGCGCCGAGGTCCATCACGTCAATCCGACCTGCGGCGACGAGCTGACACTGCGGCTACGACTCTCCGACGACCTGTCGACGATCGAGGACGTCTCGTACGACGCGCAGGGTTGCTCGATCAGCCAGGCGTCCACCTCGATGATGGCCGACCTCATCGTCGGCCGCACGGTGTCGGAATCACTCAGGGCCTACGACGCCTTCCACGAGATGATCTCCTCCCGCGGGACCAACGAGGGGGACGAGGAGATCCTCGACGACGCCGTCGCCCTGTCCGGGGTGTCCCGATACCCGGCACGCGTCAAGTGCGCGCTGCTCGGGTGGATGGCCTACCGCGATGCACTCGGCCGACAGACCGACCACCACCAGGAGTGAAGTGACATGACCGAGCAGATGACCCCGGCCAACGACCCGTCCGTCGACGACGCCATGTCGGCGGCGGAGAACGAGACCCCCGCGGGCACCGTCTACAACGGTGAGTTCCGTCCCGACCCCAATCGCCCCGAGCAGTCGGAAGAGGACCTGGCGCTGGTCGCCGACCTCGAGGAGGCCATGCGCGACGTGGTCGATCCTGAGCTCGGGATCAACGTGGTGGATCTCGGGCTGGTCTACGACATCTGGGTCCGCCCGGGTGAGACCGAGGGGTCGACCATCGCCCGCGTCGACATGACTCTGACCTCGGCGGCCTGTCCGCTCACCGACGTGATCGAGGATCAGGCACGAAGTGCGGTGGTGGGTTCCGACCTGGCCAACGAACTCGAGCTCAACTGGGTGTGGATGCCGCCGTGGGGCCCGCAGATGATCACTGACGACGGCCGGGAGCAGCTCCGCGCCATCGGCTTCACGGTCTGACATCCGACGCCGACATCAGCCCGGGCCCCCGGATTCGGGCGACGCCGGGTACCGCCTCTCCCGGCCCGCCAGGTGGCTCCTGCTGCCCTCACTTCTCCTCGCCCCCCTGTCCGGGTTCCTCTACACGATGGTCCGGACCACGGGGAGCTACGAGCCCGATCAGGGCTGGACCCTGCTGTGGACCGCGTTCGACATCGGGTCCGAGGGGAACGTCGCGGTCTGGTTCGCCTCCACTATGTGGCTGCTCGTCGGCGCGTTGGCCGCGATGGCGGCCCTCACCTCCGACCGGTTCCGCACCTCGTGGTGGGTGTTCGCCGCCGTGGCCGTCATCGCCTCGGCCGACGAGGCGGCGCAGCTCCACGAACGCCTCTTCTATTTCGGTGACCGCCTGGCGCCGACGTTGCCGGGGGATCTCCACTACAGCTGGGTCATCCCCGGGACCGCCATCGCGCTGGTGGTCGCCGCGCTTCTCATCCGCCTGGTCCTCGCCCTCCGAACCCGGGTGACGGTCGGGCTGATCGGCTCGGCGGTGGTGTTCCTCCTCGGCGCGCTGGTCATCGAGTCGATCTCAGGGATCGTGGAACGCGTCCAGGGGATGTCCGACCTGTATGTGGCGATCATGTACGTCGAGGAGACCTTCGAACTGATCGGGGTGGCATGGGCCGTGATCGCGCTCGCGTCGATGTTCCGCCTCACCGGTCGCCGCGGATCACTCACCCTCACCTTCGACGGGTTCCCCGACAGGGCGGAGGAGACCGGGCCGGGCCACCCCGTGTCGGGCTAGCGCAATCGCGCGTCGACCGCAGTACGGGGGGACCGCCGGAGTAGCGCGCTGATCATCCCCACCTTCCCACTCGCCGGCATGCCCACCCACATGTCCCACATCGCCAGCGCCAGCTGGTACGAGGGGCTCGCGCCGTCGAGAAACCACTTCTGTCGACGCCCCTCGATCCGGCCGAACGCGTCGAACAACTGCCGGAGCGTCCGATCGTCGGCGCGCAGGAGTACACGGAGCCCGATCCCGTGCAGTGTGGTGCTGGCCGGGGACCGGGGCGCGGGAATCGGGAACCCGGTACGGACGGCGTGGACAGCGGCCGGCACGGCGGCCAGCATCGAGGCCACCGAGTACCCTGTCGCGGCGTGTCCGTGTCCACCGGCGGTGCCGAAGGCATCGATGCGGGGGTCGCCCGCCCAGCCACCGCGGGGAAGGAGCGGGATGCGCACCCGCTCCACGTCGAGTGGCGCGTCGATGGCCGACCGCGACACCCCGCGCCGCACGAGCCGCGAGCGGAGCCGGTCGGCCAGCTCGGCGGGATCCGGGGCGGACAGGCCCGCGAGGCAAGTCTCCTCCAGCAGGACCCTGTCCCCGCCCACGGGTATCGCGTACAGGAAGCTGGGGCCCAGGTCGTCGTCGTCGTGATCGGCACGCCAGTCCATGAACAGCGCCGTCTCACCGCCGAGGGCGGGGGCGGCGTCCGCCTCGTCCAGGACGATCCCGTAGGCCGTCTGGAGGGGTCCGGTGTTGTGTGGGCCACCGGCGCCGCGGCAGTCCACGACGCGGTGCGCACGGGCGGTCAGGGCCGGCAACCCGGCGTCGTCGACGGCGGTGGTCTCGACGGTCACGCCGTCCCCGAGCGGGAGAGCCTCTCGCAGTGCGGCGTTGTCCAGCACGCTGTAGGTCCGGTTCAGCACCGCCCGTCCGGGGGAATGGAGCGCCGGGGCGTCGACGGAGTGCGCCAGGACGTCGACACCACACTGCGTCACCGAGAGCCACGGGGGCAGCTGGTCGGCCCACAGGGACAGCGTCTGACGCCACGGCGCGTCCGGCCGCGGATCGATCGCGAGCACACTCAGGCCCGCGTCCGCGCAACGGGAGGCGAGCGCACGGCCGGACGGTCCGAGACCGACGACGGCGACGTCGTAGAGTGCACCCCCCGTGGCATCCATCACGACTGACAGTACCGCCGAGGGGAGGGCGTGGACGTGCCGGGAGCGTTCTACCACCAGCTGACCGCCGACCCGCTGACCTACCCGGCGGTCAACTGCGACCTGGTGGTCTCGCTGCACCGGGAACCGGAACCGGGGTGGGTGCATCTGGACTTCGAGACGTGGGCGGTCCCGGTGGCGGCGTCATCACCGACACGCTCCTGTCCGACGACCGGGGGGACGCACCGGCCGCGCAGTCCAGAACCTGTACGGGCGCAGAGCGGGGTGAGGTCACCCCCGGGGGCGCTGTCCGGCGGGTGGACCAGGCCCGGGCGGAGACCCCGGTCACCGGAGTCGTCCCGCGACTCGCGCCGCAGGTAGAGTGGCTGGTCGGCCAGAACCCACCCGAGAACAGACGAGGTACCCGCGCACGTGATCACCATCGACGACCTGGAGGTGCGCGCCGGCGTGCGCACCCTGCTCCACATGGACGGGTCCTCGCTGCGGGTCCAGCCCGGCGACCGGATCGGCCTGGTGGGCAGGAACGGCGCGGGGAAGACGACGACGATGAGGATCCTCGCCGGTGAGGGGGAGCCCTACGCCGGGAAGGTCGTCTCGACCAGCGACGTGGGGTACCTCCCGCAGGATCCCCGCGAGGGCAACATGGACCAGCTGGCCCGCAGCCGGGTGCTGTCGGCCCGCGGGTTGGACGTCCTGATGCTCCAGATGGCCGAGGCCCAGGAGCAGATGGTCGAGGCGCCCGACGACGCGGCGATGGACAGGGCCGTGCGCAAGTACGGGCGGCTCGAGGACGAGTTCTCCGCCCGGGGCGGATACGAGGCCGAGAGCGAGGCGGCCCGCATCTGCAGCAGCCTCGGGCTGGAGGAGCGGATCCTCACCCAGAACCTCGGGACACTGTCGGGCGGTCAGCGCCGGCGCGTGGAATTGGCCCGGATCCTGTTCGCCGCGTCCGACGGGGCGGGCAAGTCCCAGACCATGCTGCTGCTGGACGAGCCGACCAACCACCTCGACGCCGACTCCATCACGTGGCTGCGCTCGTTCCTCGAGAAGCACGAGGGCGGGCTGATCATCATCTCCCACGACGTGGAACTCCTCGAGGCCGTGGTCAACAGGGTGTGGTTCCTCGACGCCGTACGCGGGGAGATCGACGCCTACAACATGGGCTGGCAGAAGTACCTCGACGCCCGCGCCACCGATGAGGCGCGGCGCCGTCGGGAACGCGCGAACGCCGAGAAGAAGGCCTCCGCCCTCAAGACGCAGGCCGCCAAGCTGGGCGCCAAGGCCACCAAGGCCGCGGCGGCCAAGCAGATGATCCGCCGCGCCGAGACCATGATGAACCAGCTCGACGAGGTCCGGGTGGCCGACAAGGTGGCGCACATCAAGTTCCCCACCCCGGCCGCGTGCGGCAAGACCCCGATGTTCGCCAAGGGCCTGACCAAGATGTACGGCTCCCTGGAGGTCTTCGCCGGGGTGGATCTGGCGATCGACAAGGGCAGCCGGGTGGTGGTGCTGGGGTACAACGGTGCCGGCAAGACCACCCTGCTCAAGCTCCTCGCGGGTGTCGAGCGCACCGACGGTGAGGGCGGGGTCGTCTCCGGCCACGGCCTCAAGGTGGGCTACTTCGCCCAGGAGCACGACACCCTGGACATGGACGCCAGTGTGTGGGAGAACATCCGCCACGCCGCACCCGACGCGGGGGAGCAGGACCTGCGCGGTCTGCTGGGGGCGTTCATGTTCACCGGCCCCCAGCTCGAGCAGCCCGCCGGCACCCTGTCCGGTGGCGAGCGCACCCGACTGGCGTTGGCCGGCCTGGTGTCGTCGGCCGCCAACGTGCTGCTGCTCGACGAGCCCACCAACAACCTCGACCCGATCTCGCGCGAGCAGGTCCTCGACGCCCTGCGCAGCTACGAGGGCGCGGTGGTCCTGGTGACCCACGACCCCGGTGCTGTGGAGGCCCTCGAGCCCGAGCGGGTGATCATCCTGCCGGACGGCACGGAGGACCTGTGGAGCCAGGAGTACATGGAGATCGTCGAACTCGCGTAGCGTGCGAACGCAAGGGCTTAGCGGAATCGGTTCGAGGGCGAAAGAATCTGAATGAACTGGATACCCGAAGGCGCGGACCTCCTGACTTTGGCCGGAGCGGTCCTCGCAGCCTTGTCAGCGCTAACCGCCATCGCTGTAGCTTTGGCCCAGGTTTCTCGACTCGCCAAGGCACGGAAGACTCTTGAGTGGATTCGGGACTCGCTAGTTGCAGAGAGCGATTCTGAGAGACAGGCATCGCTCCATCGTCTACGGATCAGAGCAGAAGCTCTACTCATATCCAGCTACTACGTCCCAGCCTGGAAGTTCGCCGAGGTAATCCTTTGGACATTGGCTTCTCCCGCTTTGCTGTTGACCACTGCCATGCGATCCGATGCCAACAGCCAACCGGCCCCCGTTTGGTACCTCGTTGTGACTATTAACCTGGCCGGTGTTTTTCGCCGCGCGATCAGACTTTCTTGCGAGAAGACTCGTGTTAGAACTCAGTACGCCCTCGGGGGTCGAAATTACGAACCGGTGAGAGTCGACCTCATGGAGCAAATGGAGGGGGGAACTCGCAAAGAGTTCATTATCGCCCTAGCTGGCGCAATAGGAGTGACCACGCTACTCTACGGGGCCTTTTGGAAGTTCATTGGAGAAGGGCACGGAATATTGCCGTTCCTCGTTTTCCTTGCTGGTTTTTTGGTAGTCCAAATATCTTTGATGGTCTTTCATTCTTACAGTCGAAAGCTGGCAATAGACACCCCGAGACAGGCAGAGGGCGGCGAAGACCTCGGGATTATCTGATGCTCGGCAACTTCCTAGGGGTTGCCGATCAACCAGCGAAGAGAAATCACTCTTTCAACGTTTGACCATCCCCGCCGTGATGAACTCAATCGCCCGTTCGACGGGGGACGACCACGAGACTCTGAGACCTGTCGGTCAGCGATGGGGACACTGCTGGAAGCGGCCGGTCGCCCACTGGTAGAGATGGCCAGTACTCAAGCCTATCCGCTGCCAGTGCGGCCCGTTGGTCGTCTCGTGCAGCGTGCCGATCTGTCCTTCGGGCCTGCAGGTCGGAGGTCGACCTTGGTGCGAGCCCGGCAGACCTTTGAACGGGCACTCGAGTACCCAGATACTGCTCGATCCGATCTCTTCTCTTCCCTACGGAGTCCTGCCGGTCGGGTTACGGTGAGAGTGTCGCCGGATCCGGACTGACGCCGGATGCCCCGTCGACGGTCTCACGGAGGAGGTCGACCAATGGACGCAAAGCCAGTCGTCGTAGGGGTGGACGGGGGCCCGGACTCGCTCAAGGCCCTGGCCTGGGCCGCCGACTACGCGAGCACGGTCGGGGCGCCCGTGATCGCGCTCGCCGCAGTGGAGACGCCGGCAGTCGTCGGCCCGTACGCCATGGCCGGGTGGGTGGACCCCGAAGTCCTGGAGGACAGGGCTCGCACCATGCTCGCGGACTCCGTTCGGGACACGCTGGGTGACGAGGCACAGGTTGAGCAGACCGTGATCCGCGGTCATCCTGCGGAGGCGATCGTCACCGCGTCGCAGGACGCCCGGCTCGTGGTGGTGGGCAGCCGGGGATGGGGTGGCTTCCGCGGACTGCTCATGGGCTCGGTGAGCCAGCATGTGGTGTCGCACGCGCACTCGCCCGTCGTGGTCCTGCCGCGTCAGTCCGAGGACGCCTGAACGACTCGCCTCCAGGCTCAGGTCCCGACACGGCGAACCAGTCCCGAGAGCACGTCCGGAAACCGGGCCGACACGCCGCGGCGGGGAAGAGCGTTCAGCGCATCGACCCGGCCGGGAAGATCGTGGTGACGACCGGTGACCAGGTGCTCGATCGCGACCAGCATCGCTTCGGGATGGGTGTCCAACGCACTGTGGCCGTTGTCGATCCGGGCGACAACCGGGTCCGGGGCGATCGAGGCCACGCGATCAGCGATGGCGGGCGGTGTGCGCAGATCCCTGGTACCGCTGAGAAGCACCATCGGCCAGGTGAACCAGGAGGTCTCGCGACGCAGGTCGACCGGCTCCGCATCGAACCCGGGGAACCGGTGCGCGATCGGAGCATAGGTGAGCGCGGGATCCAGGGGCAGGCCGTCCGTGGGCGCGCCGTACCCCAGCTCGCGGAATCCGATCGTCCCGGCGAGGTCGAACTCGTAGACCCCCGGAACGCGAGCGGGCGAGCCACCCCTGGTCGCGTACGTCTCGAGCAGTCGCCAGGCCACGGCGTCCGGGGTCGGAAACCGTCCCCGTCCCCGCACCCTCGCCCGCAGTAGCGGACCGAGCAGTTCCGGCCCACCCAACTCATGGGCCGCGCGGATCACGTCGAGCAGTCGCCGACCGTCCTCCCCGCGCGCGTGGAGACGTCGCACATCCGCCGCGATGTCGGTGTCTGCCTCCCAGAATGTCGAGCGCACGGCCCGCCGCTCCAGGTCGATGTCCGTCGACGACTGCAGCGCCGAGTCCAACAGCATCCCCGCGACGCGTTCCGGGTACAGGGCGCCGACGCAGGACACGACGTAGCTCCCGTAGGAGGATCCGGCGAGGTGAGCCGAGTCCACGTGCTCCCGGTCGAGAACCGCGGCGATGTCCCCGGCGACGGCGGCGACCCGCATGGCCGATTCCGGCAGGTCCCACCCGGAGGTGTCGGTGCGGGACAGGCCGACGCCCCTGTGCTCGATCATGATCAGATCGAGCCCGAGGCGACCGGCATGGCGCCTGAACCCACGATAGGGGAGCACCGAACCCAGTCCCGGGCCGCCGGGGACCACCACCGTCGGGCGGCGGGTGCGCGGGCCGGTCCGCACGTAGGCCAGGTCGAACGCGGGCCTGCCATCGTCGGCCGGTCGTCTGACGCTGCGCACTCCCGGGGTACCGGCCACCAGGGACGACACCAGCGGGCGGTGCAGTATCACGTTTCCACCGACTGCCTCACCGGTGTCGACCGGCGGACCGGTCCCGGCCGCAACCCGAGCGCGAAGGACACACCTGACCGCGCGATTCTCAGATCCGCTGCTCGTGAACGTCCTCGAGGGAGGCTGCATCGGCCGCGCTCATTCTCGTGATGGGCTCTCCGTTCCACACGATGTCGTCGCCCAGAGCGCCCAGCAACTCCTTGCGCTGGCCGTGGCTCAGCTTGGCACCGTGGATGAGCGTCGCGGGGCTCCACATCATGGCGAAGGAGTCGTGCCACCCCGAACCGACGTCCTTCACGTGGAGCAGGTCGTGCAGTGAGGTGGGCAGATGCTTGAGCGGCTCGGCGAACGCGTCGGCGAGTACGGCAAGGCTGATCTGGCGCTCGACGCCCGGTTCGACGACGAACGGCTCGGAGTTCCCGCCGGTCAGCGCCTGCTCGAGCTCCTCGGCGCCGAGCAGGATGACGCCGTTGGTCGGACGTGGATTGCACTCGATGGCGTAGAACTGCCCGTTGTCGTCGACGAAGTCGAAGGAGAGCTGGCCCGTGAACCCAGGATCGAGTGCCTCGACGATGCGCCTGGTGTAGTCGAGGGTGTCGGTGCTGTCCACGGCGAGGAAGGTGATGCCCGTACTGTGCGCCCACTGCTCGGGCGCGCGATAGGTGCAGTGCGAGGTGACCCGGCCGTCCACGACGGTGCTGTAGGTACACACCATGGGGCCGTCGACGAACGGTTGCACGAGCCACGGCTGTTCCTCGGTGGGGTGGCAGTCGTCAACGGCCATCTTGCCCGCCAGCGGCCCGGTGTTGGTCAACAGACCCACGCCTCCCCGCGAGAACGCCGCGCGGGCGAAATAGCGCGGGTACTTGTCGATTGCGGCCATCAGCGAGGCATGGTCTGTGGCGACGACTGTCTCGGGGATCGGCACTCCGGACCGCTCCACCAGCCGCTGGAAGCTGGCCTTGTCGTGCAACTGCGCGAGCTTGGCAAATCTCCCGGCGAAGAGCGTGACCCCCGCGGGCAGATCGGCGGCCCGCGCCGCGAGGTAGAACACCTCCTCGAAGGTCGGGATGATCAGGTCGATCTCGTACTCTCCGACGATCCGGTTCACGTCGCGGATGAACTGGTCGGTGTCGTAGCGGGGGGAGGCCGTGACGGCATGGCCCGCGAGGTACTTGGAGTGACTGCCCGTCGCTCCCGAGTAGGTGTCGCTCGCCACCACGGTGTGACCACGGCTGCCGAGCTTGCGGATGATGTCCAGGGCGAAGGTGTTCCTGGAACTGGTGACGAGTACGCGCATCGTGGTCCTCTCAGCGGCGGTGAACACTGGTCATACTATTGCCGACCCGGGCGCGACCGGTCCCCAATCGGTACTACTGTCGAGACGACGAAACGGGGGCGCATGCACGAGGTGGCGGGATGGATCGCGGCCGTGCCGACACTGATCGGGTTCGGCCTGGCGCTGGGCCTGAGTCCCGCGCTCTACGGCGCGACCGCCGACATCCTCGCGCGGAATCAGAACGTGCGCGCACGTATGACGTGGTTGCTCACGGGTCTGGCGTCCGGGGCCACCGCGCTCGCGCTGGTCCTCCACGGCGTCAACCCCGCGAATCTCGTGGACCAGGCCCACCGGCGCGGGGATGCGGTGGTGGCGAACCGCGATGTCGACCTGGTGGTGGGCGTGCTTCTGCTGGCTCTGGCGTGCGCGATGGTGCTGTGGGTCCGGGTCGTCCCCGAGCTCCCACGACGCCCCGAGCGGGCACCCGACCAGAGTTCCCCCCCGGCCGCCCTGTTCGTCCTCGGGTTCACCTCGGCCGTCATCGGCCTGACCACACTGCCGATCATGTATCTCACCGGACGGTTGGTCGAGAGCGTGAGCACGGATCCCGTGGTCAGGGTGTGCGCCTACCTCGTCTTTCTGGTCGCGCTGATCGGGCCGTTCGTCCTCCTGGCGTGGGTGTGGTCACGCTTCCCCGTCGCCACCCGGAAGGTCACCGCGGCGTACGAGCGGATGCTCGAATGGGACACACGGTGGGTGGCGTTCGCCGTGATGACCGTCGGCGGGGTCGCACTGGTGGGATTTGCGACCCTGCTGCACCGCTGAACCCCCCTCGGGCGGTTAGGCGATCCTTAGCGACCACCCTGACCAGGGGGTTTGAGACACTTCTTCCCATGGACCTCGTTTTTGACATCGTTCTGATCCTGCACTTCATCGGCCTGGCCGGGATCATCGGCGGGTGGCTCGCCACCATCAAGGCCCCGCTCGTGAACAAGGCGATCCTGCACGGTGCGATCCTCCAGGTCGTGACCGGCCTTCTGCTCGTCGGCCTGCGCGAGATGCAGGACGTGGACCTCAACCACATGAAGATCGGGATCAAGCTCGTCATCGCGATCGTCATCCTGGTCGTGGCGGTGATCGGCGTGCGCCGGGAGGCCAGGGCCGCGGGCAGCACGAGGACCCTGGCGAACGTCGCCGGCATTCTCGGAGTGGTCAACGTCGCCATCGCGGTCCTGGTCTGACGCAATCCGGGCCTGGCCCGGTCCTGGTCTGACCCGATCCTGGTCTGACACAAGCACGTGCCATCACGCGCCGCCCCTCGACTCCGGTCGGGGGGCGGCCGTCGTCGTGGACCTGACTACTCCATCACAGCCGCGAGGTACGCACGCACGAGCCGGGCGCCCACCTCGGCCGGGAGGCGCTCGATCGCCGCGAGGAGTGGCGCCATGCCGTCGTCTTTTCCACCTGTGTCGCCGAGGACCCCGGACACCATCGCGTGCACGTCATCCTCGTTGAGGGTCAGCAGATCACCGGGGGAGAGGGCGCCGGCCTCCAGCGCGGCCAGGACGTCGGCGAACGCCGCCGGGGGTGACGGGTCCGGCCTCCCGCGCACCGCGTCGGCGGACGCCCGGGCCACGGCGAGGATCTCGTCCGTCAGGCGTTCGGTCACCGGGGTGATGGTGAGGTGGGACGACGACGGCAACGCACCGCGCTGCTGGCGGTAGGCCGGTTGCGCCTGCACCGCGATGCCCCTTCGACCGCACTCGTCCGCCCACAGGTGGGGGTGGACCCGCCCGGCATCTCCCACCGACCCGTCGGCCACCACGGTGATCAGGGGTCCTGGATCGGAGTCGATCACCCGCAGGCCCTCGATTCCGGACAAGCCCTCCACGAGGGCCGCGGTCGCCCTGGCGGTGCGCGCGACGAGTTCGGACTGACCGTCGTCGCCCAGGGCCTCGAGCACCGCCCACGCGGCGGCCGCGGGTTCGAGTGGCTTGGACCCGGACAGGGTGGGGTTGACCACCGGGTAGCCCGGCCAGTCCACGGTGGAGAACCAGGATGCGCGATGCCTGGTGCGGCCCCGGCTGAGCAGCACCGAGGTCCCTTTGGGGGCGAAACCGTACTTGTGCAGATCGGCGGAGATGCTGGTCACACGCCCGATTCGCAGATCCCACATCGACCCCACCCCGCCCGGCCAGAACGGCAGCACCAGTCCGCCCAGGCAGGCGTCGACGTGCAGCCCGATCCGCGGGTCATGGTGCGCGTCGAGCCCGGCGGCGACCTGTTCGACCGGGTCGATCACACCGGTGGGGTAGGAAGAGGCCGAGCACACCACCAGGCAGGTGTCCCGATCCACGGCACCCAGGAGGTCCGCGGCGGACACGCGGCCCGAGGCGGGATCCACCTCGACGCCGACGAACCGCATCCCCAGGACGTGAGCGGCCTTGCGGAACGCCGCGTGGACGGTCACCGGGGCGACGATCGTCCCGCCGCTGCCGGGGGCACGCCCCGCGACCTCCCGGGCCGCCAGACACGCCAGCATGCAGCTCTCGGTGCCGCCTGACGTCACGACACCGTGGACGTCGTCGTCGATATCCCGACCGTCGCCGGGGCCCCCGCCCAGGATCGTGCGAACCCGGTCCACGATCCCGCGGTGGATCCGCGCGACCGACCCGAACACGGTCGGGTCGAGGCCGTTGACGCCGTGCGCCAGACCGGCCGCGCGGACGGCCACGCGGTCCACCCCCTCCAGTCCCGAGTCGTAGACGTAGGACAGGACCCGGCCGCCGGTCGTCGGCGGATCGGCCGCGCGCAACTCGGCCAGGGTCTCGAGGGCTGCCGCGCCGCGCCGGTCGATCAGGCTCTCCAGGGGATCGGTGTCCGGGTGGTCGACTGTCATGGGGAATCCGTCCGTCGTGCGGGGTCGTTCATGCGGGCTGGGTCGGTCGTGCGGGTTAAGCCGGTCGTGCGGGGTAGGCCGGTCGTGCAGGCTGGGTCCAGCTCGAGTGCTCCCGGCCCAGTGCGCGGATGACGAGCAGACTGGCCGCGGTCAGCAGAGCCGGCACGAGGGAGAAGCCCAGGACGATCGCCCACAGGGCCGGTTCGGGCTGATCAGCGATGCCGCCCGAGCGGAAGCCGGTCACCGCCAACAGCGCCAACACCACGACGGGCCCCAGCGCCATGGATCCGGTCTCGGAGGCGGTCCACAGCCCGCTCATCGCACCGCTGCGACGACGGCCGCCCAGTTCGCGGTCCATATCCGTGGTGTCGGGGAGCATCGACATGGGAAGAGCCTGCATGCCGGCGTAGGCGACGCCCGCCAGAGCGACCGGGATGTGCACCCACATCCCCGGCCACACGCCGGCGGGGATGAGCAGGAGAGCGGAGACGGTGAACAGGATCGTCGCCGTCGCCAGAGCGGGGACCTTGCCCCGGGCGTGGGCCAGGCGCGCCCACAGCGGCATCACCACCAGTGCGGGGGCGATCAGCGCGAGGAACAGCCCGGTCAACGCGGCCTCGTTGCCCAGGATGTAGGTGGCGACGTACTGGCCTCCTGCGAGCATCACCGCCGTGGCCACCGCCTGGAGGCAGAACAGGCCCACCAACAACCGGAACGGCCGGGTCACCCGCAGCGCGTCGAGTCCGTCGCGGTACTGCCGGCCCAGGTCACCGACCTGGGCGTCCGCCCGCAGGATCGTCCGTCGGCCGGATCCCAGCGTGGCCCACAGCATGCCGCCCAGCATCAGGACGGATACGCCGACCGCCATCACCACGTACCCCGTCGCGCCTCCGCCCGCGGCCTCGCGCAGCGCAGGACCGCCGCCGCCCACCACGAGGATCGTCGCGGCCAGCACCGCCACCCGCCACGCGAGGATCGTGACCCTCACGGCCGAATCACCGGTCAGCTCCGCCGGGAGGGCGAGATAGGGGACCTGGAAACACGAGAATGCCAGTGAGGCCAGGAGGAAGAAGCCCATCACCCAGACGCCGGCCAGTGCGGTGCCCCACCGGGTGGGGGCCGAGAAGGTCGCCACGAAGAGCAGGGGTAGCGCGAGCGAGCCGAACAGCATCAGCCCCGTGCGGTAACCGGTGCGGTGCGAGGCGCGGTCGGAGATCGCCCCGATCAGCGGGTACGCCAGGACGTCGATCACCTTGGGCACCAGCACGAGCACCGTCGCCACCGCGGCGGCCACCCCGATCGAGTCGGTCAGGTAATAGGCGAGCACCAGTCCGGGCAAGGTGCTGAACGCCCCCGTGCCCACGCTGCCGGCGGCGTACGAGGCGAGCATCCGACCCGAGGGACCCCCGGCGGACGGGCCGTCAGCGCGCGCGGCGTCACCGTGCGCTCGAGTGGTGGTCATGAACGGACTCTAATTCCAGTCGACCGCGTCCATCGTCGAAAAGCGGCCGCGAAATGGGTGAACCGTCAGTCAGGTACGTTCCGCCGTAGGTTCACGAGGGAAAACTCTGACCGGAGTGACGGCTCACCCGATCTGCGGCCGGACCGGCGGGGCCGGACCGGGCGGGGCCCGCCTCAGCCGCGCCAGTCGAAGGTGTCGGGGTCCGGCCCCGAGCGCGTGCCGTTGTGGAGGGCCGATATCGAGGCCATCTGCTCGTCGTTCAGCTCGAAGTCGAAGATCTCGAGGTTCTCGCGCATCCGGCCCGGGCTCGAGGACTTGGGAAAGACGATGTCCCCGCGCTGGAGCACCCACCGCAGGACGACCTGCGAGATGGAGCGACCGACCTGCTCCGCCAGGGCCGTGAGCTGGGGGTCGCCGAAGACCGCGCCCTGCGCGAGCGGGCTCCACGCCTCCACCGCGATCCCGCGGTCGGTGCACGCCGCGCGCACCTCGTCGTTCACGAAGTAGGGGTTCGACTCGATCTGGTTGACCGTGGGAGTGCTGAGTCCCGCCTCCGACAGTCGCGCCAGATTGGCGGGGGTGAAGTTGGAGACGCCGATGGAGTCCACCGCGAAGTCCGAGCGGATGCCCTCCATGGCCTCCCACACGCGGGCGACGTCGTCATGCATGGCCAGCGGCCAGTGCACCAGGAACAGGTCGATCCGGCCACCGAGTGCCTCGAGGGAGCGCTCAGCGGAATCTCGGGCCGCGGCGCGCTCGTGGAAGGAGTTGTTGAGCTTGGTGGTGAGCCACAGTTCGTCGCGCGGGATACCCGATGCCGCGATCGCACGACCCACCCCGTCCTCGTTGCCGTACATCTGGGCGGTGTCGAGGTGCCGGTACCCGGCCTCGAGAGCATCCGAGACGACCTTCTCGGTATCAGCGGGCGGGACCTGGTACGTCCCGAAACCGAGCTGGGGGATAGCACGGCCGTCGTTGAGGTCGATCAAGGGGATCTGTGGTGTGGAGGCGGTCATGCGCCCCACCGTACGCGCGTCCCGCACTCAGTCACGAGCGGTGCGCAACGACGCCTCCACCAGATCGAGCATCGCACTGACGTGCTCGGTACCCCGTCCGGTGGCGAGATGGGTGATGAGCCCGTCGAGGACGATGTCGAGGTAGACGCGCAGCACGTCGTCCGGCACGTCCGTCCGCATCCTGCCGGAGTCCTTCTGTTCCCGCAGGCGGGTGAGGATGGCGTCGTCGAGCTCCACCTGCCGGTCGGTCCACCGTTCGCGGAAGGCCGGGTCGGTGCGGATCCGTCGCGCGATCTCCAGCCGCGTTCCGAGCCAGGAGAACTCGTGGGGATCCGCGAGGATCTCCCGCATCACCTGGACCAGCCCCTGCTCCGCCACCGTGGCGGCCATCGCCGCGGCGTCGTCATGGGCGAGTGCGAGGAACAGCGCGTCCTTGTCGTCGAAGTGGTGGAAGATCGCACCACGGCTCAGACCTGTGGCCTCCTCGAGGCGACGAACGGTGGCGCCCTCGAACCCGAACTCGGCGAAGCACTCGCGCGCGCCCGACAGGATCTCGCGACGCCGGGCGTCCATGTGGTCCTGGCTGACCCTGGGCATTTCTGTACCTTCCTACGGATACACCACGGCGGTACGCGGTTCCCCCTGTCTCACCGGGAGTTACCGCGCACCGCCGTCGGGGTGGAGGTGATCAGCCCTTGATCATGTTGCGCAGGACGTACTGCAGGATTCCGCCGTTGCGGTAGTACTCCGCCTCGCCGGGGGTGTCGATGCGCACCTTGGCGTCGAACTCGACCGTCCGGCCGTCCTCCTTGGTGGCGGTGACCTTGACCGTCTTGGGCGTGGTGCCGTTGTTCAGCTCCTCGATCCCGGTGATGTCGAAGGTCTCGGTGCCGTCCAGTCCGAGGGTCTCGTGCGACTCGCCCTCGGGGAACTGGAGCGGCATGACGCCCATGCCGATGAGGTTCGAGCGGTGGATGCGCTCGAACGACTCGGTGATGACCGCCTTGACGCCGAGCAGGCTGGTGCCCTTGGCCGCCCAGTCGCGCGAGGACCCGGTGCCGTACTCCTTGCCGCCGAGCACGACGAGCGGAGTGCCCTGAGCAGCGTAGTTCTGGGCGGCGTCGTAGATGAACGCCTGCGGGGCGCCCTCCTGCGTGAAGTCGCGCGTGTAGCCGCCCGTGACGCCGTCCAGCAGCTGGTTCTGCAGACGGATGTTGGCGAAGGTGCCGCGGATCATGACCTCGTGGTTGCCGCGACGCGACCCGAAGGAGTTGTAGTCCTGACGGGCCACGCCGTTGGCGTCGAGGTACTGCGCGGCCGGGGTGCCCGGCTTGATCGTCGACGCCGGCGAGATGTGGTCGGTCGTGACCGAGTCACCGAGCTTGGCCAGCACGCGGGCGCCCTTGACGTCCTCGACCGGGGTGAGCTCCATCTGCATCCCCTCGAAGTACGGGGGCTTGCGGACGTAGGTGGACTTCTCGTCCCACTCGAAGGTCTTGCCGTCCGGGGTGCTGAGCCCGCGCCAGCGGTCGTCTCCGGCGAAGACGTCGGCGTACTTGGACGTGTACTCCTTGGACGAGATGGAGGCCTTGATGGTCTCCTCGATCTCCTCGCTGGAGGGCCAGATGTCCTTGAGGTAGACGTCGTTGCCCTCGGAGTCCTTGCCCAGGGAGTCGCTCTCGAAGTCGAAGTCCATGGTCCCGGCGATGGAGTACGCGATGACCAGCGGCGGGGACGCCAGGTAGTTCATCTTGACGTCCTGGTTGATCCGGCCCTCGAAGTTGCGGTTGCCGGACAGGACCGCTGTGGCGGTGAGGTCGTGCTCCTGGATGGCCTCGGAGATCTCCTCCGGCAGCGGACCGGAGTTACCGATACACGTCGTGCAGCCGTAGCCGACCAGGTAGAAGCCGAGGGCCTCCAGGTCCGGCCAGAGTCCGGCGCGCTCGTAGTACTCGGTGACGACCTGGGAGCCCGGCGCCATGGAGGTCTTGACCCACGGCTTGGCCTTGAGGCCCTTCTCGTGGGCCTTGCGGGCGAGGAGCCCGGCGCCGATCATCACCGACGGGTTGGACGTGTTGGTGCAGGAGGTGATCGAGGCGATGGAGACGATGCCGTGGTCCAGGACCATCTCGGTGCCGTCGACGGACACCTCGACGGGCTTGGAGGGACGGCCCTCGGCACCGGCGGAGGCGTCGGCCCGGACCGAGCCCTCCTCGGCGTGGGACAGGGTGGCCGTGCCGACGTTGTCGGACGGGGCGCCGCCCTCGGACTGCATCCGACCCTTCTCGGTGTCACCGAGGGGATTGACACCGGCGTCCACGTAGTTGTGGATGTCCTTACGGAACGCACTCTTGGCGTCGGCAAGCTCGATACGGTCCTGCGGACGCTTGGGCCCGGCGATCGAGGGGACGACATCGCCCAGGTCGAGCTCCAGGTACTCGGAGAAGACGGGCTCCTCCGCCTCGGGGTCGAGCCACATGCCCTGCTCCTTGGCGTACGCCTCGACCAGAGCGAGCTGCTCGTCGTCGCGGCCCGTCAGGCGCAGGTAGTCGATCGTCTCACCGTCGATGGGGAACATGGCACAGGTGGAGCCGAACTCCGGGCTCATGTTGCCGATCGTGGCACGGTTGGCCAGCGGCACGGCGGCGACACCGGCACCGTAGAACTCCACGAACTTGCCGACGACGCCGTGCTTGCGGAGCATCTCGGTGATCGTCAGGACGACGTCCGTGGCGGTGACGCCCGGCTTGATCGAGCCGGTGAGCTTGAATCCCACCACGCGGGGGATGAGCATGGAGATGGGCTGACCGAGCATGGCGGCCTCGGCCTCGATCCCGCCGACGCCCCAGCCCAGGACGCCGAGTCCGTTCTCCATGGTGGTGTGTGAGTCGGTTCCCACACAGGTGTCGGGGTAGGCCTGGCCGTTGCGGACCATCACCGACCGGGCGAGGTACTCGATGTTGACCTGGTGGACGATGCCGGTACCGGGGGGGACGACCTTGAAGTCGTCGAACGCGCCCTGGCCCCAGCGGAGGAACTGGTACCGCTCCTCGTTGCGCTGGTACTCGATCTCGACGTTCTTGTCGAACGAGTCCTTTCCACCGAAGGACTCGATGATCACCGAGTGGTCGATGACCATCTCCGCCGGCGCGAGGGGGTTGACCTTGTCGGGGTCGCCGCCGAGGGTCTTGACGGCCTCACGCATGGTGGCGAGGTCGACGATGCAGGGGACACCGGTGAAGTCCTGCATGATCACGCGGGCGGGCGTGAACTGGATCTCGGTATCGGGCTCGGCGGCGGGGTCCCAGCCCGCCAGCGCCTCGATATGCGCCTTGGTGACGTTCTTACCGTCTTCGGTGCGCAGCAGGTTCTCGGTGAGGACCTTGAGGGAGTAGGGGAGCTTCGCGGCTCCGTCGACCGCCGACAGGCGGTAGATCTCGTAGGCTTGGCCGCCGACCTCTAGGGTTCCCTTGGCGCCAAAGCTGTCAATGCTTGCTGTCACGTCAGCTCCACTCGTGGTGTGAATGTCGATTCGTCATCCCTCCCGGTGTCACCGCGTGTCTCGGGCGGCGACGCCGGGGGCGGACACAGGACCCATTGTGGACCCTCGCGCCCGGTTGCGGTCACCAATTTACCAGTACGGTCGTTCTGTATAGGTTCCGGCCCGCCCGAAGGTGGGGGGCGCGGAGCGGGTGTCGCGCCGTCCGGCGCGCGTGTTCGGTTCGACGACGACGAGATGGCACCATATCGCCCGTGGACAACTCCGACGATTCCGTGACCACGCTCGCCTACGAGGCCGAGCCGGTGATGTCTCTGCAGGAGGGGGAGGTTCCGCAGTGGCTGGACTACGAGGCCG
This sequence comes from Dietzia sp. JS16-p6b, assembly GCF_003052165.1. Classification (NCBI taxonomy): domain Bacteria; kingdom Bacillati; phylum Actinomycetota; class Actinomycetes; order Mycobacteriales; family Dietziaceae; genus Dietzia; species Dietzia sp. JS16-p6b. The sequence goes on along the minus strand of NZ_CP024869.1, from coordinate 1,782,697 downwards.
TGTCACGGGACCTCGCCGACGACGGCGTCTCCGCTCCGGAGCCGTTCGTCGAGGGCCTGCGGACCGTGGTCACCGAGGCGGGGGACCGTGGGCTCGACCTCAAGGTGGTCTACACCGAGGCCCCTGCGCTCGTCTACACCGACGCCCGCGACCTCGCCGCCCTGCTGAACGAGGAGTACGAGGGCACGATCCTCGTCCGGACCCCGGTCTTCGTCGGTAGCTCCAGCGACACGATTCCGCGGCATCTCCTCGAGGCGGGCCAGGACGATGCCTGGGAGGAGTTCGACCCCGTCGCCTCCGCCGCGGTGTTCGCGCACAAGGTCACCGCCCCCGCGCCTCCCTGGGGAGCGCTCTCCGCCATCGTGCTCGTCCTCGCGATCGTGGTCGCGGTCGCGTTCGCGGTCGTGCTCCGGCGTCGCCTCCGCTGACGGTCACGGTCCCGCATCACCGCCCGACACGCCGACGTTCCTCGGGTTATTCGAGTTACAGCAGTGTATTTTGCCGCCTGATGTTCCAGACGGGGCTTCTGTGACCTACGGTGCTAGAGGAACCATCGGTTCTGCCGAGTTGGTATGAGGCTCTAGTGGCGCAGGGGAAGGCATCACCGGCACCTCACCCTTCTCGGTGACGCGTCCCGCCGCGCGGGTCGCGCGGTCGACCGCATCCTCGTGCGGTTATCGGAAGGTGAAACGTGAAGCCTGACCATTTATCAACCCGCGCTCCGGGAGCGCGGAGACGTCGGGGTCCGGGGCCGGCGGGCGGTCGTGCCCTGCTCGCCGCAGCGCTCGTCCTGGGCACCGCATCGGGTGTGATCCAGGCGCCCGTCGTGGCGGCACAGGTGGAACCCGCGGCCTCGCCCGAGGACATCAGCGGCCTGATCCGCGCGGTCGCGGATGCGTCCGCTCGACTCGACGCCACCCGCCAGGACATCTCGGTCAAGCGCGAGGGGGTCAACAAGACCCTCGTCGACCTGCAGATGGCCCGACTCGACCTCGACCGGTCAATAGCGGAGGCCGACCGCACGATCGCCGAGCGCGAGCAGGCGGAATCCGGCGTGGAGTCCGCCAGGAGCACCCTCGACGAGTACTCCCGGTTGTTACATCGCCAGGGGACGGCTCCGGGAGCGGCCTCCGCGATCCTGGACCCGGGCGGCCCCGCCGATGCCGGGCGACGACAGGAGTTCCTCAGGCGTGCGGCCGCGGACCAGCAGCACGTCGTGGGGGACATGGTCGCCGCGGTGGACGCCGCGGCCCGCAGGGAGTCCGACGCCGCACTCGCGAGGACGGAAGCCGAACAGCGCTACGCCGACGCCTCCTCACGACGTGACGCCGCGGAGTCCGAGGTGGCGGCCGTCTACGCCGAGGTCACAGATCTGGAGGCGGAGGTCGCCGACCTGACCCGTGCCCTGGAGCAGAACCAGATCGCGCTCGAGGAGTCCGGGGCCACTCCCGCAGGACCCCAGACCGCCGACCCGTACACGGTCGACCAGGACGCGTTGCGCGACGAGGCGGTCCGCGCCCTCGCCGCGGACCCCCGGGCGGGGCGCCAGGCGGCGGACATCGCCTCTGCGCTCCCCGGCCATCTCGACCTCGGCGCGGTGCGCCAGTTCGCCGCGGGATCCTCCGACGGGGCGGCGAGGGCGATCGGCGGGACGATCGACGCCGGCAGCGTCGGAGCCGCGATCGACGCGGGTGTCAACGGGAACACCGAGGCGATCATCCAACAGGTGGCCGACGCGATCGGACGGGCCGACTTCGGGTCCATCCAACAGGGCCCGGCGGCACCTGCTCCCGCACCCGGCCAGGGGGGCGGCAACACGGGCACCCCGTCGAGTTCGGCCAGGGTGGAGACGGTCGTCAACCGGGCACTGTCCCAACTCGGCGTCCCCTACGCCTGGGGAGGCGGAGACGCCAACGGGCCCACGCGCGGCATCCGGGACGGTGGCGTCGCGGACAGTCACGGTGACTACAACAAGATCGGCTTCGACTGCTCAGGCCTGATGATCTACGCGTTCGCCGGGATCGGCAAAGCCCTCCCACACTTCACCGGCTACCAGTACACGGCGGGCCCCCAGTACCCGGTGGCCACCCGCCAGCGCGGCGACATGCTCTTCTGGCCCGGTCACGTGGCGCTGTACCTGGGTGACGGCCGGATGGTCGAGGCCCCGCAGTCCGGCGACGTCGTCAAGATCTCACCGGTGCGGATGGCGGGGATCTCACCCATGGTCGTCCGGCTGACCTGACGACATCGCGCCGACCCACGGTGCCCGGCCGCTCGTCGGCCGGGCACTGGTCGGTCCGGGAACGGCCGTGCACCGGTACTGTCGATCGCAGTCCGTCCTGACGGTACGGCCCCGGTGCCACGGACCACAGACCTCGGACCCCGGGCCTCGGACCACGGGCCTCAGACCCCAGATCTCGCGAAGGAGCCCCCCGCGGTGAGCGATCCCCGAACCGACCATCCGGCCGACCCGGGTTCCGACCCCGCGGTGAGCGCGTCCTCCGCGGCCTCGGACGCCAGGCTCCTGGAGCAGGCGGTGTACGAGGTCAAGAAAGTCGTGGTGGGTCAGGACAGGCTCATCGAGATGATCCTGGTGGGACTGCTCTCGCGCGGCCACATCCTCCTCGAGGGCGTGCCCGGGGTCGCCAAGACGCTCACCGTGGAGACCTTCGCCTCCGTGGTGGGGGGCAGCTTCCGACGCCTCCAGTTCACCCCGGACCTCGTCCCGGCGGACATCGTGGGAACCCGGATCTACCGCCAGGGCCGCGAGGAGTTCGAGGTCGAGCTCGGTCCGATCCTGGCCAACTTCGTACTGGCCGACGAGATCAACCGCGCCCCGGCAAAGGTCCAGTCGGCCCTGCTCGAGGTGATGGCGGAGGGCCACGTCTCGATCGGCGGGCAGACCTTCCCGATGCCGGCACCGTTCCTGGTGATGGCGACCCAGAACCCCATCGAGAGCGAAGGCGTGTACCAGCTCCCGGAGGCCCAGCGGGACCGGTTCCTCTTCAAGCTCGTGGTGGACTACCCCAGCCCCGAGGAGGAGCGGGAGATCGTCTACCGGATGGGGACCCGTCCGCCGGAGCCCTCACGCGTCCTCGGCGTGGACGCGCTGCTCCGGCTCCAGGACGCGGTGCGTGAGGTCTTCGTCCACCACGCGCTGGTCGACTACGTGGTCCGCGTGACCGTCGCGACCCGCGAACCCGGGAGGCACGGCCTCGAGGACGTCGCCAGATGGCTCGCGTACGGCGCGTCCCCCCGCGCCACCCTGGGGGCCGTCACCGCGGCCCGGGCGCTGGCCCTGGTCCGGGGTCGCGACTACGTGGTGCCCCAGGACGTCGTCGACGTGCTGCCCGCGGTGCTCCGCCACCGGTTGGTTCTCACCTATGACGCACTGGCGGACGAGATCACGGCGGACACCGTGGTGCGCCGCGTCCTCGAAGCAGTCCCGCTCCCACAGATCAGCGCGGTTCCCGCACAGCCCGGGCCGCCGCCCGCACGGTGACCCCGGCAGACGAGGCAGCCCGCGACGACCCGGTCGCGGCGGCGTCCCGCGCCGCCCTGGCACAGCTGGAACTACTCGTGACCCGCCGCCTGGACGGCGTGCTCAACGGCGACCACCGGGGACTGCTCCCCGGGCCCGGTACCGAACCCGGGGAGGCACGCGCCTACGAACCCGGTGACGACGTCCGCGCCATGGACTGGTCCGTGACGGCCCGGACCACCGTGCCGCACATCCGACAGACCATCGCCGACCGGGAACTGGAGACCTGGATCGTCGTGGACATGACGCCCAGTCTCGACGTGGAGGGGCGGTACGGCACCAAGCGCCGGCTCGTCGAGGCGGCGGCGGCCACGGTGGGGTTCCTGTCCGCGGTGGGTGGCAGTCGTGTGGGGATGGTCCTCACCGGCGCCGGTCGCCCCCGGGTACTGCAGGCCAGGAGCGGGCGGGACCATGTCAGGCGGCTCCTGGAGGAGATCTCCCGGTCCGGGACCGAGATCTCCCCGGGCGGCACCCTCGACGGTGCCCTGCGCGCCGTCCGGAACGCGGCCCGCCGGCACGGCCTCGTGGTGGTGGTCTCCGACTTCCTCACCGAGATCGACTGGGAGCGGTCCCTGCGCGTCCTGGGGACCCGGCACGAGTTCCTCGCGGTCCACACCGCCGACCCGCTCGACATCGCGCTTCCCGCGGTGGGGGCCGCGTTGCTGCAGGACCCGGCCACCGGGGAGGTGCTCGAGCTCGACGTCGACGACGCGCTGGCCGCCGACTACCGGCGCGCCGCGGACGACCATCGCCAGGAGGTCCACTCGGCCCTTCGCCGCTGCGGCGCCCCGGTGCTGGCCCTGCGCACGGACCGGGACTGGATCAGGGACGTGATCGACTACGTCGGCACCCGACGTCAGGGCGGCCTGCCCACGGGTGAGAACCTCGTCCGCGACCTGCCCGACGAGTATCCGCCGACGAACGGGACCCCCCGATGAGCCTGTCGGATTTCCTACACCCGCTGTGGCTCGCGCTGATCGTGGTGCCGCTGGCCCTGGCCATCGGTTACGTGATCGCCCTGCGCTCCAAGAAGCGACGCACCGTGCGCTTCGGCAACTTCGGTGTCCTGCGCACGGTCGACCGCGGCGGGCGGAGATGGTTCACGCACGTCCCCGCCGTCCTGCTCATCCTGTCGATACTCGCGCTGGTGGTGGCCCTGGCGGGTCCGCAGCAGGAACAGAAGGTGCCACGGAATCGTGCGACGGTGATGCTCGTCGTCGACGTGTCCCTGTCCATGGAGTCCACCGACGTCGCACCGTCCCGCCTGGAGGCCGCACAGCAGGCCGCCACCACCTTCGCCAACAACCTCACACCGGGGGTCAACCTCGGGTTGGTCTCGTACGCCGGCACCGCCTCCATGCTCGTCGCACCGACCACCGATCGTGGGCCGGTCACCCGGGCGATCGAGCGGCTCAGGCTTGACGAGCGGACGGCCACGGGCGAGGGCATCTACACCGCGCTCCAGGCGATCACCACGTTCACGGAGAGCCTCGGTGGGCCGGATCAGGCCCCGCCCGCGCGAATCGTCCTGCTCTCCGACGGCAAGGAGACCGTTCCCGCGGACCCCACGGAGGAGCGGGGGGGATTCACCGCCGCCGCCCGGGCCGAGGAAGCCGGCATCCCGGTCTCGACCATCTCCTTCGGCACCCTCTACGGGACCGTCGACATCCAGGGCCGCCCGCAACCGGTCCCCGTCGACGACGCCTCGTTGCGCACGATCGCCGAGATCTCCGGTGGTGACTTCTTCACCGCGTCCAGCCTCGAGGAACTCGACTCCGTCTACCGCACCCTCGAGGAACAGATCGGGTACGAGTGGAAGAAGGCGGACGCCTCGCGTCCGTGGCTCGTCATCGGCTCCCTGCTGGCGATGCTGGCCGCGGCCGGATCACTGGTGGCCCACCGCCGGATCCCGTGACCGGTCGGCGCACCGCCATCGGGCCACCCGCCCCTGTTCGATAGGTTGGTGCCCATGGTTCCCGACAGCACGCCCACCCCCACGCCCCGGACGGTCCTGGTGACCGGGGGCAACCGCGGCATCGGACGCGCCGTCGCCGAACGCCTCGCCGCCGACGGCCACCGCGTCGCGGTGACCCACCGGGGGTCCGGCGCACCGGAGGGGGTGTTCGCGGTGAGGTGCGACGTCACCGATCCCGACTCCGTCGAGGCGGCGTTCACCGCGGTCGAGGCCGAGTTGGGGCCTGTCGAGGTGGTGGTGTCCAACGCCGGGATCACCGACGACACCCTCCTGATGCGGATGAAGGACGAGCAGTTCACCCGGGTGGTCGAGACGAACCTGTCCGGCGCGTTCAGGGTGGCCAAACGAGCGTCCCGCGGGATGCTGCGCGCCAGGTTCGGCCGGCTCATCTTCATCGGTTCCGTGGTCGCCCAGTCAGGGACGGCGGGTCAGGTCAACTACGCGTCGTCCAAGGCCGGGCTCATCGGGATGGCCCGGTCACTGACCCGAGAACTCGGGTCGCGCAACATCACGGCCAACGTCGTGGCCCCCGGCTTCATCGACACCGACATGACCGCCGGCCTCGACGACAAGACGCAGGCCCTCGCGGTGGCGGCCATCCCGCTCGGCCGCAAGGGGAGGGCCGACGACGTGGCGGGGGCCGTCAGCTTCCTCGCCGGAGACGACGCCGGATACATCTCGGGTGCCGTCATACCCGTTGACGGCGGAATGGGAATGGGGCACTGATCATGAACGACCACACCGGCACCGGGCTCCTGTCGGGCAAGACCGTCCTCGTCACCGGGGTGATCACCGACGCCTCGATCGCTTTCCACATCGCCAAGCACTGTCAACTCCACGGCGCCACCGTCATCCTCACCGCGTTCGGTCGTCCGTCACTGGTCAAGGCCATCTCCAAGCGCCTGCCGCACAGACCCGCGGTGATCGAACTGGACGTGCGGAGCGAGGCGGACCTCGCCGCCCTCGAGGGCAGGGTCAGGGAGCACGCCGATTCACTCCACGGTGTGGTCCACTCGATCGGTTTCGCGCCCCCGAGCTGCCTCGGCGAGCCGTTCCTCGACGCCCCGTGGCAGGACGTCTCGGTGGCCGTGGAGGTCTCGGCCTACTCGTACGCGGCCCTCGCCCGGGCGGTGCGCCCACTGCTCGCGCCCGGCGCGTCGATCATCGGCCTGGACTTCGACCCGAGGTTCTCCATGCCCTTCTACAACTGGATGTCCGTGGCCAAGAACGCCCTCGAAGCGGTCAACCGCTACGTGGCCCGCGAACTGGGCCCCGAGGGGGTGCGGTCCAATCTCATCGCCGCCGGCCCCGTCAAGACCCTCGCGGCCAAGGCCATCGCCGGCGACGCCCTCGGACCGGGGGGAGAACTGGACCTGATGCAGGAGGAATGGGCCGAGCGTGCGCCCCTCGGATGGGACGTGGACGACCCCACCTCGGTCGCGACCACCGCGGTGGCGCTGCTCTCGGACCTCATGCCCGCCACCACGGGAACTGTGATCTACGCCGACGGTGGCGCCGGGACCGTCTCGTTCAGCGGACAGGAGAACTCCAGATGACCGATGGTGCCCTCGAACACACGGGTCCCGTGGACGCCCTTCTCGTGCTGTCCTTCGGTGGGCCCGAGGGGCAGGAGGACGTGATCCCCTTCCTCGAGAACGTCACCCGCGGCCGCGGGATCCCGGCGTCGCGACTCGAGGAGGTGGCCACCCACTACCGACAGCTGGGCGGCCGCAGCCCCATCAACGACCTCAACCGCGAGATCATCGCGAACGTCCGCGCCGAGTTGGCGCGGCGCGGCAGGGATCTGCCGATCTACTTCGGCAACCGCAACTGGACGCCGATGATCGAGGAGACCGTACGGCAGATGACCGCGGACGGCGTGCGGTCGGCCGCGGTGTTCGCCACCTCCGCATGGGGCGGTTACTCCGGGTGCGCGCAGTACCAGGAGGACATCGCCCGCGCGCGCGAGCAGGTCGCCGGTGCACCCACCATGGTGCGCCTGCGTCAGTTCTACGACCATCCGCTGTTCATCGAGCGGTTCGCCGACGACCTTCGCGCCGCGATGGCCTCTGCGGCCCCGGGCGCACGCGTCATCTTCACCGCACACTCCGTTCCGGAGGCGGCGGACGCCGTGGCGGGCCCTCCCGCACTCGGAGGCCACCTCTACAGCCGTCAAGTCGCCGAGGCGGCGCGGTTGGTGGCCGAGGCCGCAGGGGTCGCGGACCACGATCTGGTGTGGCAGTCCCGTTCCGGCCCCCGAGCGTGCCGTGGCTGGAGCCCGACGTGGTGGATCACGTCAGGGAAATCGCGGAGGCGGAGAGCGTCCGTGACGTCGTGGTGGTCCCCGTGGGGTTCATCTCCGATCACGTCGAGGTGATCTGGGACCTGGACACCGAGTTGGTGAACGAGGTGCGCGAGCTCGGCGTGACGGTCACCCGGACCGCGACGCCCGGGCCCAGCCCGGAGTTCGCCAGGATGGTTCTGGAACTCCTCGATGAGGTCGAGACCGGAGTGACCGGGGACAGGCTCGGTGACGTTCCCGCGCTGGGCTGCAACCGGGACGGTGCCCGGTGCGCGGTGGGGTGTTGCGCTCGCTAGGACCGTCGCAGGCCCGCGTCAGGACCCCCGCAGGGCCGCGTCACCCGATGCCGCACCCCCCGCGGCGGCGATCCCGGCGGCGGCGACCGCCGACCGGCGTGCGGCGTCCTTCACGGTCACGAGTCGACGCAGGACGGGCTCGCGGGTGGCCGGGTCGACGCCCACGTCCGGCTGTGCCAGCGCGACCGAGATGATCGCCTCCACCCTGTCGATCCTGTCCACCAGCTCGATCACGCGGGACGGCAGACCGGCGGGTAGCCGGGTGACGTGGGAGTCCAAGTCCAGATCGCCCGCCTGACCCACCCGTGTCGTGGTCCGCTCGATCAACTCCGCCGCCTCGACCACCGCCTGCCCCAGGGCGAACAACGCCGCCGAGGGCCCGTCGGGTTGGGGAGGCACCGGACAGTCCGCGATACCGCGGGCACGCCACCGCAGGACGTCCGGGTGCGGGTGGACGCACGTGAGAACGACCGCCTCACGGCTCGCCGGGTCGCGGACCAGGACGCCCCATCCCGCCGCCGCCACGTCGGACCGGACCGCGGGGACAGCGGGCAGGCTCGACGAGTCCCCGGGCGCGGCGGTCAGCAGGGCCAGCGACTCCGGAGCGGGATACGTCCGACCCGATCGGCGGAGTGAGGTGATCAGGCCCGGGAGCAGTGCGGTCGGTCCCGAGGCGGGGGAGACCCCGTCCAGCATCCGCACGGGATCACCCGTGACCTCGACCAGGTGGGACCCCGCGAGCCCCGAGACATATCCGGTGAGGGCGTCGAACGGTTGGTCTCCCCAGGCGGTACGCAGCAGGACGAGGGGCAGTGGCCACGCGGGGGACAGCGCGGCGCCGCGGGTGAGGGGGCGTGACATGACGATCGATCCTACCGGTCGGTGCGCCGCCCCCTCCCGGTCCGCGCATCCGGCTAGCCTGTCGGGCCATGACAGACATGTACGGATCCGACGTCCTGTCCGGGACCGCCCGGCGCCGCCGGCCGGAGATCCCCGTCGTCGTCGCCGAGAGCGATCTGGTGGCGGAGCACGCCGACTCCGGCTTCTGCGGAGCCGTGGTGGGTTTCAGCCACACCCCCGACGGCGACTTCGTGAAGCTCGAGGACCGTCGCGGCCTGGTCCGCCTCTTCGCCATGACCCCCTCGGCCTTCCTCATCGACGGCTCACCGGTCACCCTGCGTCGGCCCGGGCCGGTCGTGAAGGCGGGCCCGAAGGTCACCGCGTCCGGGTCCCGGAAGGTCGAGGGCCTGCGTGCCAGGACCGCGCGCGCGGGCCGCATCTGGGTCGAGGGAATCCACGACGCGGCCCTCGTCGAGAAGATCTGGGGCCACGACCTGCGTGTGGAAGGGATCGTCGTGGAACCGCTTCACGGGATCGACGACCTGCCCGCGCTGGTGGGGCAGTTCGGGCCGACGCCGCAGGCGCGCCTGGGCGTCCTGGTCGACCACCTCGTGGAGGGCAGCAAGGAGTCGCGCATCGTGGCCGGGCTCGGGGACGACGTGCTGGTGACCGGCCATCCTTACGTCGACATCTGGCAGGCGGTCAAGCCCCGGGCCGTGGGCATCCACACGTGGCCCGTGGTGCCGCGTGGGGAGGACTGGAAGACGGGCATCTGTGACCGTCTGGGCTGGGGGGAACCCGCGGACGGCTTCCGGCGGGTCCTGGCGGCGGTGAGCTCCTACCGCGACATCGAACCGGCCCTGCTCGGTGCGGTCGAGCGGTTGGTGGACTTCGTCACCGAGCCCGCCTGATCCCCCGGGGCACGGCTCACGACGCCTCGGTGTCGTTCCCCGGCTCGGTGTCGTCGTCGCCCCGAACGGGCAGGCGGGCGTCCAGGATCATGCCGACCAGCCCCACCCCGGCGAACGCGGCGGTCGCCCACAGTGCGGCGGTTCCGTCGCCCTCCGTGAGGGAGTGCCCCAGCAGGACCGCCGCGACGGTCCCCGGAGCACTGCCCAGGACCGTCGCGACGAGGAACTGCCGGAACGGGATCGAGGTGAGGGCGGCCGCGTAGTTGAGTACGGAGAACGGCACCGCCGGGACCAACCTCAGGCTCCCGACGGAGAGCCATCCGCGCCGTCGGAGACGTGCGTCCACCGCAGCGATGCGGGGGTCCGAGCGCAACGAGGCGGTGCGGCGGTGGCCCAGCCGGCGGACCCCGACGAACGCCAGCGAGGCCGCTACCCCGGAGGCCACCAACGACGACGGGATCGCCACGGCGGGGGTGAAGAGCACCGCGGCCGAGTACGTGAAGGTCGACCGGGGGATCGGGCCCACCGTGACGAGCGCGTAGGCGGTGAAGAACGCGACCGGGAACCACGGTCCCAGCTGGTCCGCCCAGCCACGCAGTTGCTCCAGGCCAGGGGTCGGGATGACGGTGGCCAGCAACACCAGGAGCAGGACGACCGCTGCCCACCCCGCCACCCGTCCTCGCACGCGTCGACTCTAATCCCAGGGCTCCGTCGTACCCGCGCCGGTGACCCCGCACACACGGTCACGTTCCGGCGGGCGAAGATGCTGCATTAGAGTCCGAGGTGACCCCCTTCACTCCACAAGAGAACGAGGTACCGGTGTCCAGTCCGACCACAGGTCCCGACCTTCAGTCCTGGTACGCCTCTGTGGGAGCCGTCCTCGCGAAGGCCGCCCGCAAGGATCCGTCCGAGATGCCGGAGGACGCGTGGCGCGCCCTCGTGGCCACCACCCGGGACGGGATCGAGGTGAACCCCCTCTACACGCGCGCCGACGAGACGCCCGAGCGCTCCGCACCGGGCTCGTTCCCGTTCGTGCGAGGAGGGGACCGGTCAGGGTTGCCGGACAACGGTTGGCACGTCTGCGTCCGGGTCGACGCCCAGGGCGACCCGAGCGACGTCAACACCGCCGTTCTGGACCTTCTCGGCCAGGGGGCGTCCGCCCTGTGGTTGCGGGTGCCCGCCTCCCAGGTGGGTGCCGTCCTCAAGGACGTCTATCTCGACCTCGCCCCGGTGACGTTCGACGCCGGTGCCGACCTCGTCGAGGTGGGTGAGGCGTTCCTCGAACTGCTCGACCAGCGCAGGGCCGCGGGCGACGGGGTGACCGACCGGTCCGCGATCATCGCCGACCTCGGTGCGGCACCGGTCACCGCCGCGTACGGCGACGGGGGGCCCTCGCGGTCGATCGACCTCGGCGCGGCGGTCTCTCTCGCCACACGCGTGGCCGAGCGGGAGGAGACCGTCCGGACCTTCGTGGCCGACGGCACGGTCTTCCACGCCGACGGTGCCGGGGACGCCCAGGAACTCGCGTACGCCACCGCGGCGGGCCTGGAGTACGTGCGCGCCCTGGTCTCGTCGGGGCTCGACGTCGACCTCGCCCTCCGCCAGATCTCGTTCCGACTGGCCGCCACCGACGACCAGTTCGTCTCGATCGCCAAGTTCCGTGCCGGGCGTCTGATGTGGGCCCGCGTCGCGGAGCTGCTGGGCGCGCCCGAGGCCGGGGACGCGCCCCAGCACGCCGTGACCTCCGCGGCCATGATGTCGCGGCGTGACCCGTGGGTGAACATGCTGCGCACCACTCTCGCCGCGTTCGGTGCCGGGGTCGGCGGCGCCACCTCCGTGACCGTGTTGCCGTTCGACGTCTCCCTGCCGGGAGGTCTGGAGAGCACCTCTCGGGCCTTCGCCGAGCGGATTGCCCGGAACACCCAACTGCTGCTGCTCGAGGAGTCGCACCTGGGGCACGTCGTCGACCCGGCCGGCGGATCATGGTACGTCGAATCACTCACCGACTCGCTCGCTGAGGCGGCGTGGTCCGCGTTCCAGACCGTCGAGTCCGAGGGCGGACTCGCGGCCGCGATCGCCTCCGGGAGCGTCGCCGACGCCGTCGCCCGTGTCCGCCAGGCCCGTGATGCCGACATCGCTCACCGCACGGCACCCGTCACCGGGGTCTCCGAGTTCCCGAACCTCGCCGAGCCGCCACTCGACTCCACGCGCCGGGGTGGCGAGGACTACCGGTACGGCCGCGACTTCGAAGCCCTGCGCGATCGCTCGGACGCCCACCTGGAGGCCACCGGCTCCCGGCCGACGGTCCTGCTCGCGGGGCTCGGCCCGATGGCCGAGACCACGGGCCGCGTGACCTTCGTCGCCAACCTGCTCGCGGCCGGCGGCATCGACACCCGGAACCCACTGGCGACCGCGGCAGACCAGTACGCCGGTGTCCGGAAGGATGAGGACATCGCCGTCCTCTGCGGCGCCGACAAGCGCTACGCCACCGAGGGCCCGGACGCCGTCCGTGCGCTGCGTGAGGCGGGTGTGGGAACGGTCTACCTCGCCGGCGCCGAGAAGGGGTTCCCCGCCGACGCCACGGACCGGCCGGACGGGTACCTCGCCACCGGGATCGACGCCGTCGCCGCCCTGACCGCCCTCCTCGATCAGCTGGGAGTGAAGTGACATGACCACCTTCCCCGATTTCAGCATCGCCCCGCTGCGCGAGACCAGTGAGGGTGCTCCGCTACCGGACGGTGTGGAGACCGCCGTCGACCACCACGCCGTCGGGGGTGTCGACCGGGACGTCGACGCCGGACCGCGGTGGGAGACCCCCGAGGGTATCGACGTCAAGCGGGTGTTCACCAAGGCGGACCGTGACGCGGTCGAGGCGGGCGACGCCCCGACCGACGACGGCGAGGAGGTCACCCCCTTCCCCCTGGACACCGTCCCGGGAGCGGCCCCGTTCCTCCGCGGCCCGTACCCGTCCATGTACGTCAACCAGCCGTGGACGATCCGGCAGTACGCAGGCTTCTCGACCGCTGCCGAGTCCAACGCCTTCTACCGGCGCAACCTCGCGGCGGGCCAGAAGGGCCTGTCGGTGGCGTTCGACCTGGCCACCCACCGCGGGTACGACTCCGACCACCCCCGTGTCGCCGGCGACGTCGGGATGGCGGGCGTGGCGATCGACTCGATCCTCGACATGCGTGAGCTCTTCGACGGCATCGACCTGTCCGCCGTCTCCGTGTCGATGACCATGAACGGGGCCGTGCTACCGATCCTCGCGTTGTACGTGGTGGCGGCCGAGGAACAGGGGGTGACACCGGAACAACTCGCGGGGACCATCCAGAACGACATCCTCAAGGAGTTCATGGTCCGCAACACCTACATCTATCCGCCCACGCCCTCGATGCGGATCATCTCGGACATCTTCGCCTACACCTCCCGGAAGATGCCGAGGTTCAACTCCATCTCGATCTCCGGCTACCACATCCAGGAGGCCGGCGCGACGGCGGATCTGGAGCTGGCGTACACCCTCGCGGACGGCGTCGAGTACCTGCGTGCCGGGTTGGACGCCGGGCTGGAGATCGACAAGTTCGCACCCCGGTTGTCCTTCTTCTGGGCGATCGGGATGAACTTCTCCATGGAGATCGCCAAGCTCCGGGCCGGCCGTCTGCTGTGGAGCGAACTCGTGGAGAAGTTCGGGCCCAAGAACGAGAAGTCCAAGTCGCTGCGCACCCATTCCCAGACCTCCGGGTGGTCCCTCACCGCCCAGGACGTGTTCAACAACGTGGCCCGGACGTGTATCGAGGCCATGGCCTCGACGCAGGGCCACACGCAGTCGTTGCACACCAACGCGCTGGACGAGGCGCTGGCCCTGCCCACCGACTTCTCGGCGCGCATCGCGCGCAACACCCAGCTCCTGCTCCAGCAGGAGTCGGCCACGACCCGCCCGATCGACCCCTGGGCAGGGTCGTACTACATCGAGTGGCTCACCGCCCAGCTCGCCGACAAGGCCCGCCTGCACCTGATCGAGATCGAGGAGGCGGGGGGGATGGCGCAGGCCATCGGCGAGGGGATCCCGAAGCTGCGCATCGAGGAGGCCGCGGCCCGCACCCAGGCGCGGATCGACTCCGGGCGCCAACCGGTCATCGGGGTCAACAAGTACGTCGTCACCGAGGACCAGGAGATCGAGGTCCTCAAGGTCGAGAACTCGCGCGTGCGCGCGGAGCAACTCGCGAAGCTGGACAGACTCCGTGCGGAACGCGACGAATCGGCGTGTCAGGCGGCTCTCGCCAGACTCACCGAGGCGGCGGCCGGGGGTGCCGGGAGCGGGCTGGAGAACAATCTCATGGCGCTCGCCATCGACGCCGCCCGCGCCCACGCGACCATCGGCGAGATCTCGGACGCGCTCGAAAAGGTCTACGGTCGACACAAAGCCGAGATCAAGACGCTGTCCGGCGTCTACCGGCAGGAGGTGTCGAAGGAGGGCGCCGTGGACAACGTCACCAGGGCGATGAAGATGGCCGAGGAGTTCTCCGAACTGGAGGGTCGCAGGCCCCGCATCCTCCTGGCCAAGATGGGTCAGGACGGCCACGACCGCGGCCAGAAAGTCGTGGGGACCGCGTTCGCGGACCTGGGTTTCGACGTCGACATGGGCCCGCTGTTCCAGACCCCGGACGAAGTCGCCCGACAGGCCGCGGACGCCGATGTGCACGTGGTCGGCGTGTCGTCGCTGGCCGCCGGTCACCTCACCCTGGTCCCGGCGCTGCGGGAGGCGCTCGCCGAGGTGGGACGCGAGGACATCATGGTCACCGTCGGAGGCGTCATCCCTCCCGGAGATTTCCAGGAGCTCTACGACGCCGGTGCGACCGCGATCTATCCGCCCGGGACCGTGATCTCCGACGCGGCCATCGAGTTGCTCGAGGCACTCGCCCGTGAGCTCGGGCACGAGCTGACCTCCTCCGGGGCCGAGTCCTGAACCGCCTCGGCTCCGGTCCCGATCCCGCGGGCTCGGGCAACACCACGGGCAGTCTGTCGACGACTCTCGGAACCGGTGCGGTCCGCGGCCCGGTCCCTTCCGCGACGGGCGCGAGGCCGCGTCGGGAGATCGACGTGGGGGCCCTCCTCGAGGGAGTGCTCCACGACGACCGCCCCGTGCTCGCGCGCGCCATCACGCTGCTGGAGTCCACGAACCCCGCGCACCGCGAAAAGGCGCAGGAGCTGCTGCTCGGAGCGCTGCCGCATGCCGGGGGAGCCCTGCGCATCGGGATCACCGGGGTACCGGGCGTGGGCAAGTCGACGTTCATCGAGTCGTTCGGGCTGTACCTGGTGGAGAAGGGGCACAAGGTCGCGGTGCTCGCCGTCGACCCGTCCTCTACGCGCACCGGCGGTTCGATCCTCGGCGACAAGACCCGGATGGCGACGCTCGCCACGGAACCCCGCGCCTACATCCGGCCCTCACCGACCTCCGGGACGCTCGGGGGCGTGGCCAAGGCCACCCGGGAGACCATGGTCCTCCTCGAGGCCGCGGGTTTCGACGTGATCCTCGTCGAGACCGTCGGGGTGGGCCAGTCCGAGGTCGCCGTCGCCGGGATGGTCGACTGCTTCACGTTCCTCACCCTCGCCCGCACCGGCGACCAGCTCCAGGGCATCAAGAAGGGCGTGTTGGAGTTGGCCGACGTGGTCGCCGTGAACAAGGCCGACGGCCCCCACGTCAAGGACGCCAGGCGCGCCGCGCGAGAACTCGGCGCGGCGCTGCGACTAGTGCGACCGGCGGACTCGGTGTGGAAGGTTCCGGTCCTGACCATGTCGGGGCTCGAGGGCGAGGGTCTCGACGAATTCTGGGAGGCCGTGCGATCCCACCAGGACACGATGGGGGAGATCGGCGAGGTCGAGGCCCGTCGCGCGCGCCAACAGGTCGAGTGGACCCGGTCGATGGTGCACGACACGCTCATGGCGCGGCTCGCGGCCGACCCGGACGTGAGACGGGTCACGGCCGATGTCGAGCGACGCGTGAGCGAAGGGACGCTGACGGCGGCTCTCGCGGCCCAGGCCATCATCGACGCCTTCGACTCGAAACGCCCGGAGCGCTCGGAGCGCTCGGGTCAGTCGTAGCAGGTGGACCAGTCGGCGGACTCGGCGCCCCGCCGGCTACGCCTCCCACCACCGACGGATCAGATAGGAACGCTCGGCCTCGTTCCTCGAGAGTTCGAAGGCGCGTGCCCAGGCCAGGCGCGCGTCCTCGCTCCGACCGAGGAGTTCCAGCGTCACCGCCCGGGCCTCGTGGAACGGGTGGTGCTCCCGCAGTGTCGGATCCGAGGCCAGGGCGTCGAGTGCCACCATTCCCGCGTGGGGCCCGTCCCGATGCCCGAGCGCGACCGCTCGGGCCACCCGCACGACCGGACCGGGGGAGAGATTCAGCAGGATGTCGTAGAGCACCACGATCTGGGCCCAGTCGGTCGAGTCGACGTCCTGGGCCTCGGCGTGGAGTGCGGCGATCGCCGCCTGGACGCTGTACCTCCCTGGCCCTCCCGCGGCAGCGGTCCGGGCCAGTGCGAGCCCCTCGTCGACGAGGAGACGGTCCCATCTGCAGCGGTCCTGCTGGCTCAGGGGAATCGGCATGCCGTCCGGGCCCGACCGCGCCGGCGCCCGCGCCTCGGTGAGCAGCATCAGGGCGAGAAGCCCCGCCACCTCGCTCTGCCCCGGCATCAGTCTGTGGACGATGCGCCCGAGGCGGATGGCTTCGGAGGTGAGCTCGGTGCGCAGGTGTCGCGCGCCCTCCGTCGCCGCGTAGCCCTCCGTGTAGACCACGTAGATCACGGCGAGGACCGCCGGTAGCCGCCGTGGGAGGTCGGCGGCCTCCGGCACGCGGACCGGGATCCGGGTCACCCGCATGCGCTTCTTCGCGCGTACCAGGCGCTGTTGCATCGTGGGGACCGGGACGAGGAAGGCCTGGGCAATCTCGACTGTGGTCAGTCCGGCCAGGTACCGGAGGGTCAGCGCGATCTGCTCCTGGATTCCCAGGGTCGGATGGCAGCAGGCGAAGAACAACTCGAGCCGCTCGTCCGGGATGTCGTCCGGATCCGCGGGCGACACGCTCGGCGGCGGCGGGGGCCGCCTCTCCTGCTCTACCCGCAACCTCGCCAGCCGCTCCGTCAAGGCCTTCTCCCGCCGGAGTCGATCGATCGCCTTGCGGGTCGCGGTGGTCATCAGCCAGGCCAGCGGGGTGTGAGGGACACCGGTTCTCGGCCACGTCTCCAGGGCTGCGGTGAGAGCGTCCTGCGCGGCGTCCTCGGCCAGTTCGAGGTCCCCGAACCGCGACACCAGCGCAGCCAGCAGCCGGGAGCTCTCCTCACGCCTCATCGCGGCCAGGGCATCGGACGCCGCGGGCCCCGGGGAGGTCACGGGTGGGCCCCCGCTCCCACCCCGGACACACGGACATGCATCTAGAACTCCGCGATGGCGCGGACCTCGACCCGCCCACCGTGGACCCCGGGACACCGGGCCGCCCACGTCAGTGCCTCGTCGATGTCGGGGACATCGATGATGATGGTCCCGCCGACGAACTCCCTGCTCTCGGCGAACGGCCCCGACGTCACGACGGGCTCGGTCGCGCCCGGTGGGATGGACACGACGACCCCCGTGTCCGGATCCTCCAGGGCGAACCCGCCGGCGAGCACCCCGGCCTTCTCGAGCTCCGCATCGAAGGCCATGAACTCCTCGACGCCGGGACCCTCGTCCGCGCCGGTGACCGCGTCCTCGCCACAGCGGGCGGCATCGAGGTCTGCGAAGAGCAGTAGTACGTATTTCATGTCGATCTCCTGACCGATCGTGGTGGGCGTCGGCCGCGAGAGCGGCGACACCATGATGACGAACGGCCCCCCGGGAGATCGACAGGTCCGCGAAAAGAATCTCCGCGCTCTCCGGATTCCGCTCCCGGGGCATCCGCGCGGGAGATGTCGCGCGCGCGGGCTCAGTACCGTTCGTCCGGCACCCGGCGGCCCCGGGAGCGAATCACGAACAGGAGACCGATCACGAAGAGCACCACACCGGCCACCATGAGTATCACCGCGAGGGTGTTCGAGTCGATTCCCGGGATGGTGACCTCAACCGCGTACATGAGTATCGCGCCGATCACCACGAGGACCACTCCGCCGCCGATGTAACCCATAGCTGTTCTCCTTCGTCGTGACCGCGCGCCTGTCCGCGGTGTTGCGCTCACCCTACGAGAACTCGGCGTCGAGTTCAGGCGTGCGGAGAGAGGAACTTTCGCGCCGGTTCCTCGATGAACCGGTAGCTGGCCGCGCCCACGGCGATCGACCCGGCCACGGTCACGGGCCAGATCACGCCCATCCGCCGGGTCCACAGCGAGGTGCGGGTGAGCGGGAACGCGTAGTGCAGCACGATCAGGTGCCAGAGGAAGATTCCGTACGACCAGCGGCCGATCGCCTGTAGGGGTGCCGATTCCAGGACGCGGAAGCGCGAGCCCGCCGGGGCCAGGACGACCGGTCCCAGGAAGAAGAACGCCATCGCCGCGGTGAGCCCGTTGCGCGCGGCGTACTCGCGGCCGCTCGGGTGGTGGAAGCCCTCGGAGAACCAGCGGGGGGACGTCGTGGCGAACAGCGCCCCTGCGCCAGCCGCCCACCACCCCCACCTCGCGTACGGTGCCCGGCTCAATCGGGCGAGCAGTCCCGGGCGGGCGGTGGCCAGCTCGGCCAGTAGCATCCCGGAGGCGAACCAGGCGGAGAACGCCGGCGGCAGGATCTGGTCGTTGACGCCCCTGGGCAGGAGCCGGAGGCGTTGCCAGGGGATCAGCGGAAACAGCAGACCGGAGAGCCCGAAGGCGCCGACGGCGGGCAGCCGCCATCGGGCCCGGTCGCCGCGCAGGTTCTTCATCCCGGTCCACAGCGCCGGGAGAGCCAGGTAGTAGGCCATCTCGACCGCGAGGGACCAGGCGTGCGTGAGCCCGGAGACGAGGAACTTCCGCTGGTAGATCTGCGTCAGGGTGAGGTTGCGCAGCCAGACCACGGGGCCGTTGACCCGGTTCTGGGGCAGGAGCACCATCGCGACGGCGACGAGCACCGCGTAGGCGGGCATGATCCGCACGAGGCGGGCCCGCAGGTAGGGGATCACCGCGCGGGCCGTTCCCGGCCGGTCGCGGCGGGCGTGGTCGGAGTGTGCGCGCCACAGGAGGAAGCCGGTCTTGGCGAAGAACACCGCCACCAGCATGTCCAACCGACCGTAGAGGCGGCGTACCGGCGTCCCGTAAGACATCCGGGTCACGAACGCGACGTGGGTGGTGATGATGCCGATCGCCGCGAGGCCGCGGAGACCCTCGAGTGCGGGGAGGTGACCGTGTGCACCGGCGAGCCGCGGCTGCTGCTCCCTGGTGGCCTCGGCGGCGGCGATCTCGGGACCGGTGGCCTCGACGGCGGCGGTGTCGGGAGCGTCGACCGGGGTCGGAGCTGCTGCCGTCGGCCGGGCGGGCTGAGCGAGGCGTCGCGCGGCGAACCCGGCCGCGACGGCTCCACCAGCGAAGGCGACGGCGGCGACAGGCCTCATGGACTCTCCCGGGGTGAACTGACAGTGAGACGACGATCCGTTGTCCCGCGACGGTGGGTGCCGACGCCAGGGCATCCGGACGAGATTAGCACCGGTTCCACCCGGCGATCCCGGGGTGGTCAACCGCGTGCGGGTGGTGGCCCTGATGCAGGAGCGGACCGGTGGAGGTCATCTCAGTGTAGGTCCGCGATCGAGGCGGCGACCTCCTCGACCACCGCCCCCGCACCGCCCGGAACGGAGAGGTCGACCACGAGCTCGGCGTTCGCCGGCCGCCCGCGGTGTCCACGGCGGTCCTCGACCGTCATCCCCCGGGTGTGCTCGCCCGCGCACTCGACACGCAGATGGACGGGCTCGGTCAGGGCCGCCCCGGGGCGGAGTGCCAGCCAGGCCACCAGGGGATCGTGCACCTGCGCCAGGTAGCCTTCGCCCACGGACTCGTGGAACTCGAAGTAGAAGCGCAGCGCGTCGACCAGATGCCTGGCCAGCGGGGTCCCGGACGCCGCCAGGAGCCGCTCGGAGTGCTCGGGGGTCCACACCGCGCGCTCGGTCAGATCGAGTCCGCACCACCTCACGGGCGGCACCGACGGGTCCACGGACCGGGCCGCCTCCCACGCCAGGCACACCCGGTCGGCGGCCTCGGGGTCCACGTCGACGTTCCACTCGCTCACCGGCGTGGTGTTGCCCGGGTGTCCGCGGAAGGACCCGCCCATCACGACCAGCCGCCGCAGCAGCCGCGGGAGCGCGGGCTCCAGTTCCAGCGCGTGAGCGATCGTGGACGAGGGACCGGTCACGATCCCCACCAGTTCACCCGGGGCAGCGCGAGCCGCGTCCACCCAGAGTCGGGCTCCGCTCCGCGGATCCGGAACCCTCGTCGACGGCGGCAGCCCCGCGTGCCCCGCACCACGGGGGCCGTGCGTCTCCGGCGTGAACGCGTGGGGCACGACCGTCGCGCCGGCGGCCCCGGCCGACACGGGGACGGGGGGAGCGCCCGCCAGGTCCAGCCAGGCCAGAGCGTTGCGGACCGTGTCCTCGATGCCGACGTTGCCGGCCGTGCACACGAGCCCTGCCAGGTCGATCGACCCGGCTCGGTGCTCGGCCACCAGGTAGGCGATCGCCAGGGCGTCGTCGATCCCCGGGTCGCAGTCGAGCAGGACCGGGATCCGGCCGGTCCGACCGGGGTCCATCCCGCCGGGGGAGGAGGTCACCGGGGGCCGGCGGACAGCAGGACGTCGCGGGTGACCTCAAGGTGACCGAGGTGGGTGGCGACGTCGTGGAGGATGTGCGCCAGCACCCACTCCACGGTCAGGGTGCCGGCGGCCCGGGCCCGTTCCACCGGGAACGCCGTCCCGGCGGGATGTGCGAGGTCGCCCCGCAGCAGCGCCGCCGTGGTCCAGTCCGGGACCCGGTCGGCCAGTGCGGACAGCCTGTCGAGTTCGGGCTCGACCGGCCCGTCGTACGTGAACTCCGACTCCCGGTGTCGGCGGACCTCTTCACCGCCGAGGCACGCCGCCCCCCAGGAGGTGAGGACCCCGCAGAGATGACGGACCGTCGCGGCAGCGGAGTTGGTCGGGTGCGCCGCCCCCACCGCCGTGGGTCGCGAATGGACCAGGGTGTCCGGGCCGTCCCCGCCGAGTTCGGTCACCACCTCGCGCAGCGCGGGCAGGAGCTCGGTGGTCAGGATGAGGTGCACTGCCGCCGAGGTGGGTGAGTCCATGCCGACGATCCTATTGTCCCGGCCGCCGGGTGTCCGGATCGCTCACCACGGGCTGGGTCGGAAGTCCTTGAGGAAGCACCCGTAGAGGTCCTCGCCGGCCTCACCGCGCACGATCGGATCGACCACGCGCGCCGCCCCGTCCACCAGGTCGAGAGGAGCGTGGAAGCCCTCCTCGTGGAGCCGGACCTTGGTCGTGTGCGGCCGCTCGTCGGTGATCCACCCGGTGTCCACGGCGGTCATGAGGATGCCGTGCTCGGTGAACATCTCCTCGGCGGAGGTGCGGGTGAGCATGTTCAGGCCCGCCTTGGCCATGTTGGTGTGCGGGTGCCCCGCGCCCTTGTAGCGCCGGGAGAACTGCCCCTCCATGGCGGAGACGTTGACGACGTATTTGCGCCGGGCGCCCGACGCCGCCAGCGCGGGCCGCAGGCGGGAGACCAGGATGAACGGCGCGACAGAGTTGCACAGCTGCACCTCGAGCATCTCCATGGGCTCCACCTGCTCGACAGTGGCCACCCAGCTGTTGTGGTCGACCACGTCCGGCAGCAGCCCGCCGGCGTCGATGGCGGTGCCGGCGGCCACGCGGTCCAGGGACGCCGACCCGGCCAGGAGTGCCTGCTCGGCCATGTGTCCGGCCTCGCGTTCGGCCTCGTCGGAGCCGATGAGCGCAGACTCGCCGCCCATCAGCGCGGCCGGGTGCAGCTCGGAGGTGCGGCCCATGGTGATCATGGGGATGTCTGCGGCCCGTCCGGTGAGGGGTGCGGACTCGCCGTCCACGAGTCCGGAGTACGACCCGGGGGACCGGCGCACCGTCTGGGCGGCGTTGTTGATGAGGATGTCCAGCGGCCCGGCGGCGGCGACCTCGTCGGCCAGTGCCACGACCTGGGCGGGATCGCGCAGGTCCACACCGATCACGTGGACCCTGTCGGCCCAGTCCGCGTGGTCGGGCATCGAGGCGAACCGGCGGACCGCGTCGCGGGGGAACCGGGTCGTGATGGTCACGTGAGCCCCCGCCCGCAGCAGCATGAGGGCGATGTACATGCCGATCTTGGCGCGCCCCCCGGTGAGCAGGGCCCGCCGCCCGGTCAGGTCCATGTCCGGGTCCCGCTTCGCGCGGTTGGCCGCCGCGCACTCCGGGCACAGCTGGTGGTAGAAGGCGTCGACCTGCGTGTAGAGCTGCTTGCAGACGTAACAGGCCACCGCGCGCTGCAGGTGCCCGGCCACGGCTCCCGGAGTGTTCGAGACCAGGCGGATCCCGGCCGTCTCGTCGTCGATCCGGGTGGGCGAGCCGGTCGCGGTGGCCTCGATGACCGCCTTGTCCGCCTCCTGCCGGGCGCGGCGGACCTCGTTGCGGCGAGACTTCTTGAGCAACTTGAACATGTGGCCGACCGAGCGCTGCACCCGGATGGAATCGGGGTGGTCCTCCCGAGCGCCGCCGCCTGGTCGAGGACGCGCTGGAGGGTCTCGAGGTCGTCCGGATCGATGCCTGTCACCAGGACACGGTACGACGACGAGGCCGCCGGTCCCTAAACCGCTCGCGCCCGCAGGGTGGGCGCACGGCCTGCCCTGACCCCGGCGAGCACCTCCTCCACGGCCGGCGGCTCCCGGTGACCCCCCGCGTCAGCGGGAGGCGGGGTGAACCCGTGGCGAAGGGCGTAGGCATCGGACACCAGCTGCGCGTGGGCCTCCACCGGGAACATCCACGGGGCGCGGTTCACTCCGGCCCGGTCGCGGGTGGCGCAGTCGTGTGGACCCCGGTCGAGGGCCGCGCGCCAGTCGTAGGCCCGGCGCCCCTTCAGCGCCTGTTCGGCGAGCGCGATGACCACGTATCGGGGACCGATGACCCGGCCCTGCCAGACGTGGACCAGTTCGTGGACCAACGTGGGGGTGGCCCTGGGGTGATCGTCGACCCCAGCCCGCGGTCTCACCACCCCGGCGTCGACGCCCAGATAGATCAGGCCCGGCAGGGCGAACGCCCGCGGGTGGGCCACCCCGGGCACGTGTCCCCGCCGGATCATCACCGCAGCGGGGTCGATGGTGTGGCCGAAGAAGGCGCAGAGGTCGCCGCGGACCTCGGGGGGTAGGTCGAGGGGAGGGGGAGCCAGGCCCAGTGAGTCGAGGCGCCGATCCGCGGCGCGAGCGGCGGTGCCGGTCAGCCACCCGAGCGCGTCCGCCACCCGTCCGGCGACAGTTCTCGCGACGTCGGGCCGGCGTCGGCGGGGTGCGGCCATCGGGGGACCTCCCGGGGAGACAAGTGGGCCCCGGGTCCTCACGGATCCGGGGCCACTTCTACTGTCTCGACACAGTGTGCGCGAGGGGGGACTTGAACCCCCACGTCCGTTAATAGGACACTAGCACCTCAAGCTAGCGCGTCTGCCATTCCGCCACTCGCGCTCGCACACTGGTGACCTGCACCGGATCTTCCCCGGCTTGGTCGTGCGAGGAATGACACTAGCCGATGCGCGAACCGTGGGACAAATCGGACCCCGCTCCCACCCGACGCCGTCCGGTCATCGCTGGTAGACAAGGACGAGACCGGCCGGGGACACCTCCCCGCACCGTCCGACCCAGGAGGATGACGATGACCGACTTCCGCGTGCCGAACCCCTACGACGCACTTCCGGACCTCCCCGCCCTCGAGGTGACGAGCGAATCCTTCGTCGAGGGCTCCACCCTCTCGTCCGGGCAGCTCGGCGGGAAGATGGGAGTCGAAGGCGGCGAGGACAAGTCGCCTCAGGTGAGCTGGAGTGCCGGACCGGAGGGGACCCGGACCTACGTGGTGACCGTGTTCGACCCCGACGCGCCGACCGCCTCGGGGTTCTGGCACTGGTCGGTGGCCAACATCCCCGCCGACGTGACCTCGCTACCGGAGGGGGCGTGCACCGGCGACGACACCTCGGGCCTCCCAGAGGGGTCCGTCGTGGTCCGCAACGACGCCGGGTTCAAGGGATTCGTGGGAGCGGCCCCACCGGAGGGGCACGGTCCGCACCGATACATCCTCGCCGTTCACGCCGTCGGCGACGAGATCGAACTCGGAGAGGACGCCTCCTGCGCCTTCGTGGGGTTCAACCTCTTCGGGCAGGGCCTGGCCCGCGGGACCGTCACGGCGCTCTTCGAGCAGTAGGGGTCAGCTGACCGCCGAACCGACGGCCTCCGCCAGGGAGGCGAACCCGCCCTGCCGGAGCCGTCGGGCGACGAGCTTGTTGGTCCCACGGATGAGATCGGGTCCGGTGAACACGAAACCGGTGTACGTCTGGACCAGATGAGCACCGTGGGTGATGCGGTCCCACACGTCCTCCGGGGTCTCGACGCCGCCCACCGAGATGAGGACGATCCGATCGCCGGCCCGCTCGTGGATCCGGGCGAGCACCTGGCGGGACCGGGCCGCGACGGGCGCCCCCGAGATCCCTCCCGCACCCATCGCCTCCACGACGGCAGCCGGTGTCCTGAGCCCGTCCCGGGAGATGGTGGTGTTGGTGGCGACGATGCCCGCGAGGCCCAGCTCCATGACGAGGTCCGTGACCGCGTCGATGTCGTCGTCGTCCAGGTCGGGCGCGATCTTGACCAACACGGGGATCGTCGCCACGTCACGGACCGAGGTGAGGATGGGGCGGAGTGAGTCGACCGCCTGGAGATCCCTGAGGCCGGGGGTGTTGGGGGAGCTGACGTTGACCACCATGTAGTCGGCCAGCCCGGTGAGCACGCTGGCGGACGCCACGTAGTCGCGGACCGCGTCCTCCGGGGGCACCACCTTGGTCTTACCGATGTTGATCCCCACGGGGTCGCTGCTCCGGCGCCTGCGCAGATTGTTGGCCGCGTTGCCCGCGCCGTGATTGTTGAAGCCCATCCGGTTGAGGATCGCCCGGTCCTCCGGCAGCCGGAACAGACGGGGCGCCGGATTCCCGGGCTGGGGTGACGCGGTGACCGTGCCGACCTCGCTGAACCCGAACCCGATCGCACCCCACGAGTCGACGGCCGCGGCGTTCTTGTCGAAACCGGCGGCGAGGCCGAGCGGCCCGGGGAACCGGCGCCCCAGGACATCCTGGGCCAGGATCGGATCCCGGACACCGAGGACCCGGCGCACGAGCGAACCCAGCGGTGGTACCAGGGTCAACAGCTTGAGAAAGCCGAAGACCAGGTGGTGGATCCGTTCCGCGGGAAAGCGGAACAGCACACTCTTCATCAGCGAGTACACGGTCCTCCTCGATGGGGCGTGGGTGGTGCGTCGATCAGCTCGACGGCTCCGGGAGCTCTGGCCGCATCAGGTGCAGTCCCGCACCGTCGGCGGATCCGACGACCACCGTCCCGGAAGCGGTGACCACCAGGGAATCGGGTTGGCGCACCGTCGCGATCTCGGCCCGCCGTACCCCCGTGCCGTCGCCGAGATCGTACGCCTGGACGGTGTTGGTCCCGGTGGAGGTGACCCAGACGACGTCCCGGGTGGGGTCCCCGGCGACCGCCCAGGGCGCGGCCGCGACCGGGAACTGCTGATGGAGCCGGATCGGCGAGGTCGAGTAGACCAGCAGTGTGTCCCCCACGGTGTCGCTGGCGACGATGGTGACATCCCCGTACTCACCGAGCATCCCGGCTCCTCTGCCGGCGCGCAGGAGCGGCCCGGCCCCGGATTCGTCCAGATCGATGCTGGCGATGACGGTGTCCGGTCGGCTGAACGCCGTGACCGAACCGTCCCGGGCCACGCTGATCCGATCGACCGACGTCAGACCACCGACGCGATGCCGCTCGGCCCCGTCGGGGTCGCGGACCACCACCTCGCCGCCGGGGGCGCCCGTGAGGAGCCGACCGTCGGTGGTCACGGCCGCCGCGGTGACGGGTCCGAGCCCCGAGATCTCGCGCGAGTCACCGTCCGGTGAGACGACGACGACGCCGTCACCGAAGGGAACCAGGACCGTCCCGTCGAGCGCGGCCGTGGCGGTGCCCGCGTCCGCGGGCAGCTCGACGGTCGTCTCGGGGATCCACCGGATGCCGTCCACCCGGGCGATCTCCAGGGCCGGTGGGCCGTCGACCTGTGCCAGCACCCGGTCGCCCACGGCGACAAGTGAGGACACGGATCCCGGCGCCGGGACGACCTCGCCACCCTCGGGGTCGGCGGCCGACGGCGCGGGGACCGGGCTGGCGTTCCCCTGCTCGATCCCGGTGTAGTCCTCCAGTTGGCCGGTGGTCGACGCGCAACCGGCGAGCCCGACGACGAGGGAGATGACGGCGGCGGTGACCGCGGTGCGGCGGTGGGCACGAAGGGGCACGGTGTTCCTTTCGACGTGCCCACAGTGTCCCTCACGCGGGTCCTCAGTCTCCGTCCAGGTCCGGGCGACTACCCTCACGGCGGTGCGGGGACCACCCGCTCCCGTGCCCACGGTCCCCGACAGAAAGCAGCGCCCGTGAACCCGACGGTCCTGGCCGCCCCCGCCGCGGACGGCATGTCCTGGCTCCAGGTGGTCGTGCTCTCCGTGATCCAGGGGATCACGGAGTTCCTGCCGGTCTCGTCCTCCGGGCACCTTCGGATCTTCTCCACCTGGATGTTCGGGTCGGACGCGGGCGCCTCGTTCACGGCGGTCGTCCAGCTCGGCACGGAGGCGGCCGTTCTGGTGTTCTTCTTCAAGGACATCGTGCGGATCGTCGTCGCCTGGTTCCGGGGCGTGTTCGACGCCGGACACCGCGACGACCCGGACTACCGCCTCGGGTGGTACGTCATCATCGGGTCGATCCCCATCGCGGTGATCGGGTTCCTCGGCAAGGACCTCATCCGGGACGCGGCCCGGAATCTGTGGATCACGGCGATCGTCCTCATCGCGTTCTCGTTCGTGTTCCTGATCGCGGAGAAGGTCGGAAGGCAGGACCGCCCGGTCGACGGCCAGTCGCTCGAGGGTCTGAGGTTCAAGGACGCCGTGGTCATGGGCCTGGCCCAGTGCCTGGCCCTCATCCCCGGCGTCAGCCGGTCGGGCGGCACCATCTCCGCGGGCCTGTTCCTCAACATGTCCCGCGAAGCCGCCGCACGGTTCTCCTTCCTGCTGGCCATCCCGGCGGTGTTGGCCTCGGGACTGTTCAGCCTCCCCGACGCCTTCGAGCCGTCCGTGGGGCAGTCCGCCACCGGGATCCAGCTGGTCGTGGGATCGGTGATCGCGTTCGTGCTGGGATACATCGCCATCGCCTGGCTCCTACGCTTCGTCCAGAAGCACTCCCTGGCCTGGTTCGCCGGCTACCGCATCATCCTCGGTCTGGTCGTGATCGTCCTGCTGTCCACCGGCACGATCCCCGCGACCTGACCGCACCACGGATACGGCGCGGCCTCGGTAACCTGCCGTCATGACCGTCATCCTCCTGCGCCACGGCCGCTCCACCGCCAACACCGCCCTCACACTGGCCGGCCGTACCTCCGGGGTCGCGCTCGACGAGACGGGCCGCACGCAGGCGCAGGACCTCTGTCGACGCCTGGCGGGGCTGCCCGTCGAAGCGGTCGTCCGGTCGCCGCTCATGCGCTGCCGGGAGACGGTCGAGCCGTTGGCCGCCGCGTTCGGGGTGGAGCCGGTCGTGGACGAGGGCCTGGTCGAGGTCGACTACGGGTCGTGGACCGGACGGGCCCTGAGCGAGCTCGCGTCGGAACACATGTGGTCGGTGGTGCAGCAGCATCCTTCCTCGGCCGTCTTCCCGGAGGGCGAATCCCTCGCGGAGATGGCCACCCGCGCGGTCTCGGCCGTCCGGGCACATGACCGACGCCTGGCGGAGGACGCGGGCCGCGACGTCCTCTGGGTGGCGTGCAGCCACGGGGACGTGATCAAGTCGGTGATCGCCGACGCGTACGGAATGCACCTCGACCACTTCCAGCGCATAGTGGTCGAACCGGGATCGGTGTCGGTGGTGCGCTACACACCTCACCGGCCGTTCGTCCTCCGGGTCAACGACACCGGCGGGGACCTGGCGAGTCTCCGGGGGGAACCCGCCGGACACGTGGGCCGGGCCACCGCGGGCGACGCCAGCTCGGACGCGGTGCCGGGCGGGAACGTACCCTTGTGAACCGCACCTCCGCCCAGGACCGCCCGGCACCACCCGGCAGTACACTTCACAGCACAGCACCGAGGAGACGACCGGCATGAGCAGGGAAGTCCACGAGTTCCGCGACCCGGCGAGGTTCGTGGTGGGCACGATCGGCCAGCCCGGCGAGCGCGTGTTCTTCGTGCAGGCCACGGGTGGAGGCCGGACCGTCTCCGTCCGGTGCGAGAAGCAGCAGGCCCAGATCCTCTCCGAGCGGATGGGCGACCTCCTCGACGAGATCGCCGCGAAGTCCGATGTCCCCGTCCCCCCGGCCGCGGGCGTCGTGGACGATCTCGCGCCACTGGAGATGCCCGTCGACGCGGAGTTCCAGGTGGGGACGATGGGCCTGGGCTGGGACGGGGAGAAGAGCCAGATCGTCGTGGAGTTGCTCGCGGCGGACCCCGCCGCCACCGACGAGTCGGTCGTCCTCTCGGATGCCGAGGACGCCCCCGACGCGCTCCGCGTGTTCCTGACCCCGCAACGGGCACGGCAGTTCGTCCTGCGCAGCGAGAAGGTGGTCTCCGCCGGCCGTGCCCCGTGCCCGCTGTGCGGGGAGCCGATCGACACGACGGGACACCTGTGCATCCGCCTCAACGGGTACCTCCCTCGTTCCGGTGAGGCGCTCGCCGACCTCGTCGATCCGTGACCGCCCGCCCGCCGGGCCCCGAACTCACCGTTCTGCACCGGATCCCCTCGGGCAGCAACGCGGTGTACCGCTGCGTGGACACACTGGGTGAACACTGGGTCTACAAGCCCTCGGCGGGAGAGCGCCCCCTCACGGATTTCCCCGACGGCAGCCTGGCGGCCCGGGAGATCGCGGCGTACACGGTGTCCGTCGCGCTGGGGTGGGACCTGGTGCCGGAGACGGTGGGGGCGCACGGCCCGGGCGGCCCGGGGATGGCGCAACGGTGGGTCGACGAGATCGACCGGACCGAGACTCCCGGCCACGACCCGGTCGACGTGCATTCCGTCGACGCCCTGCCTCCCGGCCGCGTGGCGGTGCTGCGTGGCCAGGGTTCGGGAGGACAGGAGGTGGTGGTGGCGCACGCTCTCGACGACCGACTCCGCCGCATCGCGCTGTTCGATCTCGTCGTCAACAACGCCGACCGCAAAGGCGGTCACGTCCTGGTCGACACCTCCGGTCAGATCTGGGCGATCGACCACGGCCTGTCCTTCCACACCGAGGACAAACTGCGCACCGTCCTGTGGGGGTGGGCGGGCCAGCCCCTGCCACCGGAGGATCTCGAGGCCCTCGAGACGGTGCGCGACGGCCTGGCCGGGGACGGCCCCCTGGCGGGCGCTCTGAGAGACCTGCTCGCACCCGGCGAGGTCCGCGCGCTGGAGGAGCGGGTCGCCGCGCTGGTGGAGGGGGAGGTGTTCCCCGCGCCGGGGCCGGGGTACCCGTTACCCTGGCCGCTCTTCTGATATCCCGCGGTATCTAGACTCGGCCGCATGCACTCGTGGCCCCCGCCCGTCGTCCCCGCCGTACCCGGCGACGGCGCCCCGCTGAAACTGTTCGACACCGCGAGTGGCGGGATCCGCGAGGTGTCCGCCGGGCCCGTCGCGGGGATGTACGTCTGTGGCATCACCCCCTACGACACCACCCACCTCGGTCACGCCGCGACGTACCTGACCTTCGACCTGGTGTACCGGCTCCTCCTGGACGCCGGGCACGAGGTGCACTATGTCCAGAACACCACGGACGTCGACGACCCGCTGTTCGAGCGCGCCGAGCGCGACGGCGTGGACTGGAGGGAACTCGGCGATCGCGAGACCGACCTCTTCCGCGCCGACATGCAGGCACTCCGTGTGCTCCCCCCACGCGACTACGTGGCCGCCACGGAGACCGTGGGCGAGGTCGTGGAGATGGTCGCCGAACTCGTCGACGGCGGCCACGCCTACACGATCGACCCGGGGGTCGACGGCTACCCCGACGTCTACTACCGCCACCGGTCCACCCCGGCGTTCGGGTACGAGTCGGGGTATGACGCGGCGCAGATGGCCGACGCCTTCGCCGAGCGCGGCGGGGACCCCGACCGTCCCGGGAAGGAGCACCCGCTGGACGCGCTGCTGTGGCGGGTGGCACGGCCCGGGGAGCCGTCCTGGCCCTCACCCTGGGGAGCGGGCAGGCCGGGCTGGCACATCGAGTGTTCTGCCATCGCACGCAACAGGCTGGGAATGGAGTTCGACATCCAGGGCGGGGGAAGCGATCTCGCGTTCCCACACCACGAGTTCTCCGCAGCCCACGCGGAGGCCGCGACCGGCCGCTCACCGTTCGCGCGCTTCTACGTGCACGCGGCGATGATCGGCCTCGACGGGGTCAAGATGAGCAAGTCGCTGGGCAATCTCGTGCGGGTCAGGACTCTGCGCGACCAGGGGGTGGACCCGGCGGTGATCCGGCTCGCACTGGCCGCCGGGCACTACCGGACGGACCGGTCATGGTCGGAGGAGCTGCTCGCGGAGGCCCGCTCCCGGTGCGAGAGGTGGTTCCGTGCGATCGCTCGGGAAGCGGGCGCCGACTCGGCCGCGACCATCGCCACGGTGCGCGACCGGCTCGCCGACGACCTCGACACCCCTGGCGCCCTGGCCGCGGTCGACGACTGGGCGGAGGCGACCCTGGCCGGCGACGAGTCGGACCCGTCCGCCGGATCCTCCGTCGCGATCGCCCTCGACGCCCTGCTCGGCCTCGCCCCCGCCACCTGACGGCCGTCCCGGGGCCGCTCCAGCCGAACATCACACCTGGCCGGTGTCGGGCTCGTCCCGGTCTCCTCTCAGGAAGCGCTCGAACTCGGCGGCGATCGAGTCGCCGTCGACCAGCGGCATCGTCTCACCGTCGGCGACCCGCCCACGGTCGGGCTCGGGATCCACCCCCGCGCCGACCCCGTTCTCCTCGTCCATCCGGTCCTCGAGGGACTGGATGTAGTCGCGCAGGTCCTCGTCCTCGCCGGCCGCGGCGTCGACCTTCGCCACCCACGTGCGGGACTGCACCCGCAACGCATCCATCGGGACGGCCACCCCGAGAGTGCCCGCAAGCCAGGACAGGACGGCCTCGGTGCCGCGCGGGTTGGGTGGGGCGGCCACGTAGTGCGGGACACCCGCCCACAGGCTCACCGTCGGGACACCGGCCTCGGTGAGGAGCTGCTGGAGGACACCGGTCATCCCGGTGGGTCCCTCGTAGTCGGACGCCCGCACTCCCATGTCGGCGATCCGTTGGCGGTTGAACGCCGTCCCGGTGAGGGGAACCGGGCGGGTGTGGGGGACATCGGCCAGGTAGGCACCCAGCAACACCACCTCGGTGACCGCCAGCGTGTCGACGAGGTCCACGAACTCGGAGGCGAACCGGCGCCACTTCAGGCCGGGTTCGGGACCGCGGACCAGCAGGACGTCGTGGTCGACCCCGTCCGGTCGGCACACGGACACCAGGATCTGCGGCCACTCGACCGACCTCGACACCCCCTGTGAGTGCCGGACCGTCGGTCTCTGGTCGAGGTAGTCGAAGAACTCGTCGCCACCGATCTCAGCGATCTGCCGCGCCTCCCACGTCAGGGCGAGGTGCTCGACCGTGCCGGTGGCCACGTCGGCGGCGTCGTTCCAGCCCTCGAAGGCCACGATCATGACGGGGCTCTCGAGATCGAGAGGCCCGTCGGGGGTCCATTCGACAGTCATCCGTACAGCCTACGGACGGCGACTTCCGGGGCACCCATACACTGGGGCCATGTCTGCCGATTTCGATTCGCCCCTGTTGGACGCCGCCCGTCGGCGAGTGCTGATCAGCGACGGGGCGATGGGCACGATGCTGCAGGCCGTCGACCTCGACGTCGATGCGGACTTCCTCGGCCTGGAGGGGTGCAACGAGATCCTCAACGCCACCCGACCCGACGTCGTGGCGGACATCCACCGCGCGTTCTTCGAGGCCGGCGCGGATCTGGTCGAGACCAACACCTTCGGGTGCAACCTGTCCAACCTCGGGGACTACGACATCGTCGACCGCATCGGCGAGTTGGCCGAGAAGGGTGCGGCGATCGCCCGGAGCGTCGCCGACGAGATGGGTCCGTCCGAGGACGGGACCCCGCGGATGGTGCTGGGTTCCCTCGGGCCAGGGACCAAGTTGCCCTCGCTCGGGCAGAGCACGTTCGAGGAGATGCGGGAGGCCTACACCCGCGCGGCGGAGGGGCTGGCGCGGGGCGGGGCGGACGCGTTCCTGGTGGAGACCAGCCAGGACCTGCTCCAGGTCAAGGCAGCCGTGCTCGGGTGCCAGGACGGGATGGCGGCCGCGGGGCGCCGGTTGCCGATCATCACACACGTGACCATCGAGACCACGGGGACCATGCTCCTGGGCTCCGACATCGGAGCAGCTCTGACCGCTCTCGAACCGCTCGGGATCGACATGATCGGCCTCAACTGCGCCACCGGACCGGCCGAGATGATCGAGCACCTGCGCTATCTCACCCAGCACGCCGGTGTCCCCGTCTCGGTGATGCCCAACGCCGGCCTCCCCGAACTGGGTGAACACGGCGCCGTCTACCCACTCGGCGCCGAGGCGTTCGGCCCCCAGGTGGCCGACTTCGTCTCCGAGTTCGGGCTGTCGATGGTCGGTGGCTGCTGCGGCACCACCCCCGAGCACATCACGCGGCTGAGGGACGAGGTGAGGTCGCGGTCGAAGGCCGAACGGCGGGTCGAACCCGTCAACGCCGTCGCCTCCCTCTACACCTCGACCCCCCTGCGGGCCGACGCCGGCATCCTCATGATCGGCGAGCGCACCAACGCCAACGGGTCGAAGCGGTTCCGGGAGGCGATGCTCGCCGCCGACTGGGACACCTGCATGGACATCGCCAAGGAGCAGATGCGTGACGGGGCGCAGATGATCGACCTCTGCGTGGACTACGTGGGCAGGGACGGGTCGGGGGACATGGCCGAGCTGGCCGGACGTCTGGCGACCTCGTCCACTCTGCCGATCATGCTCGACTCGACCGAGCCCGAGGTCATCCGGACCGGCCTGGAGCACCTGGGGGGACGGTGCACGGTCAACTCGGTCAACTACGAGGACGGGGCCGGCCCGGAGTCGCGCTTCCAGAAGATCATGGAACTGGTCTCGCGCCACGGCGCCGCGGTGGTCGGGCTGGCCATCGACGAGGAGGGCCAGGCACGCACCGCCGACCGCAAGGTCGCGATCGCGGAGCGGATCATCACCGATCTCACCGAGAACTGGGGGATCGCCGAGGACGACATCATCATCGACTGCCTCACCTTCCCCATCTCCACCGGTCAGGAGGAGGTCAGGCGGGACGGGATCGAGACCATCGAGGCGATCCGCAGACTCACCGAATCGCACCCCAGGATCCATACCACCCTGGGCCTGTCCAACATCTCGTTCGGCCTCAACCCCGCCGCGCGACAGGTCCTCAACTCCGTGTTCCTGCACGAGTGCATCCAGGTCGGTCTGGACAGTGCGATCGCGCACAGCTCCAAGATCCTGCCCATGAGCAAGATCGACGAGCGTCAACGTGAGGTCGCGCTGGACCTCGTCTACGACCGCCGCAAGGAGGGGTACGACCCCCTCCAGGTCTTCATGGAGCTGTTCGACGGTGTGTCGACGGCCAGCACCAAGGACGCCAGGGCGGCCGAACTCGCCGCGATGCCGCTCATGGATCGGCTGTCCGCGCGGATCATCGACGGGGAACGCAAGGGCCTCGAGGCCGACCTCGACGCGGCGATGGAGGAGATCCCCCGCTCGAGATCATCAACACCCACCTGCTCAGCGGCATGAAGACGGTAGGCGAGCTGTTCGGCTCCGGCCAGATGCAACTGCCGTTCGTCCTGCAGTCGGCCGAGACCATGAAGACCGCGGTCGCGCATCTGGAACCCCACATGGAGGCCAGCGACGAGGACGGCAAGGGTCGTATCGTCCTGGCGACGGTCAAGGGCGATGTCCACGACATCGGCAAGAACCTGGTGGACATCATCCTGTCCAACAACGGGTACGACGTGGTGAACATCGGAATCAAGCAGCCGATCGCCGACATCATCTCGGCGGCCCGGGAGCACAAGGCCGACGTGATCGGCATGTCCGGACTCCTGGTGAAGTCGACCGTGGTGATGAAGGACAACCTCGCGGAACTCAACTCGGAGGGCATCGCCGGCGACTACCCCGTTCTCCTGGGTGGTGCGGCCCTCACGCGTGCCTACGTCGAGGTGGACCTCGCCGGGATGTACGAGGGTGAGGTGTTCTACGCCCGGGACGCCTTCGAGGGACTGCGCCTCATGGACGAGGTCATGACGGCCAAGCGGACCGGCGTCCCCATGGCGGAGTCCTCGGACGCGTCGGCCAAGGCCGCGGAACGGCGCGAGCGGAGGGCCCGAAGCGAGCGGATCGCCGCCAAGAGGGCCGCCGAGGCCGAGCCCGTCGTGGTCCCGGAGCGTTCGGACGTCGCGGCGGACCAGCCCATCGCCACCCCGCCCTTCTGGGGGACGCGCATCGCCAAGGGGATCCCGGTGGCCGACTATGTCGGGCACCTCGACGAGCGCGCCCTGTTCTTCGGGCAGTGGGGACTCCGCGGCACCCGCAGCGGGGACGGCCCCGACTATGACGAGTTGGTCGCCACCGAGGGACGACCACGCATGCGGTCATGGATCGACCGGCTCACCACCGAGCGGATCCTGGCCCACTCCGCCGTGGTGTACGGGTACTTCCCGGCCTACTCGGAGGGCCAGGACATCTGTGTCCTGGCCGAGCCGCGCCCGGACGCCGAGGTGTTGCACCGGATCTCCTTCCCCCGCCAACAGCGGGGCCGGTTCCTGAGCATCCCGGACTTCCTCGCCTCCAGGGAGCGCTGTGAGGCCGAGGGGACCGTCGACGTGCTGCCCTTCCAGCTCGTCACCATGGGGACGCCGATCGCGGACTTCGCCAATGAGCTGTTCGCTGCGGATAACTACCGCGACTACCTCGAGGTCCACGGTTTGTCGGTCCAGCTCACCGAGGCGCTGGCCGAGTTCTGGCACCGGCGGGTGCGCGACGAACTCCGCCTGCCCGAGGGCGCCGTCTCCGACGAGGACCCCGACACCATCCACGACTACTTCGACCTCAAGTACCGGGGAGCCCGCTACAGCTTCGGCTATGGCGCCTGCCCCGACCTGGAGTCGCGCCGGGTCGTGGTGGACCTGCTCGAGCCGGAGCGCATCGGTGTCGAACTCTCGGAGGAGTTGCAGCTCCACCCCGAACAGTCGACGGACGCGTTCGTGCTCTACCACCCGGAGGCGAAGTACTTCAACGTGTGACCCGGGCGCCCAGGGTAGCCTCTCCTGGCTGGTGGGGGCTTCCCTGCCGGGTGATGATGAGTGGATGGACTGGGGGCGGGGCGGGGCGCTGCGGACGTTCGTTGGCTCTCGACAGGGCGTCCTCGCCCTGACCACCGTCCTGGCGATCGTGATCCATCTTCTCTCGCGTGCGCTCACCGACCCCGACGTCTCCGACATCACGGAGTGGGTGATCCGCGCGCCGCTGGTCGCCGTGGTGGTGGTCGGCGGGATCCCCCTCATCATCGGGGTCGTCCGCTCGGCGGTGAAGAGTGCCGGGGGAGCGGACATGCTCGCCGCGGTGTCGATCGTCACCGCGGTCCTGCTCTCCGAGTGGCTGGTGGCCGCGATCATCGTCCTCATGCTGTCCGGGGGAGAGGCGCTCGAGGCCGCGGCGTCCCGCAGGGCATCGGCGACTCTCGACGCCCTCGCCCGACGGAGCCCGACGATCGCGCACCGCCTCCGCGGGGACACGGCGACCGAGGGCATCGACGACCTCCCTGCCGATGACGTGCTGGTCGGTGACCTTCTGCTCGTCCTGCCCCACGAACTGTGCCCCGTCGACGGCGAGGTGGCGGAGGGCAGAGGCGCGATGGACGAGTCGTACCTCACCGGCGAGCCGTACGTCGTCCCCAAGACACCAGGGGCGCAGGTGCTCTCCGGCGCTATCAACGGCGAATCACCACTGACCGTCCGCGCCCACCGGGTGGCGGCGGATTCCCGTTATGCGCAGATCGTCGGCGTGCTGCGGGAGGCGGAGGAGAACCGGCCCCCGATGCGTCGTCTCGCCGATCGCCTCGGCGCCTGGTACACGCTGATCGCGCTGGCGCTGGGCATCCTCGGCTGGGCGTTCTCCGGAGATCCGACCCGTTTCCTCGCGGTGGTCGTGGTTGCGACCCCGTGCCCGCTCCTCATCGGCGTCCCCGTCGCGATCATCGGTTCCATCTCGCTGGCCGCCAAGCGGGGCATCATCATCCGGAATCCGGCGATGCTCGAGAACGTCGGACGCGTCGAGACGATGATGTTCGACAAGACCGGCACGCTGACCTATGGGCGTCCGGTCCTCACGGAGATCGTCGCGAGGCCCGGGATGGATCCCGACGAGGTGCTCGCCGCGGCGGCGGCGATCGAGGCGTACTCCCGCCACCCGCTCGCCAGAGCCGTCATCGACGCGGCAGCCGAACGGAACCTCGGGACCCAGGCCACCACCTCCGTCGCGGAGAGGCCCGGCGCCGGACTGGTCGGCGAGGTGGGTGGACGCGTGGTCCGCCTGACCAACCGTCGCGGGCTCGCCGAGGTCGATCCGGGCGCGTCCAGCCTGCTCCCGGGATCCGAGACGGGGATGGAGGCGGTCGTCCTCGTCGACGACCGGTACGCCGCGGTCCTCCGATTCCGTGACGAACCACGGGCAACCGCGGCTGACTTCATCGCGCATCTCCCGCGCGCACACGGAGTCACACGGATGATGATCATCTCCGGTGACCGTGAGGCCGAGGTCCGCCGGTTGGCGGACCGGGTGGGTATCACCGAGGTCTACGGCGGGGTCACTCCCGAGGGGAAACTCGCGATCGTCCGCGAGCGCACGTCGGCGGGTCCCACCCTGTACCTCGGCGACGGGATCAACGACGCGCCCGCTATGACGGCCGCCTCGGCCGGGGTCGCCTTCGGTTCCACGTCCGACGTGACCGCCGAGGCCGCCGA
This sequence comes from Dietzia sp. JS16-p6b, assembly GCF_003052165.1. Taxonomy (NCBI): domain Bacteria; kingdom Bacillati; phylum Actinomycetota; class Actinomycetes; order Mycobacteriales; family Dietziaceae; genus Dietzia; species Dietzia sp. JS16-p6b. The sequence goes on along the minus strand of NZ_CP024869.1, from coordinate 1,745,534 downwards.
CGCCGTGGTGCTGGACTCCTCTCTGGAGCGACTCGACGACCTCCTCCATATAGGGGCGCGTATGCGTCGGATCGCTCTGCAGTCGGCGTTGGGTGGGATGGCCGCCTCCGTGATCGGGATGCTTCTCGCGGTCTTCGGCCTCCTCAGCCCTCTCGCCGGGGCGATCGCACAGGAGGTCATCGACGTCCTCGCGATCCTCAACTCGGCACGCGTCGTGATCGCACCGCACAAGCTCAGCGACTTCGACGTACGGCCGACCGAACCACTGGAGGCACGGACCGCCCGGCGACGGTGACGCGACTAACATCCTGCCCGCCCGCACCGATAACCCGGTAAGGCCGTGTGCCCCGGGGACCGCCCGAGAGCCGTAGTCGTCGAGGAGACTGTCATGAGTATCATCCGTCGGTCAGTTGCGCTCACCTGTGCGGCGACCCTGCTCGCCGGGGGAGGGGCGGCGATCGGATCCCCTGTGGCGTCAGCGCAGGTATGGCGCGAGTCGCCCGCCTGGGATGTCCGTATGCCGTACCCGCTGGGCGGTGAGCACACCATTCGCTTCGGCGCCTTCACCACCTGCAGGCTGGGCGGCGACGAGCGTTTCCACCAGGCGCTGAGCGCGAACGCCAGGGACCTCGACCAGCCCGTCGGCTCGTTCGACTTCTCGGCCACCCTGCTGCCGTTCAACTCGGCGACGGTGGAGTGGCACAACATCGATACCGATACCAGGGGGGTGCACACCGTCCAGTCGACCGGACCCGAAGTCGGCATCGGCGGTGTGTTCACCGGCCACGGGCGGTTGGCGGTCACCATCACCACCAGCAAGTCCGCCTTTCCGACCTTCGCCCCCGGGTCGGTCGTACCGTTCGCCTCCGCCACCCATACCGAGCGCTTCCTCGTCCCGGCAGGCACCTGCAACTGAGCGGCGGTCGGCGGGGAGGCCAACGGGACCGGTCACGGTACCCCCGGTCTCCCCATGTCGGGTAGACAGTAGGCCGTGACCAGCATTTCGCCCGATCAGGTCCCCGCCGCCGTGTGTCTCGACATGGACGGCACTCTCGTCGACACCGAGCGACTGTGGGACATCGCCGTCTACGAGCTCGCGGAGTACCTGGGACGACCGCTCGACGAGGCGACCCGCGAACGGACGCTGGGGAACTCGCTACCGGGATTCTTCGCGATCCTCGGCGAGTACACGGGGCGGACCATCGAGGGGGCCGAGTTCGATCGACTGGCCCGCAGGCTGAACTCGCGGGTCACCGAGCTCATGCGGTCCGATATGCGGTGGCGGCCGGGCGCCGAGGAACTGCTGGATGACCTCGCGTCGACGAACGCCCCGGTGGCCCTGGTGACCAACACGACCGCGGATGTCGCCACGGTTCCGCTGGAGTTCATCGACCGTTCGCGATTCGATGTGGTGGTGACGGGGTGCATGGTGGTCGACCCCAAGCCGGCTCCCGACCCCTATCTGCTGGCCTGCTCACGGCTCGGGGTCCAGGCGACGGCCGCCGTGGCCGTCGAGGACTCGGTCACCGGGGCCACCGCCGCGGTCACCGCGGGGTGCCGGGTCCTCTATGTTCCGTCCACCGACGGACAGCCGGACGTGGCCGGGGCACACACCCACCCGAGCCTGGCCGGCGTGACCGCGTCCGGTCTCGCCGCCCTCACCTCGGGAACGCCACTGGGCGTGGCTGTGGGAGAATCAGGCGCGTGAAGACCTTCGACTCCCTGTTCGCCGAGCTGTCCGAGCGCATCGCCGCGCGTCCCGAGGACTCCGGCACCGTCGCAGCCTTCGACAAGGGCGTCCACCATCTGGGCAAGAAGGTCAACGAAGAGGCGGGCGAGGTGTGGATCGCGGCCGAGTACCAGTCGGACGAGGAACTGGCCGAGGAGATCTCGCAGCTCCTCTACTGGACCCAGGTCATGATGCTCAAGCGCGGACTCGGTCTCGAGGACGTCTACCGGCATCTCTAGCCGCCACCGCCGTCACCCCGCCCGCACCGAATCCTGGAGCCACCACCATGCTGCGTGTCGCAGTGCCCAACAAGGGCGCCCTGTCCGAGTCCGCCTCCGAGATGCTGTCCGAGGCGGGGTACCGCCGACGTACCGAGGGCAGCAAGGATCTCACGCTGATCGACCGTGAGAACGATGTCGAGTTCTTCTTCCTGCGACCCAAGGACATCGCCGTCTACGTGGGTTCCGGCCGCCTCGAGTTGGGCATCACCGGCAGGGACCTGAGCATGGATTCGATGGCGGAGGTGGACGAGCTCCTCGAGCTGGGGTTCGGACACTCCACCTTCCGGTACGCCGGCCCGGCGGGCAGTGGGTGGACCTCGGACCGCCTGGCGGGGGCCCGCATCGCGACGTCGTACCCCAACATCGTCCGGCAGGACCTCGAGAGGCGGGGGATCGATGCCGAGGTCATCCGACTCGACGGCGCGGTGGAGATCTCCATCCAGCTCGGGGTGGCCGACTGCATCGCCGACGTGGTGGGTTCCGGTCGCACTCTCAAGGTGCACGGTCTGGAGGCGTTCGGGGAGGTCCTGTGCGACTCGATGGGGGTGCTGATCTCGCGTACGGGCGAGGCGATCACTCCCGCGATGGCCCAGCTGAGGGCGCGTCTCCAGGGCGTCGTCTTCGCCCAGCAGTACATGATGCTGGACTACGACTGCCCCAGGGAGATCCTCGACTCGGTCTCGGCGATCACCCCGGGGATCGAGTCCCCCACGGTCTCCCCGATGGCCGATCCGGCATGGGTGGCGGTCCGGTCGATGGTCCCGCGCAAGAAGGTCAACTCGATCATGGACGAGCTCGTCGCCGCTGGCGCCAAAGCCGTCATCGCCACGGACATCCGGTCCTGCCGCATGGGGTGAGCCCGCCAGTCCTACCCGCCCGTGCGGCTCGCTCGGTTCCGATCAGTCCCGCTCAGACCCGTTCCACCAGGAGAGCCTGAAGCGTGTGCCCGATCGCGCCCACCTCGTCGTAGAGGGTGCCGGAGGTGGCCCCGACGCCGTCGGGGCCGATCGAGGCGTCCGCGGTGACCCCGATCCACTCGCCGACGGGACGCCGGTGCAGATGGGTGACCAGGTCCGTGTTGAGGAACCGCCATTCGTCGGGTTCGAGAACGGCCCCGACACCGTTCGCGATGTCGGCCACCGCCATGACCCGCTCCACGGGCGTCATCTCCTCACCGGAGACCAGAGGGAGAGTGGGACGGGCCCAGACGACCCCGTCCTGCGCACCGCGGATCTCCAGCGAGTCGATGTAGCCACTGGTCCACCGGTCGAAGAAATCACTGTCGTGATCCACCTCCGGGAGCTCGCGCGGGCGGTCTGCCGTCTGCTCGACCACGGCGGTGTCGCCGACGGACATCCGCCAGGCGCTCGCTCTGGCGACGATCCGTCCCCCCGCCTCGAGTTCCGCCTCGAGCAGTTGGATCCGGCGACCGGGACGGACGATGCGGGCCCGGGTGCGGACCTCGCCCAGCGGCACGGGCCCGAGCAGGTCCACGGTGACGCGAGCGATCCTGGTCGACTCCGCCCGTTCGAGACGATCCATCGCGCGGGTGAGCACGGCCGAGGGCGGGGATCCGTGCTGCAGGTCCGGACCCCAGGCGCTCACCGTGTGCGGGGTCGCCCGGAAGACCTCCCAGCCGTCATCAGTGCCCAACGGCTCGAAGTAGGCCTCCGTCATGATGTGCTCCTCGGTCCGGCGTGCCCCGCTGCGGGGTTCGTGACCTCGAGAGGTATCACGCGACGCCCCGGCCAGCCCGGGTACTCGGGCGGGGTCCCCCCGTACGCCGGGCACAACGCCTGATGATTGCACCAGTCGCACAGCCGGGAGGTACGTGGGGGGAAGATCCCGGTCTCACCCGCCCGCTCGATCTCCGCCCACAGCGAGTCGAGCTGGGACTCCGTCTCGGTGAGCGCCGCGAGATCGGGGGTCAGGGTGAGCCAGCTGCCGTTCCTGAGGTAGATCAACTTGAGCTGCGCGGGCACCACACCGTGGGTGCGCTGGTACATCAGGGCGTAGAACCGCATCTGGAACATCGCCTGGTCCTGATAGCGCGGACGGGGCGGTTTGCCTGTCTTGTAGTCGACCACCCTGACCTCGCCGGTCGGCGCCACGTCCACCCTGTCCAGGTAGCCGTGGAGCGGGGTACCGGACGCGGTCGAGGTGACGAGATACTGCTCACACGCCGCGGGGGAGAAGCGCCGGGGATCCTCGATCCCGTAGAGCGCGGATACCAGGGCGGCGACCTCCGTCTGGAACTCCGCCCTCCCGCTGAGCGGCACCACCTCGGCGCCCCCGCCCTCGTAGAAGAGTTCCACCGCGGTGGGCACGAGTTCCGCAGCGCGTTCCGGGGCGCGCTCGGACTGCTCCAGTGCGTACAGGTCCTCGAGCACCGAGTGCACGACGGTGCCCAGGACCTGGGCGCGGGTCTTCGGTTCCGGGATCCTGTCGATCGCCTTGAGCCGGTAGAGCAGGGGGCACTGCCTGAAGTCGGCGGCACGCGACGCCGACAACGCCAGGGGCCTGCGCTCCGGCGGGGGCACGCCATCCGGAGCACCGCCGCGTCCGATTTCCAGGGGATCCGTCACACCTGGCAGGGTAGACAACCGGTCGGACAACCGGCCGCCGTCCCCTGGAGGTCCACCGTGCAGCGATCCGGCCCGTTCGTCGTCGGCGACCGCGTCCAGCTCACCGATACCAAGGGACGCAAGTACACCGTCGTCCTGGCCGCGGGAGCGGAGTTCTTCACCCACCACGGCGCGGTCCGGCACGACGATCTGATCGGAGCAGCCGAGGGGTCGATCGTCAGGTCCTCCGGGGACGCCGACTACCTCGCGCTGCGCCCGCTTCTCACCGACTACGTCCTGTCGATGCCGCGCGGGGCCCAGGTGATCTACCCCAAGGACGCCGCACAGATCGTCCACGAGGGCGATGTGTTCCCCGGCGCACGTGTGCTCGAGGCCGGGGCGGGTTCCGGTGCCCTGACCTGTTCACTGCTGCGCGCGGTGGGCCCCGGGGGCCGGGTCCTGTCGTACGAGATCCGCGAGGACCACGCCGAGCACGCCGAACGCAACGTCCGGACGTTCTACGGCGAGCACCCCGAGAACTGGGACCTGCGTGTCGCCGATCTCGCGGAGGCCTCCGTGGAGGCACTCGGTGGACAGGTCGACCGCGTGGTGTTGGACATGCTCGCCCCCTGGGACTGCCTGCCCACGGTGCGCGACGTCCTGGTCCCCGGGGGTGTCCTCGTGGTCTACGTGGCCACCACCACCCAGATGTCCGACGTCGTGGAGGCCCTGCGTCGCCAGGAGTGCTGGACGGAGCCGCGGGCGTGGGAGTCGATCAACCGGGGCTGGCACGTCGTGGGCCTGGCGGTCCGACCCGAGCACCGCATCCAGGGCCACACCGCGTTCCTGGTCACCGCCCGTCGCCTCGCCGAGGGCGTGACCACCCTCAAGCCCAGGCGCCGGGCCGGCAAGCACTGACCCCCGGAGCCGGCGCGCACACCGGCCCGCCCCGCACCCGGCCACTCACCCCGGCGCGCACCCGGCCGCTCACCCCGGCGATAGGGTGGGGGCGACGACGACGAGGATGTCGTCCGCGAGTCGGAGGGCGGGTGATCGAGGTGACCGAGGGACGTTCCCCGGGCGAGCGGGGCGGCGACAGCGTGACGCTGGACCGGGCCGAGCTCGCGCGACTGCGCAACGCCGTCGACGAGGGTGCGCGCACGGACCGGGAGAAGTCGGTCAAGATCGACGCCCTCGGCGCCCGCAACGTCCGACTCGCCGAACTGCTCAAGGAATCCCGCGACGAGCTACAGGTCCTCAAGGGCGAGGTCGAGCGGCTCGGCACGCCCCCCAGTACGTACGGAATCGTGCTGCAGGACCCCGTGGACGCCGATACCGCGGAGGTCATGGCGGCCGGTCGGCGGATGCGTCTGACCCTGGCGCCCGGGGTCGACCCCTCCGTGCTCGCGGCGGGCGTCACCGTCCGCCTGAACGAAGCGATGACCGTCATCGAGGCCTGCACCGGCCTCCCCGTCACCGGCGTCACCGCGGTCTTCCGGGACGTGCTGGCCGACGGGGTGCGGGCCCGCGTGGTGATGGGCAACGACGAGGAGCACGTCGTCCATCTGGCGTCCGGGTTGCGCGGAGGGCGCACCGCCGCCCACCCGGCGCCGGTGCGCCCGGGCGACGCGGTCCTGGTGGACCCCAAGGCCGCCGTGGCGTTCGAGGTCGTGCCCAAGGCCGAGGTCGACGAGCTCCTGCTCGAGGAGATCCCGATGGTCGAGTACTCCGACATCGGCGGTCTCGGCGCACAGATCGAGCAGATCCGCGATGCCATCGAACTGCCCTTCGTCCACCATGAGCTCTACCGCGAGTTCCATCTCGCCCCGCCGAAGGGGGTGCTGCTCTACGGCCCTCCCGGGTGCGGCAAGACCCTGATCGCGAAGGCGGTCGCGCACTCGTTGGCGCTGGCCTCGGCGACGTCGCGGGGGGAGGACACCAGCGACGGCCGGTACCCCAACTCCTACTTCCTCTCCATCAAGGGTCCGGAACTGCTCAACAAGTACGTGGGCGAGACCGAGCGGCACATCCGGTCGATCTTCGAGCGGGCTCGGGAGAAGGCGACCGAGGGCAACCCGGTGATCGTGTTCTTCGACGAGATGGACTCCATCTTCCGCACCCGCGGGTCGGGCATCTCCTCCGACATGGAGACCACGATCGTCCCTCAGCTCCTCGCCGAGATCGACGGGGTGGAGGACCTGCGCAACGTCATCGTGATCGGCGCCTCCAACCGGGAGGACATGATCGACCCGGCGATCCTGCGCCCGGGCCGACTCGATCTCAAGATCCGGATCGACCGCCCGGACGCCGACGCCGCGGCCGACATCCTCGCCAAGTACATCACGCCGGATCTACGGTTCGATCCGGACGAGGTCGGTTCCGCGGGCGGCGAGGAGCATGTCCGCGGCCTCATCACCCGGATCGTCGACCGTCTCTACACCAGGGACGAGTCGACCACCTACGTGCATCTGGTCCACGCGTCCGGCCGACGGTCGTCCCTCCATCTCGCGGATCTGACCTCCGGGGCGATGCTGCGCAACATCGTGGACCGGGCCAAGAAAATCGCGATCAAGGACATCGTGCACGGCACCGGACAGGGTCTGACGACCGACGATTTCCTGGACGCCGTCGACGCGGAGTTCGCGGAGAACACCGATCTGCCCAACACCTCCAACCCGCAGGAATGGGCGCGTCTCGCGGGGGTCCGGGGAGAACGCGTGGTCGAGGTCATCGTGCCGCATTGGGAGGACGAGCGGTGACCCCGACCGGGCGGGACGCGTCCGACGAGGTCGCGAGAGGCCGGGTGATCGGGACCGAGATCGAGTTCGGCATCGTCGCCGTGGGTCAGCCGCTGCTCAGCTCGGTGGTCACCTCGACCCAGGTGGTCAAGGCGTACACCGACCCGGGCGAGGTCGCCGGGACCGCCGATGCGACCCGGTGGGACTACGGGTCCGAATCGCCCCTACGCGACGCCCGCGGCTTCGATCTCGGCTCCGCCCGCGCCTACGATCCGAGCGAGTTCGGGGTGAGCAACCGGGTGCTCACCAACGGCGCGCGCTTCTACGTCGACCACGCACACCCCGAATACTCCTCTCCCGAGGTCGATTCCCCGATCGACGCGGTGATCTGGGACAAGGCGGGGGAGCGGATCATGCACCGGGCCGGTAGTGAGTCGTCCGCCGTCGACGGCAACGCCGAGCTCAAGCTCTACAAGAACAACGTCGACGGCAAGGGCGCGTCCTACGGCGCCCACGAGAACTACCTCGTGCGTCGCGAGGTCGACTTCGACGAACTCTCGATGAGCCTGGCGCCTCATCTGGTCTCCCGCCAGGTGTTCTGCGGTGCCGGGCGGGTCGGCATAGGTCAATCCGGGGAGGAGCCCGGTTTCCAGATCTCCCAACGCGCCGACTACATCGAGGTGTTCACCGGTCTGGAGACCACTCTGCGCCGCGGGATCATCAACACCCGCGACGAACCGCACGCCCCGGACGAGACGTGGCGCCGCCTCCACGTGATCCTCGGCGACGCCAACATGGCCGAGCTCGCGACGTACCTGAAGATCGGCACCACCTGCCTGGTCCTGGACGCGATCGAGGCGGGGATCGACCTGTCGGACCTGGTCCCGGTCGACCCCGTCGAGGCGGTACACACCATCAGCCACGACCCGTCCCTCACCGCCACCGTCGCACTGCCCGACGGCCGGGCGCTCACGGGGATCGGCCTCCAGCGCGAGATCCTCGGCCGCGTGTCGGACCTGGTCGGCGACGGCACGGGGCGCCCGGGGTGGGCCGTCGAGGTCCTGGCCGAATGGCGGGAGATCCTCGACGCACTCGAGCGGGACCCCATGTCGTGCGCCGATCGGCTGGACTGGCCGGCCAAACTCCGCCTCCTGGAGGGGTTCAGGGCACGCGACACCCTGGGATGGGACCACGCACGCCTGGCCCTCATCGACGTCCAGTACCACGACATCGACCCGGAGCGGGGACTCTACAACCGCCTGGTGGGCAAGGGTGCCATGCGCAGGATGGTCACCGAGGCCCGCGTCGAGGCCGCGGTGACCACCCCTCCCGAGTCCACGCGGGCCTGGGCCCGGGGGCGCTTCCTGGCCCTGCTCGGTGAGCGCGTCCACGCCGCGGGGTGGGACCACGTCGTCGTCGTCGATTCCCGCGGCGACCACCGCCACGTGGACCTCGCCGACCCGTATACCGGGACCCGCGCCCACTGCGACGCGCACCCGGAGTTCCTCAGCCCCGACGGCCCGCTGCTCCGCTGAGCATCCCGCTCACACGGCCCGTCCCGTCCACACCACGACAGGAGAACCACCCGATGTCCCAGATCCAGAAGAACGCCGGCGGCGCAGGCGAGCCGGACGACGAGGCCGGGCAGGTCGCCGCGACCGCGCAGACCTCGTCCGCCGACTCACTGCTCGACGAGATCGACGACATCCTCGAGACCAACGCCGAGGAGTTCGTGAAGTCCTACGTCCAGAAGGGCGGGCAGTAGGCCGCCATGATCCGCCGCATCGTCGGGATCGAGACGGAGTTCGGGATCACCAGCGTCGGTGGCGAGGGTTCGCGCTCGCTCGGGCCCGACGAGATCGCCCGCTACTTCTTCCGTCCCGTCGTCGAACGCTGGCGCAGTTCGAACGTGTTCCTCGAGAACGGATCCCGCCTCTATCTGGACGTGGGTTCCCATCCCGAGTACGCGACCGCGGAGTGCGACGGTCTGGAGCAGATCGTCGCCCACGACAGGGCGGGGGAGCGGATCATCGACGACCTCGCCGTCCACGCCGAACAGTCGCTCGCGGCCGAGGGCATCGACGCCAAGGTCTACCTGTACAAGAACAACACCGACACCGCGGGCAACTCCTACGGCTCGCACGAGAACTACCTCCTCGACCGGTCGACCCAGGTCCGGAGCATGGCCACGACGCTGCTGCCGTTCCTGGTGAGCCGGCAGCTCATCTGCGGCGCCGGCAAGATCCTGCCCGGGACCCCGGCGGGCGTGGGCACCGCCGAGGACGGGGAGACCACCTTCTGCTTCTCCCAGCGGGCCGAGCACATGTGGGACGGTGTCTCGTCGGCCACCACCCGATCGCGCCCCCTCATCAACACCCGCGACGAGCCCCACGCTGACTCGACCCGGTTCAGGCGTATGCACGTCATCGTGGGCGATTCCAACATGATCGAGACCACGACCCTGCTCAAGGTCGCCAGCACCCGACTGGTGTTGGAGACGCTCGAGGCCGGCGTCCCGTTGCGCCCGATGGCGATCGCCCACCCCGTCCGCGCGATCAGGGAGATCAGCCGCGACCTCACCGGGACCCGGCCGGTCACCCTCACCGACGGCACCACGATGACCGCCCTGGAGATCCAGCGGGAGTTCCTGGCCGCGGTCCACCGCCACCTCGGTCATGGCGGGTGGGAGCGCGACGACCGCCCCGTCGTGGAGAGGTGCGTGACCCTGTGGGAGCGGGTCCTCGACGCGATCGAGTCCGGCGACCACGACGCGATCGCCGGTGACATCGACTGGGCCGCGAAGCTGCGGCTCATCCGACAGGTCCAGGGCAGGACGGGGGTCGACCTGGATCACCCGCGGTTGGCACAGATCGACCTGACCTACCACGACATCCGGCCGGGACGCGGGCTGCACTCCGTGCTCGAACGCCGTGGTCTGGTCTCGCGGGTGGTGAGCGACCCGGAGATTGAACGGGCCCGGCGGATCGCGCCGGAGACCACCCGGGCGGCGCTGCGTGGCCGCTTCATCTCCGCCGCCACCGCGGCCCGGCGGGACTACACCGTGGACTGGGTGCATCTCAAGGTCGCCGACGGCACCCTGCCCACGGTCGCGCTCACGGACCCGTTCACCGCCGAGGACCCGCGTGTCGACGGCCTGATCGCCGCGCTCGGCCGATAGCGTCCTGCCCGTGCCCACCTCCAAGTCCCAACGGCTGGTCAACCTCGTCATCTGTCTGAGGTCGACCAACGCCTTCCTGTCCGCGGGGGAGATCCGCAGGATGGTCCAGGGTTACGACGACTGCGAGAACGAGGCCGCATATCTGAGGATGTTCGAGCGGGACAAGCGGGAACTCCGCGAGGTGGGCGTCCCCCTCGAACAGGGAGCCTCGCTGGCGCCGGGGTCCCCGGCCGGCTACCGGATCCCCGCCGGTGGATACGAGCTCCCCGAGATCACCCTCACCCCCGAACAGGCCGGGGTGCTGGCCGTGGCCTCCGAGGTGTGGCGCGAGGGCGAGCGGGCCGCCCGGGCCGACGGGGCTCTGGCCAAGCTCACCGCCGCGGGTATCGACCCGGTGCACGACGCCGGTGCGACCGTGACGGTGGAGGACCCGGCCGAACTCGCGGTTGCCGCCGTCGTCGCGGAGGCGGTCGCGGAGGGCCGGCTCCTCACGTTCTCGCACACCCCTGCAGGGGCGACGGCACCGAGCGCCCGGAGGATCGAACCGTGGTGGACCGGGTCCCGACAGGGACACTGGTACGTGGTCGGTCACGACCTCGATCGCGGCGAACCCCGCACCTTCCGCCTGGTGAGGGTCTCGGACGTCCGGGTGGGCCAGGCCGGCCGGACCGTCCCGGTTCCACGGACCTCCGAGGTGCTGGCGCTCCTCGACGACGCCATCTCCCGCCTGAACCCGGTGGTCGAGGCCACCGTGTGGGCGGCGGACGGCCACGCCGCCGAACTCCGTGCGATGGCCCGCGACGCCGCATCTGCCGACCGGTTCGGGCGTGGGGGAGCGGACCTGGAGGTGTGTGCTCCGCTCGGTGAGCTGGCGTCGATGGTGGCATCCCAGGGCGCCGACGCCGTGGCCCTCCGGCCCGCCGGACTCCGCGATCGAGTCCTGACGATCCTCTCCGCCGCCGAGGAGGCCGACCGATGACCTCCCGTGCCGTCCCACTGGCGACGCTGCTCAGCGTGGTCCCGTACTTCCACACCCGGGGCGCGGTGCGCGTGGACGAGGCCGCGCGGGATCTCGGCATGACGGAGCAACAACTGCGGGACGCGCTCTGGCAGCTGTGGTCCTGCGGTCTACCCGGCTACGGGCCGGGTGACCTCATCGACCTCGCCTTCTCCTCGGAGGACCTGGACGACGCCGAACTGGTCGAGGTGACGTTCACCGCCGGGATCGATCGTCCCGTCCGGCTCACCGCGGCCGAGGCCGTCACCCTGGAGACCGGACTCGCGATCTTCCTCGATCATCCCGAGGTGGTCGACCAGACCGCCCTGCGTGATCTGCTGCGGACCCTCCGGACCGCGGCCGGCGTCGAGGCCCGGGCGGAGGAGCCCTCCCGCCCCGACACCCCGCCGGACGCCGATGTGGTCCGCACCGCCGTCCACGACGGACGCGCACTGCGATTCGTCTACCACTCGGCCAGCTCGGACACCTCGACCACCAGAGTGGTCGATCCCGCTCGGCTCTCCGTGTCCGACGGGCACTCCTACGTCCACGGGGTCGATCGCGGGACCGGGCAGTGGAGGACCTTCCGCACCGACCGGATGAGCGGGGTCGAAGAGGTCGGACCGCGCCGGCCGCTCGGACCGGAACCCCAGGACGACGGAGGGGCGGGCGTCCTCCTGGAACGGGCCGTCGTTCCCGCGGCGGCCGCGTGGTTCCTCGACGAGTTCGCGTTCCACGACGTGGTCCGGCGCCCCGACGGCGATCTCGACGTCTCGATCGCCTACCACGACCGGACGTGGCTGGTCAGGTTCCTGCTCGGACACGCCGACGTCGTGACGCCGTCCGACCCCGGACTGGCCGCGGAGATCGCCGACCGGGCCATCGCCGGGCTCGCGCTCTACGAGGCCGGCGACGACTCGGTGTCCTCGCCGTGAAAACCGCGTGAACCCGCTGGTCACCGCATTCGAAGGGGGGGACCGCGCCTCCGGCTGTCGGCGTGGGTGCGTTAGCATGGCCGTGTTGTCACACAATCGGAGGTAGACATGGGTGCGTTGAGCATCTGGCACTGGCTCATCGTTCTCGCGGTGGTGCTGCTCCTCTTCGGCTCCAAGAAGCTCCCCGACGCCGCTCGTGGCCTCGGGCGGTCGATGCGGATCTTCAAATCGGAGATCAAGGAGATGCAGAACGACGACAAGCCTGCCGAGCCGGAAGCGCTCACCCAGGCGGGTCAGCCGAACGCCGCGCAGTACGTCCAGCCGCAGGCGCACCCCACGCAGGCGCAGCATCAGGCTCAGGGCTACCCGCAGGCTCCGCAGCAGCCGTACCAGCAGCAGGGCCAGTCCCAGCAGCAGTACCAGCACCCGCCGCAGACAGGGCAGCAGTACCCGCAGACGCCGCAGCAGGGTCAGCAGCACCAGCAATCGCCACAGCACGTCGACCCCACCGGCCCGTACGACGGCGGAACCGGCACCCAGCGGTAGCAGGTATCCCCACAGATGACGCAGACAGGACCCCAGAAGACCGGCGCCACCCCCGGGGGCGGCGCCGGTCGGATGTTGTCCAGGCGCAAGCGCCGGCCCCGGAACCCCGACGGCACGATGCCGCTCATCGAGCACATCTACGAGCTGCGCAAGCGACTGCTCATCGCCCTCGCGGCGATCGTGGTGACGCTGGGCTTCGGGTTCTGGTGGTACGGCAGCGGATTCTTCGGCGTCCCCTCGCTGGGTGAGATCCTCACCGGCCCCTACTGCGACATCCCACCCGGCGCACGCCTACAACTGGGTGACGCGGACGACCAGTGTCGGCTCCTCGCGACCGGCCCCTTCGAGCAGTTCATGCTCCGTCTCAAGGTGGCCGCCACCGCCGGGATCGTGTTGGCCAGCCCGGTCTGGCTCTACCAGCTGTGGGCCTTCATCACGCCGGGCCTGCACAAGAACGAGAAGCGCTACGGAATCGCGTTCACCGTACTCGCCGCCATCCTGTTCATCGGCGGGGCGGTCCTGGCCTACGTCGTGATCGTCTTCGCCCTCGAGTTCCTGCTCTCCATCGGCGACAACGTCCAGACCACGGCCCTGTCGGGCACGCAGTACTTCTCCTTCCTCATCCAGCTGATCCTCATCTTCGGGGTGAGCTTCGAGATCCCGCTGCTCATCGCGATGCTCAACGTCGCCGGTGTGCTCAGGTACGAGGTGCTCGCCAGGTCGCGGCGCGGGATCATCATGGGGATCTTCGTCTTCGCCGCCGTCGCCTCGCCCGGTCAGGATCCGTTCTCGATGCTGGCGCTCGCCGCGGCGGTGTGCGTGTTGGTGGAAATGTCCATCCAGTTCGCCCGCATCCACGACAAGCGCAAGAGCAGGGCCCGCGAGGAATGGCTCGACGTCGACGACGAGTCCGCCTCACCGCTGGGTCCGTCCGAGCGCCTCGACGGTTCCGGGGAGGTCCGTTCCACTGGCCCGCTCGCCGCGCCCGAGCCGGTCAGCGGTGCACGGCCCCTCCAGGCACCGTCGGGTGGGGCGATGTATGACGACACGCTCTGAGCCGCACGACGCGGGCACCCTGCTCGAGTCGTTCCTCCAGACGGAGGGTTTCGATCCGGACCCGTTCCAGCTCGAGGCCTTCTCCGCGCTCGACGCCGGCCGCAATCTCCTCGTCTCGGCGCCCACCGGGTCGGGCAAGACGCTCATCGGGGAGTACGCGGCCCACCGGGCCCTTGCCGGCGGCGGCCGGTGCTTCTACACCACGCCCGTCAAGGCTCTGAGCAACCAGAAGTTCCGTCAGTTCCGGCACCGCTTCGGGCCCGAGAACGTGGGGTTGCTCACCGGGGATCACTCCATCGACGCCGACGCCCCGGTGGTGGTGATGACCACCGAGGTTCTGCGGAACATGATCTACTCCGGGTCCTCCGCCCTGCACGACCTGGACTGCGTGGTGATGGACGAGATCCACTACCTCGGGGACCGGTCGCGAGGCGTGGTCTGGGAGGAGATCATCCTGACCCTCGACCCGGCGGTCCGACTCGTGGGCCTGTCGGCGACGTTGAGCAACACCGAGGAACTCGGGGACTGGATCACCGAGATCCGCGGCGACACCGCGGTGGTGCTCTCCGACGTGAGGCCCGTTCCCCTCGCGCACATGCTCTACACGGACGGTGACCTGGTCCCCGTCCGGGCCGCCGCCGACCATCGACGGCGCAGCCGGGGCGGGTATCACGACGAACAGGTGGCGGCCCGACCCCGGGCCCAGTGGGCGCGACGTCAGGACGTGATCGAGAAGCTCGACGACGACCATCTGCTGCCCGCGATCTACTTCGTGTTCTCCCGGGCCGGGTGCGACGGGGCGGTCTCCCAGATGCGCCGGGCCCGGTTGCGGCTGACCACGGGGGAGGAGTCGCGACGGATCGCCGCGCACGTCGACGCCGCGTGTGCGCAGGTTCCCCGGCACGACCTGGACGCCCTCGACTTCGCCGCCTTCAGGGCCGGACTGATCAGTGGCATCGCCGCCCACCACGCGGGCATGCTCCCGCTGTTCCGGACCGTCGTGGAGGAGTTGTTCTCGGCCGGTCTGATCAAGGTCGTGTTCGCCACGGAGACCCTCGCCCTGGGCATCCACATGCCGGCCCGCGCGGTCGTCCTGGAGAAGACCACCAAGTTCAACGGCGACACCCATGCGATGCTCACCTCCGCGGAGTACTCCCAGATCACCGGCCGCGCCGGCAGGAGGGGGATCGACACCAAGGGCACCGCGGTGGTGTTGGACCAACAGGATCTCGACCTGGACGCGCTGTCCGCTCTCGTGGACACCCCACGTTTCCCCCTGCTCAGTGCGTTCACCCCGGACTACTCCATGGCCGTCAACCTCGTGGAACAACTCGGCGTGGCGGAGGCGACCTCGCTCATCGGCAGGTCGTTCGCCCAGTTCCAGACCGACCGCACGCTGGTGTCCCGGTCCCGGGCGGTCGAACGCAGGACGGACGAGCGGGACCGGATCCGTGCGGACCTGGAGGAGGCCGGCGGCGACTCCCAGCTCGACGAGTACATGTCGCTGCGCGCGGACCTGAGCCGGCTCGAGAAATCCACCGAGAAGGCCACCCGCGACGACCGGCTGGAATCCGTGCGCGCGGCGATGCTCAAGCAGACCGCGGGTTCCGTGATCACCGTCGGCCGCAAGCGGTTCGGCATGGTCGCCACGGTGCTCCAGGTGCGCACCGACATCCCCTCCGACCCGGCCCTGTTGTGTCTGACCGATTCCGGCTGGACCGGCTGGCTGCGCCAGCAGGACTTCGCGGCGCCCCCCGTGCCGGTGGGGAGGGTCGACCTGCCACGCGGTCGCCGCAAACTCGACGGACGGGCCAAACGGGCACTCGTCCAGCGGATGGAGGGGCTGCGCGGCAAGGCCAGAGGCCGGATGAAGAACGCCGGGGGCAAGTCCGTCCGTAAGGACCCGCGACTCGCGGCCACGCGCCGGGCCCTGCGCCAGCACCCCCTGCACGAGGATCCCCGGATCGACAGGCTGGCCCGTCTCCACGAACGCTGGGCACGAGCCGCGGCGGACGTGGACACGCTCACCGCGGAGGTGGAGGCGGATTCCGACTCCCTGGCCCGCCGGTTCCGCAGGATCGTCGACCTGCTCGACCACCTCGGTTACGTGGAGAAGCACGAGGGGGAGGTCCGTGCCACGGAGGCCGGCCGCCTACTGGCGGGCATCCACACCGAGCAGGACCTGTTCGTGGCGGAGTGTCTCCGGCGCGGGGTGTGGTCAGGGCTCGACCCGGCGGGGCTGGCCGCGGTGATCACCACCGTCGTGGCCCACCCCCGTAGCGAGTCGGCGGTCCGCGAGCCCTCCGACGAGGTGCTGCGCGCCGCCCTCGCCGAGACCGACCGCGTCGCCGCGGACGTCACGGCGGCCGAGAAGTCCCACCAGTTGCCGCCGACCCCCGATCTCGATGCCGGACTCGCCCCGGTCCTGCACCACTGGGTGTCGGGCGGTGCGCTCTCGTCGATCCTCGCCGCGTCCTGGCAGGAGGGCGTGGAACTCACCGCCGGGGACTTCGTGCGATCGGCTCGTCTCGTCGTGGACGTCCTGGCCCAGGTCGGACAGGTCGCGGAGCCCGAACTGGCGCGCACGGCGCGATCGGCCGTGGGGTCACTGCGTCGCGGCGTCGTCCTCGACCACATGGCCTGATCAGGCCGGGTCGAGCACCGAGGCGGCCTTCTCCAGACGTCCGATCGCTCGGCTCTGCCCGGTCGCCTCTCCCAGGAGATCCAACTTCTCGCGGTCCACGGGTCCTCGCCGACCGTCGGCATCCCCCTCGAACTCCGTCTCGACACCCCGCGTCCGGAGCCGGACCACCCCGCGGGCGGCGGTCAGATAGTCGGCGGCCTCGAGGACCGCCCTGCGCTGCCGCGCGGCGAGGCCCGACCCCTCGTCCTCGGCGGCCGCCACGATGCCGTCGAGGTCTCCGTACTCCCGCAAGAGGGAGGCCGCGGTCTTGGTGCCGATACCCGCCACCCCTGGCAGACCGTCAGAGGCGTCACCGACCAGCACCGCGTAGTCCGCGTACACCCGCGCATCGTCGCCGGCGGGCAGGTCGAATCGCTCCGCGACGACCTCCGGGGTGTACGCGAGGCGCTTTCTCATCCCCGCCCCCACGTACACGACCGTGGTGGTCGCGGACGCCAGCTGGAACAGGTCTCGATCTCCGGTCACCACCAGCACCTCACGGTCGCGGGCGGCGAGCTCCGCCAGAACGTCGTCGGCCTCCGCGTCGGAAGCGGACGCCTGCGTGATGCCGGCCGCTGTGAGGATCTGCTGTATCGCACCGACCTGGGGGTGGAGTGAGGCGGGCGCGTCCTCACCGCCGTCGTCGCCGACCCGGTGGGCCTTGTACGAGGGCAGCAGCTCGACGCGCCAGTCGGGGCGCCACTCTCGGTCGAGGGCGGCCACCAGGCCCGTCGGCGAGTACTCCTCGAGCAGTACCGACACCATGTCGCAGAACCCGCGCACCGCGTTGGCCGGTGCACCGTCCGGCCCGGTGATCTTCTCCGGTACCGAGTGGAACGCGCGGAACCACAGGCCGGCGCTGTCGAGAACCATGAGCGGGCCCTGGGACACCGCGCCTCCTCCGGTCGGGATCGGGCCGGGTGTCGGCCCGGCGCCAGGATAGTCGCCCCGTGCACCGTCGCCAGCGGTTCACGGCATCGACACGACCGGGCGGCGGCGAACCGGAAGACCCTAGGGTGGGGGGATGAGCACCGACTCCCCGGACCTCCACGCCCGACGACTCACGGCCGTGTGCGACCGCGCGCGGGAGATCGGCATCGACCACGTGGTGGTGTACTCCGGAGAGGACATGGCCTACCTCACCGGTGAACGCATGGACTCCCACGAGCGCCTCACGGCGATGGTCGTCCCCGTCGGCGGCGGGGTGCCCCTCCTCGTCGTCCCGGCCCTCGAGCTCACCGACGCCGTCCGCGCGGCAGCCGACCGGGTGGGTGCGGACCTGCACCCCTGGGCTGACGGAACGGATGCGGTGCCGCTCGTGGCGGGCACGGTGTCCGGCCGCGTCGCCGTGTCCACCGCGATGCCTGCCCTCCACCTCGTGCCGCTCCAGCTGGGCGTCGACGGCGAGGTGGTCCTCGCCTCGGAGGTGATCGACCACGTGCGGGCCGTCAAGACCCCTTCAGAGATCGACCAGCTCGCCGAGGCCGCCCGTCGCATCGACGCGGTCCACGCCCGGATGGGTGAGTTCCTCGTGGTCGGCCGCACCGAAGCGCAGGTGGGTGAGCTGATCACCGCGGCCATCGAGCAGGAGGGGCTCACGCACGCCGAGTTCGTGATCGTCGGGTCGGGACCCAACGGCGCCGACCCCCACCACGGTGTCTCCGACCGGGTGATCGAGCGGGGCGACATCGTCGTCGTGGACATCGGGGGACCGCTCCC
Source organism: Dietzia sp. JS16-p6b (assembly GCF_003052165.1). Taxonomy (NCBI): domain Bacteria; kingdom Bacillati; phylum Actinomycetota; class Actinomycetes; order Mycobacteriales; family Dietziaceae; genus Dietzia; species Dietzia sp. JS16-p6b. The sequence continues at coordinate 1,727,108 of NZ_CP024869.1, read as the reverse complement.
GAGCGGGTACCACTCGGACTGCACCCGCACCTACTCGATGGGCGCACCGCCGGCCGACGCCGCCGAGACCTACGCCGTTCTTGAGGAGGCGCAGCGCCTGGCCCGCGAGGCCGTGCGACCGGGGATCGCGATCGGCGAGGTCGACGCGGCGGCGCGCGATCACCTCGCGGCGGCGGGACTCGGTGAGCTCTTCATCCACCGCACCGGGCACGGCATCGGCATGGGCCTGCACGAGCCGCCGTTCGTCGCCCCCGGCGCCGACACCGTCCTGGCGGAGGGGATGACCTTCTCCGTCGAGCCCGGGATCTACCGGGCCGGCCGGTGGGGTGCCCGTCTCGAGGACATCGTCGCGGTCACCGCGGACGGCCGGCGCGACCTGAACACCGGGGACAGGGGACTGCGGGTCCTCTAGCGTCGGCGACCTCCGCGGTCAACGTCCTCCAGCATCGTCGTGCGCCCCGGCCCGAGGCGCAGCGCTGGGTGCCGCCGTCGTCGTGCGTCACGGCCCGAGGCGCAGCGCTGGGTGCCGCCATCCCGCGTCGGCCTTCCCGCATCCGCGCCCGCGCCTGGCGTCTCGCTCGCGCAGCTGCGCACGCCAGGTACAGCCGCCCGCCCGGATGGCGTCCGGCCTGCGCATCGGCTCAGGCGAGACGCCATGGCTGCGGGCGGCTGTACTCACGCACGCGAATCCGGAGGAGTCGTCTGGTCCCGCCCAGCAGGCCACGCACCCTCCCGCCCAGCAGGCCGCGCACCAAGCCGTCCAACAGGCCGCGCACCGGCCGTCCAACAGGCCGCGTACCAAGCCGTCCAGCAGGCCGCGTACCCGGCCGCTATCGAACCGCGGTGTCAGGCGCCGGTGAACATCTGGGCGGATCCCAGGACGCGGTCCACCTCGATCGCCACCACGACCCGCTCTGGATTGGGTTTCGGCTCGCGGTAGCGCATCCCGTACCGGCGTTCGCCCTCGCGCACGGCGGCCTCGTCGGTGAGCAACGTCGCCCGGCCCTCGAACGTCAGCCACCGGCCTCGGTCCACGTGACAGACCGCTGCCCGTCCGCCGCGCGCGGCGTTGCGGGCCTTCTGCGACCCCCTCCGGGTGATCACGCGGGCCAGACCCGACCCGGTGTCGAGCGTGAAGCCCACCGCGACCACGTGCGGCGAACCGTCTCGTCGGAGGGTGGTGAGCGTACCGAGGTGGTACTCGGAGAGGAACTCGTGAGCGTCGGGCGACAGATCTGCCAGTGTTCGGGACATAGCGGCGAGCCTGCCACAGCGAGGCGGGACGAGGCGGCCGGCGGCGACGGGAGTGCGACCGGGCCTGGGACGGGCGTGGGAGGCAGTGAGATGGGCGTGGGACAATGCCCTCATGTCCAGCCCCGCATCCCCCGCATCCCAGCGCGCACCGGGCGGCGAGGTCGTCGTGATCTTCGGTGGCCGGAGCGAGATCGGTCTGGCGATCGCCCGGCGTCTCGCGGACGGATGCACGGTCGTCCTCGCCACACGACCCGGCCGCGACGTGTCCGCCCTGGCGGCACCTCTCACGGCCGCCGGGGCCTCGTCTGTCGAGATCATCGATTTCGACGCCGACGACCTCGGTTCCCACGTGAGGGTGGTGGAGGACATCGAGTCCCGGATCGGCGAGATCTCGGTCGCGGTCCTGGCGTTCGGGATCCTCGGCGACCAGGAGGTGGCCGAGAGGGACGCGGCGACCGCGGCTCGGATCCTGCACACCGACTTCGTGGCCCAGGCCGCCCTGCTCACCGTGCTGGCTGAGCGGATGAAGCCCCGCAGGCGCGGCGTGCTGGTGGCGTTCTCCTCGGTCGCCGGTCAACGGGTCCGGCGCGCGAACTATGTGTACGGGTCCGCCAAGGCGGGGCTCGACGGTTTCGCCTCGGGGATGGCGGACGCCCTCCACGGCACGGGCGTCACCCTGGTGATCCCCCGCCCCGGATTCGTGATCGGCCGGATGACCGAGGGCATGGATCCCGCACCGTTCTCCTCCACGCCCGACCAGGTGGCCGATGCGGTGGTCGACCGGGTGCGGGCCCGACGGGCCGGGGTGGTGTGGATCCCGTGGCAGCTACGGGTGATGTTCGCCGTCGCCCGGTTGGTCCCGCAGCCGATCTGGCGACGGATGCCACGGTGAGACCCCCTGCCACCGTGGATCGCGACCGGTGACCGCCATGTTCGTCGGCGTCGGCACCGGCGATGCCGATCTGCTCACCGTCCGCGCCTCCAGGCTCCTCGCCGACTGCGGTACCTGCCTGTTCGAGGGTGTCCACGGGCTCCACGAGGTGCTGTCCCTCTGCCCTCCGCGGGCCCGACTTGTCGACACCACCGGGATGCCGGTCTCGGATGTCGTCGCCGAGATCCGGGAGGCGAGTGGACGCGGAGACCGGGTGGTCCGGCTCATCCCCGGCGAGCCCTCGATGTACCGGGGGGTGGCGCAGGAGGTCCGCGCTCTCGAGGCTGCGGGGGTCGGGTGGCAGATCGTCCCCGGCGTTCCCGTCGTCGCCGCTGCCGCCGCCGCTCTCGGGATCGAGCTGGCGGCACCCGGTGGGCCCGGCTCGGTCCACATCGTGCGGCCGTCCCACGAGCCCGGAGCATCCCCGTCGGACGGGGAGCGGCTCCCGCCCCTGCCGACCGGCGGTGCGGACCTCACCGTCGTACCGCACGTGGGTCCCCGGCAGCTCGCCGGGGTGATCCGCGAACTCGTGCCCGCCCACGGACCGGAGTGCACGGTCGGGATCGTGGTCGCCCCGGGCCGGGAGGGGGAGATCACCGTCGTCGGAACCCTCGGCGACATCGCGGACCGCATGACGGGGACGGATCTCCCGGAGGACATGGTGGTCTGCGCGGGACCTGCGCTCGGGAGTAGGCGGGACGACGAGGGTCTCGACGGAGGCCCGGCGCCGGTCGGGAGCCCGTCACCCGAGTCCGCTCGGGGATCAGTGGCGCCATCCGTCACGCCGAGCGCCTCCCGGATGCCCGCGCCCACACCGGGCCGGATCCTTCTGCTGGGCGGGACCGAGGAGGCGCGCAGGCTCGCCGAGCTCATGGTCACGGCCGGGCTCGACGTGGTGACCTCTCTGACCGGAACGCCGTCCCGCCCACGGATGCCCCGGGGCGAGGTGCGGATCGGGGGGTTCGGTGGGCCGGAGGACCTGGCCCGCTGGCTCCGCGAGAGCCGGGCGAGCGCCGTCATCGACGCCTCCGACCCGTTCGCCACCGGCGTGTCGGCCTCCGCGACCAGGGCCGCCCGCGAAACCGGCACCCCTCTGCTCCGTGTTCTCCGGCCCCCGTGGGCGCCGGAGGACGGCGACCGGTGGATCCCGGTGGCCGACGTGGACGCCGCCTCGCGGCTGGTTCGAGAGCGATTCCGCCGCCCGATGCTCACCGTGGGACGAGGTGGCCCGACCGCCTTCGCGGGCGACACCCGGGGGTCCTACCTGATCCGGTGTGCCGAGCCTCCGCCCGGATTGCTCCCGCACCGCTACCTGCTCGTCCTCGACCGGGGGCCGTTCGGAATCGAGTCCGAGCGCACCCTCATGTCGCGTCACCGCATCGACGTCCTGGTCACCCGGAACACCGGGGCGCAGTCGACGGTCGCCACGCTTCGTGCCGCGCGCGATCTGCGGATCCCGGTCGTCATGGTGGACCGGCCGTCCGGGTCGCGTCCCGGGCAGACCGGACGCGGCGACACCGTGCACTCGGTGGATGAGGCGGCCCGTTGGCTGGTCCATCGCTTCGGCTCACACTGATCCGGTCACCCAGGGGGAGGAGGCGTCGAAGATCATCCCCATCGGCGCCAGGACCCTCACGACCTGCTCGGCCATGTCCTCGGTCAGGCCGTGGAGGCCGATCACCCTGTCGGCGGAGACGGTACTCGGGCGTTCGACGGCCCCGAGGAACCCGGCCAGACGTGCCGGGACGACGCCGTGGGGAACCACCGCGAGAAGGCTGACGAGCCCGTCGGTGGTGTCGATCCACCCCACGCGGGGGATCCCGACAGCGGCGGGGACGGGGGCGTGCGGCGCGTCCGGGACGGCGTTCCCCCGGGCCGCATCGGAGCCACTCAGGAGAGCGTCAGCCATGTCCGCGAGGACCCGTGGAGCGTCGAGCGCCGCCACGTCGGTTCCCTCCGGCCTACCGGGCCCGTGGACCCGGACGGCGCGGCCGGGACCTGAGCTGACCGCCGCCAGGTCGGGCGCGTGGGTCAGAACGTCGCCGGAGCCGTCGTCGAGGCCCACCACCAGTGAGCGACGCGGCACGGGAGTCTCGACGCGTCCGAGCAGCTCCGCGCACAGGCGCTCGGGCAGGTCCGCCAGGTCGTGGTGCCCGTCGAGACGACCGGCCATGGGTGACGCGAGGACGTGGGGGAGGCGGTGATCCGCGACGGCAGGGGGCAGTCCGGCCGCGACGAGTGCGGAACTGGGGACCGGTTCACCGTCGGCGGCCCTGACCAGAACACCGCCCCCTCGTGCGAGCCCGATCTCACCACCGATGTCCGCGGCCACCATGGCCAGGGTCGTCCAGTCGATGGGGCGCAGCCGGCCGCCCGGAAACCGGGCGAGCGCGTCGTAGGGTGAGGCGGTCATGGGATGTCAGACTAGGCGGGGAGCGGGTGGGGGGCCGGAGCCCGGACCGGTGGCTCAGGGATACTCGGGGGCATGACCGCACTGTTGGCCACCGGGGGCCGCGTCCTGACTCCCTCCTCCCGTGATGCCACCGCCCTGGCCCACGAGGACGGGCTGATCCTGTGGGCCGGTGCCGACGCCCCGGGCCCGGCGCTGTTTCCCGGGGCCGACCGTCTCGATCTCGACGGGGACTGGGTCGCTCCCGCCTTCGTCGAATGCCTCTCCGCGGGCCCGGACCTCGACTCGGCCGCCGACAACGGTGTGGTCACCGCCCCCGTTCCGGCACCGCATCGGCTCGAGGCCGTGGACGAGCGGATCCGGGCGGGCGAGCGGGTGGTCCTGGACGGCCACGAAGACCCCGCCCGGATAGCGGACGCGCTCACCCGGGCGGCCGGCCAGGTCGGCGGTCCCGCGGTGGCACGGTGCACGCCGCTCCTCATCGGCACGGACGCACGGATCGACGACGAGACACTCGCCGGCCTCGCGGCCGTCGGCACGGTTCTCCTGCTCCGGCCCCTCGTCGACGACCTCGGGGGTGCCGACCTCGTCCGGATCGTCGGGTCCGGGGTGGCGCTCGCGGCATCGTCCCGGACAGACGACTCGGTCCGGCCATGGGACGCCCTGCGGGCGCTGACCGCGGTGCCCGACGGGCGCGGCCTGTCGCCCCGCGCCGCGTTCACCGCTCTGACCCGGGGTGCGCGCCGCGCCGCCGGGGCGCGCGACGGCACGGCCGGGACCCTCACCCCGGGCGCGGCGGCGACCTACGCGCGGTGGCGGACCGGTGAACTGGCGGTGGTCGCGGCCGACGACGCGGTCCAACGGTGGTCCACCGATCCACGGTCCGGTGTGCCACCGATGCCCGATCTCTCCGGGCCGGACCCCGTCCTGCGTGAGCTGGTGGTCGACGGTGGGACCACGGTGTCCCCGAGGTGACCGCCGTCCTGCCCCGCGCGGTGGGGGCGGCCGCGGCCGGCGCCCTGCTGGCCGCGTCGTTCCCCCCTGTCGGCCTGTGGTGGGCCGCGATCCTCGCTCTGGCACTCCTCGTCGTGACCCTGTCCCCGCTGCGCGGCCCCGCGCCCCGTCCGCGGACCGGCGCCCTCCTCGGGTTGATCGCCGGCCTGGTGTTCTTCCTCCTGCTGGTCCCGTGGGTGGGCCTGTACGTGGGGGCCTACGCCGCGTGGGCTCTGGCGCTGGTCGAGGCGTTGTACCTCGCCGCGTTCGGAGCCGGGGCCGTGGTGATCCTCCGGGAAGGACTCGCGGAAGGACGACGACACGGTCTGCGGGTGGTGGGCGCGGCGCTCGGTGTGGCCGGATGGTGGTCGGTGTGGGAGTGGATCCGCTCCTCGTGGCCGTGGGGCGGCTTCCCGTGGGGCCGGCTGGCGTTCGGCCAGGCCGACGGCCCGTTGCTTCCGTTGGCCTCGCTCGGTGGTACCCCGCTGCTCGGTTTCGCGGTCGCGGGCACGGGCACCGCGCTCGGACTCGTCGTCCTCCTACTCGCTCGCCGGCACCGGCCGCCGCGCGGGACACTGCGCTCGACCACCGGACTCCTTGTGGTCCCCCTCGTCACCGCGGGACTCGCCGCCGCGGCGGCACTCGACACCACGCCCCGGGGCACCGGGGAGACCGCCGACATCGCCGTGATCCAGGGCAACGTCCCGCGCCTCGGGTTGGACTTCAACGCGCAGCGCCGTGCTGTACTCGAGAACCACCTCCGGGTGACCGCGGAGCTCGCCGACGATGTCGAGGCCGGAACCGCGGTCCGGCCGGATGTGGTGCTGTGGCCGGAGAACGCCTCCGACATCTCGCCCCTGGCCGACCGGCAGGCCGGCGCCCAGATCTCCGCCCTGTCGCGTCGACTGGACGCCCCGATCCTCGTGGGCACCGTCCTGCGGGTGGGTGACGGCCCCGAGGCCACCAACTCCTACCTGGTCTGGGACGGTCGATCGCCCGAGCCCGCCGCGGATCCCGTGGTCGACCGCCACGACAAGAAGTACATCCAACCGTTCGGGGAGTGGTTGCCCCTGCGCGCGCCGCTCGAAGCCGTGTTCCCGATCGCCCGGACCGCCGGGCACTTCGTCCCAGGCGACGGCGACGGGATGGTGACCGCGGCCGGGATCGACTTCGGGGTGGCCATCTGCTTCGAGATCGCCTTCGACGCCGCAGCACGTGAACCGGTCGCCCGCGGAGCCCAGATCCTCACGGTGCCCACGAACAACGCGACCTTCGGCAGGTCCCCGATGAGCTACCAACAGCTCGCCATGTCGAGGGTCCGGGCGGTGGAGCACCACGTCCCCGTCCTCGTCGCGGCGACCAGCGGGGTCAGCGCGGTGATCGGCCCGGACGGTCAGGTGCTCCAGAAGACCGGGATCTTCGAGCCCGCGACACTGTCGGCGCAGGTCGAGTCGGACTCCGCCGGTACCATGGCAACCCGACTGGGCGGCATCCCGCAGATGGTGAGCTGCCTCATCGGGTTCGTCGGCCTGGGATGGGCGTTGATCCGCACCCGGCGGCGACCCGCGACCGAGTGCGAGGAGACGTAAGTGACCGATCCGATGGCGCCTCCACCCGCAGCTGCGTCCTCGCGGACGTTGGTGATCATCCCCACGTACGACGAGCGCGACAACCTCCCGGGCGTCGTCGAGCGCCTGCTCGCGTCAGCCCCCGACGTGGCGGTCCTCATCGCGGACGACAACAGCCCCGACGGGACCGGGGATGTCGCCGACCGGCTCGCCGCCGACGACCCCCGGGGGCGGATCACCGTCCTGCACCGCGCGGGCAAGCAGGGGCTCGGCGCCGCCTACATCGCCGGATTCCGCTGGGGCCTGGAACGCGGCTACTCCGTGCTCGTGGAGATGGACGCCGACGGCAGCCACCCGCCCGAGCGGCTGCCGGCGATGCTCGCGGAGATCGACGCCGGCGCGGACCTGGTGATCGGATCACGCTACGTGCCCGGCGGCAGCGTCGAGAACTGGCCCTGGCAGCGCCACGTGATCTCCCGAGGCGGCAACGTCTACTCCCGGATCATGCTGGGGGTGGGCATCAAGGACATCACGGCGGGCTTCCGGGCCTACCGCAGCGAGTCCCTGTCACGCCTGGACATGGACGCGATCGAATCGAAGGGGTACTGCTTCCAGATCGACATGACCTGGCGTCTGTTGAACGCCGGGGGCACGGTCGTCGAGGTCCCGATCACCTTCACCGAACGCACCGTCGGGCACTCCAAGATGAGTGAGTCCATCTTCCGCGAGGCCGCTGTGAACGTAGCGCGATGGGGTTGGGAGAAGCGACGCGGACAGCTGAGATCGCTCGTCCGGCGCTGACCCCGCCCGCGAAATCAGGACGCCCCCGGCCCCGTCGAGGGGCCGGGGGCGTCCCGGCGGGGTCGGGCTCTTCTAGCGAGCGCCGGCGCGCCGACGCTTCTTGAGGATGTCCATCCGCTCCTTGAGCAGGTCCTCCAGATCGTCGAGCGACCGACGCTCGAGGAGCATGTCCCAGTGGGTGCGCGGCGGCTTACCCTTCTTGACCTCCACCGACGGGCCATCGATGAGCTGGCCCTCCTGGCCGTTCTTGCACATCCAGGTGCCGGGGATCTCGGCGTCGTCGGCGAACGGGACCTCGTACACCTCGCCGTTCTCCGTCTGGTACCTGGCCATCCGCCGGGGCGCGAGATCGGTGTCCCGGTCGGTCTCGTAGCTCACCGCACCGAGGCGGCTGCCCCTGAGGACTCGATCTGCCATGCGAACTCCTTCTACCGTGTTCGTCCGTCTTTTCAGCTGACTGCCACACGACAGCCTGTGACACGACGCTGTCGTGTTCCTGGTCATGTAACGCCAGGTGACCCCCCGAATGTTCCCACGGCACACGGCAGCAGGCCAGCCGGGGACCCTCTCGGTACCCTGACCACCGTGGACACCGACGCCCCCTCCGAGCTCCCCCCGCCCCGGCGGGGTGAGGCCTCGTGCGCGTGGTGCGGGCGTCCGGTCGACGAGGGGAACACGGGTCGACGACGACGGTACTGTCGTCGCTCCTGCCGTCAGCGCGCCTACGAGCAGAGGCAGTCACTGAGGGTCCGCGAGCTGCCGGAGGGGACGGTGGTGCTCTCGGACTCCGAGTCGACGGACCTCATGGACCGCATGTTCCAGCTCAGGTGTGCGTGTGAGGACCTGCACACCGCGATCGTCGAGGGGGAGGACGCCGCCGAGTTGGCGCGGATGTCCGGCGACCTGGTGGCCGCTGCCCGGCGCGCCGAACGTTTGAGGTGAACAGGGCCGGCGAGGTGCTGGTAGTGCTGTGGCACCGCTGGCACCTGTCCGTCACGGGCGTCATCGTCGGAGCACTCGCCGCCTGGGCCTCGCTCATGCCGTCGCTTCTGCCTCGAACCTGGCAGTACCAGGGCTTCGTCACCGGTTTGTCCATGCTGGTGGGATACGGGGCCGGCATCGCGGTGCGGACCGTGTGGAAGAGACTGGTGAGTCCCCGCGTGACTCTCGGTCCTGCGCTGCTGGACCTCGGCGACCGGGTCGTGGCGTTCGCGCGGTTGTCCGCGCCCTACGTCTTGATCGTCTACCTCATCACGGCCACGGCCACAGCTGTCCGGTGGCAGGACCAGGTATCGGATCTGGTCGCGTCGCCCAGACCTCCGTGGAGCGATTACATGCGCGCCCCCTGGGTTGCTCTTGCCGTCTTCGTGGTGCTCTTGATCGCATGCCGGGTGATCCAGGCGGCCTATCGGGGATTCGTACTGCTCGTCCGTCGCAGATTCGCCGTGGGGGAGAACTCGGCCCGGATCACCGGGATCGTGGTGGTGGCCGCCCTCATGGTGGGCGTGGCGCAAGGAGTGATCCCGCGCGCGTTCTTCCAGACCGCCAACCGGGTCTTCAGCGTGCAGAACGACCAGGACCTCCCCGGCGCGCAGCGCCCGACGGCCAGCGAGCGATCCGGGGGGCCGGGGTCCCATGTCGACTTCGAGGACCTGGGCAGGCAGGGGCGCCGCTTCGTCAGTGGCGGTCTCGGACGCGCGCATCTGAGCGACCTGTTACGGGAGGATGCACGCGAGCCCATCCGGGCCTATGCCGGGCTGGAGTCCGCACCTACCGACGACGAGCGCGCGCGACTCGTGGTGGCCGAGCTGGACAGGACCCGTGCCTGGGAGCGGGGATCGGTGGTGATCGCCCCCACTACAGGGACCGGATGGATCAATCCGCACGCCGCGCAGGCCATCGAACTTCTCTCCGGTGGGGACGTGGCCCTGGTCGGCACCCAGTATTCCTACCTTCCGAGCTGGATCTCGTTCCTCGCCGATCGCGAGAAGGCGGAGACCGCCGGGAAGGCACTCATCGATGCCGTGGTCACCTGGCGTGACTCCCTGCCGTCCGACCGTCAGCGGCCGGCACTCTACGTCTACGGCGAGAGCCTGGGCACCCAGGCCGGCGAGGCCGCCTTCTCCGGACTCCGGGATATCCGCGCCACCGTGGACGGAGTCCTGTGGCTGGGACCACCGCATTCCAATCGGATCTGGAGTTCTCTGGTCGAGCGGCGGGATCCGGGAACGCGGGCGGCCGAACCGGTCTATGCCGACGGTCTACTGGTCCGCTTCTCGGAGGATCCGGCCGAGTTCCGTGGTGACGACACCTCGTGGATCCCGCCGCGCGTACTCTATGTCCAGCACGCCACCGACCCCGTGGTGTGGTGGACAACTGATCTGTTGTTCGCGCGGCCGGACTGGCTTACCGAGCCGCCGGGCAGAGGCCGACACCCGGGGATGCGCTACCTTCCCGTCGTCACCTTCTTCCAGGTCACCGCGGACTTGGGCAACGCCATCGGTGGATCCCAGGGATACGGTCACCTCTACGATCGCCAGATCTTGGACGGGTGGGCCGCCGCCACGGGGCGGCCCGGATGGGACGAGGACGAGTTCGAGCGGTTTGCGCGGCTGCACGCGACCGCAATGGAACACCAGGAGCGCGGCTAGGCATCCCGCCCCCGGCCGGGTGCCCGGCGTCCTACGGTTGACGGCACACACCCGCAGCGAGGAGAAGCCCCCGTGAGTGACCACATCGCCGATTCACACGACGTCATCCGTGTCCGGGGGGCGCGGGAGAACACACTGAAGTCGGTCGACGTCGACCTGCCCAAACGTCGGCTCACCGCGTTCACCGGCGTGTCCGGTTCAGGTAAGAGCTCCCTGGTCTTCGCCACGATCGCAGCCGAGTCCCAGCGGATGATCAACGAGACCTACAGTGCGTTCCTGCAGGGCTTCATGCCCACCCTCGCTCGCCCCGAGGTGGATCTTCTCGACGGTCTCACCACGGCCATCGTGGTGGATCAGGAGCGCATGGGTTCCGACCCCCGGTCGACGGTCGGTACGGCGACCGACACCGGCGCCCTGTTGCGCATCCTGTTCAGCCGGCTCGCGCAGCCGCACATCGGCGGGCCCAAGGCGTACTCGTTCAACGTCGCCTCCGCCAGCGGCGTGGGCACGCTGAAGAAGGCGGACGGCAGCCGGCAGAAGGCGGAGTTCTCCATCACCGGTGGGATGTGCGTGACGTGCGAGGGGCGGGGGTCGGTGTCCGATTTCGACGTCGACGCCCTCGTCGACAGATCCAGGTCGCTCGCCGAGGGCGCCATCACGGTGCCCGGGTACTCGATGGACGGGTGGTACGGGCGCATCTACGCGGGGTCCGGGTTCTTCGACATGGACAAGCCTGTCCGGGACTTCACCGAGCAGGAGATGCACGATCTGCTCCGACGGGAGCCGGTCAAGATCAAGGCCGACGGGATCAACGTGACCTTCGAGGGTCTGATCCCGAAGATCCAGAAGTCGATGCTGGCCAAGGATGTCGAGGCGATGCAGCCGCACATCCGAGCGTTCGTCGAGCGGGCGGTGGTGTTCACCACCTGCCCCGACTGCGGGGGTACCCGCCTCAACGAGGGTGCACGGTCCTCCCGGATCGGGGAGCTGAACATCGCCGACGCCTCGGCGATGCAGATCACCGATCTCGCCGAGTGGCTCCGCGGACTCTCCGAGCCTTCTGTCGCCCCGCTGCTCGCGGCTCTGCAGCATACCCTGGACTCCTTCGTGGAGATCGGACTGGGCTACCTCTCGCTGGACCGTCCGGCCGGCACCCTCTCCGGCGGCGAGTCGCAGCGGGTCAAGATGATCCGACACCTGGGATCGGCACTGACGGACGTGACCTACGTCTTCGACGAGCCCTCGATCGGGTTGCATCCGCACGACATCCAGCGGATGAACGACCTGCTGCTGAGGCTGCGCGACAAGGGGAACACCGTGCTCGTGGTGGAGCACAAGCCGGAGATCATCGCCATCGCCGATCACGTGGTGGACCTGGGGCCCGGCGCGGGGTCCGCGGGGGGCGAGATCTGTTACCAGGGGTCGGTCGCCGGGCTCCGGGAGAGCGGCACCGTCACCGGCCGGCACCTCGACGACCGGGCGTCGCTCAAGGCGGAGGTGCGCACGGCGACCGGCCGCCTCGAGGTGCGGGGCGCGACCGCCCACAATGTCCGCAACGTGGACGTCGACATCCCGCTGGGCGTGTTGTGCGTGGTGACCGGTGTGGCGGGCTCCGGGAAGAGCTCTCTCATCCACGGGTCGGTGTCCCCGCGGCCCGGTGTGGTCGCGATAGACCAGACCGCGATCCGCGGTTCCCGCCGCAGCAACCCCGCCACCTACACCGGGCTGCTCGACCCCATCCGGAAAGCCTTCGCCAAGGCCAACGGGGTCAAACCCGCGCTGTTCAGCCCCAACTCCGAGGGCGCGTGCCCCACCTGCAAAGGGGCGGGGGTGATCTACAGCGACCTCGCGCTGATGGCGGGGGTCGCCACGACGTGTGATGACTGCGAGGGGCGGCGTTTCCAGGCCGAGGTACTGGAGTACCGGCTGGGGGAGCGCAACATCGGTGAGGTTCTCGAGATGTCGGTGGCCACGGCCGAGGAGTTCTTCCGCGAGGGACCATCCCGGATCCCGGCCGCGCACACGATCCTGCTCCGGCTCCGCGATGTGGGGTTGGGCTACGTGCGACTCGGACAGCCGTTGACCACACTGTCCGGAGGGGAGCGGCAACGGCTCAAGCTGGCCGCACAGATGGCGGACAAGGCGGAGGTCTACGTGCTCGACGAACCGACCACCGGCCTGCATCTGGCCGACGTCCGGAATCTGCTGGGAATGCTCGACCGGTTGGTCGACGCGGGCAGGTCCGTCGTCGTCATCGAGCACCATCAGGCCGTGATGGCCCACGCCGACTGGATCATCGACCTCGGTCCCGGGGCCGGCCACGGTGGTGGCCGCGTCGTGTTCGAGGGCACGCCCGCCGAGCTCGTGGCGGCCCGATCCACGCTCACCGGTGACCACCTCGCGCAGTACGTGGGGCAGACCACCGGACCCGCCACCAGCTGAGGTCCGCCGTCGCTCAGCCCGCTCGACCGAACCTCTTGTGCAGCGCCTGCTTGCTCACTCCCAGGACGACCCCGATCTCCGCCCAGCTCAAGCCGTGCAGTCGGGCGTGCCGGACGGCCGCGGACTCCTCGCGAGCGAGTGCGGTCTTCGCCTCCGCGATCGCAGCCAGACGCTCGACCGGGTTGGGCGCGTTGTCGTCGTCATCGAAGGTCGTCTCCACATTCCTCACCTCAGTCGTCAACCTACATTGACGACCGCCGAACGTCAACTAGCGTTGACGTTCCGTGCGGGCGGAGTAGGGTCGGAGCCGTGCCCGCCAACCGCTACCCGGAGATCGCGTTCGGCTCCGCCGCGCGCGCCCGGCAGGCGTCGGTAGGTCTCACCCGGCCGCAGGGGGCCGGCGAGTTCAGCCTCGACGGCACCGATTCCGCGCTGATCCGGCGGGCAGACCACTTCGTCCTGTCCAGTGTCACCGAATCCGGATGGCCCTATGCCCAGCACCGCGGCGGTCCCGCAGGGTTCGTCCACGTCCTGACGCCCACGTCGCTGGCGTGGGTGGAGTTCCACGGCAACCGTCAGTACGTCACGGTGGGCAACGTGGACCACGACGGCCGCGTCTGCCTCCTCTTCGTCGACTACCCCACGCGGTCCCGGCTCAAGGTGTTCGGGCACGCCCGGATCGTCGAGCCGGACCGGGACCCCGAGCTGGTGGATCGCCTGCGGACGATGGGGGAGAGGACCTACACCGGGCATGTCGAGCGGGCGATCATCGTGGACCTGGTCGCCGCCGACGCCAACTGCAGCAAGCACATCACACCCCGCTGGGATCGCGCGTACATCGACGACCTCACCGCGGTCTACCGTCGGCACATCGAGGAGTTGCGGGAAGGGTGAGACGTGGGATCCTTCGACATCAAGCGGGAGCGCAAGGACCTCTACAACGGGAGAGTGGGAAGGTTCGACCTGGTCCAGGTGCCGTCGATGAGGTTCCTCATGGCCGACGGTCGCGGCGACCCCAACACCTGCGCTGACTACGCCACCACGCTCGAGGCGCTGTACACGTGTTCCTACGCCGTGCGGGCGATGGCGAAGGACGATCTGGGGCGCGTCCACACCGTCGGCCCACTCGAGGGACTCTGGTACGCCCGCGATCTCGAGGTGTTCACAGCGCGGAACAAGGACGCGTGGGAATGGACCATGATGATCTGGCAGCCCGACTGGGTCACGGCGGACATGGTGGCCTCCGCCGTGGACAAGGTGACGGCGAGGAAGCCGGCGGTCGCCGTGGACCGGGTCCGACTCGAAGAGTTCGCCGAGGGCCCGGCCGTCCAGACCCTGCACGTCGGACCGTACGACGCGGAGGGGCCGGTCATCGCCCGGATGCACGAGGAGATCATCCCCGGCCGCGGCCTGATCCCCACAGGGCACCACCACGAGATCTATCTCTCCGACGCGCGCAGGACCGATCCGGCCCGACTGCGGACGATCCTGCGCCAACCCGTGGCGACGGCGGGGGAGCACGGTTCAGGTGCGGGTAGAAAGAACTCATGACTGCAACCGACGGGTTCCCCGACGCCTCTTCCGAAGCCGCGAGCACCTTCGTCCGGGCCTCCGGACTCGTCGTCGACGAGGTGACCGCGACGAGCCTGTCGGGACACGCGGACCTGGGCGGCGATCATCTCACCGCGTGGGGGACCGTCCACGGTGGTGTGTACGCCAGCATCGTGGAATCCGCGGGCGGCGCCGGCGCCGGAGCCGCCGTGGCCGACCTCGGCCAGATCGCCGTGGGCGTCCACAATGGCACCGACTTCCTGCGGGCATCGACCGGTGGACGGGTCGAGGTGCGCGCGGAGGCCCTGTTCCAGGGGCGCAGCCAGCAGTTGTGGGATGTGGTGATCAGCCAGACCGAGGGCGGGAAGATCCTGGCCAGGGGCCAGCTCAGGCTACAGAACGTACCGCGGCCGGACGCCGTGTAGCGTGCCTGGTCGCGTCCGGGGCGGCCATCATCAGGCGTCGATCATCGGGCGTCCGCACGACCCAGGGCAGCGACGACACCCCGCGCCAGTCGGCGCAGCTCGACCAGGTCTCCCGGAGGCATGTCGAGCTTCTCCACCAACGCGCACTGGATGCGTCCGGCCTCCTCGCGCAGTGCGCTGCCCGGACCAGTGAGTGAGACGGTGACGCTGCGGGCGTCCCTGCCCGCCCTGCTGCGGGAGACCAGTCCAGCGGCTTCCATCCGCGAGAGCAGAGGGGAGAGGGTGCCGGAGTCGAGGTACATCCGCTCGCCCAGCTGTCGGAGCGTCAGACCGTCCTCCTCCCACAGGGCCAGCAGCACCAGATACTGGGGATAGGTGAGTCCCACCGCGGCCAAGGCCTCCCGATACGCCGCGGTCGACGCCCTGGAAGCGGCATAGAGGGCAAAACAGACCTGCTGGTCGAGACGGAGATCGGCGTCCATGACTCCAGTGTCCCGCACAAGTCGATTGCGCACAATTGAGTTGTGCGCAATACTTTCGCCATGAACCGAACTCCGGGAAACCGCCAGGCCGGACCCGCCGGCATCACGACGACCCGGCGTGGGGGTCGGGCAGCGGAGGGGGCCCGCCACGTGGGTCGCTGGACCCTCGGCGCAGCGCTGGCGGGCGCCGGGGTGGGTCACCTGACCACCCTCCGTGAGGAGTTCCACGCTCAGGTGCCCGGATGGGTTCTCCTGGACCCGGACGTCGTGGTGCTGGCCTCGGGAGTCGTGGAGATCGGGCTGGGCGCGGCGCTCATCCTGGCTCCTATGCGTGTCCGGCCCGCCGTGGGGTGGATCACCGCCGGCTTCTTCGTGGCGATCTTCCCCGGGAACATCTCGCAGTACGTCACCGGCACGGACGCCTTCGGACTGGACTCCGACCGTGCCCGTCTGGTCCGACTGTTCTTCCAACCCCTGTTGGTGGCGTGGGCGCTCTGGTCGACCGGAGCGTGGCGCGCCTGGCGGAACCGACGCACCTGATCACCGATTTCGCCGACCAGGTCGCCCGCGAAGCCCACAGGAGTCGTCCTGGGGAGCCGGGTCCACTCACGCTGGTGCGGGGGAGAAGAACCTCCAGATCTCGCCGGGAGCGTCGTAGCGGGCCCCGCCGTCTCGTCCCCACCTGCCGGACAGCGTGGGGAAGGAGTGGCCGACGCGATCCACCCTCACCAGACGCACCGCAGCGGGCCCCTCCCACGTGATCGTCTCCGCGTCCCCCTCCCGGGTGACCGTCGGGGTGGCGCCGCCGGCGAGGATCCCGTTGTACCGGGCGAACCACTCCGCACCCTCCACGGCGGACATGACCTCGCCCCGGGAAGCCGCGGTGAGTCCCGATCCCACGCGGACCTCACCACCATCGATCGGGTTGATGGGATCCTGTCGCCCCTGCACGAACATGATGGGGACCGGGTCACCCTGCACCTCGCAACCGAGATTGTCCGCGGTCGGGGGATTAGCGGCCACGGCCGCGACCCCGTCGACCAGGTCCGGCGCCTCGAGGGCCAGGCGCATGGCCATGTGACCACCGGAGGAGAATCCCACCGCGTAGACAGGACCGGTCGACCCCACCGACTCGGCAGCCTGTCGCATGAGACCCAGATCGTCGAGGTCCTCGTCCTTGGCGGGCCAGTCTCCCTCGACGCGGCACTCGTTCCAGTTGTTCTGGTGACCGTCGACGTAGACCACCGCGAACCCCTCCTCGTCGGCCAGTTGCTCGAGATCGGGTCCGATCCCGTTGCGGATCCCCGAAGCGGTGTCCCCGGTCCCGTGGATGACCAGGAGGGCGGGGGCCGAGGGATCACCCACCGCGGCCGGCGGACGGTAGACCGTCCACGTCCGGGTCCGCTCGTCCAGCACCGTCGAGTGGCTGGTGAGATTCTGCGACGCGTCCGCCGGGATCGAGGCGGACGGGTCGCGATCGACGGTCCTCGACGCGCAGGCGGCAGTCGTCGTAGCGAGGGCGAGGCACGCCAGAGCCCTGGCCGTTTGGGGGAACACCGAGTGGGTCATCTCTCGAGTGTGCGTGATCTGCCGTTGGCCCGGCCCCCTGGCCGGCCCTGAGTAGACTCTCACCCCATGCGTATCGATGAGTACCGTCGCCACGACGCCCTCGGCCTGGCCGCCCTGGTCCGGTCCGGGGAGGTGACGGCGGGCGAGTTGCTCGAGGTCGCGGTGCAGCAGGCGGACACCGTCAACCCGCACCTCAACGCCATCATCAACCGGATGGACGCCCGGGCCCGCGACCGGGCGACGGAGTCGCTCGACGGACCCTTCGCCGGAGTTCCCTTCCTCATCAAGGATCTGGGCCAGGACTACCGGGGGGTGCCGACCAGCGGCGGATCGCGGCCCCTGTCCCACCTTCCGGCGGCCGAGCACTCGACAGTGGTCCAGCGCTGGCTCGACGCGGGACTCGTCATCTTCGGCAAGACCAACACCCCCGAGTTCGGGGCGAAGGGAATCACCGAACCGGACCTCTTCGGGCCCGCCCGCAACCCGTGGGACACCACCAGGACGCCCGGCGGCTCCTCGGGAGGGTCGGCCGCCGCTGTGGCGGCCGGTGTCGTTCCCGTGGCCGGGGCCAGCGATGGCGGTGGCTCCATCCGCATCCCGGCCGCGTGCTGCGGCCTCGTGGGGCTCAAGCCGGGCCGGGGCCTGGTGCCGATGGGGCCGATGATCGGCGAGGCGATGCACGGTGCGGCGACGCACGGCGTGATCTCGCGCTCCGTCCGCGATTCCGCGGCGATGCTGGATGTCCTGGCCGGTGGCGAGCCGAGCGGACCCTACGTCCCCGGGATGCCCACCGAGGACTTCCTCTCGCAGGTCGGTAGGGAACCGGGTCGGCTGCGGATCGGCGTGTGCACCGCATCCTCGATCAACTCCGACCCCCATCCGGAGGCCTCGGCATCGGTCGAGGCGACCGCACGCACGCTCTCCGATCTGGGCCATGACGTCGAGATGCTCGACGAACAGCCGATCGACGACCTGGCGCTGGCGCGCGACTTCCTCACCACTTGGTTCGTGGTGCTGGCGTGGCAGGTCGACGACGTCAAGCGGCGCACCGGATGCCGGGACGGTGACTTCGAGTTGGACACGCAGATCATGGCGGCCCTGGGCCGAGCACACAGCAGCGTCGACTACGTCGGCACGGTGATGCGCCGACACGAGCACGTGCGGAGATTGTCCGCGTACTTCGAGGGGTACGACCTGCTGGTCACGCCCACGTTGGCCGACCTGCCCCCGCACGTCGGGGCACTGGACACACCACGACCCGCACACCGTGCTGCGACAGTGCTCCTCAGGACCCGGACGGCCGGCCTGCTGCGGTACTCGGGGCTCGTGGAGTCGATGATCAACAACAACCTCAATTGGATCCCGTACACCCAGCTGGCCAACCTCACCGGGCGACCGGCGATCTCGCTACCTCTGCACCGGACCGCTGAGGGCGTGCCGATGGGGGTGCAGTTCATCTCACCACTGGGAGGTGAATCCATGCTCCTGCGCCTCGCCGGACAACTCGAGCAGGCGGTGCCGTGGGATCACCTGCGGGCTCCGGATCTCGCGTCAGGCGGAGCCCCGACGAGTCTCTGAACGTCAGAACCACTCTGGAATCCGGCGACCGCGCGGGCGGACCGTACCGAACACGGAGCCTCTGAGGCGAGGAGTCGGTGCGTCCCGCGAGACGGCACGTGCTGCAGACACCTGCCTGTCGACAAACCAGCGACGTTCGCTCAGGCGCCCTGAGCCGCTGGCACGATCACCGCATCACCCTCGGACCAGCCCGGGCCGTGCCGAAGCGTCAGGTCGCGACCGTACACACGTTCGCCACAGGCACCACACGCGAGATGCGCGTCGAGGACGTGGCCACACGACTCGTGAACCGCTTCGACCGGGGCACCGTTCGGGGCCGCCCAGCGGTCGCCCCACTGTCGAAGCATCTGGAGTGCCGGCCACAGGTCGCGCCCCTTGTCCGTCAGAACGTACTCATGGCGCAGCGGCCGATTCTGATAGGGCACCTGCTCCATCAAGCCATGCTCGACAAGAGTCTCGAGCCGTTGGGCCAAAACGTTGCGAGCGATCCCGAGACGGCCCTGGAACTGCTCGAAGCGCCGCACTCCCATCAAGGCATCACGGAGCACGAGCGGGGTCCACCAGTCTCCGATCACCTCGAGAGTCTGGGCGATCGAGCAGTTCATGTCGGCAAAGCTCGTGCGACGCATGCAGCGATACTAGTGCGTTGCATGAAAGAACGCACTTGCTGTACCCTCAGTTGCATGAAGCAACTGTCGGCCTGGCGGGCACTTTCGGGCCCACCCAGCACAGGGCAGGCCACAGGGTGAATCCCCCCGGCGACACCACCATCGCCGGCGCGCTAGGCGGCGACCGCTCTGACGTGCGGGCCCTTTTCGGCTTCGGGGGAGTGCACGGCGGACTGCTCGCCGCCGCCCTCCTGCGCGCCGCCCGCGGCCCCGGACCGTCGGATCGACTGCCGGTGGAGACGACGACGTACTTCCTGAGGCCCGTGCTCGCCATGCCCGACCTGGAGCGACTCGCAGTCCGGGAAGGAGGAAGGACCACGATCACCTCGGCGTCGGCCACCGTCGACGGCACCCTCGCCGCAACCTCAACAACGGTGTCGTCGACCGCACGGGAACCTTCCACACCCGTTGTGAGCACCGTCGCGCCGGATATCACGCCGCTCGACCTCGCTGAACGATTCGTCATCCCGCCGGAGTTCGTGCCGATCTCCACCAAGATGGAGATCCGGCCTGCTACACCCGGTTTGCCGTACTCGGGCGCGACCGTTCCGGAACTGTGCGCCTGGATCCGCCTGACCGAATCGGTACACGACCCGTTCGAGCGCATCCTAATTCTCGCGGACGCGCTCGCACCGTCGTACGCCGCGATACTCACCGACCTCCGGATGGCACCCTCCGTGCGAATGACCGTGCGGTTCACCCCGGCCGTTGCCAGACTGCCGTTCGACTGGGTGCTGGTGCGCGCCACGACCGCTGAGGCCGGGACCGACGGCTGGCTCGGAGAACACGTGACGATCTGGGCGCCCGATGGAGAGTTGCTAGCAACGTCGACCCAACTGCGCGCCATCCGCTGAAGGGTGCTGTCCGTGAGTCGCGGACATCCTGGGGTGGGCCACACACTCGGGCCGCAATTCGTCACCCGTGACGTTTCACGGCGAGAAGAAGTACCCACTGGGGTCTGCAGTCCGAACCGGCCGAGGGGTTCAACGGTCGGTCGACAGACGGGAACAGCCCTCGCGCCGCCGGGCAACATCAACGCGACGCCCACCGAGGAACACAACGCCCACCGGGGACACGGTGGCGGCGTTGACAGACAGGTGCGCGGGGGTGGCGTGCGCCAGACTTCGGGCCGCTGACGGCGCAGGCAAGCCACCCGACGTACGCCGTGACCGGGGCGAAGCCAGCACTCCGCAGCCGTACGGTGTCCGTACTGGTCAGCTCATTCGCCGATAATCTACATTATGTAAAGCAAGGTGGCGGGATAAGCCATGCCGAATCCACGCCCCCGCCGAGTGATCTCAGAGACCTCGTTCGAGTGAAATCCCCTCGATGCGCGGTAGGGCGAGAGCCAGCACCGGCAGGTATCCCGCCGCCCATGCCGGAGCCCCGAAACTCAGTACGCAGCCACCCGGCACCCGGATCACCTCGTGCCGCGTGGCGTCCACACCGGCCACCTTCCACGACCACCGCTGCCGTTCCACGAAATCGGTGATCTCGAAGCCCAGGGGCAACCCCGCCACGGTCGTGATCGTCCCCCGCGCACCTGCCGTCAGGGTGCCGCCGCCGCCGACCCGTGCCGCGGAGATGGTGGGCCCCCATCGTGGCCAGCTCTGCACATCGGTGATGACCGACCAGACGGTCTCCGGGTCCACGGTCATCCGCAGCTCGGTCGTCCACATGCCGCGACGAAACCCGGCGCGGACCCTGAGCATCGAGCTGAGATCCTTCACCGATTGCAGGGGGCGCATCTCGGTCAGCTGGTCCCGTCGAGGATCAGGCGAATCGCCTCCTGAGGCGCATCCCATTGCGGGAAGTGCCCGCACCGGTCGAACCAGTGCAGGGTCGCATCGGGAAATGCACGGGCGGCCCTGTGGGCCTGGGCCGGGAGCGTCACCAGGTCTCGACGCCCCCACCCGATGGTGACCCGTCCCGGGACCGTTCCCGCGGGTGCTCCCCGCTGCTTCGGCCCCTTCGTCAGCGCGTCCATCGCCGCGCCCGTCGCCGGCGCGTCGGCCAATCCGGCCACGTCGGGCAGGACCGTCTGCGCCGCCAGAGCCCAGGGGCGCACGGAGAGTTGCGCCAGCAAGGCGGTGCGGCTCACCGGATTGCCCAGGAGTACCGGGAGCGCTCCCCGCACGGCACCGACCAGGGCGATCGACGGCCGCAGGGTGGCGCTGAACAACGCCAGCTCGCGGTCATTCCAGAAGCCGCCCGGATCCAACGCCACGGTGTCCCCACCGACGCCGCGCCGGGCGAGTTCGAGCACGATCCGTCCACCCATCGACTGCCCCGCGGTGGACACCCCGTCCAGACCCGACTCCTCGATGAACCGGGCGACCGAGTCGGCCAACGCGGCTATGGTGAGCTCGCCCTCCAGCGGTGGAGACTCGCCGAATCCCGGCAGGTCGAGAGCGATCACCTCGCGACTCGCCGCCAGCTCATCGATGACGGGCTGCCACGATCGCCACCCCGCGCCGAGGCCGTGTACGAGCAGCAACGGCCTGCCCTGTCCACGCCGGACATGATTCAAGGTCATGCGAAAAGCCTACGGAGTGTTCGGGAGGCGTGGTGTTCCCGGAACCACGACGACCACCGGAATCGATCGAGGACCCAGAGGTGGCAGGCCGGCCGCGACAGATGGGACGATGAGCCCATGCGCACTCCGGATGGCCTCGACCGTGACCGGGACGAGAACGGACGCGCGCGGAACGCTCGTCCCCGGGACGAACTCGGCCGGCCGCTGCCGCCCGGAAGCGTCGGGGTCGAGCGCATCCCCGAAGACCTGGATCTGCCGCCCGCCGACTCGCTGGCCTGGGCGCAGGAGCTCCTCGACCGCGGCCTCGCCTTCCACGCCCACGAGGTGCTGGAGGGCGCGTGGAAGAGCTCCCCCGCTGACGAGCGCGAGCTCTGGCGGGGACTGGCCCAGGTCGCGGTCGGCATCACCCACATCCAGCGTGGCAACACCCGCGGCGCCCGCGCGCTTCTCGAGCGGGCGGCCGCCAGCATCGGTAGCCAGGACGACCCGGCGCCCCACGGAATCGACGCGGCGGGACTGGTCGCCCACGCGCACGAGCTCATGGCCGAACTCAGCCGAGGCGCAGACCTCGCCCCCCACCAGCTGAGACCGCGTCTGAGGGCCCGCTGACGTCCCCGGTGGAGCCTCGTCGCCGTTCAGCTGCGGGCGGCTCGCCAATGATCTCCGGCGTACGCATCGAAGACCTCGCGGACGTCGGGATCCTGGCCCGCGTCGACGAAGTCCCCCAGGGACTCCGCGAGGCGGTCCAGCGAGGTCGACAATGCGCGCGCCCCGACACGCGACTCCGGATCACCGGACTCCGTGGCGGCATCGCGCAGATCCACCGCATGAGCCACCTGACGGGACAGCGACTGGTGCGGATTGCCGTCCTGGAAGTAATAGGTCTCCGAGTGTTGTGACAGGTCCACGGTGACGGCGTTGATCTCCGCTGCGAGGTCCTCCGCCGCCCGGGCGATCGTGACCGGGGACAGTTCTCGAACCGCCTCCGCGTAACCGGCCTCCGCCAGGCCGTGGAGACGTAGGGCCAGCGCTCTCCGTCGTGTGAGCGGCGGGTAGACCTGCATGAACCATGTGAGGGATGCTGTCAGCAGAGCGAACCCGGTCAGCGCCTCCACCGGCGCCAGGACACGGAGCACGGGGTCGGTGGCCACCACGTCGCCGAACCCCAGGGTGGCCAGTGTCACGAGGGAGATGTAGAGCGCCTCGGCGACGACCGGGTAGCGGCCGGCGTCGATGCCGGAGGAATAGTCGAACCCCTCAGGGACGCGCGGCAGATAGATCAGCGCCCATCCCACTGCCTGCAGCAGAACCCAGACCAGAACGGTGCCGACCATCCCGGCCGGACCCACCGTCGAACCCAGGCGGTGCCCACAGCGCCGCGACACCGCCCACATCGCGGAGAACACCATCGTGCTGAGCGTCGCTTCCCCGCGAGGATTCATCAGGGCGCGGAACACGTCTCTCAGTCCGATCGCGATGATCCCCGCGCCGATGACGGTCGCCGCGATCCCCATTGATCCTCTCCCGTCAGTTCACGCCGCGTCGTCGCCGCGCGCTGTGCTCGGACACTCTCCCCTTCTCATGACGGGGAGCCGATCGCGGATCGCAACCTCCCCACGGTGCCCCGATGGCTGCGATGGTGCTGCGCGTGGATTCCTCTCGCAACCGGAGGGCCCGGTCCGAGGGGCGGTGGACGTGACGGGCGAGTCCACGCTCGACACCGGCGCGGGAGGACACACGTCCGACCTGTTGCCTGGATCCTGTGCGCGCGACCCCGCCGTGACCAACACTGTCGGTATGCGCACGAGACACGTCAGCACCGTGATCCACCGCTCCCCGGCGGAGGTCTACGTCGTCGCCTCGGATCACACGACACTCGCCTCCTGGGCGTCGGGCCTGGCCACCGCGGAGGCAGCCGTCGACGGTGACAGCCTGATAGTCGACTCCCCGATGGGGAGAGTGACCGTGCGGTTCGTCCCGAAGAACGACTTCGGAATCCTGGACCACGAGGTCACCCTCCCCGACGGGAACACGGTCTACAACCCGCTCCGCGTCGTGCCCCACCCGGACGGTGCGGAGGTGATCATGTCCGTCCGTCAGCTCACCGACGACGACGACGCGTTCGAGCATGACGCCGCCACCGTGGCGGCCGACCTCAACCGGCTCAAGGGACTCCTCGAGGCGGATCGCCCTCCGCTCCCCTCGTCCGCGCCTGGTCTGGCCCTGCCCGCGGACATCCGCGTGGCCGGGCCCTCGGACGCGGCGTCCCTGGGGCGGCTGCTCCACGCCTTCAACACCGAGTTCGACTGCCCCACCCCGAGCCCCGCCGAGGCGGCGGGGCGCTTCGAACGCCTCCTGGGACGTGAGGACGTCCTCGCCGTCGTCGCGCGACTCACCCACGGCCGCGAAGCCGGGACCGACGTGGGTTTCGCGTTCCTCACCCTTCGCCCGACCCCCTACTGGGACGGTCCCCTCGCGCAGCTCGAGGACCTCTACGTCCGTCCGGACCTCCGGGCGGCCGGTGTCGGAACCGCGATGCTGGACCGTTCGGTCTCCGAGGCCCGTCGGCGGGGGTGCGAGGAGATGCTCATCAACGTGGACGCTGACGACCTCGGTGCCCGCCGGTTCTATGAGCGTCACGGCTTCTCGGACGTCGATCCGGACACCGGATCCGGAATGCGGTGCTATCTGCGCGGACTGAGGGCCGTGGGCGGGTCGCCCGGTGAGGTCAGGTCACCGGTCTCACGGTGAGAGTCTGCGCGAGCGTGCCCATCGGCCCCGATTCGTCGTGCAGAACGCTCGCGGTGAGTCCGAGACCGCCCGGGCCGAAACCCACCCGGGTGTCGAACCCGACCCAGTCCCCGCGCGGTTCACGCAGGAGGTGGGCGGTGAGATCGATATTGGGGAACTGAACATCCGACGGATCGGCACGGATCGCCATTCCGTTGGCGATGTCGAACAGCGTGGCCGCCCCGGCCAGAGCGCCCACCGGCTCCCCTGCGACGAGCGGGACGCCGGTGCGCACCCAGTACCGGGCCCGTCCCGGCCCGACCGAGTCCCGGCGGACGTCCGCGGACGCCAGGTAGCCGCCCTGCCAGACCGAGGTGGGGTCCCACTGCTCCATGGCGGACGGCCCCGGGATCGGGTCGAACCCGGCGCCCTGGAGTCCCGTGGTGTCCCTCGGCTGCTGAAACCAGGCGCGCAGGCGGACCCCCACGCGATCCTCGAGACCATAGCTCGCCTCCACGAGCTCGATGGTGCGTCCCGGTCTGATCACCTGCACGTCCACCGCCACCGGGTCCATGGGCACGGTGCCGAGGATCTCGTAGGTCAACCGCGAGAGCACCATGGGGTCGTCCCGCCGACGCCGCAGGTCACGCTCCACCTCATGCACGAGCAGCCCGAATGACGGGCCGATATGCTGCACCGCCGGGTCCCATGCCCCGGTGGTGTGCGAGGTCGGGCGGAACCGCTGGTCGCCGAGTCGCTCGAAGTACGCCACGCCCGCCTCCCATCGGGTGAACTGTCATTAACTGATTACCACGCGAGGAGGAGTCCGGCCGCGAATCGGCACCCGTCGTCACCCGCGTGCGGTTGACTCTCCACTGCACTCACGAGCCCGTTTCCGCGACCAGGAGTCCCACATGACCGCCGAGCAGTACGACACTTTTGACACACCTCTCCACGACAGGTACCTCGAGGACTACCGGGAAGGTCGGATCTACCGCTTCGGCGAGGAGTCGGTGGACGCCGAGGAGATCGTGGAGTTCGCCCGCAGGTACGACCCGCAGAGCATCCACACCGATCCCGAGGCGGCCGCAGACGGCCCCTTCGGCGGACTGATCGCGAGCGGTTGGCAGACGGCCGCACTCATGATGCGACTGTTCGCCGACAACTATCTCACCGCCGTCGCGAGCCTGGCCTCACCCGGGATCGACGAACTGCGCTGGGTCCGCCCCCTGCGTCCCGGCGACACGCTGACCCTGATCTGCGAGACGACCGGCGTCCGCCCCTCCAGGAGCAAGCCGGACCGGGGAGTGCTCACCACGGATGTGACGCTGGTCAATCAGGACGGCGATCCGGTCCTGACGGCGACGGCGCTCAACATGGTCGCCCGGCGATGACCGGGACCCCGATCCGAACCGGTGACGGTCAGAGCCGGGGGGTCAGGTGGAAGATCGGCAGCTGCCTGCTCGTGCGGGTGGCGTAGATCTCGTAGTTCGGCCACACCTTCACCGCGGCGTCCCAGGCCGAGGCCCGCTCGGCCTCCGACACCTCTCTCACGTCCACGATGAGCCTGGCGCCGTAGACCGATACGGCGACCTCCCCTTCCCTCGCCGCACGGAGGTTGTACACCCACGCCGGCGTCTTCTCGCCGCCCCAGTTGGAGCCGACGATCACCAGTCCGTTGCGCCACGACGCACACAGCAGTGGCGTATCCCGCACCTCTCCGGTCTTACGCCCCGGGACATGCAGTGTGAGAGTGGGCAGTCCCGCCACCCGGAGGAGCGGGACACGCCCGCCGGACACCCTGTTCATCCACTTGTCGACCGTCACGACGAGATGGGAGTTCTCGCGCGTGGCGTCCTGACGACCGAACCAGATCGCGACCGGGGTGAGGAAGTTGCTCATGAACGAACCCTAGGACCTCGGCGTCCCCTCCCGACGATTCAGGGTGGTTTCGGCCGTGGCGACCACCTGGACGGACTCGAGCCACCCCCGTCGCAACCCGGCCTCCAGCGCCGCGAGGTGGAACGCCCACATCCGGCGGTAGACGGCGTCGAATCCCAGAGCCGCCGCATCCCGCCCCCGGAGCGCGAACGTCTCGGACCACAACCTCACCGTCTCGGCATGGTGGGCCGTCGCCTCGATCCGACCGAGCAGGCGCAACCGCGGAGAGCGCTCCACGGCCGCGGCCAGTTCGGCCCAGGACACCACCGGGCCCGCGTCGGAGACGTACCGCGAACCCCATGCGGCGAGTTCGACGACCGCCGGCCTGGGGCGCTCCGCGGACACCACTCCCGCGATCGCGAGCCTGCCGCCACCCACCAACAGCCGCTCGGCCGTGTCCAGCACCTCCAGGTAACCGGCCACACCAGCGGTGACCCCGGGGTCGACCGCGACCACTGCGTCGACACCCCCCCGCGCGTCCGCCGGCCCCCCCAGGAAGAGGGTGATCTCGTCGCGGAGCCCCGCCGCGGCGAATCTCGATCCGAGCGCGGACAATCGCTCGGTCGAGGCGGTCATCGTCCGCACGTGCGCGCCACGCTCGGCGGCCCGCATCGGCAACTCACCCCACCCGGGCGTGACGACAAGGGCGCGGGAGCCGGCGCCGACCCCCGCCAGGGTGAGCAGGGTGTCGACTGATCGACGCTGGGCGTCGCCCAGGTCGTTGCGCCGGGGAGGCGATGCCGGGGCCTCGAGGTGGACCACGTCGGTTCCGTCGTCCAGCCGTACCCGGGTCCGCGCTCCGGAGGCGAACACCGCACCCGCCGTCGACATCGTCTCGTCGGTGTAGAGGGACGTGAGGGCACCGGGAACGGAATCCTCGAGCTCCACCACCACCGGTCCACCCCGCCTACGCCCCCCGCCGGGGGTCCCGCGACCGTCGCGCCCGAAAGCACGTTCACCCGGGTGGGCGCAGTCGGGGTTCCCGGCGATCCACGGCGCGAGGATCCCGATCACCGCGCCGAGGTCGGTGGTCGTCCACTCACCGGCCATGTACGACTCGCCCAGACCGAGGACACCGGCCGAGGCGAGCCGCGCCCAGAACGGCTCGGGATCCCGGAGGAGCACCCGGGCCGGGGCGTCGTACTCCCCCGCCGCCGTCGAGTCCGGGTAGTCGATCCTCAGGCCGATTTCCCTGGTCGACCGCCTCAGCGCCTGCGCGACCTCCACCGCGGACTGGCCGCCGGGTCCCGAGGGCGCCTCGAGTGCGGGCCAACGGTCCAGGTCGACGGTCTGCGGTTCGAGTCTGACCACCGGGTCCCTCCTCAGGGGTGTCGTCAGTGGGACGGTACCGCCGCACGTCGCCCTGGCGGGTCAGGCGCGACGGGGGGATCGTTCACCGCGGCGAGCCCGCCACGTGTGCACCGACGTGCGCATACCACTACCCTGAGGAGTCGTCCCCGCGCGCGACCCGCCGAGGACGCCGATCGGGGAGCCCCCGCGCTCACCGCGACAGCCTCACCTTCACCAGGAGCCGCCATGACCGAGCCCGCACACGACCAGGTCACCGCCACCGCACCGGCCGGACGCCGGCACCGCGTCGTCATCATCGGCTCCGGCTTCGGTGGGCTCTTCGCAGCCCAGCAGCTCAAGAAGGCCGATGTGGACGTCACCCTGGTCGCGAAGACCGGGCATCATCTCTTCCAGCCGCTTCTCTACCAGGTCGCGACCGGCATCCTGTCCGTGGGCGAGATCGCCCCGCCCACGCGGCTCATCCTGCGCGATCAGAAGAACGTCACCTGCATCCTCGGCGACGTCACCAGGATCGACGTCGCCTCGAAGACCGTCTTCGCCTCCGCAGGCCACATCAGATTCGACCTCGGGTACGACAGCCTGATCGTGGCCGCCGGGGCCAATCAGTCGTACTTCGGCAATGACCACTTCGAGCGGTGGGCGCCCGGCATGAAGACCGTGGACGACGCGCTCGAGCTGCGCAGTCGGATCCTCGGATGCTTCGAGCAGGCGGAGGTCACCGAGGACGAGGAGGAGCGCCGCCGCCTGTTGACGTTCATCATCGTGGGTGCGGGACCGACCGGTGTCGAGATGGCCGGGCAGGTCGCCGAGCTGGCCCAGCACACCTTGAAGAACACGTTCCGCCGTATCGACCCCGCCTCCGCCCGGGTGATCCTCCTGGACGCGGCCCCCGCCGTCCTCCCGCCGTTCGGCAACAAGCTCGGCAACGCGGCTCGCGCACGGCTGGAGAAGATGGGCGTCGAGATCCAGCTCAACGCCATGGTGACCGACGTCGACCAGCTCGGGATCGAGGTCAAGGATCCGGACGGTTCGGTCCGCAGGATCGACGCCACCTGCAAGATCTGGTCCGCCGGCGTCCAGGCCAGCACCCTCGGCAAGATGCTCGCCGACCAGACGGAGGCGGAGATCGATCGCGCGGGCCGCGTCCTGGTACAGAAGGATCTCTCGTTGCCCGGCCACCCCGAGATCTTCGTGGTCGGTGACATGATGAGTCTCGACAAACTCCCCGGAGTCGCACAGGTCGCGATCCAGGGCGGCAAGTACGCCGCGAAGCAGATCGCGGCCGAGGTCGAGAAGGGCCGGTCCCCCGCCGAACGCCCGCCGTTCAAGTACTTCGACAAGGGTTCAATGGCCACCATCTCCCGCTACAGCGCGGTGGTGAAGATGGGAAGGCTGGAGATCTCCGGTTTCATCGCCTGGGTCATGTGGCTCGTGGTGCACCTCGCGTACCTCATCGGCTTCAAGAACCGCCTGACCACCATGTTGTCCTGGGGGATGAACATGGGCGGTGACCACCGCTCCCAGCTGACGTCCACCCAACAGTGGGTCTACGGCCGACAGGCGATCGAGCGGGTCGCGGCACACGAGAAGGCCCGGTCGGCGGAGGAGGACCGGGACCGGGCGGTGGAGACCACATCGATCAGTGAGTGACGCCACGCGCCCGGCGGCATCCTGCCGGGCGCGTGTCCGGGCTCCGGCGCCGCCTACTGGAGGTTCGCGAGCCGGACCTGACCCACGGCGGCGGTCCGGCCGTCGTCACCGGTGATCTCCACCCGCCACAGTTGCTGGGTGCGGCCGCGGTGCACGGGGGTGCCGGTGGCCGTGAGGGTGCCCTCGGTGACCGCCCGCAGGAAGTCGGTCGAGTTGTTGACCCCGACCACCTTGCCCTCGTTACCGAGCCACACGGCGCCCGCCACACTCGCGACCTCCTCGGCGATGGCGCAGTAGACGCCGCCGTGGACGATCCCGTAGGGCTGGAGCAGGTGCGGTCCGACCGCCACCGACACCACCACCCTGTCCGGGGTGATCTCGAGGTAGTCCATCCCGATCCCGCCACCGAAGCCCGCACCGGCCCCGGCCCGGATCATCGTGATGAACTCGTTGTCGACCGTCTCGGACATCGGACCTCTTTCTCCCGACCCGGGCGATCCGGGCGACTCAGGCACCGACGCTACCGCGCCTTCGCCCCCGTCGCGTGGAGTCGGAAGGGGCTCAGCGGACCGAGCGCCAGCCCCGGTCGCGAACGGGGATCGGTCCCGCCCCGGGCGTTCGCGGGAGCGCGCTGCGCTTGCGGACCGCGAGACCCGAGTCGTGGAGCGCCTGCAGGACGAACTGGCCGCGGCGGTACCCGGTCTCGGCACTCGAGTCGGCGAAGGTCGGAACGATGGTCGCGGCACCCAGCACGCACTCCCCGACCACCGACCAGAGGGTCTCGACGCTGCAGTTGCTCACACGGGCGAGGCCGTCGAACACCGGCCCCAGGGTCATCCGCGAACGACAGGCCAACCACTGCGCGAGCGCCTGTTCGCACGGCAGGACCACGGTCCCCGGACAACCCGCCTTCGGGTCGTCGCCCAGGACCCGCAACGTGGTGTCGCGGACACCCGCCCAGTCGAGTCCCCCCTCGATGTCGGTACGGACCGCGAGGTTCTCCGCTCCGGTGTCCCACACGCGGCCGATGGTGACGAAGCTCGCGACCGCGCGACCGATCACCCCGTGGGCGAACGCATCCGCGACCAGATAGGTCGAGAAGCGGATGTCCCCGGACTCCGCGAAGTAGTCGCGGAACATCGTCTCGACCCGCCCGCTGTCCACGGCTCGGTCCAGAGGAACCCACCGACGGCGGGACTGTGTACCGAGATCCGCGATCGAATAGAACTTCGGGTATCCCGGCCTGAAACCCGCGAGCACCTCGACTGTGTCGTCGAACACCGTGCACGAACCCACCGCCTGTGTGGGCAGCATGGAACTGGTCATGTCTGCTGCTTCCCCCTCGATGATCACTTCCCGTTCAGGGCCAACCACCCACCGGTGCCGGTCCGCGGCGCGTTTCCCCCCGTTCCGCGGGTAGACCGGTGTCCAGGCCCGGTAATAAGTGTTACAACAGGCCACCTCCTGTATCCAAGGTTTTTCTGTCCGCTGCGGGAATCAGTGCACTCAGTGCACCACTGATATGTCAGCAAGCAATCGGGGTCCAGCGCCCCCCCGGCAATGCCCCGATCTCTCATCGACGCAGGTCCATCGCTCGGCGGCCCGTGGACTAGTCTGGGACGCATGAGTACTGAGCGCGAGGATGCGCAGCCGACCTCAGACACCAACGGCACCGCCGACATCGGAGTCACCGGACTCGCCGTG
Source organism: Dietzia sp. JS16-p6b (assembly GCF_003052165.1). Lineage (NCBI taxonomy): Bacteria > Bacillati > Actinomycetota > Actinomycetes > Mycobacteriales > Dietziaceae > Dietzia > Dietzia sp. JS16-p6b. The sequence continues at coordinate 1,695,913 of NZ_CP024869.1, read as the reverse complement.
ATGGGCTCGAACATCGCCCGTAACTTCGCCCGCCACGGGTATACGGTCGCCGTCCACAACCGCTCCGCCGGGAAGACCGACGCCCTCCTCGAGGAGCACGGCGGAGACGGCGATTTCGTCCGCACCGAGACGATCCAGGAGTTCGCGGCCGCCCTGCGGTCCCCGCGGCGAGCGCTCGTGATGGTTCAGGCCGGTGGACCCACCGACGCGGTGATCGAGGCCCTCGCCGACGCGTTCGACGAGGGCGACATCATCATCGACGGCGGCAACTCCCTCTACACCGACACCATCCGCCGGGAGAAGGCGATGGCCGAGCGGGGGATCCGATTCATCGGCGCCGGGATCTCCGGCGGTGAGGAGGGCGCACTCGAGGGCCCGTCGATCATGCCGGGTGGACCGGCCTCGAGTTACGAGGTGGTCGGGCCGATGTTGGAGGACATCTCCGCGAAGGTGGACGGGACCCCGTGCTGCACCCACATCGGCGAGGACGGCTCCGGCCACTTCGTGAAGATGGTGCACAACGGGATCGAGTACTCGGACATGCAGCTCATCGGGGAGGCGTATCACCTCCTCCGCGGTGTGGCCGGCATCGAGCCGGCGGCCATGGCCGACGTGTTCCGCGAGTGGAACATCGGCGAGCTCGACTCCTACCTCATCGAGATCACCGCGGAGGTGCTGGCCCAGGTGGACGCCGAGACCGGGGCGCCGTTGGTCGACGTGATCGTCGACCGCGCGGGACAGAAGGGGACCGGCCGCTGGACGGTCAAGTCCGCTCTCGACCTGGGAGTGCCTGTGACAGGCATCGCGGAGGCGGTCTTCGCGCGCGCCCTGTCCAGTTCGGTTCCGCAGCGCGAGGCGGGCCGGGCACTGCCTTCAGGTGCCGTGTCGAGCCCGCGCGAGACCGGCGCCGAGTTCATCGAGGACGTCCGACGGGCGCTGTATGCGTCGAAGGTCATCGCCTACGCCCAGGGTTTCGACCAGATCACCGCCGCCACCGCTGAGTACGGGTGGGATGTCGCGCGGGGCGATCTGGCCACGATCTGGCGCGGGGGGTGCATCATCCGCGCCACCTTCCTCGACCGCATCCGTGAGGCATACGCCGAGAACGCCGACCTCCCCACACTGCTGGCGGCCCCGTACTTCGCCGAGGCGCTCGCCGACTGCGTCGACAGCTGGCGGCGCGTCGTCACCACGGCGGTCTCCGCGGGGATCCCGGCGCCCGGATTCTCCGCCGCACTGGCCTACTACGACGGGCTCAGGACCGAGCGACTTCCCGCCGCACTCATCCAGGGTCAGCGCGACTTCTTCGGGGCCCACACCTACCTGCGGACCGACCGGGAGGGTAGCTTCCACACTCTGTGGAGCGGCGATCGTACGGAGGTGCGGGCCTGACCGGCTCGGCTCGGACAGATCTGGGCCGCCTTCTCGCCGAGTTCGGCGTGTCGGTCCCGCTCAGACACGCCGTCTCCACCCTTGTCGACGGTGCCGCGAGCGCCATCCAGGCCGTCGCGCTCGAGGACGCGGTGGCCGGCCGAGATCTCCTCGCGGTCGCTCCGACCGGCTCCGGCAAGACCCTGGTGTTCGCCGTCGCCGTGGCGCATCGTCTGGCCGGGGCCCCGAGCCTGCCCGGTCGCCCGCGTGCCGTCGTGGTCGCGCCGACCCGCGAGCTGGCGGTGCAGAACGCTGAGGTACTCGCCGAGGTCGGTGCGGGCGCGGGCCTCCGCGTGGCCACGTTCGTCGGCGGTCAGCCCCTGTCCAAGGATCGCCGGACCCTGGTGGCGCCGGTCGACATCGCGGTGGGAACCCCGGGTCGCCTCACCGATCTGATCCGGACCGGAGCCATTTCCACCTCGGACGTCCGGGTCCTCGTCCTGGACGAGGCGGATCATCTGTTGGGGCAGTCCTTCGGCGAACAGACGGCGGTTCTGCTCGCCGACTGCGATGACGCGACCCTATTGTCGACCACGGCCACGGCGGACCCCGGGGTCGAGGACGCCCTGCGACGCCGGCGACCGGGGCTGTGCATCCACCGGGTGGACTCCCCCACCCACCCCTCACCGGGACCCGTCGCCGCGGCGGGAGCACCCCGACGACTGATCGTCGTCTCCGCACCCGATCCCGACTCCTACGCGGTCGATCTGGCCGCCCGGTGCCGACGGGCACTGTTCTTCGTCACCCGCCGAGACGCGGTCGAGCAGTTGCGCGCGTCGATCGCCGCCACCGGCGTCCCCGCGGCCGGAGTGGCGGGTTCCGCCTCCCCCACCAGGCGCGCCGGTGCATTCGCCGATCTCGCCTCGGGCAACGTCCGGGTCCTGGTGAGCACCGACCTCGCCGGGCGCGGACTCGACCTCGACCGGATCGGCCACGTCATCCACGTCGGCCCGCCGCATTCCGTCGAAGATCTCGTCCACCGCTCAGGCCGCACCGGGCGGGGGGACGACACCGCCGGGGTGGTGGCGGCGGTGGTCAGACCGTCCGAGGTCGCCAGGATCAGTGCGCTCGCGCGCGAGGTGGGCATGATCGTCGAGGTCGTCGACCCCACCGGACCACGCGCCGATGCTCTGCTCGACGACCTCTTCGGGCCGGAGATCACGCCACCCCGGCGCCGGCGGGAACCCGCTCCCCCGGCGCGGTCCCGACGGCCGGCCCGGTCCCGGGTGCACCGCCCCAAGAAGAAGCCACGTACGTGACCGGGAGCGGTCGCACACCCGACGTCGTACTCCTGCCCGAGGCCCTCTGGCGCGCGCTGGAATTCCGGCATACCGGGGCCGTGGATTCGGTGACCGGAGATCACCTCGAGCGACGACGACGAGGTGAGCCCCACCCGGTCGCGGACTTCCTCTTCACCTACTACCGGACGAGCGTCGCCACCGTCCGTCGCTGGCACCCCGGCCCCGGCATCATCCTGGAGAACGCCCACCTGACCGAGCGGGTCGACTGGCGCCACTACGAGCGGGCCTCACTCCACGGCCGGACCGGTCTGATCGTAAACCCCGAATCCGTCCTGGCCCGCTGCGCCCCGCGGATCGCGCGAGCACGCGCGATCGTCGAGGCCACCGCCTCGAGGCCCGGTGCCATGGGGTGCTTCGGTCTCCACGAATGGGCCATGCTCTACCGCAGTGGAGACGACGACGTCCGCCACCGCCAGATCCCTCTACGGGTGCCGCACTCGCGCATCGATGAGGTCGTCGAGGAATCCCGGCTGCGTTGCACACACTTCGACGCACTTCGGTTCTTCGCCGAGCCGGCCGTCCCCCTCAACCAGCACGCGCTCTCCCGCGAGGCGCAGGTCCGAAACGAGCAGCCGGCCTGTCTGCACTCCGGCATGGATCTCTACTCGCACGTCGCGGCCATGGAGGCCGGTGCGCCTGGCGAGCTCCTGCGGGACTCGCTGGTCGCCGCATTCGACGCCCGCGAGGTCGACATGAGGTCCTCCCCGTATGACCTCTCCGCCTGGGGACTGGATCCGATCCCGGTGGAGTCGCCCGAGGGCCGTGCGATGTTCGTCGCCCACCAGCGTGCGTGGGTACGACGGACACAGGCGCTACGGGCCCGCTTCCTGAAGGCGGTCCGGCGCCTGGAGTCGTCGAGACCGGACCCGTCGGTCGACAGCGACGGACGACCCGTCAGGCGGGAACCGCACCGAACAGCCGCTGGGCGACCCCGGTGATCACGCTGCCGAGTTCGGTGTAGGCGTCGTCGTCGGCGGTTGCCGTTCGGAGCACCAGGCCCATCGTCCGGCCGGGGGCGGGCTCGCGGAACCTGGCCACTCCGAGTCCTGGGTCGCGGCTCTCGGACACCACTGCGGACTCCGGAACGATCATCACCCCGAGTCCCCCCGCGACGCATCTCACCGCGGTGGTCAGGGACGCCGCGCGCGACCCGCCGCGGCCCAGGATCGGAGCCGAGACCCGCCGACACAGGTCCACCGTCTGGTCGCGCAGGCAGTGCCCCTCGTCGAGCATGAGGAGGGGCAGATCCACGAGCGCCTCCAATGAGAGGTCCTCCCGCCCGTCGAGCGGGTGGCCGGCCGGGACGAGGAGCGCGAACGGCTCGGTGTACAGCGGCATGCCCGCCGCGCCCGCCGCGTCTGTCGGCAGGGCCATGATCGCCACGTCGAGCGCACCCGATCGCAGCTGCTCGAGCAGTCGCGCGGTCTGGTCCTCGACGATCCGCGGCCGCAGATCCGGGAAGCGGTCGGTAAGAGCGGGAAGAAGCCCCGGCAGCAGGTACGGGGCGGCCGTGGGGATCACACCGATCCGGACGTCCCCCGACATCGGGCCGCCGCTGCCCGCGGCGATGTCGGCCACGGCGTCCATCGCACCCACCGCCGCCCGCGCGAACGGGAGGAGTTGGTGCCCGACCGGTGTGACGAGCACGGTCCTGGTGCTGCGTTCGACCAGATGGACGCGCAACCCCTCCTCCAGTGTCGCGAGGGCCTGGGAGAGGGAGGGTTGACTCATTCCCAACTCCTCAGCTGCACTTCGGAAGTGAAGGCGTTCCGCGACGGCGAGGAACACCCTGAGCTGTGTCACGCTCGGAACGAACCGCTGATTGGCCATGTCGATGAGTGTAGAGCGATCGATAGCCCGCCGTCGATGATTATTTGCTCCCCCCTATAAGTGATCTTGGCCTCATTAGGCTTTACCTCTTACCGGATGTCCGGCATAGTCTCTGCTGCCCGTTGAATGACGGCCACCAACTTCAGGAGGACACATGGCTATTCTCACCATCGGTGACCAGTTCCCCGACTTCACTCTCACCGCGCTCAAGGGCGGGGACCTCCAGCAGGTCAACGCCCAGCAGCCCGAGGACTACTTCGAGACGATCACCAACCAGTCCTACGCCGGCAAGTGGCGCGTGATCTTCTTCTACCCGAAGGACTTCACCTTCGTGTGCCCCACGGAGATCGCCGCGTTCGGCAAGCTCGACGAGGACTTCCAGGACCGCGACACGCAGATCCTCGGCGGTTCCATCGACAACGAATTCGCGCACTTCAACTGGCGCGCGACCAACGACGAGCTCAAGGGTGTGCCGTTCCCGCTCCTGTCCGACATCAAGCACGAGCTGATCCGTGAGCTCGGTGTGGAGAACGCGGACGGGGTCGCCGACCGGGCCACCTTCATCGTCGACCCGGACAACGTCATCCAGTTCGTCTCCGTGACGCCGGACGCCGTGGGCCGCAACGTGGACGAGGTGCTCCGGGTGCTCGACGCGCTCCAGTCGTCCGAGGTCTGCGCCTGCAACTGGCAGAAGAACGACCCGACGAAGAACATCAACAAGATGGACATGCTGCAGGAGGGGATCAAGTGAGCATCGAGAACCTGAAGTCCGGACTCCCCGAGTTCGCGAAGGATCTCAAGCTCAACCTCGGCTCACTGGCGCGTTCCACCGAGCTGACGCCCCAGCAGCTGTGGGGCACCTTCCTGGCCACCGCCGCGGCGACCCGGTCGGAGACCGTGTTGTCCGAGATCGCCGATGAGGCGCGCGAGCACCTGACCGAGGAGGCGTTCAACGCCGCCCTGGGCGCCGCGTCCATCATGGCCATGAACAACGTGGTCTACCGCGCCAAGGAGTTCCTGGGCGACGACTACACCCAGGTCCGGATGGGCCTGCGGATGAACATCATCGCCAACCCTGGCGTGGAGAAGGCAGACTTCGAGCTCTGGTCCATGGCCGTCTCGACCATCAACGGCTGCGAGAACTGCACCGCCGCGCACGATGACGTCATCCGCAAGGAGGGCATCACCAAGGAGCAGGCCTGGGAGGCCGTCAAGATCGCCGGCACCGTGGCCGGGGTCGCTCAGGCTGTGGAGATCCACGCCAACGTCTGACACCCCGTTCCGGACACCGGAGACAGAGCCCCGTCGACATCCTCGACGGGGCTCTGTCGTGTGACCTGCCTTTCCCCTGAAGTGCCTCTCCCAAAAACGCCGTGGCGGGACTAGGTTCGGACGCGGATAAGTGGAAATATCATTCACACCAGTTCCGCGCCACCGAACCGACGAGAGATGGAGATGCCATGACCACCGGAGGCACACCGCCGCAGGGCGGGTACCCGAACGATCCGAACGGCCCCGGCCCTACCCACCAGAGCTGGGGCGGGGAGCCATACGGAGCCCAGGGTGACGCCCAGGGCTTCGGTCAGCAGCCCTACGGGGGCCACGGTTACGGGGACGCCTACCCCCAGTCCGGCCCGGCAGACGGGACGATGATGTCCGGCAAGGTGTCCGCGACCGACGCCATCGGCGCGGGCTGGCAGATGTTCAAGAACAATCCCCTGCCGTGGGTTCTGATCATGCTGATCATGTTCGTCGCCAACGGCGTGGGGAGCTGGATCCAGAACTCGCAGTCGGAGTCGGTGGCGTTCCTGGGCTCGATCCTCACGATCGCGGTGAGCCTGGTGTTCCAGGCCTTCCTCATCCGGGGCGCCCTGCTCGAGGTCGACGGCCACAAGCCGGAGATCGGCGACTTCTTCAAGCTGCACAATTTCGGGGCGTTCGTCCTCGCGGCGATCCTCGTGGCCATCGCGACGACCATCGGGTTCATCCTGCTGATCATCCCCGGGATCGTGGTCGCGTTCTTCCTCTACTGGACTCTCCACTTCGTCGTGGACCGCAACATGACCGCCATCGACGCGATGAAATCCAGCGTCAACGCGATCAAGTCCGATGCCGGCAACCTCTTCGCCCTCGCCCTGCTCAACATCCTCATCGTCATCGCCGGTGCCCTGGCCCTGCTCGTCGGGTTGCTGGTGGCGGCCCCTGTCGCCGCCCTGGCATCCGTGTACGCCTATCGCACCATCACCGGTCCGAGCGACTTCTCGCGCATGGCCACCAGCGCGGTCTGATCGCCGCGTCCCGTGCACTCGCGGGCGACCGGTGACCCGCTCCCACGGGAACTGCCCCCGACGATTCCGTCGGGGGCAGTTCTCGTGTGCACGGCGGCAGCCCTCTCCCACTGGTGGATCGGGGATCACTCGTCGGAGGCGTCCCGGGCCGCAGCGGGCTCGTTCTCATGGGCCATCGCCCGTCGGACAGCCCAGATCGTCGCGGCGAACGCCACCAGGGCCAGCGGCCACCCCATGGCTATCCGCGCGGCCCCGAGCCAGTTGACCTCGTCGTTCAGGTAGAGCGCGTACTGCAGGACGGCACGGATCGCGAAGAGCCCGGCCCAGATCCAGGTGGCGATGGCGTACCACCGTCGCGCATGCGGGTTCCGACGCCACGCCATCCCCCTACCGTCGATCAACCCCCAGATCACGCCGACGAGTGGCCAGCGCACGAGCGCGGACAGCGCGAACGCCCCGCCGTACACCGCCTGCGTGATGATGCCGTAGAGGAAGTACCCCTTCGCGTCGCCTGTCCGCCAGGCGATCAGCACACCGATCGCGACACCGATGAACCCGGAGATCGCCGGCTGGGGGTTCTCCCGTCTGACCAGGGACCATGCCAGCATGGCGACCGCCACACCGAGCGCGGCCCAGATCGCCACCGTCAGCCCCCAGAACCCGTTGACCGGGACGAAGGTCAGGATCGGGATCGAGGAGTAGACGAGCCCGCGGACACCGCCCATCTGCTCGAGCAGCGAGGCGTCCGGGTCACCGAACGCGGACTTCCGCTCAGGTGGCGTGTCCACGGCGGGGGCGTCCCCGGTGTTCTCGGTGGAGGCCTGATCCCCCGCGCGTTCAGACTCGGTCACGCTTCTCCTCCGCGTCCCGCGCCCGGTTGTCCGCTGAGCAACTCGTAGCGTGGATTGAACATGATCTTCTGGCCGGAGCGGACGCCGATGCGGCCGGTCACCTTGATGAACCGGCCGGTGTCGATTCCCGGAATCGATCGACGCCCCAGCCAACAGACGTCGACAGCCCCCGTGCCGTCGTAGACCTCCGCGGTCACACCCAGGAACTGCTCTCCCCCGCCGGACAAGACCGTGCGCACCCGCCCGACCAGAGTCACCAGTTCACCTCGCTGCGCACTCTCGACGGGCGAGCTGCAGAGTCCCTGCACCCGCCCGGCCAGGTCCACGGCGTCGAGGGACTCGAGCGGCGCGGTCAGGCGGGACGAGAGTCCTTTGAACATCCGCGTGACGGACATGGCTTGCCTCTCAGCGCGTGGGCGGGGTCAGAGGTCGTCGGAGGTGCGGAGTCGGTCCATGGCGCCGGCGTCTCTGCGCGGGGGCGACCCGGGCTGCTGCTGGGCCTTGCCCGGTGACGGTGTTGACGGCGGGGCCTGGGGAGACGAGGGGGCCTGGGACTGTGCGGCCTGGGCCTGGTTGTGTGCGGCCTGGGGCCGGACCTGCGGCGCGGCCTGACCCTGCTGACCCGCCGCCATCTGCTGCTGGTAGGCCTGCGCCTGCTGCTGCGCCGCGAGTTGCGACTGCGCCTTGACCAGCGCCTGCTGGATCTCGTCGGGGATGGTCAGGGGCAGCGCCTCGCGGACCGGCATCGGCCCGTCACCACGGTTGATCATGAGGTGCGCGAAGACCTCCCGGCCCTCCTCTGCGGCCTGCTCGGCCAGCTCCGGGGTGGCCATGATGCGCACCTCGGCGGTCCACCTGCGCCCGTCGACCCCGATGGCGCGGAAGACGGCGCCCGGCATCGCGGCGACCAGTTCACGACCCCACGGGCCGTCGACGACGGTCACCTCCGCTCCCTGCGCCTCGAGTTGCTCCCGCATGCCCGCGACCATGGTCCGCCACTGCCCTGCGGACTTCGGCGCGGCGAAGGCGCGCGGGATGACCCGGGAGACGGAGGTCACCACGTGGAATTCCGGCTGACCGTTCGGGTCCAGCGCGACGTTCAGATCGCGCCCCTTGGGGACGCCGATCACCAGGGAACCGAGATCGATGTGTCCGTAACCGAGGTCGGTGTAGTACCGCGCCACGTCCCCGACCGAGGAGCGGTCGTGTGGACCGGTCGTGGACGGTGCGGAGTCCGCGGGCTCCGCGGGGGCGGCGGCGACGCGGTCCCCGGTCACCGACTTCTTGCGTCCGAACATGGTCGAATCCTCTCCGCGTACGACCCGGTCCCGGACGGGACCGTGCCTCTTGACGCTACCCAACGTCGGATGGCGCCGGTCAGGCCAGGCGGTGGTGACCGCCGGTCGACCCGTGACCCCGGTCGCCCCGGGCGGTCTGATCGAGCTCGTCGACCTCGAGGACCTCCCAGAGTTCGACCCTCTGGATGAGCAACTGTGCGATCCGGTCTCCGCGGCCGATCCGCACCGGCTCGGACGGATCGAGGTTCACGAGGTTGACCTTGATCTCGCCCCGGTATCCCGCATCGACGGTCCCCGGGGCGTTGACGATCGAGAGACCCGCACGCGCGGCGAGCCCGGATCTGGGGTGGACGAGTCCCGCGTATCCGTCCGGGATGGCCACGGAGACCCCCGTGCCCACCAGTGAACGATGTCCGGGCTCCAGCACGAGATCCTCGGCGGAGTAGAGATCGATACCCGCGTCCGAGGGGTGGGCGCGGGACGGCACCGGGAGGCCCGTGTCCAACCTCCGTAGACGCAACGGCCCGCCTCCGGAGGAGTGATCCGGGTTGTTCATCGCTGTCCGCCCTCCTGCCGGGCTGAGCCCGGGTGATGGATAGTCTTGATCTCGTGACCGAAGATGATCTCCGACCGTCTCCCGACCGTGTCCCGCGTCCCGTTCACTCGGAACGATTGCGGGTACCGGGATGGTGGTGGCTCGTGCTGGCCGCCGTCACCGCCCTCGTCGTCGCGGTGGCCTCGATCCTGGGCGCCCCGTGGTGGCTGTGGCTCCTGTGCGTGGTCGTGCCCGCCCTGTTCGCCTGGCTCTTCATCACGGTCGGTCGCGAGAGTATCGAGGTCGAGTCCGACGGTCAGGGCGGAGGAACCCTCTATGCGGGCCGGGCGCGTCTGCCGTTCGAGGCGATCGCGCGCAGCGCCGTCGTGCCCGCGACCGCGAAGCAGGCCGCGATGGGCCGTCAGCTCGACCCGGAGGCGTTCGTCGTACATCGCGGTTACGTCCCCACCATGGTGATCGTCGTTCTGGACGACCCGCTGGACCCCACGCCCTACTGGCTGATCAGTACTCGCGACCCGGAGGGCCTCGCGGCCGCCCTGCCGGACACGCGCTATAGCTGAACGATCAGCCGGCGCAGTCCACGCAGATCGGCAGACCGTCCCTCTCCTCGGCGAACCGGCTGCGGTGATGGACGAGGAAACACTCGCCGCAGGTGAACTCGTTGTCCTGCTCGGGGATCACACGGACGGTGAGTTCCTCCCCCGAGAGGTCCGCCCCGGGGAGCTCGTAGGACTCGGCGGTGTCCGTCTCGTCGACGTCGACCTCGCCGGTGGCACCCTCCGCCCTTCGGGCCTTGAGTTCCTCCAGCGAATCGCCGGCCAGCTCGTCGGCTTCGGTCCGGCGGGGTGCGTCGTAGTCGGTTGCCATGTGTCTCTTCTCTAGCGGTCTGGTGACGAGGGGCGGACGGTGCGATCGTGGACCGACCGGCGCCCGCATATTAGCGGAATCCAGCAGGGATTTCATCCGCGCTGGCGGGCCGTGTCCCCGCCGGGCCCCCGGTCGCGCGGCGATTACAGTGATGGAGCGGACCCGGGCCGGGCTCCGACACCGTTTCCCCTGCAGGAAAGGCCCTCATGGTCGTCCACCTCAGCGCCCAGGCGACTCCCAGTCCGACCCCCGCTCGGGGGTTCGGTCGGATGCGCAGCCCCTACGTCCTGTTCGTGGTGGCCGCGCTGGTCCTCGGGTGTCTCGTGTGGGTGACCGCCCTGAGGGGGAGCGATGCGGCGACACAGGCCGCCGCCTGCCCGGTGACGCCGGCCGCGCAGGAGGCGGGCCTGGAGGAGCAACCCGCCGGTGCGCTCGACTCCGTCGAGCCGGCCGTGCTGTCGGACACGAGGATCCGGGTGCTCAACGCGAACGGGCAGAGCGGGCAGGCGGGCGCGGTCGCCGCCCAGCTCGCCGAGCGCGGATTCCAACCGGTGGGGGCCGACGCCACCGGCAATGACCCCATCTACGCCCAGGATCTGGAGTGCCACGGCCAGATCCGGTACGGGGAGGCCGGCCAGGCGAGCGCGCGCTCGCTCTCGCTCGCGGCGCCGTGCATGCAGTTGGTGTCCGACGGGCGGACCGATCCGTCGGTGGACCTGGTGCTCGGGACGATCTTCTCCCGGTTGTCGGACTCGGCCGAGAGCGTCGGGGCCCTCGACGAGCTGAAGCTGGGGCGTCAACCGATCTCCGCCGAGCTGGACGCGGCGCGCTCGGTCAACTGCTGACGGGGTCCCCGAGGGCCTCGAGCGCGGCCAGGAGTTCCTCCGCCACACCGGGCGCGGCGGCGACGGTGGGGACCTCGTCGTCGGCGGCGACCCTCACCATCGCGCCGGCCTCGGCCGCGATCAGCGCCCCGGCCGCGTGGTCCCATGGCTTGAGGCAGCGCTCGAAGTAGGCGTCGACGCGGCCGGTGGCGACCATGCACAGGTCCAACGCCGCGGAGCCACACCGCCTGATGTCACGGATGGTCGGGAGAAGGGCCGCGACCGTCCGCCCCTGCTCCGCACGGATCTCCGCATCGTAGGAGAACCCGGTGCCGACGAGCGCCATCGACAGATCGTCACACGATGACGCGGCGAGTTCGGTGACCGTTCCCGCGGCGGATCGGAGGCTGGATCCGCGGCCGACCGCTGCGGTCCAGGTCTCACCGGTGACGATGTTGTGCACCGCCCCCGCGACCACCACCCCGTCGACCTCGGCGGCCACGGAGACGGCCGTGAAGGGGATCCCGTAGAGGAGGTTCACGGTGCCGTCGACCGGATCCACCACCCACCTGACCACACCCCGTCCCGTGGCCGCGGGCTCCTCGCTGACCTCCTCGCCGCCCTCCTCACCCAGGACCCGGTCGCCCGGCCGCTCGGTGCTCACCAGCTCGCGCAGGTGCCGCTCGACGGTGGTATCGATGACGGTGACCGGGTCGGTCGCCGAACTCTTGGCGCGTGGATCGAGCCCCGAGGAGTCGAACCGCTCCAGCATCCGCCGGGCGACGCCCCCGCCCGAGACCGCGAGCCGCTCCGCGAACACCCTCAACTCGTCGACATCCACCGGATGGTCTCGTCCGGCGAGGCCCTCCACCGTCTGCTCCGACACTTCCTCTCCCCTCGTCGTCTCCGAATGGCCCGGCCCCCCGGCGCACCGGACGGATACTCTGACGAACGGGTGCTCGCCCGCCCCCATCGTGCCCCGCCGGCCCGGTGGTCTCCAACCCTCGGCCGTGACCCCGCGGCCCGTCCCACGGGAGCCAGAGATGCCGACCACCAGCCCCTCCGAGCGCACCCAGGAATCGGACACCCCCACCGGCGTGGGGGTGGACGTCGGTGGCACCGGGATCAAGGTCGGCCGGGTCGATCTGGGCACCGGCGAGCTCGTCGGCGACCGGCTGACACGCCCGACCCCGCAGCCGGCGACACCGGACGCCGTCGCCGGGGTCATCCGCTCGATGGTCGAGGAGCTCGGGTGGGACGGACCGGTGGGCGTGGCGCTACCCAGCGTCATCCACGACGGGATCGCGCGGATCGCCCACAACATCGACGGCTCCTGGGTGGGCTGCGACGTCGTCGCACTGTTCGCCGAACACCTCCCGGGGCGCCCGGTGGTGATGCTCAACGACGCCGACGCCGCGGGGATCACGGAGGTGCACTACGGCGCCGGCGAGGGTGTGGACGGCCTGGTGATCCTCCTGACCTTCGGCACGGGCATCGGGTCGGCGCTGCTGCTGAACGGTCATCTGATCCCCAACACGGAGTTCGGGCACCTTCTGGTCCACGACATCGACGGTCGGGGGGTCGACGAGGCCGAACACCTCGCCTCCGCGGCGGTGCGGCATCGTGACGGGCTGACCTACGAGCAGTGGGCACCGCACGTGTCCAACGTCCTGCGGTCCCTCGAGGACCTGCTCTGGCCGCGCGCCTTCGTCATCGGGGGCGCGATCAGCGAGGCCGCCGAGGAGTGGTTCCCGCTGCTGGAGAACCGTACCCCGGTTCGCGTGGCGGTCCGACGTGGCGACGCCGGGATCATCGGGGCCGCCCTGTACGCGGCGGCGAGCACCGGACTGCTGGACCTGGACGCGACGGTGTCCCCGTCCGACCACTGATCCCTCGGCGACAGCGCCTGATGCGACCTCCGGACCGGATCCTCGTTACAATGGCGCAGGCCGGTATCACCTACCGGCCGGGGACGGGACCGGTACCGCAAGGCGGACGGCTCGCGAGTCGGCACACTGTGCGGCGTCGATCCCCGTTTCCCATCGAATCACCGGTTGTGAAGGGGCGTTTGTGGCAGCCACGAAGACCACCAGTTCGGATTCCGCGATGAGCGGCGATCCGTCGGACACAGAGGTCACGGGCGAGGCCCCCGCCAAGAAGACCTCGGCGAGCAGGACACCCGGGAAGAAGACCGCTGCCGCCAAGAAGACCGCGGCCAAGAAGACCGCTCCCGCCAAGAAGACGGCAGCCAAGAAGACCGCCGCGAAGAAGACCGCGGCCAAGAAGACGGCGGGTGCGGGCGAGCCCGCGGACGCCGCGCCGATCGATGACGCACCCGTCGAGGCCCTCGAGGTCGAACCGGACACCGCCGAACTCGAGGACGTCGAGGTCGACGTCGTCGACGTCGAGGACGCGGAGGCCGACGAGGAGACCAAGGACGGCCCCACCGCCAAGGACAAGGCGTCGGGAGACTTCGTCTGGGACGAGGACGAGTCCGAGGCCCTCCGCCAGGCCCGCAAGGACGCCGAGCTCACCGCGTCCGCCGACTCCGTCCGCGCCTACCTCAAGCAGATCGGCAAGGTCGCCCTGCTCAACGCCGAGGAGGAGGTCGAGCTGGCCAAGCGGATCGAGGCCGGCCTCTACGCCACCTGGTTCATGGCGCAGGTCGCGGAGCGCGGTGAGAAGCTCACCACCGCCCAGCGACGGGACTACAAGTGGATCGAGCGGGACGGGGTCCGCGCCAAGAACCATCTGCTCGAGGCCAACCTCCGCCTCGTCGTGTCCCTTGCCAAGCGGTACACCGGTCGCGGAATGGCGTTCCTGGACCTCATCCAGGAGGGCAACCTCGGCCTGATCCGCGCTGTGGAGAAGTTCGACTACACCAAGGGGTACAAGTTCTCGACCTACGCGACGTGGTGGATCCGCCAGGCCATCACACGCGCCATGGCCGACCAGGCCCGCACCATCCGGATCCCGGTCCACATGGTGGAGGTCATCAACAAACTCGGCCGCATCCAGCGGGAGCTCCTCCAGGACCTGGGCCGCGAGCCCACCCCGGAGGAGCTCGCCAAGGAGATGGACATCACCCCCGAGAAGGTGCTGGAGATCCAGCAGTACGCGCGAGAGCCCATCTCGCTCGACCAGACCATCGGTGACGAGGGCGACTCGCAGCTCGGCGACTTCATCGAGGACTCCGAGGCCGTGGTGGCCGTGGACGCCGTGAGCTTCACCCTCCTGCAGGACCAGCTCCGCTCCGTTCTCGACACCCTCTCCGAGCGCGAGGCGGGCGTTGTGCGCTTGCGCTTCGGCCTCACCGACGGGCTGCCCCGCACGCTCGACGAGATCGGGCAGGTCTACGGCGTCACGCGCGAGCGGATCCGCCAGATCGAGTCCAAGACCATGTCGAAACTGCGTCACCCCTCGCGATCCCAGGTCCTGCGCGACTACCTGGACTGACCCCGGATAGCGAAAGAGGGCCCCGCCGGCGGCGGGGCCCTTCTTCCGGTATCGGAGGTGGGGTCGCGGGACTCCCGCCGGTCACCAGCTCCGCAGCAAGGAGATTCGCTCCCGGATCTGATCGGCCGAGGCCATCGGCACCGGTGGACCCCCGCAGGCGTTGCGCAGCTGCGTGTGGATCGCGCCGTGGGACCTGCCCAGACGGCCGGAGTACACCGAGACCAGCGTGTTGAGCTGCCGCCGGAGGTCCTTCAGCTCCGCCGCGGAGGCCACCCGGGCGGCCGCCGCGCCCGCGTGCGCGCCCGGGCCGCCGGCGTTTCCCGGCAAGGTGGTGCCGGAGATGGCCGGATCCGTTCCCACGCCCACCACGGCGACGGGCCCGGATGCGGTGACCTCGCCGGAGGTCCGCCGGATCTGCTCCTTCTCCCGCTGGCGCAGGAGCGCCTTGACGTCATCGGCACCCAGCAGACCCGGCAGCCCGATGTAGTCGGCCTCCTCCTCGCTCCCGGCGAAGGTGGCGGTGCCGTAGGAGGACCCTTCGTAGACGATCTGATCGAGCTCCGCGTCCGCTCCGAGGGATATGTATCCCCTGTCCTCCTCGTCGGCGGTGTCGGGTTCGTCCTGCTGCTGGTTGGCCTGGGCCAAGAGTTCGTCCTCGAGCCCCTCCTCGCGGTGGGGTTTGCCCAGGACGTGATCCCTCTGGGCCTCCATCTGCGACGCGAGCTGCAACAGGACCGGGACCGACGGCAGAAACACCGACGCGGTCTCCCCGGGCCTCCGCGACCGGACGAACCGCCCGATGGCCTGGGCGAAGTACAGGGGGGTCGACGCGCTGGTGGCGTACACGCCCACACACAACCGCGGCACGTCCACCCCCTCCGACACCATGCGGACGGCGACCATCCACTCGTCCGTCGAAGCGGAGAACGCGCCGATCCGGCTCGAGGCAGTGGGATCGTCGGACAGGACGACGACGGGGGCACGCCCCGTGATCTCCGTCAGCAGCGCCGCGTACTCGCGAGCGCGTTCCTGGTCGGTGGCGATCACCAGCCCGCCGGCGTCGGGGACGCCGCCGGCCCGGATCTGCCGGAGTCGGGTGTGCGCGGCCTGGAGCACCGCCGGCATCCAGTCGCCATGGGGGTCCAGGGCGACCCGCCAGGCGCGGGAGTTCTGGTCCGCGCTGAGCGGTTCGCCGAGCCGGGCGGAGAACTCCTCGCCGGCGTTCGTGCGCCAGCGGGCCTCGCCGGAGTAGGCCAGGAAGACGACGGGCCGCACGACGCCGTCGGCCAGGGCGTCAGCGTAGCCGTAGGAGTGGTCCGCCCTCGACCGCTGATGGCCCTGGCCATCGGGCTCGTAGGTGACGAACGGGATGGGACTGTCGTCCGAGCGGAAGGGGGTGCCGGTCAGCGAGAGCCGACGCTCGGCGTCGTCGAACGCCTCACGGATGCCGTCGCCCCAGCTCTTGGCGTCCCCGCCGTGGTGGATCTCGTCGAGGATCACCAGTGTTCGGCGGGATGCGGTCCGTTCGCGGTGTTTGAAGGGGTGCGAGGCCACCTGGGCGTAGGTGACCACCACGCCGTGGAATTCCGGCGCCAGTGCCCCCGAGGAATTGGAGTACTCGGGATCGAGCGCGATCCCCGCCCTCGCGGCGGCCTCGGCCCACTGGAATTTGAGGTGCTCGGTGGGGGCGACGACCGTGATCGCGTCGACCGTCCGGTCGGCCAGGAGCTCGGTGGCCACGCGCAGACCGAACGTCGTCTTACCGGCGCCGGGGGTGGCCACGGCGAGGAAGTCCTTCGGCCGTGCCATGAGGTACTTGCGAAGGGCGGTCCGCTGCCATGCGCGCAGTGGTGCGCCGGTGGCCGTCGCGGTGGCGGGATCTGCGGTCTGCTCCTCGGTGCCCGGGACCGCGCCGGGATCACTCACCAGGCTTCAGGGTCTCGTAGACGCGCTTGCACTCGGGGCAGACCGGAGAACCCGGCTTGGCGGACCGGGTGACCGGGAACACCTCGCCACACAGGGCGATCACGTAGGAGCCCATGACCGCGCTCTCGGCGATCTTGCTCTTGTCCACGTAGTGGAAGAACTTGGGCGCGTCGTCCTGCGTCTCCTCGGTCGTGGTGACCTCGGGACGCTCGAGTGTCTTGGTCCGGGTGGTGCTCACCCCCTCATGATGCCGCACGCCACGGCCGCGGCGCCAACGCCGGAGTACCTTGGGGCCATGGCACCCGACTCCCGTCGCACGCGGTCCGAGGATCGGGACGGTTCCGCGAGGCCCGTTCTGATCACCGCCGCGCGTGAGT
This sequence comes from Dietzia sp. JS16-p6b, assembly GCF_003052165.1. Taxonomy (NCBI): domain Bacteria; kingdom Bacillati; phylum Actinomycetota; class Actinomycetes; order Mycobacteriales; family Dietziaceae; genus Dietzia; species Dietzia sp. JS16-p6b. Next base: position 1,678,908 of record NZ_CP024869.1, on the reverse strand, counting down.
CCTACCGGGACGAGCTCGCGGCGCGGAAGAAACGGTATTTCCTCCTGATGTCCGTCCGGATCCCGGCGTTGCTCCTGGCCGCGGGTTCTCTGGCTCTGTGGAACAACCCGTGGATCGCACTGGCCATCGTCGCGGGGTCCATCCCGATCCCGTGGATCGCCGTGCTCAGCGCCAATGACAGGCCGCCGCTTCCCAAGGGGCAGGCACGTCTCTACACCGCAGGCGCACTGTCCGCGAACACACCGTCCGTCGTGCCGCCGGGGCTCTCGGGCATCTCCTCGCGTCCCACTCTCTCCCTGCAGGGCCCGGTGGGCGAGGACCCGGGACCCGAATGTTCAGAACACGGGCACGGTCCCGGCAACGGGACCCCGGACGGCCCCGGCTCCCCCGGCCGTGCCGACGGCCCCGGCGAGAGCGACAACGCGCGGTGAACCCTGCAGTCCCCACGCTGACCCGGCTCGCACCGCTTCTGGCGGAGGCCTTCCGCCGCCACCGCTTCACGGTTCCCGGGTTGGAGGATGCCCTGGGGCCGGCGGCGATCGCAGCCCTCGCGCGCTCCGATTCGGCATCCGTCCGGAGACACGCCCGCTCAGCCGGGCCGACCGGGACGCTGGTCCGGTTGTTCGTCCTGAACGACGCGGTCCCCGAGAGCGAGATCGTCCGGGTCCTGCCCGGGGTGGACATCGAGGACGGGATCGACGCCGGGTTGTGGACGCGCCCGTCCGCGCCCGGAGGAAGCCTTCGTGCACTCCTCGACCTCCGCCCGGTGGACACGGGCCACGGCACTCGATGGGTGTTCGCCGACATAGACGGGTCGATGGTGCACTCCTCGACGAGGTCCGATCACGTTCTCGGAGTGGGGCAGGCCACGCTGTCCCTCCTGAAGATCACCCCCACCTCGCGGGTGGATTCGGTTCTCGATCTGGGCACCGGTTGCGGCATCCAGATGGTGCACGCCCTCGAGACCGCGGCCACGGCGACGGGAACCGACATCACCCCGCGGTGCCTGGCGTTGGCCGCCGCCACGCTCGCGATCAACGGGCTGGACGGGGAACTGCTGTCCGGCCCCTGGTTCGAGCCCGTGGCCGACCGCCGATTCGACCGCGTCGTCGCCAACCCGCCGTTCGTGGTGGGCCCCGCGGATCCCGGGCACTCGTACCGGGAATCCGGCCTCGCCCTCGACGGTGCGAGTCAGACGGTCGTCTCCGGGGTCGACGGCCACCTGACCGAGAACGGCACCGCGGTCATCCTCGCCTCGTGGGTGGAGCGTCGGCACACCGACTGGAGGACCCACGTGGCGTCGTGGATCCCCTCGGAGGGCGTGGAGGCCTGGGTGCTGCGTCGCGACCGCTCGGACCCCGAGCTCTACGTGTGGACATGGCTCACCGACGAGGGCATGGATCCGCGTGACGAGTCCACCGCCCTCGCCGCGGAGACCTGGCTCGACCATCTCGGCGACCACGAGGTCGACGGGGTCGGGTTCGGGTACGTCTACCTACGGCGGATCGACGGCGCCTCGTCCGTGCTCTGCGAGGACCTGACCCACCCCTTCGACGAGGGGCTCGGCGACGAGGCCGAGGCCTACTTCGCGCGGTCGGCGTGGCTGCGGTCGGCCACGAACCAGCAGGGCGGGCAGGCGCGGGCTCTGGACACGACCGTGTTCACGGTCTCCCCCGACGTGCATCTCCACTCCTCGGAGAGCCTGGCGCCGGACCCCGATCCCCCGGGAGAAGAGGATCCCGATTCCGAGGCGCTGACCGGATCGGTGATCGTCGAACGCGTCACCGGCGCGCGCTGGCGCCACGAGATCGATCCCCTGACCGCCACCGTCCTCCGGGGTGCACGGATGGGCGCGCTGCCCCTCGAGGATCTGGTGGTCCTGGCCGCCGCCGGGGCGGGCGAGGACCCGGCGACACTGGCGGACCCCGTGCGCAGGGTCGTGGCCGACCTGTTCCTCCACGGTGTCGTGGTCCCCGCCGGGGTTCCCGGAATGCTCCCGCCCGGCGTGTCGGCCGCGGCCTGCGCGGGACCCGCGGACCGATGAGAGCCGTGATCTCGCGGGTCACCGAGGCGTCTGTGACCGTGGACGGGGCCGTGGTGGGCGCACTCCCCCGCGCCGGACTTCTGGTCCTGCTCGGCGTGTCGACCGACGACGACGAGACGGACGTCTCCACGATGGTCCGCAAGATCGCCGAGTTGCGCATCCTGCGGGGCCGGTCGGGCGCGGACGACGACGGTGCACTCCGGGACGATGCGGTCCGGGACGGTGCGGTCGAGGTGGGCGCGGTCGAGGTCGGCGCGCCCGTCCTGGTGGTCAGCCAGTTCACCCTCATGGGGTCGACGACCAAGGGGCGCAGGCCGTCGTGGTCCCGCGCCGCCCCTGGCGAGCAGGCCGAAGCGGCCGTCGACGCGGTGGTCCGCGGTCTCCGGGACCGCGGTCTCGAGGTCACGACCGGCAAGTTCGGCGCGATGATGCAGGTCAGTTCTGTCAATGACGGCCCGTTCACCGTCCTCGTCGACACCTCGGGTTCCCGCGCCTCGTGACGGGCGTCATCATCGCGGGAACATTCCCGGCGGCCCCGCCGTTGTAGCAGTACGTGACCGTGACCCGGCCACGCGCCCGTTCCGTCCATCAGCAACCGACCGCCGGCTCTGATCCCCCGGACCGGCAGGAGGAGGAGACATGACGTCAGCCACCACCCGATCGGATCGTCGGACGGAGGCGGAGTCGGAAGGCCAGAGCCCCAGCGCGGACCTCGTCCGCGTCTACCTCAACGGGATCGGCAAGACCGCCCTCCTCAACGCGGAGGACGAGGTCGAGCTCTCCAAGCGTATCGAGGCCGGTCTGTACGCCTCCCACCTCCTGGCCACCAAGAAGCGGATCGGCCCCACCAAGAAGGCGGACCTCAAGGTGATCGTCGCCGAGGGGGAGGCGGCCCGTGCACACCTGCTCGAGGCCAACCTCCGACTGGTGGTCTCCCTGGCCAAGCGCTACACCGGTCGCGGGATGCCACTGCTCGATCTCATCCAGGAGGGCAACCTCGGACTGATCCGAGCCATGGAGAAGTTCGACTACGCCAAGGGGTTCAAGTTCTCGACCTACGCCACGTGGTGGATTCGCCAGGCGATCACCCGGGGCATGGCCGACCAGTCCCGCACCATCAGGCTCCCCGTGCACCTGGTGGAGCAGGTCAACAAGCTCGCCCGCATCAAGCGGGAGTTGCACCAGCAGCTCGGACGCGAGGCGACCCTGGATGAGCTGGCGGAGGAGTCGGGAATCCCCGCGCACAAGATCGAGGAGCTGCTCGATCACTCCCGGGACCCGGTGAGCCTGGACATGCCGGTCGGCGCCGACGAGGAGGCGCCCCTGGGCGACTTCATCGAGGACGCCGAGGCCACCAGCGCCGAGAACACGGTCGTGACCAACGTGATGCACTCGGACGTGCGCGCGGTGCTGTCCACGCTCGAGGAGCGCGAGCAGCAGGTCATCACCCTGCGCTTCGGGCTCGACGACGGCCAGCCGCGTACTCTCGACCAGATCGGGAAGCGTTTCGGTCTGTCGCGAGAGCGTGTCCGTCAGATCGAGCGTGAGGTCATGGCGAAGCTCCGGGAGGGGCGCCGCGCCGACAAGCTCCGTTCCTACGCGGTCTGAGGGACGGACGGGCCGCACGGGCGCAGGACGCAGCCCCGGCTCCCCGAGGCGGGTTCACCCCGCCGAGGGAGCCGGGGCTGCGTTGCGCGTGGGCCCGGCCGCCGCGACCCGCTAGCGCAGTCGCCGCGGGCCCTCGTCCCCACTGGACCGCGGGGGCGGGCCGAGGTGGACCTGCGCGTACAGCACCGCCACCCCGTCGGGGGCGGCGAGCGCGGGGTCGATGGACAGACGTCGCAGCTCCGGGACGTCCTCCACGAGGCACGACATCCGGCCCATGAGTTCCACCAGTGCCTCCCGGTCAGCCGGTGTGTCCCCGGCGTACCCGTCGAGAATGGGTGCGGCCCGGGGGCGATCAAGGAGCGATCGGGCTTCGGACGGGGAGATCGGCAGAGTACTGAACGCGCGATCGGCGAGGAGGTCCGAAAGCATCCCGGACACTCCGAACGAGATGAGCGAGCCGAAGATGGGGTGGTCCGCCACCCGGATGGTCACGGCGACCCCCTTGGTGGCCATCTTCTGCACGTGCAGCGAGCGCGAGCCGGTGGTGGTCTGGAGTTCGTCGAACGCGTGACGTAACGACGCGGCGTCGGTGAGGTCCAACCGGACCCCGGACTGGTCACTGCGGGTCCGCCACTTCTCCCCCATCGCCTTGACCGCCACCGGGTAGCCGAGCTCCTCGGCCGCCATGGCAGCCTGCTCCACCCCGGCCGCGACGCGGTAGTCGACGATCCCGACCCCGTAGCATTCGAGCAGGCTCCGGACCTGCCCCTGGGTGAGTTCGAACGAGGTGTGTCCGGCGTTCGAGTGGCAGAGCGAGTCCACGAGGTCGCGTGCGCGTGCTCGGTCGATGTCGTCGTACTCGGCGGGTTCCTCCGCTGGCCGGTCCAACCACTCGGCGTAGCGGCGGGCGCGGACCAGGGCCGACACCGCACGCTCGGGGTACGGGTACGAGGGGATGGAACCGCGCGAGGCCACGCCGGAGTCGTCGGTGATGGTGAGCCCCTCCGGCAGCCCCTCCCCGGCGAGGAACGTGCTCACGACCGGCTTGGAGCTGCCGGACGCCGCGGCCCGGATGGCCTCGGCGTACGCGTCGGGCTCGGTGGCCACCGGTGGGACGAACACCGTCAGGACCGAGTCCACCTCGTCCCGGGCGACCACGTCGGCTATCGCGGCGCGGAAGTCCTCGGGCAGAGCCCCGGCTCCCAGGTCCACCGAGTCCGCCACCGTGAATCCCTGCAACCGGGCCGCGTCCCCGCCGAGACGGCCGACGGCCGTCGAGTTCCCGACGATCGCCAGGCGTCCGCCCGCGGGCAGCGGTTGGTAGGCGAGCAGCGTCGCGGTGTCGAACATGTCGGTGATGGAGTCCACCTGGATGAGGCCGGAGTCGCGGAACAGTCCACGGATGGCCGAGGCGGTCAGTCCCTGTACCCCCGACTCCAGGTCGTCGACGGCCCGCCGGACCACGACGACCGGCTTGTTGCGGGCCACCCGGCGCGCGATCCTGGAGAACTTGCGGGCGTTGCCGAAGCTCTCGAGATAGAGCAGGACCACCTCGGTCCCGGTATCTGTGTCCCAGTACTGGAGCAGGTCGTTGCCGGAGACATCGGCGCGGTTGCCCGCGGAGACGAAGGTCGACAGACCCAGACCGCGCCGGGCGGCGGCGGCGAGGATGGTGATGCCGAGGGCGCCGGACTGGCAGAAGAACCCGGCCCGTCCGGGCCCGGGGACCACCTCGGCGAGGGTGGCGTTGAGTTGGACGTCGGCGGAGGTGTTGATCACCCCGAGCGCGTTGGGGCCCACCACCCGCATCCCGTGCGCCCGGGCCTCGCTCACCAGTCGACGCTCGGACACCACACCCGCGCTGCCGACGTCGGAGAACCCGGCCGAGATCACCACGAGCGTCGACACGCCCTTGGACAGGCAATCGTCCAGCACCTCGGACATGGACGCGGCCGGGACCGCCACGACGGCGAGGTCGACCGGGTCGGGGATGTCTCGGACGCTGGCATAGGCGCGGACGGACTGCACCGAGGTGGCATCAGAGTTGACCGGGTACACCGGACCGGTGAACCCGTTGCCGATGAGGTTGCGCAGCACGGTGTGGCCGATCTTGCCGACCTGGTCCGAGGCGCCGATGACGGCCACCGACCCGGGGGTGAGAACCCTCGCGACACTGCGCGCCTCGGCCGCGGTCTCGCGCGCGTTGCGGACGTTGGTCAGAGCCTCGGTGGGGTCGATAGCGAACTCGAGGTGCAGGGTGGATCCGTCGAAGGAGCGGGAGATCTCATACCCCGCCCGACGGAACACCTGGATCATCGACCGGTTCTCGGACAGGACCTCCGCCTCGAAGTGGTCGATCCCGCACTCGGCGGCGGACCCCGCGAGGTGCTCCAGGAAGATCGATCCGAGCCCCCTTCCCTGGTGCTGGTCCGAGATGGTGAACGCCACCTCGGCGAATGTCGAGTCGGGAAGGCGCTCGTAGATCGCCATCCCGATGATCTCCGCACCCAGCTCCGCGACGAACGCCATGCGGTCGCGGTAGTCGACATGGGTCATCCGCTGCAGTTCCCTGGCCGACAGGACGTCATGGGAACCGAAGTAGCGCAGGTATCGCGTCCGCTCGGAGAGACTCGAGTGGAAGCGCGCGATCTTCTCGGAATCGTTGGGCAGGACCGGACGGATCCGCACCGCCCGGCCGTCGGAGCCCAGGACGTCGGCCGCCCACTCGTGCGGGTACCCCTCCGGATACGCGTCGACCGTCGTGTCGGTGGAGGCGTGCTCCGGCGGAGTGACGACGGGCGCATCGCCCTCGGGGTCGCCGACGTCGGTCGTTCCGTCACCGGGGTTGGCCATCGTGGTCCTCCAAGAGACTTCGGTGGTGGATGGTGGGCACCCGCGACGCGGGCGTTGCGGTCAGTCCCGGGGGTCGTCCGGGTCGAGCCCGAGAAGGGGGTAGACGGAACGGCGGGTGTCGAGGATCGACTGGTCGAGTCGGGCCAGCGTCCGGTCGACCTCTCCACCGCGATCGGCGCCGGCGGGCTCCCACGGCGTGTGCGCGGGGGCGGCGCCATCACTCATCGTCTGCGGGACCCTGTCCGGAACGGTGTACCGGGCGGCCATGGCCGCCCACTCCTCCGGCACCCGGGTCCCCGGATCCACGGGGTCCCCGAGGATCGCGGCGATGAGGTGGGTCCACGATCGCGGAACCACCCGGACCAGTTCGTATCCACCTCCGCCGATCGCGATGATCCGCCCCTCGCAGAGCTCGTCTGCGAGCGCGATCACCTGGAGGTAGGACTCGCGGTGCCCGTCGACTGTGAGAGACAGGTCGGCCAGCGGATCCTCCCGGTGCGAGTCGCACCCGGCCTGCATGACGATGATCTGTGGCTCGAACGCACGGAGGGCCCCGGGTACCACGGCGTGGAATCCCCTCAGCCACAACCCGTCCGTGACCGCGGGCAGGAACGCCAGGTTCACCGCGGTGCCCTCCGCCCGCCCCACGCCCGTCTCCGATGCCCACCCGGTCGACGGCCACAGCGTGGCGGGGTGCTGGTGCAGGGACACGGTCAGCACGCGCGGATCCTCGTAGAAGGCCGCCTGGACACCGTCACCGTGGTGGACGTCGATGTCGACGTAGGCGATGCGGTCGTACCCGTTGTCCAGCAACCAGCTGATGGCCACCGCGGCGTCGTTATAGACGCAGAACCCGGCCGCGGCGGCGGGCATGGCGTGGTGCATGCCGCCCGCCACGGACACCGCCCGGGTCGCCGCGCCGCTGGCGATCGCCCGCGCGGCCGCGAGGGTCCCACCCGCCACCGCGGCGCTCGCTTCGTGCATGGCCGGGAAGGTCGGGTTGTCCGCCGTGCCGAGCCCGTGGCTCATGCCGTAGTGCTCGCCGGGTGGCAGGCCGCCGGCCGCCTTGACCGCGCCGATGTAGCGGGACGTGTGGACGCGGAGCAGCTCCTCGTCACTCGCCGAACCGGGGTCCAGCATCTCCACGCCCTGCAGAACTCCCAGTTCAGTCGCGAGAGACATCGTCAGATCGAGTCGGCGGGGGCTCATGGGATGGTCGGCGGAGTGCTTGTACTCCATCAGCGACGGACTCCACACCACCGCCGCGGCGATGCCGTCCCGGATACCGGCCATTGCCACCCGTCCTCCCCTCTCACCGGGACGCTCCCGGCGACCCACACCCGGTGGGATCACCGAGATGTACGCCCCCCGAATCTACGCGGCGGGACCTGACCCGGCCCCCGATTGCCGGCTCCCCACCCCGGTTCGAGGACCGGCGGTAGTCTCGTCTGTGAACCCGGAGGGGATCGTCAACCACCGGGAGCCCCTACCTGCGACGATCCGACGTGGAGGATTCAGCGTGAAAGACCTGGTGGACACCACCGAGATGTACCTCCGCACGATCTACGAGCTCGAGGAGGAGGGTGTGATCCCGCTCCGGGCCCGCATCGCGGAGCGACTCGAGCAGAGCGGACCGACCGTGAGCCAGACGGTCGCGCGGATGGAACGCGACGGCCTGGTGCACGTGGCACCCGACCGGCATCTCCAACTCACCACCAGCGGCCGGGACCTGGCCGTGGACGTCATGCGCAAGCACCGTCTCGCCGAGCGGCTGCTCGTCGACGTGATCGGACTGGAGCTGGAGAAGGTCCACGCCGAGGCGTGCCGCTGGGAGCACGTGATGAGTGACGACGTGGAACGGCGGCTGATCGAGGTCCTGGAGGATCCGAGGACGTCCCCGTACGGCAACCCGATCCCGGGACTCGACAAGATCGGTTACGCCTCCACGATGGCCGACGAGTCCGCCTTCACCCGTCTGTCCGCCCTGGACACGGACATCCCGCACAGCGTCCGGATCCAGGCGATCGGCGAGAACGTCCAGATCGACACCGACCTGATCTCCGAGCTTCGCGCGGCCGGCGTCGAGCCGCTGAAGACCGTGACCGCCACCCGGCGGGGCCACCTCGTCGAACTCGACTCCGGTGATGGTCACACGGTGGAGCTCGACGGGGATCACGCGCACGCGATCCAGGTCGAGATCCTCCCGTGAGACTACTCGTCACGGGAGGAGCCGGATACGTCGGCGGGGTCTGTGCGACGGTTCTCGTCGAGCGCGGACACGAGGTGGTGATCCTCGACGACCTCTCCACCGGCAACAGGGACGGCGTCCCCGCGGCGGCGACGTTCATCGAGGGGGACGTGGCCGATCTGGCGGGCGAGGTCCTGCGGTCGGGGCCCGGCTTCGACGGCGTGGTGCACTTCGCCGCCCGCTCGCTCGTCGGGGAATCGGTGGAGAAGCCCGGGGAGTACTGGCGGGGCAACGTGGTGACCTCTCTCGCGCTCCTCGAGGCGATGCGCGCCGCCGACGTGTCCAACCTCGTCTTCTCCTCCACCGCGGCGACCTATGGCGAGCCGGAGCAGATCCCGATCACCGAGGACATGCCCACCCGGCCGACCAACACCTACGGCGCCACTAAGTTGGCGATCGATCACGCCATCACCTCGTACGCCGCGGCCCACGGGCTCGCTGCCACGAGCCTGCGCTACTTCAACGTGGCCGGCGCCCACGGTCCGGTGGGAGAGAACCGTGTCGTCGAGACCCACCTCATTCCGTTGGTGCTGCAGGTGGCCCTCGGACACCGGTCCGCCATCAAGGTCTTCGGCGACGACTGGCCCACGCCCGACGGGACCTGTGTCCGCGACTACATCCACGTCGCCGACCTCGCCGATGCCCACCTGTTGGCACTGGAATCCAACCGGCCCGGCGTCCACCGGGTGCTCAATCTCGGGAGCGGGGAGGGATTCTCCGTCCGCGAGGTGATCGACGTGTGCCGCGAGGTCACGGGGCACCCGATCCCGGACGTGGTCGCGCCACGCCGGGCGGGCGACCCGGCGGTGCTCGTCGCCTCGAGCGAGAAAGCGATGACCGAATTGGGGTGGACTCCCACCCGGACCGATCTCCACACCATCGTCCGCGATGCATGGGCGTTCACCTCGGCTCTGGGAGATCGGGCGCACTCCGCGCCCCGGTAGACCGGGGCGGCACCGGCGCCGCGGCCACCGACCGCGGCGCCGGCCGCCGTTCCCGGACATCGTCGCCAGGCGGTAGCCCCTCAGGCCGCGGCCACCCGGCGGAGCCGCTCCGGTGCGAGCCCCTGCTCCAGACCATGGAGCAGTAGACGCGCCAGCGAGTTCGCCGGATCCGCGGACACCGCGGCCTCGAGAGCGGCCCGGGCGTGCACGCCGCCACCGGCGAAGTACGCCGCGGCTCCCAGCAACAGCAGTGCCACCGAGCGTTCGCGGCCGGGCCTGCGGCGAGCGAGCAACCACCAGAGCAGACGACGACCGTCCTGATCGCCCAGACCCCGCTGGGCCAGACGCCTGTACACCTCGTCCCGCACCGCGATGTCCAGCAGGGCTCGTCCGATCCCCGCCAGGACGTCCTCGTCGAGCTCCTCCCCCACCTCCAGGCTCCGGACCGCGTCCTCGTGTGCCTGCACCGCTCGGTCCACCTCGTGGGACCCACCGAGCCTGACCGGTCCGCTGCCGTGCGGGTCGTCGTCACACGCGTCGTCATCACGCTCCAGATACAGGTCCTCGATCTCGTCCCGAGACCCTGCCCGGATCCGGCCGTCGAACGCGTGGACCGCCGCGATCTCCGTCGAGTCAGGGTCCACCTGCGTGCCCCGGACCATGCCGAACAGGTCGACCCACGGTGAACCGTGTGCGAACTCGCCGACCCCGTACGCACCGACGACCTGCGTTCCGGACAACCCCAGCCAGTACTCGAACGCCGCGGCGACGTCCTCCGCCAGGAGTCCGGCGGTCTCCCCGTCCGCACAGTCCTCGTGGACCACCACCAGATGAACGCCCGTCACTCCCTCTCGAGCGCAGAACCGTGCCAACCCGCGCGCCGGGCCGTCGTCGACCGTCATCGGCGGGAACTCGTCCCGCCCGGAGAGCTCGTCCCGATCACTTCCGAGCAGACCGTCGACATCCATCCTGACGACCGGACCGGCGCGGCCTCCGGCGGTCCGTCCACACACGATCACCACCGATCCGGTGCCCGGCGGGAAGCCCAACATCGACGGTATTGACGCGATGAGCTCCTCAGGGGAGGTGATCACCACCGTCGGAGTGCCATCCATCCCGTCTCCACCGATCCGTCCGTTCCCCGTCATCGTCGTCCACCCGTCTCCTCGTCTCACGCCGCTCCGCCGTCGGGGCGAACCGTGGGTGCCGGTGCACCGGATCAACCTTCGGACACGGCGCCGACGTCGGACGCCCGCGAACCGGCCCTGAACGGACCGCTGAGGAGTACGGGAACTGTTGGGGAATCATCTGCGGCCCGCTGTCGTTGGCACAGAGGTGAAACCCCGTCCCGGTGGGACGACCTATTCGGACCGGACCGGACGATTCGGGGTGTTGCGACGAGAGGAGTCGACATGGCCAGGCACAGCGATCTGTACCGACTGATCGAGCCCGTCCCCGATCTGCGGTCGGAATCCGGACAGGGCCCGGTGCTGGTGCACGCGTTGGAGGGCTTCTCCGACGCAGGCCAGGCGATTCAGGGTGTCACCGAACACCTCAAGGGGAGCCTGGACTCTCAGCTGATCGTGGAGTTCGACGCGGACAAACTGGTCGACTACCGCTCGCGTCGACCGCCGGTGCGGTACTCCTTCGACCATTTCGCCGGGTACTCCGAACCGACCATCCAGATGCACGCGGTCAAGGATGCGGACGGGACGCCCTTCCTCCTGCTCTCCGGTCTCGAACCGGACCTGAGGTGGGACGGGTTCACCGAGTCCGTGATCGACCTCGCCGGGTCGTTCGGGGCCCGGATGTCGATCGGCCTCGGTGCGATCCCCCTCGGGGTGCCGCACACCCGCCCCACCCAGGCGAGCGCGCACGCCAGTGACGTGGACCTCATCCGTGGGTTCACCGCCTGGCCCGGGGAGTTCTCCGTCCCGGGGAATGTGAGCGCCCTTCTGGAGCTCCGCATGGCGGAGCACGGGATCCCGTCCGCGGGCTTCACCGTCCACGTCCCCCAGTACCTGTCACAGACCGCCTACCCCGCGGCGGTCCTCAATCTCGTCGGGAACATCGCACAGATCTCCCAGCTCGAGTTGCCGTCGGGTGAGCTCGAGTCCGCGGCTGCGGACTTCACCGCACAGGTCACCGCCCAGATCGCCGAAAGCCCGGAGATCCGGACGGCCGTGGAGCTGATGGAGAAGCAGTACGACGCGTTCATGGAGAGCCGCCACGGTTCCGACTCGCTGAATCCCGGCGGCACCCCCCTCCCGTCCGGAGACGAGATCGGCGCGGAGTTCGAGCGGTTCCTCGCGGAACAGACCGGCGAGGACGGGCCTGGCGCCCAGTAGCACGGGAGGGCGGTGTCGGCCGGGCGGCTAGGCTCGGTCTGGTGCACCTGCCCGAACTCCTCGCCGACCTGGACGACGTCCCCTCCGATCTCCTGGAGGAGGCGGTCTTCGACGCCTTCGTGGCATGGGCCGACGCCCAGGGCCTGACCCTCTATCCGGCCCAGGAGGAGGCGGTCCTCGAGGTGGCGGCGGGGAGCCACGTCGTCCTGGCCACCCCGACCGGATCGGGAAAGTCCCTGGTCGCGCTGGGCGCGCACTTCTCCGCGATGGCCAGGGGGGCGCGGAGCTACTACACCGCGCCGATCAAGGCACTCGTCAGCGAGAAGTTCTTCTCCCTGTGCGCGGTGTTCGGCGCGGAGAACGTGGGAATGCTCACCGGTGACGCCTCCGTCAACGCCGATGCGCCGATCGTCTGTGCCACCGCGGAGATCGTCGCCAACATCGCGCTGAGGGAGGGCGCCGATGCCGACATCGGCCAGGTGGTGATGGACGAGTTCCACTACTACTCCGAACCCGACCGGGGCTGGGCCTGGCAGGTGCCGCTCATCGAACTCCCCGACACGCAGTTCCTCCTCATGTCCGCCACTCTCGGGGACGTCGACTGGCTGATCGACGACCTGCGCACCCGCACCGGCCGGGAGTGCACGCTCGTCGGGGGAACCGAGCGGCCGGTCCCGCTGACGTTCGACTACGCGCTGCAGAGCGTCCACGAATCGGTCGAACTCCTGCTCCGCGACGGCAAGGCCCCCGTGTACATCGTCCACTTCACCCAGGCCTCCGCCCTGGAACAGGCGCAGGCGCTGACCTCGGTCGCCGTGTCCTCCAAGGAGCGCAAGGCCGCGATCGCCGAGCAGATCGGCGGCTTCAGGTTCACGACCACCTTCGGTCGGAACCTGCGCAAACTGCTCCTGCACGGGATCGGCGTTCACCACGCGGGCATGCTCCCGAAGTACCGCCGCCTCGTGGAACGGCTCGCGCAGGACGGGTTGCTCACCGTCATCTGTGGGACCGACACCCTCGGCGTCGGCATCAACGTCCCCATCCGGACCGTTCTGTTCACGGGCCTGACCAAGTTCGACGGCCGCCGGCAGCGGGTTCTCAAGGCCAGGGAGTTCCACCAGATCGCCGGCCGCGCGGGCCGCGCGGGCTTCGACACCGAGGGGCTGGTGGTGGTGCTCGCACCCGAGCACGAGGTCGAGAACGCCAAGGCGGCAGCCAAGACCGCCGCCAACCCCAAGAAGAAGAGCAAGTCCGCCAAGAAGAAGCCTCCGGAGGGATTCGTCAACTGGTCCCGCTCCACGTTCGACAAGCTCGTCGGTGCCCAGCCCGAGCAGCTGACCAGTCGCTTCGAGGTCGACAACGCGATGCTGCTCAACGTGATCTCCCGGCCCGGGAGCTGCTACACCCACATGCGGCATCTGCTGCTGTCCTCACACGAGACCAGGGCCCGCGTACGGCAGCACGTCCTGCGGTCCATCGAGCTCTTCCGAGGGCTCGAGACGGCGGGCATCGTCGAGCGGATGACGGAACCGGACGACGAGGGTCGGCACGTCCGACTGACCGTGGACCTACAACGGGACTTCGCCCTCAACCAGCCCCTCGCCCCGTTCGCGATTGCCGCGATGGAGGTTCTCGACCCCGACTCCCCCACCCCGGTCCTGGACCTGGTCTCGGTGATCGAGTCCGTTCTCGACGACCCGCGCCCGATCCTCTACGCACAGCAGCGGGCCGCCCGAGGTGAGGCGATCGGGGCCCTCAAGGCCGAGGGGGTGGAGTACTCCGAGCGGATGGAGCTCGTCGAGGACATCACCTGGCCCACGCCCCTCGCGGACCTCCTCGCCGACGCCTACGACGCCTACCGCGCCGGTCACCCGTGGGTCGCGGGGATCGAGCCGTCGCCGAAGTCCGTGATCCGCGAGATGGTCGAGCGGGGAATGACGTTCTCCGATCTGGTCTCCGCATACGGTCTCAGCCGGTCCGAGGGCTCCGTCCTGCGCTATCTCACCGACGCCTACCGGGCACTACGGCAGACCGTTCCCGCAGAGCGTCGGACCGAGGAGTTCGATGACCTGGTGGAATGGCTCGGGGAACTCGTCCGCCAGGTCGACTCGAGCCTGTTGGACGAATGGGAGCTGCTCACCGACCCGGAGGTCTCGCCGGACCAGGTGGCGGAGCTCGCCTTCGGGCAGTCGACCGGTGGCACCCGACCCGTCACCGCCAACCTGCGGGCGTTCCGGGTGATGGTCCGCAACGCGATGTTCCGACGGGTCGAGCTGTTGGCGCGGGACGACATCGACACGCTCGCCCGACTCGACGCCGACGTCCCCGACCATCCCGACTGGGACAGCGAGATCGACGCGTACTGGGACGAGTACGACGCGATCGGCACCGGGCCCGCGGCACGTGGGCCCGCTCTGTTCTCCGTCGCCGAATCGGGCGACGGGGTGGAGCCGGGAACCTGGAGGGTCCGGCAGGTCCTGGACGATCCCGAGAACGACCACGGTTGGGCCGTCGAGGCCGTCGTGGACCTGGGCGCCAGTGACGAGGCGGGGGAGGTCCGCTTCGCGTCCCTGACGCTCACCGGGTGACCGAGCCGGGAGGCTGAACCGGGCGGCGGATCCGGCGTCCGTACGATGACCGACGAACACCGAACCGACCCCTGAACGACCCCTGGAGGACATCTGTGACCCCCCGCATCCTGTACAAGAGGCTCGCGTTCGCGGAGGTGATCACCTGGACGTTGCTCATCCTGGGGATGATCGGCAAGTACGGGTTCGGGCTCGACTGGGCCACCACGGTCGGTGGCAGCATCCACGGTTTCGTGTTCCTGTGCTACTCCGTGGCGACCGTCGCGGTGTGGACGGACAAGCGCTGGTCCGCGGGCACGGGTCTGCTGGGCCTGCTCTCCGCCGTCGTGCCCTACGCCACCGTGCCGTTCGAGAGGTCCGTCGAACGCCGCGGTCTCCTCGACGGTCGGTGGCGACTCGAGCCGGGGAGCGAACAGCCTCACTCCCCCGCCGAGCGCGTCCTGGCCTTCGCGCTCCGGTCCCCGGTGGTCGCCCTCATCGTGACCCTCGTCGTGGTGGCGGTGGTCTTCTCCCTCCTCCTGGTGGCGGGCAAGCCCACGGAGTGGTTCTCGTGACCCTGAACCGCGACGACCGTGGGCCCGGACGCCGGGAGCTGAACAAGGCGGACAAGCAGCGTCGGATCCTCGCTGCCGCCCGAGACCTGTTCTTCCGCAACGGGTACTCGTCGGTCACCACGCAGGAGGTGGCCGAGCAGGCGGAGGTCGGCACCGGGACGCTATTCCGGTACGCCCGGTCGAAGGGCGAGCTCCTGTGCATGGTGGCCAATGAGGAGTTCCGGGCCATGGTCGAGACCGTCCCGGACACCGGCGACCCGGTCGAGGACCTCGTCGCGCTGTGCGGCCCCCTGTTCTCCGCACTCGAGAACCAGCCGGAGAACATCGTCGCCTATCATCGCGAGACCGTGTTCGGGGAACCCGGGCCCCATCGCGCGGAGGCGCAGCGCATCCTCCGGGAGCTCCGGGGGATCATCGGCCTGATCCTCGCCCGGCATTCCCCGGGCCCGCTGGAGGCCTCGGACCTCGACGGCCCCGCCCAGACGGTCTTCGATGTCCTTTACATGTGCATCGTTCGTTCGGGGATCGATCGGTCGCCGGGCCGTGATCACCGGGCCGACCTGCGCGAGCATGTCGAACGGGTCCTGCACGGCGCACTCGCCCACCGGGTCGCGCCGGACCGCGCGCACTGACGCCCTCGGCCAGGCCACCCCGACGACGGGCCCCGCACCCCTCCGGGTGAGACTTGTTCGCATGACTGAGGGCAACGACACCGATACCCACGCCGTGACCCGCCCGATCAAGGACGCGTCCACGGTGATGGTGATACGGGACTCCGAGCGCGGACCCGAGGTGTTCGTGGCGCGCCGGGTCCGGGGAATGGCCTTCGCCGGGGGCATGACGGTGTTCCCGGGAGGGGGTGTGGACGCCAGCGACGATGATCCGGAGCTGGCGTGGACCGGGAAAGCGCCCGAGTGGTGGGCGGAGCGGTTCGGCTGCGACGTACCGCGGGCGCGCCGGTTGGTGTGTGCGGCCGCGAGGGAGACCTTCGAGGAATGTGGCGTCCTCCTCGCCGACCACGCCGACGGATCCCCGGTCGCGGACGCGGGTCGATACCACTCGAGTCGCGAGGAACTGGAGAGTCACCGGCTGACCTTCAGCCGGTTCCTCGCCGACGAGGGGCTCTCCCTCGCGGCGGGCAGACTCCGACCCTACGACCACTGGATCACGCCCACGGTGGAGTCGCGGAGGTATGACACACGGTTCTTCCTCGCCGCGTTGCCGGAGGGGCAGGAACCCGACGACCTCACGACCGAGGTCGACATGACCATGTGGGCCCGTCCCGTCGACCTCCTCTCCGACTTCCGGTCCGGACGGTCCATGCTCCTGCCCCCGACGTGGACCCAGCTCCGGGCCCTCGCCGGGTTCCCGGACGTCGCGGCTGCTCTGGCCTCCGAGCGCGCCATCACACCCGTACAACCGGAGGTCGTCGAACACCGAGGCGGGGTGCGCGTGCGCTTCGACGGTTCTGACGAATACTGGTCCGACTACCAGGCCGGCCGTCCGGAGTCGGGGATCTGATCGCCGCCACCGGACATCTCGAAGTGCCGACGCACCCGGCTGCGCGGTGGTTGACTGCCACTCATGCCGGATTTCGAGTTCGACGTGGACACGTCGATCGCCGCCGGGTGGGATCGCTTCGCGGCTCGCCTGGCCGAACTCCTGCGTGACCTCGTCCCGGGAGCGACCTTCGACCTGGCCGTCCCCGTGCTCGGCTCCCCGTCCACCCGGACCCCGTACGTGCGTTTCACCGCTGCCGACGACGGCAACATCCACGCAGAGGTCTCCGGCGGGGGGTCCGAGGACTCGCCGGAACCGTTGGGGCCGGTCCGGCTCCGGCAACTCGTCGCGCTCGGGTGGGCTCCGGGAGCGTCCACGGAATCGGGACTCGGTCTGACGTTCCCGGTCGATCGTGCACCGGAGGTGGCGCACCTCGTCGCCGGCACGATGGAGCGGGTCTTCGGAATCCCCCACCCGGTCTTCCTCCACGATGTGTCCGAGCCGCAGGACCCGTCTGTGTCCGAGCCGCAGGAACCGTCGACGGGCCGCTCCGAGGACCCCGCGCCCGCGGATGTCGACTTCCGTCCCCGAATGATCGCCACCCCCGACGAGGCGACCAGGGCCCTGGAGTCGGTGCTGTCAGAGGTGTACCAGAGGCGGGTCACGCCCGACGAGCACGACGTGTTCACCGTTCCCGCCGGATACGTGCTGCTGTTCATCCGTGCACACCGATCGCTTCCGCTCGTGGTGTTGCGAAGCCCGCTCGTGTCGTCCGTGGAGGACCCCGCGGCCGCGGAGGCCGAGGTCGCGATCCTCAACCGAGACTCGTTGTGGTGCCGGTACGTCTTCGACGGCGAGACGATCTCCGCCGAGGCGGAGTTCGTCGACAGGGTGTTCGTCCCGGTCAACTTCAAGATCCACCTGGCCGAGATCTCCGCCGAGCTCGACGACGTCTACTCCGATCTCGCGCACCGGGTCACGGGCCGACGATGGCGTGACCTGCGCGCCGCCGATGACCACCGACCGCGGGAGCAGTAAGATCTGGGACCGTGCCGGGACGTGCCCGGTGTGAGACCTCGCCCCAGGAGCGCCAGAATGCGTCGCGCCGTCCTCGCCGCAGTGATCGTGAGCGCGGCCGTGTCCGCACCGGCCTGCTCGCCGGCGTCCCTGTTCGGCGACGACGACACCGTGGGCGTCCCGGTCCAGACCGGCGAGCAGTCGGGTCCCCTGCCGTCGTCGCAGCAGTTCGACAGGCCGTTCCCCGTGGCCGGTGACGCCTGGGACGCCACCCTGACACTGTCCGACCTGCGTATCGTGCCCTCCACCGCGTACTCGGACGCGGTGGTCGTGGTGGACGTCCGGGTGGTGCAGGCGTCCGGTCAGCCCGAACTGGGCCCCGAGGACTTCTCCGCCTTCGACCCGGCGGGAAGGCCCTTCGAGCGGATCGAGAATCCCACGGGAACGATCGAGGACCCCCTGGTGCCGTCGGTCCTGAGCTTCCCCGGCGAGGAGATCCGCGGGATGGTCGCCTGGACGATGCCCCGGGGGCACCGGATCGGACGGATCGACGTGGTCACCCCGAGGACCATCGGTTCGGTCACCGTGACCCGCCAGCCGGGGGACCCGGCGGCCTCCTAGGACACGAGAGGGCCCCGACCCTCGGGAGGAGCAGAGCCCTCCGGTGCAACAGTGCCCTCCGGTGACACGGTGCCCTCCGGTGACACGGTGCCCTCGAGATAGGTCCAGCGACCACCTCGGCGCTCGAACACCGACCGCTCGCGCAGGACTGCAGGCCCGCCGGGCCCGACGTAGCGGGCCTCGAACTCCACGGTCCCGATCCGGTCGTCGGAACCACCGGACACCACGTCGAGGATCGTGAGCCCGCTCCACTCCACGTCTCCGGCCTCCACACGGGCCGGCCTCGTCCGCGGATGCCAGGTGCGCCAGAGATGATCCTCCCGACCCAGGACGAAGGCCGTGTACCGGGATCTCATGAGTTGCTCGGCGGTCTCGGCGGGGACACCGTCGTCCACGAGCGGACCGCAGCAGGCTCCGAGAGCGCGCCGGCTCCCGCAGGGGCATTCGCTCACGTGCGCCTCCTCAGTCCACCCGGGTCCGCGGTCAGGCTACCCACCCGCTGTCCGGCTATGCTCGGCGGAGACATGTCCAGGTTCAGTGCTCTCCCGTTCCGCGCCGGTCGCCGGTCCGATCCCGATGACGTCCCCTTGCGGGTCCGCTCGTGTCGGGACCTGTGCCAATGGACCAGGACCCCGGCGGAACGTCGCGGCGAGCCCGTGTTCGCCTGCCGCGGCTGCGGATCGCAGTGGGTCCCGAGCGAGCACTGGACCCCGCGGGACAGCAGCGGGGCGGTACCCCCGGAGGTGTTGGGGATCATCAGAGCCGAACCATGACCGCACCGGACGGCCTCTAGGCTGACCGGATGACCACCACCCCTCGAGCCTCCGGTTCCGCCACGGGCCCCTCCGTCAATTCCGCTCTGAGCTCCACTGCGAGCTCCAGCACGATCGATGCCGTCCTGCGCCGCTCGGCCGCCCGGTTCCCGGACCGGGTGGCACTGACCTTCGCCGACCGCCGGTGGACCTACGCGGCCTTGGACTCCGCGGTCGACCGGGTGGCCCATATGCTCTCCGGCCAGGGTCTGGAGGACAAGGCCCGGGTGGCCGCCTACGGGGTCAACTCCGATGCCTATCTCATCGCCTTCCTCGCCACGTCGCGTGCCGGATTCACCCACGTACCCATCAACTACGCCCTGACCGGGGGCGAACTGGAGTATCTGCTGACCGACTCGGGGTCGTCACTGGTCCTGGTGGACCCGGCACAAGCGCCCACCTTGACCGAGGTTCTCCAGACGCTGGCCGGGGTGCGGTCCCTCGCACTGCTGCCCCACGCGGGGGAGCCCGCGGACGGCACCGTCCTGGGGTCCGCCCTCGACGACTCTCCGTGCGCGGTGATGCAGTCCCCGGCCACCGGCACCGACCTGGCGCAACTCCTCTACACCTCGGGGACCACCTCGCGTCCCAAGGGCGCGATGATGACCCATTCGGCGTTGATACACGAGTACGTGAGCTGCATCCTCGCCCTCGACTTCACGGCCGACGACGAGCCGCTGGTGACGATGCCCCTTTATCACTCGGCCGCGATGCACGTCTTCGCGCTCCCCTATCTGTCCCTGGGTGCGACGGTCCACCTCATGGCGGCCCCGGACATCCCGGAGATCCTGCGACGGATCGAGGTCGACAGGATCGGCTCGCTGTTCCTCGCGCCGACGGTCTGGGTACCCCTGGCCTCACACCCCGATCTGGAGTCACGGGACCTGTCGAGTCTGCGCAAGGCTCAGTACGGTGCCTCGATCATGCCGGTGACGGTGCTCCAGCGACTCCGGGGCAGGTATCCCCAGCTCGGGTTCTACAACTGCTTCGGGCAGTCGGAGATCGGGCCGCTGGCCAGCGTCCTGCGCCCCGAGGAGCACGAGGCTCGCCCGGCGAGCGCCGGCCGCCCCGTCTTCTTTGTCGAAGCCAGGGTCGTGGACGAGACGGGTGCCGAGGTCGCGGACGGCGACCGCGGCGAGGTGGTCTACCGCTCTCCGCAGTTGTGCCAGGGCTACTGGAACAAGCCCGACGCCACGGCAGAGGCGTTCCGCGACGGATGGTTCCACTCCGGCGATCTCGTGGTGCGGGACGGCGAGGGGTTCATCGAGGTCGTCGACCGGATCAAGGACGTCATCAACACCGGTGGGGTCCTGGTGGCGTCCCGGGAGGTCGAGGACGCGGTCTACCAGGATGACCGTGTCGCGGAGGTGGCGGTGATCGGAACGCCGGACGCCAAGTGGATCGAGGCCGTCACCGCGGTGGTGGTGCTCAGGGACGGCGCGCACGCCAGCGAGTCCGAGATCATCGAGGGCACCCGCGCCCATCTCGCGCCGTTCAAAATGCCCAAACGTGTGGTCTTCGTCGACGAACTGCCGCGTAACCAGTCGGGCAAGCTCCTCAAGCGGGAGCTGCGTCAGAGCTGACCCGGTCGAGGACCTCCGCGGCCACCACGTCGGGAGCCTGCTCCGGGATCCAGTGCCCCGTGCCCGAGAGCGGAACGAATCGATACTCCCCGGTCATCCGCGAGGCGGTGGCCTCCGCACCGGTGCGCCCGATCGCCGGGTCATCCTCCCCCCACAGATAGGTCGTGGGAACCGATATGTCCGGCAGGTCGTACCGCCGCATCGCGCGGTACCAGTTGAGCGCGCCCGTCAGTCCGGCCCGGGAGCCGACCAGGTGGAGGTGCCGTGCCACGAGCTCCTCCGACACGTGCTCGTCGAACATCTCACGCAGCCGCCGGGCCCCGTCCTCCAGGAGGACGTCCTCGGCTTTTTCGGCCTGGCGGAACAGGGCGAAGTACGCCGACCGCGCCCGTTGGTCCGGGTCCGACTCCAAGGCCCGGGCGAACTCGGTCAGGTGGGGCACGGACACCACCGTGAGGCTGCTCACCCGCTCGGGGTGGTGGCCGGCGAGCCACCACGCGACCGATGCCCCCCAGTCGTGGCCGAGGACGTGCACGGAGTCCAGACCCAGCTGATCGACGACCGCGAGTGCGTCCGCACCCAGGTACTCGATCGCGTAGTCTGCGACGTCCTCCGGACGGGCGCCGGTCGAATAGCCACGCTGAGCCGGGGCGACGACCCTGAGGCCCTGCCGCGCCAGCGTCCCGGCGACGGCCTCCCACTCCCACGGCGACTCCGGGAAGCCGTGCAACGCCAGCACGGTCCCCCGCTCCGCTCCGATCGCAGGCCACTCCAGGACGTCGAGCGTGCCGACCGGTACATCGACGGTCATGTACTGCGGTTCCATGAACCGGACCCTAGCCCCTGTCAGGGAGTCACCGCAGCCGACCTCCCGGTGGGTTATGGGCGGACGACCCCGTGGGGGCGACCAGAGAGCGTCGCTCGTACCAGTCGCGCACCAACCACATCTCCACGACGAGCGGGTCCACGGCGGCCTCCTCCGCCCACGCGGAGACCAACTCCAGGTACCACTGGTACCTGCGAGGCGTCATCCGGCCGATCGACTCGATCTCCGTCCATCCGGCGTGGACCAGGGTGCCGATCCCGGCCGGGTCGACGGGAACGATGTGCGGCTGCGACCACGCCATGCCCAGCGACGACAGGTAGAGCGACGCGAGCGGGAACCCGAGATCGGGCACCCCCCTGCCGGCCCTGCCGTGTGGCGCATCGTTGCGCAGGAGGTTCATCGCCTCTCCTGGCGTGTCCAGCCAGTTCGCCACCTCGTGCAGGACCAGGGGATAGCCGTGGGAGGAGACCGAACGCCACCCGGACCGGTCCCGCTCGGGCACGCGGAAATCCGGTAGCCCCCGACGCACTCCTGACCTCAGCGGGTGACCGGAGAGCCAGGCCGCGCACATGTAGAGCGCGACCACCGACTCCTCCAGGCTTCCCCGCGCCCGGCGACCCGCCGCCCACAGGTCGCTCCTTCGGAGGTATCCGGAACCGGACTCGACCCGGCCGCCGTCCGGCCCACCGGCGACCAGGCGGAGGTCGACGCGGCGCTCGGCCAACCTGAGGTTCCACAGGTCGAGGTCGATCTCCACGTACTCGTCCGCCACCAGCAGAGCCGGGGGCTGGGCACGGCACCACCTGAGACACGAAGAGGGTAGGTCCGGGATGGGACGGGATCCTGTCATCGTCATGCCCGCACGGTCTCACGTGGGTACGACACCCCGGACCGCCGGTCGGCCCGGCCCCCCGGGGCGCCTCGACTCAGTCCTCGGCGAACGCGTCCAGTGGAGGGCACGAGCAGACCAGGTTGCGGTCGCCGTAGGCGCCGTCGATCCGGCGCACCGCGGGCCAGACCTTCGGGCGCCAGGCCGGCCCCAGCGGGTAGCCCGCGAGGCTGCGTGGGTAGGCGTGCCCCCACTCGTCGGCGGAGACGCTCTCGGCGGTGTGGGGCGCCCCGCGGAGCGGGTTGTCCTCCACGGTCCACTCCCCCGCCTCGACCCGGGCGATCTCGGCGCGGATCGCCGCCATCGCGTCGCAGAACGCGTCCAACTCGGCGAGATCCTCGCTCTCCGTCGGCTCCACCATCAGGGTGTTGGGGACCGGGAAGCTCATCGTGGGGGCGTGGAACCCGTAGTCCGCCAGTCTCTTGGCCACGTCGTCGATCGAGATGCCCACCGAGTCGATGAGCGGCCGGAGATCGAGGATGCACTCGTGGGCGACCCACCCGCCGTCCCCGGAGTACAGCACCGGGAAGTCCTGCCCGATCCGGCGGGCCAGGTAGTTGGCGCTCGCGATCGCCGTGAGGGTGGCGCGACGCAGTCCGTCGGCGCCCATCATGCGGACGTAGGCCCACGTGATGGGGAGGATCGACGCGGACCCGAACGCCGCGGCCGAGACCACCGCGCCCGACCCCAGACCCTCCTCGTACGGGTGGCCCGGCAGGAACTCGCGCAGGTGCTCGGCCACCGCGACCGGGCCGACCCCGGGACCGCCACCCCCGTGGGGGATGCAGAAGGTCTTGTGCAGGTTGAGGTGGCTGACGTCGCCACCGAACCGCCCCGGCCGGGCCACCCCCACGAGGGCGTTGAGGTTGGCCCCGTCGATGTAGACCTGACCCCCGGCGTCGTGCACGATCGCGCAGATCTGCTCGATGTCGTGCTCGTACACCCCGTGCGTCGACGGGTAGGTGATCATGATGGCCGAGAGCTCGGCAGCGTGCCGCTCGACCTTCTCCTTGAGGTCGTCGACGTCCACGTCACCGTTGGGCCGACAGCCGACGACGACGACCTTCATCCCGGCCATCACCGCGGACGCGGCGTTGGTCCCGTGTGCCGAGGACGGGATCAGGCACACCCTGCGGTCCTCGTCGCCGCGGGAGCGGTGGTACTGCCGGATCGCCAACAGTCCCGCGTACTCGCCCTGGCTGCCCGCGTTGGGCTGCAGGCTCACCGCGGCGTAGCCCGTGATGTCGACGAGCCACTGCTCGACGTCGGCCACCAGCCGGCGGATGCCGCGGGTCTGCTCGGCCGGCGCGAACGGGTGGAGCCCGGCGAACTCGGGCCACGTGATGGGCTCCATCTCCGTGGTCGCGTTGAGCTTCATGGTGCAGGACCCCAACGGGATCATGGTGCGGTCCAGGGCGAGATCCTTGTCTGCCAGGGCGCGCAGATAGCGCAGCATCGCGGTCTCGGTCCGGTACTTCACGAACGCCTCGTGCTCGAGGAACGGCGAGGTCCGGTCGCCGTAGGCGGGGTCGACGAGGACCTCCAACTCGCCTGCGTCCGCGACGTCGGCCACATCTGCCCCGAACGCCTCGAGGACGAGCGCGACGTGGTCCCCGGTGGTGGCCTCGTCGCAGGCGATGGACACGTGGTCGTCGTCGACCTTCCACAGGTTCACCCCCCGCTCGGCGGCGGCGGCCAGCACCTCGGAGGCGCGGCCCGGCACCCGGGCCAGGACGGTGTCGAAGAAGTCGGCGTGGACCACCTGGATACCGGCCGCGACGAGGCCGTCGGCCAGGACGGCCGCGTGGGCGTGCACGCGCCGGGCGATCGCCGCCAGACCCTCGGCGCCGTGGTACGAGGCGTACATGGCGGCGACCACCGCGAGCAGGACCTGCGCGGTACAGATGTTGGACGTCGCCTTGTCGCGCCGGATGTGCTGCTCCCGCGTCTGCAGGGCCAGCCGGTAAGCCGGCCGGCCGTCGGCGTCGGTGGACACGCCCACGAGGCGGCCGGGGAGGTTGCGGGCGTGCGCGGTGCGGCAGGCGAGGAATCCCGCGTGCGGGCCACCGAAACCCATGGGCACGCCGAAGCGCTGGGAGGAACCGAAGCAGGCGTCCGCCCCCTTCTCCCCCGCCGGCGTGAGGACGGAGGCGGCGAGCAGGTCGACGCCCGCCGCCACGAGGACACCCCGGTCGTGGCACTGCTCGATCAGCCCGGCGACGTCGGCGACCCGCCCCGAGGCGCCCGGCGTCTGCACGAGTGCGCCGAAGAAGTCTCCCTCGGGTAATCCGTCGTCGATCAGGTTCGCGGTCACGATCTCGATGCCCAGTGGCTCGGCGCGGGTGGCGAGGATCGCGGCGGTCTGGCCGAAGACGTCCGTGTCCACCGCGAAGCGGGGACTCTTGGAGGACCGGTTGGCCCGACGGAGCATCGTCATGGCCTCGGCGGCCGCGGTGCCCTCGTCCAGCATGGAGGCGCCCGCCATGTCCATGCCGGTGAGGTCGGCCACCATGGTCTGGAAGTTCAGGAGCGCCTCGAGCCGGCCCTGGCTGATCTCCGGCTGATACGGCGTGTAGCCCGTGTACCAGGCGGGGCTCTCGACGACGTTGCGGCGGATGACCGCCGGGGTGAGGGTGTCGTAGTACCCCTGGCCGATCATCGAGACCGCGACCTCGTTGCCGTCGGCGAGCACCCGCAGGGCGGCGAGGGTGTCGGCCTCGGACAACGGCTCGGGGAGCGCGTCGATGCCGGCTGCCCGTCCGTCGGGCCCCACCTCGTCGAGAATGACCGAGGGGAACGCGCGTTCGGCGAGCTCGTCGAGCGAGTCCACGCCGATGGTCCGCAGGATGTGGGCCAGGCCGTCGGTATCGGGTCCCAGATGGCGGGCGACGAACTCGCCTCCGGTCCGGGCGGTGTGCGGGGTCGTCGTCACAGGTGCTCCTCGAAGGGCGGGGCCGCCCGGGCGGGCGGCCTGCGGGCCGGTGCTACCCTCTCCGCTCTGTCCCCAACCGGCTGACGCCGGCGCCTGAGAGATTCACGGGGCCCACCAGCGAGCCGCGCTTTCCCCGTGGGCGGGTGGTCTGTTCCACCGCTCTCCAGAGGCGTTAGACGACTGCACGGTCCGGGTGCCTGAGAGATTCTCGGAGAGGAGTTGCTCCTTCGGCGCCCGCGGCTGCAGCCGCGGAACTCTCCCGTGAGTCGCGTGAACGCACCGCCGAGTCTAGACGACTCCCGCCGATCAGCCCGTTCGCCGCGAGGCGCGGGCGCGCCGGCGGGCCGCCAACTCGTCCTCGAGGGGCTCGATGACGTCCTCTGCGGAGACGGTCTCGGCGGGGAACTCGGAGATCGACCCGGCGAGTTCCCGCATCGCACCCCCGATCCCGATACCGAAGACCCCCTGCCCGCCCTGCAGGAGGTCGAACACCTCCTCCTTGGACGTGCACTCGAACACCGTCCGGCCGTCGGAGAAGAGGGTGATCGTGGCCAGGTCCTTCACGCCGCGGGAGCGGATCTGGTCCACGGCCTTGCGGATGTTCTGCAGCGAGATTCCGGTGTCGAGCAGCTGCTTGACTATCTTGAGGACGAGGATGTCCTTGAACGAGTACAGGCGCTGACTCCCGGACCCGGCGGCGTTGCGGATCGACGGCACCACCAGATCGGTCCGGGCCCAGTAGTCGAGCTGACGGTAGGTGATGCCGGCGATCTGACAGGCGATCGGGACCCGGTACCCACTCGTCCCGTCAGGGATCCCGTCGTCGGGGAACAGCCCGGGTTGCACCTCGTCGAACGTGGCCTGGGTGGCCTCGATGTCGCCTCCGAAGAGACCCTCCGTCTGCGTCACGATGGAGGACGACTCCGGATCCCGGGTGTGGTCGGCCACGATTGCTCCCTCAAGCTGTGGGGTGCCCCCGCTGGCGCGGCGGCACGGTGCCGGATCCTGACGGGCCCGGTTCCTGAACGTGTGAACACCATCGGTGTAGTTCACTGGGAGCAACGCTAGGCCCGCGCGAGGCTGCGATCAATAGGACACGCGGTAAACCTCAACCTCAAGTTGAACTTGAGACATAGTCGCGACCTGCCAACTGGTGCTGGAGTGACTCTTGTGAGTGTCGAAATACCTGGTCACAGCGGTCAGGATGTGCGGCCGCCGGGCTCCCGCGGGGCGTCGCCACCGCCGAGAAAGTCGTCCGGGCTCACCTGGTCGAGGAACTCACGGAACGCCTCGACCTCCTCCTCGCCCTGCTCCACCAGAGAGATACCGACCTCGTCGAGGACCTCCCGGCTGACGAGGACCGGTGACGACGTCCTCAGCGCCACCGCCACGGCGTCCGACGGGCGAGCGGACACCCGTCGCCCCTCGAAGACGAGCTCGGCGAGGAAGGTCCCCTCGGAGACCCCCACGATCTCCACCTGTTCGAGCGGGTGGGAGAAGGTCTCGAGGAGCGTCGCGACGAGATCATGGGTCAGCGGCCTGCCCGGCTGCACACCCTGCTGTTGAAGACTGATGGCCGCGGCCTCGGACGCGCCGATCCAGATCGGGACGTATCGGCCACCGTCCTTCTCGTGCAGGATCAAGACCGGTGCGTACTCCGGCTCCTCGAACCGGATACCGACGACGCTCACCTCGCGCATGTTCTGTCCCATGTCCTCCGCCTCTCGCACGCCTAACAGCCTAGTCCCGAACCGCCCGCGAGCGCTCGCGTCAGGATTCCAACGCGTGACGGACGGCAACGGTGACCAGCGTGGAATGCAGCGCCACCGACAGCGCCGCGATCTCCCGGGCCAGCTCTGCCGCGCGATCGCGGGCATCCGCATCGCCCTGCCGGGCCACCGGGCCGGCGATCTGGGTGATCAACCCCGTCTGCCGGTCAGCGGCGGTCCGGAACCCCCGGAGATGACGGACGTCCACACCGTGACCGGCGAGATCGTGCGCGGTCCGCGCGACCAGGACCGCCTCCGGGTCGAAGAAGCCACCCGCACCAGCCACGATGAGCCCGGCGTCGATGAGCGACCCCACGAACTCCGGGTCCACCTCCGACTGTGCCACCACGTCCTCGCGCGTGAGACGTAGGACGGTGTCGCTCCGGAAATCGTCCGGGGTCGACCCCGGCACCCCGTCCGTGCCATGCCGCGGGAGCAGAGCGGTGGTGGACCCGTCCGCGATGGCGGAATCGAGCGCTTCCAACTCCTCGCGGATCACTTTGAGCGGCAGATAACGGTCTCGCTGCGCCGTGAGGACATACCGCAGCCGCTCGCGGTCACCGACGCTGAACCGACGGTATCCGCTGGCGGTCCGCTCGGGGGTGACCAGTCCTTCGTTCTCGAGGAACCGGACCTTCGACACCGTGAGGTCCGGGAAATCCGGACTCAGGAGTGCGATGACGCCGCCGATGGAGAGGTGCCCCTCCTCTGCGGCGCCGTGTCCGGCGGCCGTCACTGCCCGGGCGTACCCGTCAGGAACACGAGGCGGAACTTGCCGATCTGTACCTCGTCCCCGTTGGACAGTGATGCCGAGTCCACCGGCTCACGGTTGACGTACGTCCCGTTGAGGGATCCCACGTCGACGACGGTGAAGGTCCCGGCCTCGCTCCTGAACTCGGCGTGGCGTCGGCTCACGGTGACGTCGTCGAGGAAGATGTCGCTGTCCGGATGGCGGCCCGCCGACGTCGTCGACTGGTCCAGGAGAAACCGTGAGCCCGCGTTGGGCCCCCGCTTGACCACCAGCAGCGCCTGCCCCTCGGGTAGGCCCTCGACACCGGTGACGGCGGGCTCGGACTGAGCCGCCTGCTGATCGGACTCGTTGAGAAGCTCAGCGCGGAACACCGAGGTGGTCTCGGCGGTGGCCTCGGGCATGTTCTTGTTCTCGGTCACGTTCGTCTCTCCTCGTCCGAGCCCGGGCGTGGGGCTCACCATGCGGTGCCTGCGATTCTATGTCGGACCGTCCGGCCACGGGGCCGGGGGCGGTCCCTCCCCCTCAACCCTCCGTGATCTTGGAGTACCCGTCCGAGTCGAGGGTCTGTTCGAGTTGCGCCTCGAGGTCGTCGACGTCCGGGATCTCGAGGACGACGATCCACCCTTCACCGTAGGGATCCGAGTTGACCAGCTCGGGCGAGGTCTCCAGGGCGGTGTTCACCTCGACGACCTTCCCACTGAGCGGGGCGTACAGATCGGAGACGCTCTTGGGGGACTCGACCTCGCCGAACGGCTCACCCGACTCCGTCTCCCCGCCCACGTCCGGGAGCTGTACGAAGACGATGTCCCCCAATTTGGACTGCGCGTACTCGGTGATGCCGATGCGAACGCGGGTATCGGACACCCGTTCGACCCACTCGTGCTCGTCGGTGTACCGGAGCTGGTCGGGGATGTTCTGGTCGCTCACTGACGTGCCCTTCTCGCGTGGCTCACTTGGCGTGTACATGTGGCGACATTACACACCGCCGGGCGACTCCACTGAAGTAGATCGGCCGCGGCGCGGGGGGACGGAGCGGGCGATCCTCCAGGCCTGCCACAGGTAGATCCCGCCGCTCCAGCAGTAGAGGCCCACGCCCCAGTACAGGCACGCCTCGCCCAGGATCATCAGCCCCTCCCCTCCGGGAACCCCCGCGTACCCGGCGAGCAGCAGGGGCAGCGACCAGAACAGTGCGAACGTGGCCGCTTTGCCCAGGTACGTGACCTCGGGTTCGATCCCGCGCCTCCGGTAGACCGGCATCGTCCCCACCAACACCGCGTCTCTGACCAGCAGAACCACCACCACCCAGACGGGGATGTATCCGGCGACGGCGAAGGCCACCGGCACGGCCGCCACCAGGAGTCGGTCTGCGAGGGGGTCGAGACGCTCGCCCCACGTCGACCGCATGTTCCACAAGCGGGCGATCTTGCCGTCGAGCCAGTCGGAGACCACCAGAACGCCCAGGAGCCACAGTGCCAGGGGCGGATCCTCCCAGACCAGGATGCTCACGACGAGCACCGGGATCAGCGCGATGCGCGCCAGCGAGATGACGTTGGGGAGCGTCCAGAACCTGTCGCTGACCTCGGGGTCGCGGGGCGGCTGTTCGTACCCGAGGCCGGGTGGCACCGCGGCCGAGAGGTGCCCGTCCCGCGGGGGCGGGATGCGTGCGCCGAGGACCTTGCCCTCTCCCGTCCGCCATTCCCGCAGATCGGTCTCCCGTCTGCCCTCCCGCGCCGCGCTCATCGGAAGGTCGACATCATCCCGGAGAAGACGTTCCCGCCGGCCGCCATCGGGTTATCGTGGACCATGTACGTCCACGTCGAGGTGGGCCGCGCCATGGCGTTGGCCACCAGGTCCACCCCCGAATCGGTGAACTCGATCTCGGCGAACGTCGCCTCCGACTCCCGGACGGCGTCCGAGGCGAGGTCCCTGAAGTGGTCGATCGCGATCCGGTGGAATTCGTCCAGGGGGTTCTCCCTGCCCAGCGCGCGCAGGTGGATCGACTCGCGGACGTCGTTCATCGTCTCCAGGTGGCGGGCCCACCCCCGGTCGAGATGCCACAGCATGATGTCCCGACACCCCTGCACCACGGCGTCGCGGCCGTGGGCCTCCACGAGTTCGGCACTGCGATCCGGATCGTGGGAGGTCAGCTCCTCGAACGCCTTCTCGGTGAGCAACAGCGCCGCGCGGCGCTCGGCGAGGATCGACCGCTGTTCGGCGAGGAGCCGGCTGTACCGCCACGTGTTCGAGTGGATCGCGAGCATCTGTCCCTCGGTGACCCGCTGTGCGTGGTCGACCGCATCGCGTCCGCGGTTGCCCTTGAGCAGCCCGCTGATCCTGTCGTGCGCGGTGGGGATCTTGTCGGGTTCCAGCGCCGAGGTCACCACCGGGTCGTCCATGGCGGCGAAGAACACCGAGCTGCCGGGGTCCCCCTGGCGTCCGGCGCGACCACGGAGCTGGTTGTCGAGCCTCTCCGTCCGATGCCTCCCGGTCCCCACCACGTGCAGTCCGCCGAGTTCGACGACCTCGTCGCGGCGGGCCTCGTCGGACCCACCCAGTCTGATGTCGGTGCCCCGGCCGGCCATCTGGGTGGAGACGGTGACGTTACCCACGTCGCCCGCCTCGGCGATGATGGCGGCCTCCTCCTCGTCGTTCTTGGCGTTGAGCACGACGCAGTCCACGCCCCTGTCGGCCAGGCGTGCTGCGAGTTCCTCCGACTCGGCGACGTCATGGGTACCCACGAGCACGGGTTGGCCGGTCGAGTGGACGGCGGCGATGTGTTCGACGATCGCGCGGGTCTTGCTGTCGTTGTCGATGTAGGTCCGATCGGCCTCGTCGAAGCGGACGCAGGGGGTGTTGGGGTCGATCTGGGACACGCCCAGGGAGTAGAACTCGCGGAACTGTGCCCCCGCGGCGAGCGCCGTTCCCGTCATCCCGCACACCCGGTCGTACCTCCCGATGAACGCCTGGACCGTGATGCTGTCGAGGATCTGCCCGGCCTCGGAGACCGCGACGCCCTCCTTGGCCTCGACGGCCGCCTGCAACCCGTCCGGCCACCGCTGCAACTCGGCGACGCGACCCCGCGAGGCGTTGATCAGTTGGACCCGGCCGTCCCGGACGATGTAGTCCACATCCCGCCTCAGCAGGAAGCAGGCGTGCAGTGCGACGTTCACCTGGACCAGCGTGGTGCCCACGTGCTCCGCGTCGTAGAGATCGCCGATTCCCAGTTCACCCTCGATGGCCTCGGCGCCGTCGTCGGTGAGGAAGATGTTGCGCCGCTCGGAGTCGGTCTCGTAGTGGCGACCCGGCCGTAGCTTGCGCACCGCGGAGAGGATCTCCCCCGTGGGCGCCTCCCCGGAGGTCGACCCGGCGAGGACCAGGGGGACCAGCGCCTCGTCGACGAGCACCGAGTCCGCCTCGTCGACCAGGGCGACATCCGTGGTGGGTGCGATGAGATCCGCCGGGTCGGTGACCAGCTGCTCCCGCAGGACGTCGAACCCGATCTCCGAGACGGACCCGTAGGTGACGTCGCAGGCGTAGGCGCGGCGACGCTCCTCGCGCGTCGACGACTCGGTCACGTGGCCCACCGTCAGGCCCAGGAGCTCGAACATCGGACCCATCCACCGCGCGTCCCGCGCGGCGAGGTAGTCGTTGACGGAGATGACGTGGACGGTGTGTCCCTGCAGTGCGTATCCGGCCGCCGCGACCGCACCCGCGAGGGTCTTGCCCTCCCCGGTCGCCATCTCCACCACGTCGCCCGCGAACATCCTCAGTGCGCCCTGGAGCTGGACGTCGAACGGCCTCAGGCCCACGGCCCGGGTCGCGGCCTCCCTGGCCAGAGCCAGGAACCGGGCGAGGTCCTCGGGCGACTCACCGAAGAGCTGCAGGCCGTGGGCTTCGTCCGCGAAATCGCCGTCCGCCACCCCCGAGGCCCACTCGTCGAACCCGTGTGACGCCTCGACCGCACTCTGCGCGCGCGAGGTGTCCCGGCCCTGGGTGGAGCCCATCAGCTTCCAGAAGCGGTTGGCGAATCCCACGCGAGGAGTCCTTCCCGGTCTATCGAACAGTTGATGCCACCGTACGCAGCGGCCGAGCCGATCGGCGGCCGACCCCGCCGGTCGCCGCGTCAGCGATTCGGGTCGATCTGTCCGCGCAGCCTCCGCATCGCCTCGGTGGAGAGCATCCGGTCACCGGCACGGGCGGCAAGCTGCTCGGCCGTGAGGTCCGCGGGACTGGGAGCGTGCACGGTGGACGGAGGCCTCACCCCGTTCTCACGGGCGATGTGGTTGAGCCGCGCGGCCTCGGAGACCGCGGCCTCGGCACGGTTCTCCACGGACTCCACCAGTTCGCGGAAGGCGACCGCGCGCTCCACGACCTCCGCCCAGACCTCATCGATCGCGGCGCCCATCCCGGTCAGGAGGGTGAACCCGTCCCGAGCGGTGGTGAATCCCGGTGTCGACGCCGTCTCGCGGAGGCGGCAGAGATCTCCGGCGAGCCCCACCAGCTCGGTCTCCGCATCGAACTGCAGGCGGATCTCCTCGACGGACCGGCCCCCGCGCACGTAGGCGCGGATCAGCCGGTCGTACAGCCCGCCGACCTCGAGGAGCAGTGCCGTGTACATCTCGGGCAGGCGCCGGCTGTCGGCGCGGATCCGCGGGAGCGACGGCAGCGAATCCACCACCGCCTGGACGCGGTGGGGCAGGACGACCCGGCCCATCTCGCGCTGACCGTAGGCCGCTGCGGCGGTCCCCAGCTCGACCATGGTCCGGGGCACCATCGGCACCGGCGCCATCGTCGGGGTGGAGGCGAGGGCGTCGAAGAGCCGGCCCCGGTCCTCCGGGTCCAGATGAACGCCGCGCTTACGGTCCGCGCGGATGTCCTTGATCCGATAGGCGAAGACTCCGGCGCCGCGGGTGAACCCGGTGCGCAGGCCGACGTACTTCCGATCGAGTTCGGCCAGCCGCGTGCGCAACGCCATCCTCAGGACCGACGGCAACGGAGTTCCCAGCTGACGTCTGAGGTCGTGACGCTGCTCCTCGATCACCCGCAGCTGGTGGAAACCGCCGATCGTGGGAAAGGGCAGGTTGCGGTGCAGACGCGCCAGCACGATCCCCGCGATCCGGGGGTCGACGAGTCCACAGGCGATCAGGAGGGCGGCCCGATCGGAGAGCTCGCCCCGGCTCGTGGAGGCTTTGCCCGTGCACAGCTCATCGACGCGGCGGACCAGGCGGGCACGGGCGTCCTCGCCGTCACCGTCCTGATCGCGACTGGTCATACTCGAGCACCTCTCCCCGGCTCCGGCGGTCTCCGCCGTTGGACATCATGGTTCCATGATGCCCGCTCCGCCGAGCGCCCGCCTCCAGTGCTACTCGGGCGTGACCCGCACGACCATCTTCCCGGTGTTGGCCCCGCGCATCATGTCGAGGAACGCGTGGACCGTGTTCTCGATGCCGTCGACCACCGTCTCGTCGTAGGCGATCTCTCCGTCGGCGAACCAGGCCGTCATCCGGTCGGTGAACTCGGCGCGCAGGTCGAGGTGGCGGCCGAGGGTGAAGCCCGTGAGGGTCAGTCCCCTGGTGATGATGGTGGCCATGTTGTCCGGGCCGGGTGTCCTGCCCTCGACGTTGTAGCTCGCTATCGCCCCGCACATCGCGATTCGCCCGCCGTCGTTCATCACGTCGAGCGCCGCCTGGAGGTGGTCACCACCGACGTTGTCGAAGTAGACGTCGACGCCCTCCGGAACCAGTTCGCCGAGCTGCTCACGCACCGGCGCCTCCTTGTAGTTCAGCGCGGCGTCGAAGCCGTATTTCTCGGTGAGCAGCCGCACCTTCTCGGGCGATCCCGCGGATCCGATGACGCGACCGGCACCCAGGAGTCGCGCGATCTGCCCCGCCGCGGTGCCGACCGCGCCGGCGGCGCCGGAGATGAAGACCGTGTCCCCCGGCTCCAGGCGGGCGATCGCGGTGAGTCCCACGTAACCGGTCAGTCCCGTCATGCCGAGGATGCCGAGGTACAGCGAAAGTGGGGCTCCCTCCAGCTCGGGCACGACGGTGAAGGTCGAGGCGTCGGCCTGGACGACGTCCGACCACCCGTGCTGGTGGAGCACCACGCTACCCACGGGGACGGCAGCGTCGGCGGAGGCGGTGACGCGGCCGACCGCGCCGCCGGTGATGGTCGCACCCACGGCGTACGGGGCGGTGTAGCTACGCGCATCGTTCATCCGGCCCCGCATGTAGGGGTCGACGGAGACGTAGAGGTTCGAGACCCGGACCTCCCCCGGCCCGACCGGTCCGTAGGTGACGGTGGCGGTGCGGAAGTCCTCGTGCGTCGGCCACCCCGTGGGGCGCGCGGCGAGCTGGATCTGGGTGCTGGTTGCGGTGTCGGTGTCGGCGTGGCTGACGTTGGTCATGGTTCGGCTTTCTGGTGAGAACGCGTGCGTGTTGCGGGACCGCGGCGGCGCGGGCCGCTACACCGCGAGCGAGAGGGCCAGGGCGAGGACCGAGACCAGCGGGAGCAGCCCCTGCTTGAGGGCGGCCCCCCGCTTGTCGGGAGCGGAAAAGAACAGGACGAGCGCCGCCGCGGCCATGGAACCGGCGCCGGCGATCAGCAACGCGGCCCCCACGGGCACGACGCCGGCCAGGACGAACCCGATTCCGGCCACCGTGACGATGGCGAGGAAAAGGTTGTAGAACCCCTGGTTGAAGGCCATCTGCTGGGTAGCCCTCGCCTCCTTGAGGCTCGTTCCGAAGACCCGCCGGGCGCGCGCGCTCGTCCACATCAGCGATTCCAGCGCAAAGATGACGACGTGCACCAGCGCCGCGAGGGCGGCGAGAACAAGGGAGAAGATGAGCATGATGTGACCTCGTCGGATCGATGGGGTGGTGCCGTGTAGCGGCATATTCTGAACTGATCGTTTCACTATATACTGGACTGAGCATTTCACATAAGGAGGCCGACCATGGCTCGCACGCAGGGTTTCGACACCGCCGCCGCCGTTCGCTCCGCGCGCGAGGTGTTCTGGGAATCGGGGTACGAGGATGCGGCGATCCCTGCTCTCGAGCGCGCCACCGGGCTGAACCGCTCCAGCATCTACAACGCCTTCGGCAGCAAGCGCGGCCTCTTCGACGCGGCGGTCGAGAGTTATCTCGACGAGGTGGTCCGCCCGATGCTCCGGCCGTTCGCCGCGACCCCTGTCGCGCCCGACGCGATCGTCGTCTACCTCGGCAGACTGCGGAGCACGTTTCTCGACTCCGATTCCCCGGCGTTCGCCCACGGGTGCCTTCTCATCAACTCGGCGACCTCGCCGATCGCGCGGGACGCGGCCGTGCGCGAGGTCGTGGCCGCGTATCGCGAGGAACTCCGTGCCGCAATCGGCCGCGGTGTCCTCGCTCACCGCCCCACGCACGAGGCGGAAGCCAACGCCCGGCTCGCCGACGCCTGCACCGCGATGATCGTCGCGGCGTTCGCGCTCGCCCGCGTCGACACCGTGGCGGCGCTGCAGTGCATCGACACAGCTCGACGCCTCCTCGACGACCACGCCTGATTCCGGCGCACCAGGCTTACACGAGGGCCTGATTCCGGCGCACCTGGCCAACACGAGGACCGTCAGGTGGTGCGACACCCCCTACGGGTGGCCGCGGGGCGCCATACCCCCGCGAGGGGCGCGGCGGCGGACGTACCGTCAACCGATGGGGACTGATCAGTCATCACGCAGCGATCTCCGCGCGCTGGAACCCGAGCTGTGGCCGGAGTATCTGTCGGCCCGGTCCGGGCTCCCGGGACCTCGCGCCAACCTCTCGTTACTCACCGTCGCCGCCGGAATGGCGGACGAGCGCGCCATCGAGGCGATGCTGGCCGACGGCGGCGAGTATCCCGCGATGTGTGCCGCCGCGGCCCTCGCGGCGAGAGCCGACTCCGCGGAATGCGAGGACCGTGCCCGGGCA
Source organism: Dietzia sp. JS16-p6b (assembly GCF_003052165.1). Lineage (NCBI taxonomy): Bacteria > Bacillati > Actinomycetota > Actinomycetes > Mycobacteriales > Dietziaceae > Dietzia > Dietzia sp. JS16-p6b. The sequence goes on along the minus strand of NZ_CP024869.1, from coordinate 1,643,081 downwards.
CTGGCGACAGATGACCGGTGGCGGGTTCGCGAGGGGGTGGCCATCGGTCTGCAACTCCTCGGTGACGACACGCTCGAGGTGCTGATCGAGCTGGTCCGGCGGTGGGCCGAGGATCCCGAGTCCTATGTCCAGCGCGTCGCCGTGGTGGCCATCTGCGAACCCCGCCTCCTGCGCACCGCCCCGGCGGCGGCCGTCGCCATCGAGGTGTGCCGACGCTGCACGGACCGCCTCATGGCGCTGCCGCCGACGCAGCGCAAAGACCCCGCGGCCCGCAACCTCCGCCAGGCGCTGGGGTACTGCTGGAGCGTCGCCGTGGCCGCGGATCCCGAGCCCGGGCTGAGGGCCTTTCGTGAGCTACCGACCGACGACCCCGACGTCCAGTGGATCGTCACGCAGAATCTGCGCAAGAAGCGACTGTCCGCGCTGCTGTGACGACCGCCCTCTCCCCCGGGGCCGGAGCCGTGGGCAGGGGCCGGGGCCGGGGGCCAGGAGCCAGGAGCCGACCCCCGTCTCACTCGTCGCCGCGAAGCGGCACCCCCACGTCCCCGCCCGACTCCTCGGTGATCCGGCGGCCCATCTGCACGAACGTCGGCTCGGTGAGGAAACCCCCGGCGAAGAGCGCCTGCCCCTGGGCGAACGACGCCGAGCGCCGGATCTGTTCCTCGCCGGCGAACCCGAACACCTCCGCGAGCTCCTTCAGGTCCCTGGGCGAATTGACCCTCATGAGGCCGAGGTTGTCGCACTGGGAGAGCACGTTGGGGTGGATCTTGTTGGGGCGCTGCGTGGAGAGCAACAACCACAAGCCGAACTTGCGCCCCTCGGCGGCGATCTGGACCAGTTGCCGGGTGAGGGCACGCTCGACGTCGGTCTGAGGGTCGGGTGGACAGATGTTGTGCGCCTCGTCGATCACGATGAGGATCGGCTTCCGGTCCTCGCGCCGCGTCCACAGGTGTTCCAGGACCGCCAGTGCCGCGACCTTGGATTCCGCCGGGTGAGTGAAGCCCCCGAGGTCCATCACCGTGGCGCGCGGTCGTTGGTCGATCACGTCGACAACCGAACCGGCGCCCCTGGACCACAGGTCCCACTCGAGCACCTGGAGGTTCTCCATCCGGTAGGACAGCCGCACCTCCCCCGGGTCGGACGACTGCCGGAACGCCGTGAGCGCGCCCGCCGAGTCGAAGCTCTCGGCACGGACCTCCGCCCGCAACAAGACGTTGTACTCCTCCGCATCCGCGATCGGATCGAGGTGGAGCAGCGCGGCCTTGGACGCCGGGGTCAGGTCGACATAGCGGGCGTGCAGCCGATCCGCGGGACTGTTACCCGTGCCCTCCCCCGAACCCGCAGGCGAGTCGCCCGATGAGCGCAGCACCCGGATGTCGAGCTCCGCGAGCCGGGCCGCCTCCGCCGCGTCGGCATCCTCGCGGGCCTCGGGCAGCCTGACGAAGTCGGCGTTCGGGTCGAGGATGACCATCGGGAGCTCGGTGTGCAGCAGCAACTGCTCCAGGACCACGCCCAGCGCGTAGGTCTTCCCGCTACCGCTCTGCCCGCACCAGAACGTGTGGCGGTTGAAGCGACGGGCGTCGAGGGTCACGGACGCCCCCGGAACATCGATGTCTGTACCGATCACGAGCCCGGTCATTCTGTCTCCATTCGATTGATTGCCCAGCGTAACCCACGGATCAGGCGCCACTCGGGGGACTTCGGAGATCCGACAGCGTGGGATCCAACGGTCCGACGCCCCCCATCCACGCCCGGTGGTGAGGCACCGTAGGTCTTCCGTGGGGCCGGCCGGGTGGGAATGATGGGACTCTGGCCGCCGCGGCCGTCGCGCCCGCGGACCCACGAAAGGTCACCCCATGAGTTCCACGCCCCATGTCGACGACCCCGCGGCTCCAGCCGACCCCCGCCGGTTCACCGCATGGCCCCTCTGGGCGGTGCTCGCCGGTGCCGCGGGGCTGGTAGGGACCGTCGCGACAGACCTCCGGCCCGACGCCGAAGTGGAGGCGATCAACCGCGGCGAGAGCCACGCCGTCGTCCCGGCCGACGTGGTGGGCCTCGATCCCGCGATCGGCCGCGTCGGATTCCTCGCGGGCCTGCTCGCCGTCTTCGCCCTGATGGTCTTCGCCGCAGCCTGGCGCCGACACGTCGAGACCCTCTTCACCCGCTCCACGGCCGCCCGGGTCGTGAGCATCGGCCTGATCGCGTCCGCGGGAGCGCTCATCCTGGGGTACGGGTGGCGAGGTGCGCTGGCCAACTACCTCGGCCCGGAGGCGGGCGCGTACGGCGAGGAGGGACTGTTCGTCTACTACATGCTGACCGACTTCGGGGCGTACATCCCGTGGACCGGGCTCATCGCCTCCGCGCTCGCGCTGGCCTGGATGGCGTGGGTGGAGCGGGACGTCTCCCGCATCCTCGGGACGGTCGCGGCGATCCTCGGTGTGGGCACGCTCGGCGCCGTCGTGGTGTCCGGCGTCCCCGGACTGCCCGGGATCCTCATGCCGTTCTGGCTCGTCGTCACCGGGGTCTGGCTCGCCGTGGGCCGCAGCCGTATGGCGCACCCGTCGGAGCACGGCGCCTAGGAGCGATATCGGAGCGGAACGACCGTGGGCGCACACGACCCAGGGGCGGTCTCCCGAGTGGGAAACCGCCCCTGGAATCGTCGTACGAGCGTCGGGCTGACAGGATTCGAACCTGCGACCCCTTGACCCCCAGTCAAGTGCGCTACCAAGCTGCGCCACAGCCCGCCCGCCACCGCTCTCGCGGCGACTGGATCAGACTAGCGCACGCCTGTCGGAGCACTCCAATCGCCTGGTCACTTGCGCTGTCGGCGCTCCTTGACGCGCACGTTCACGCGGACCGGAGAGCCGTCGAAACCGAAGGTCTCGCGCAGGCGACGCTCAAGGAACCGCCGGTAGCCGGCCTCGAGGAACCCGGTGGAGAAGAACACGAACGTGGGCGGCCGGGTGGTGGCCTGCGTGCAGAACCGGATGCGCGGCAGCTTCCCGCCGCGCATCGGCGGCGGGGTCGCGGCCACGACCTCGCTCATCCACGTGTTGAGCGGACCCGTGGGGATCCGCTTGTCCCAGGAGTCGAGTGCGCCCTCCATCGCCGGCACCAACTTGGCCAGGGCTCGGCCCGTGGTGGCCGAGATGTTCACCCGGTAGGCCCAGGTGAGGATCTTGGACAGCTCCCGGTCGATCTCCTTGTCCAGGTCGTACCGGCGGTCCTCGTCCACCAGGTCCCATTTGTTGAAGGCGATCACGAGCGCCCGGCCGGCGTCGGCGACCATGGAGATCACCCGCAGGTCCTGCTCGGTGATCGGTTCGGAGGCGTCCAGCAGCAGCACCACGACCTCGGCGGCCTCGATGGCCCCCCGCGTCCGCAGCGAGGCGTAGTACTCGTGCCCGTAGGCCTGGTTGACCTTGCGTCGTAGGCCGGCGGTGTCGACGAAGCGCCACGTCTTGCCGCCCAGCTCGACGAGCGAGTCCACGGGATCGACGGTGGTGCCGGCGACGTTGTCGACCACCGACCTCTCCTCGCCGGTGAGCTTGTTGAGCAGGCTCGACTTGCCGACGTTGGGCTTGCCGACCAGCGCCACACGCCGCGGCACGTCGGTGGTCTCCCGCATCCGGGCCTTGGACGGGAGTTGGCGCAGGATCTCGTCGAGCAGGTCGGCGGTGCCCCGGCCGTGCGCGGCGGAGATGGCATAGGGCTGGTCGAGGCCCAGCCCCCAGAATTCGGCCGCCTGGAGCTCCGCCTTCTCGCTGTCCACCTTGTTGACCGCCAGGATCACCGGGGTGTTCGAGCGGCGCAGGCTCTTGGCCACCGTCTCGTCCGCGGAGGTGATGCCCACGGTCCCGTCGCACACCAGGACGATGAGGTCGGCGGTGCCCATCGCGATCTCGGCCTGCTGCGCGATGGAGCGGTGCATGCCCTTGGCGTCCTGCTCCCACCCACCGGTGTCCTGGACCATGAAGGTGCGGCCGTTCCACAGGGCCTCATAGGAGACGCGGTCGCGGGTCACCCCGGGGACGTCTTCCACGACGGCCTCGCGGCGGCCGATGATCCGGTTGACCAGCGTGGACTTGCCCACGTTGGGGCGCCCCACGATGGCGACGGTGGGCAGGATCTCCACTCCGTCGAGCTCGGCGCCGATCTCGTCGGCCCACTCCTCGGCGACGGCGTCCCAGTCCGTGTCGTCGTTCCAACCGTCCTCGACGGTCTCCTCGGCCGGACCGGTGGGCAGGTCGAACTCCTCGTTGCTGGTCATCGTGTGTTCCCTTCTGCGGCGTCGCCGTGCGACGCGTCGGTGCCCTCCGCGAGTGCGACCAACCGGTCGAGCACCTCGTCGAGGGTCAGGTCTGAGGTGTCGAGGACGATCGCATCGTCCGCGGGACGGAGCGGGCTCGCGGCGCGGGTGGAGTCCTTGCGGTCACGCTCGATCACCGCCGCCAGCACCTCGTCGTAGTCGGCGTCACGTCCCGCGGCGCGGTCCTGTTCCGTCCTGCGTCGGGCCCGGATCTCCGGGCTCGCGGTGAGATACACCTTGACCTCGGCGTCGGGGAGCACCACCGTGCCGATGTCGCGGCCCTCGAGGACGACGGTGCCGCCCCCGGACGCCAGGCGCCGCTGCAGGCCGACCAGATTGGCCCGGACCTCGGGGACGGCGGAGACCGCCGAGACCCCCGCGGTGACCCGGGCGGTGCGGATCTCGTCACTCACGTCCTCCCCGGCGAGCAGGATGCGTTCGGATCCCGCGTCCGTGCCGATCTCCATCGGCAGATCGGCGGACGCGGCGATCACCGCCGCGGCATCCTCCGGGTCGATCCCGGCACGCAGCACCTGGAGCGTGGCCACCCGGTACATCGCACCGGTGTCGAGGTAGGCCCCGCCGAGCCGTTCGGCGAGCAGGCGGGCGAGGGTGGACTTTCCGGTGCCCGCGGGTCCGTCGATCGCGATCCGGCGCCGGCGGGCGCCGTCCGGCACGGTCGGACCTGCCGGCGCGCTCACAGGCCCACCGCCGAGTAGAGATCCGAGACCTCTCTGCGGCCCAGCTTGCGGAAGCTCCCCGCGCGCTGGTCCCCCAGCGCGACGGCGCCGAAACGGGTCCGCACCAGCGACTCGACCGGGTGGCCGACCTCGCTCAGCAGACGCCGGACGATGTGCTTGCGACCCTCGTGCAGCACGACCTTGACCAGCGACCGCCCCTCGTGGACGTCGAGCACCGAGAACTGGTCGACCTTGGCGGGACCGTCCTCGAGTTCGACCCCCTCGCGCAGAGTCCTGCCGACACCCTTGCCGACGACCCCCGTCACGGTGGCCATGTACGTCTTGGACACCTCGTACGACGGGTGCATCAGCCGGTGCGCGAGTTCGCCGTCGTTCGTCACCAACAGCAACCCCTCGGTGTCGGCGTCCAGGCGACCCACGTGGAAGAGCCGCTGCCCGGCATCCACGCGGTCGGCGACCAGGTCGCCCACGCAGGGCCGGCCCATGTCGTCGGACATCGTGGTGTGGTACCCGCGGGGCTTGTTGAGGGCCAGGTAGACGAGGTCGTCGTCGAGGACGATCCGGGTGCCGTCGACCCTGATCACGGCCGTGGCGGGATCGACCTTCACGCCCATCTCGCGGACGATCTTCCCGTTGACCTCCACGCGCCCACGGGCGATGAGGTCCTCTGAGGCCCTGCGGGAGGCGATCCCGGCCTGGGCCAGGATCTTCTGGAGTCGTACCGGTGAGCCGTCTCGGCCAGCGGACTCAGTCATGAGTAAGTCACATCTCTTCGTTCTGGTGGTCATGGGCTGGGTCGGGCGCAGCGGTTCTGCGCCGCCCCAGAGGTATCCGCGGGTCCTCCGCGGGGTCGTCGCTCATCTCGTCGACCAGGTCCACGTCCGGCAGCAACGGGGCGATGTCCGGGAGCTCGTCGAGCGACGTCAACCCCAATCTTTCCAGAAAGAGCTCCGTGGTCCTATACAGGAGGCCCCCCGTGTCCGGGTCGGTGCCGCATTCCACGGTCAGGCCGCGGGCCACGAGGGTCCGCATGACCCCGTCCACGTTGACCCCACGGACCGCCGCCACGCGTGACCGGGTGACGGGCTGCCGGTAGGCGATCACCGCCAACGTCTCGAGTGCCGCCCGCGTGAGGGTGGACCGGGTGCCGTCGGTGAGCAGCCGCTCCACATACGGGGCGAACTCACGACGGGTGTAGAGACGCCATCCCTCCTCGGTGCGCCTCAGGTCGATCCCACTGCCGCGGGCGGTGAGGTCATCCCGCCAACCGCGCAGCTCCGCCGCCACCTGTGCAGGCGTCGAGTCCGCCGCGGCAGCGAGCGCCCCCTCGGCGGTCGGCTGGTCCACGACCAGCAGAAGCGCCTCGAGTCGGGCGCGTAGCGGCGGTGACGCGTCGTCGTCGAGCCCGTTCTCGTCGTCCGTCACATCCATTCGTCCCTCCCGCGTGTCACCTCGGCGGCCTCCTCACCCGTCCAACTCACAGACAGGTCACCGAGCGCCTCGTCCTGGGCGAGCGCGACCGCGCGGGCCCTGTACAACTCCAACAGCGCGAGGAACCTGGCGACGACGACGAGGGAGTCGCCGCACCCGGAGACCAGGTCCCGGAAGTCCACCCACTGGCCCCGTCCCCGGAATCTCAGCAGCTCCAGGACACGCGCGGCCTGCTCGGGGACGGAGACGGTCGGGGTGTGGACGTGGGCGACCCCCACCTCCTCCACGGGACGGGGGCGGAACGCCACGGCGGCGATGGTGGCGAACTGCTCCACATCCACCCCCAGCTCCACCTCGGGCAACACGTCCAGGAACTCGTCGTCGGGGCCGGCCGTCCGCGGATGGGAGTGACGGGCGGTCCTGTCCAGCTCCGCGAACAGCTCGGCCACCTGGCGGAACGCCCGGAACTGCAGGAGCCGCGCGAAGAGCAGGTCCCGGGCCTGGAGCAGCGCCAGATCCTCCGGGTCCTGGACCTCGCCGGACGGCACGAGCCGCGCCGTCTTGAGGTCGAGCAGGGTGGCCGCCACCACGAGGAACTCGGTGACCTCCTCGAGGCCCGCCTCGCGGCCCAGCTCGCGGGCGTGCGCGATGAACTCGTCGGTCACCATGTGGAGGGCGACCTCGGTCACGTCGAGGCGGCGCGAGTCGATGAGCCCCAGGAGAAGGTCGAACGGGCCGGTGAAGTTGGTGAGGTGGACGGTGAACGCGCGCGTTTCCTCGGCCTCGGCGACACCGCCCCCAGGCGGGTCCCCGGGCGTGTCCCCGACGCCGCTCACCGGACCGGTCACCGGAGCGCTCATCTACCGCGCTGGATGACCTCGCGAGCCAGCGCCCGGTAGGCCTGCGCTCCCGCGGATCTGGGCGCCCACGTGGTGATGGGTTCGCCGGCGACGGTGGTCTCCGGGAACCGGACCGTCCGGGTGACGAGCGTGTCGAAGACCTTGTCACCGAACACCTCGACCACCCGGCCGAGGACATCGCGGGCGTGGACCGTCCTCCGGTCGAACATGGTGATGAGGATGCCGGACAGGTGCAGACGCGGGTTGATCCGGTCGCGGACCTTCTCGATGGTGTCCGTCAACAGTGCGAGCCCGCGCAGCGAGAAGTACTCACACTCCATGGGGATCAGCACCCCGTCCGAGCAGGCCAGCGCGTTGACGGTGAGCAGGCCCAACGACGGCTGGCAGTCGATCAGCACATAGTCGTACCTGTCGAGCACCGGGTACAGCGCGCGGCCCAGCGCCTGCTCCCGACCCACCTCGTTGACCAGTTGGATCTCCGCGGCGGACAGGTCGATGTTGGCGGGGATCAGGTCCACCCCCTCCACGCGGGTCCGGACCAGCACCTCCTCGGTCGACACGGTGGTGTCCACCAACAGGTTGTAGACCGTCAGCTCCAGCTGGTGGTGCGGGATGCCCAGACCCGCCGACAGCGCGCCCTGGGGGTCGAGGTCCACCACGAGGACCCTGCGGCCGTATTCCGCGAGCGAGGCGGCGAGGTTGATCGTGCTGGTGGTCTTGCCCACCCCGCCCTTCTGGTTGCACATCGAGAGCACCACCGCGGGACCGTGGGAGGTGAGCGGCTGGGGCTCCGGGATCGCCGAGAAACCCTCGCCGGCCGCCGGGTCGTCGGCGCCCAGGAGTTCCGCGCGGGAGAACAGTGCGGGATCCATCGTCCCAGAGTCCTGCGCCACCCGCGTCTCCTCTCGCTGCGTCGTCACCTGCGCCCAGGCCGGTCCCCGGTCACGTTACCGTGCCCGGGGGTGGCACTCGGCCCAGACCTCACGGAGCGTCTCGACGGTGACGAGGGTGTAGACCTGGGTCGTGGTGACCGAGGCGTGCCCCAACAGCTCCTGGACCACCCTGATGTCCGCCCCGCCGTCCAGCAGGTGGGTCGCGAAGGAGTGCCGGAACGAGTGCGGGGAGACCTCAGGCCCGGCTCCCGCCCTCTCCGCGGACGCCGAGACCACGTTCCACAGGGTCTGCCGGGTGATGCGCCCGCCGCGGGCGTTGAGGAAGAGCGCGGGCCCACCTCGGACGGCCAACGCGGGTCGGGCGCGCACCAGGTAGGCGCCGACCGCGTCGCAGGCCGGGCGCCCCACGGGGACCACTCGTTCCTTGCCCCCCTTCCCGCGCAGGATCACCGTGCCCCCGTCCGGGCGGTCGAGACCGTCGAGGTCGTCCACGTCCAGACCGACGAGCTCGGCCGCACGGGCCCCGGTGGCGTAGAGGAGCTCCAGCATCGCCCGGTCCCGCAGTCGCGCGGGGTCGGTGTCCACCTCGGTTCCGCCGGCGGCCTCGATCACCGCGATGATCCGGTCCACGGGGAGGGCCTTGGGAAGTCGGCGCGGCGGCCGCGGGGGGGTCACGGCAGCCGCGGCGTCGACACGGGTCACGCCGTCCCTGGTGGCGAACCGGTGCAGTCCCCGGACCGCGGCGAGCGCACGGGCGACCGAACTGGGCGCGAGCGCTCTCCTGCCGACGTCCGGGTCGGCGGTGGCGAGCCGCACCCGGAACTCCTCGACATGCGATTCGGTCACGGCCCCGAGATCCTCGACCCCCGCCTCCGACAGGTAGAGCCGGTACTTCTCCAGGTCACGCCGGTAGGCGGCGAGGGTGTGGGCGGAGGCCCCCTGTTCGACGGCGAGGTGGTCGAGGTATCCGCGGATCTGGACCGCAGCGCCGTCGTGACGTGTCATCGCGGTACGGACGGCGTCATCAGGGCAGCGGCCGGCATCATCGCTGGCGCCCGGTCAGCGCCCGGCGAGCATCGCCCGTGCGGCGAGGATCCCGGCCACGGCGATGCCGTTGACGATGCGCCCGTCCAACACGGCGTCCACGGCGTCGGGGAACGGGATACGCGTGACCTCCATATCCGCCTCCTCGTGATGGGCCTCCGGACGGTCCACCTCACTGAGCTCCGTGGCGAGGAACACGTGGACGCGTTCGGTGCAGAAGCCCGGTGACGGGACGATCGAGATGACCGGCTCCCAGGACCGCGCCTCCACCCCGGCCTCTTCGACCAGCTCACGGCGTGCGGTCTCCACGGGCTGCTCCCCCTCGACGTCGCACAACCCCGCCGGCAGCTCCCAGAGTCGCTCCCCCACCGCGTGGCGGTACTGACGGACCAGCGTGATCCGATCGGCGTCATCGAGCGCGATCACCGCGACGGCGTCATCGTGCCCGCAGATCTCACGCTCGGCGGTCCCCCCGCCCGGCATCGTGAGGGTGTCCACGCGCAACCGGACTATCCGGCCGTCGAAGATCTCCCGGCTGGCGACGGTCCGGTAGTCGTGCGACCCGGGGGCGCCGGAGTCGGCCACCGGTGATCAGCTCCCGTCCGCGCGGGCGTCGGAGGTCAGCTCGGCGTCGACGTCATCGACGCGGACACTGGACGTCCCGGCGTCCGGCGCGGCGACGGTCGCCGGAGCGGGCTCCCCCGACTGGTCGGCCCGCCACGGTTCGACCGGCAGCCGCATCTCGTTCTCGTAGTCCAGCGCCGCCTTGATAAAGGCGACGAACAACGGGTGCGGGCGGGTGGGCCGCGACTTGTACTCCGGATGCGCCTGCGTGGCGACGAAGAACGGGTGCTGCTCCCGCGGGTACTCGACGAACTCGACCAGGTGGCCGTCGGGAGACGTGCCGGAGAAGCGGAGCCCGGACTCGGCGATCCTGTCCCGGTAGGCGTTGTTGACCTCGAACCGGTGCCGGTGCCGTTCGGAGATCTCGGTGGCGCCGTACGCCTCGGCGACCAGCGACCCCCTGCTCAGGACCGCCGGGTACGCGCCCAGTCGCATGGTGCCCCCCAGATCGGCGTTGCCCGCCACGGCGTCGACCTGGTCCGCCATCGTGGAGATCACCGGGTGCTCGGTGTCGGGCTCGAACTCCGTCGAGGACGCGCCCTCGAGTCCCACCGACCGGGCCGCCTCGATCACCGAACACTGCAGTCCCAGGCACAGACCCAGCAACGGGATCCCGTTCCTGCGGGACCACGAGATCGCGCCGAGCTTGCCTTCGATCCCTCTGATGCCGAAGCCGCCGGGGATCAGCATGCCGTCGACTCCCCGGAGTGCCTCCCGCGCGCCGGCCTCGGTCACGCAGGCGTCGGATTCCACCCACCGGATGTTGACCCGCGCCCGGTGGGCGAAGCCACCCGCGCGCAGGGCCTCGGTCACCGAGAGGTAGGCGTCGGGCAGGTCGATGTACTTGCCGACCAGGGCGATCTCGACCTCCTCGCGGGGCTCGTGCACACGCCTGAGCAGCTCGCCCCACACCGTCCAGTCGACGTCCCGGAAGGGCAGATTGAGCTTGCGGATGACGTGGGTGTCGAGGTGCTCACCGAAGAGGACCTTGGGGATGTCGTAGATGCTGGGCGCGTCAGGGGTCGAGACGACGCCCTCGAGGTCGACGTCGCACATGAGCGCGATCTTGGACTTCAACCCGTCCGGCACCTCACGGTCGCAGCGCAGGACCAGACCGTCCGGGACGATGCCGATGGACCGGAGCGCCGCCACGGAGTGCTGGGTGGGCTTGGTCTTGAGCTCGCCCGACGGCGCGAGATACGGAACCAACGACACGTGGAGGAAGAAGATGTTCTCGCGCCCGACCTCGTGGCGGACCTGCCGACAGGCCTCCAGGAAGGGCTGCGACTCGATGTCGCCGACGGTGCCGCCGACCTCGGTGATCACGACGTCCGGGCGGCGCCCCTGCTCGTCGGGCGCGCCCATCGCGATGATGCGCTCCTTGATCGCGTCGGTGATGTGCGGGATCACCTGGACGGTGTCCCCCAGGTACTCGCCGCGACGCTCCTTGGCGATCACCGCGGAGTAGACCTGTCCGGTCGTCACGTTGGCGTTGGCGCTCAGGTCGCGATCGAGGAAGCGCTCGTAGTGCCCCAGGTCGAGGTCCGCCTCCGCGCCGTCCTCGGTGACGAACACCTCACCGTGCTGGAACGGGTTCATGGTGCCCGGGTCCACGTTGATGTACGGGTCGAGCTTCTGCATGGTCACGCGCAGTCCGCGCGCGGTGAGGAGCTGCCCCAGGCTGGAGGCGGTCAGCCCCTTACCCAGCGACGACGCCACGCCACCGGTGACGAAGATGTGCTTGGTCGCGGACCGCGACGCGGCTCGGTTCAGTGCCAAGGGGACTCCCGTGTCCAGACGCCGGAATGGATGAATGCTGGTGTGGCTCCGGTGCACCCCACGGGGCTTCAGGCTATCACCGCGCAGGCGCGGTGGGGAGCGACGGCACCGCCGCGGTCGCGTCCGGACGCAGACCGTAGTGACCCTGGCCTCGTGCGAGCTGCTCCGCGAGCGCGAGTCCCGTCGCCAGGCGGCCCGAGTCGGAACCCGCGGAGTCGACGGTCGAGACCCCGTCCTCCCCGGAGGACCGCAGTACGGTCACCGCGTCGTACCCCTGCGTGCCCGTGAGTTCGGCCGACACGACCGTCCCCGCGCCCTCGGCGTCGAGGGTCCGGGCGAGGGCGGCCAGCCGGACGGCGGTCGATTCGGCCTCGCCGGGGCCGGTGACGATCAGGGCCAGCTGACCCGGCCGGAGGGTGCCCTGCTCGAAATCGATGAGCTCGGCGTCGGCCAGGGTGGTGAGAACCGTCCCGCGGTCGTCGTCGTCGAGGTGCGGTTCGGAGTCCTCCGTGCGCAGCAACCCGGCGCGGCCCAGGGCGGTCCCCAGTTGGGTGCCCAGGTCTGCGTCCGCGGCCGGCGCGCGGCCGATCGGGAGGTTCGCCACGAGAGCCTGGACCTCGGCGTCGGCCTCGGGGTCGAACGCCTTGTCGGTGAGGGACACGCGTCCCGCGGTGATCCCCCCGGCGGCGCCGATCACGTCGACGGCCGCGCTGACGTCCTCGTCGGACGCGCCGGGGGCGACGACGACGAGGACGGGGCGGCCCTCGAGCGTCCCGTCCACCACGGGCCGGGTGAGCTCGCCGGCCATGTCGTCCAGCCGCTGCGCGGCGAGCCGGCGGGTCGCGGCGTCGTCGCGGGCCGCCTCGAGCTGCGCTGCCGTCGTCTCCTCGCGGTCGACGACCGCGTCCCGGATCGACGTCGCCACGGACGTCGACCCCAGGACCACTCCCAGCCCGAGGGCGAGGAACACGGCCACCAGCGTGAGAACGTGGCGACGCAGAGAGATCAACGGACGAGCCCCTGGACCCAGAGCGCGAAGGTGTTCCACGTGTCGATGGCCCAGATGAGCAGGTCCTGGGCGGAGTCGCGGGCGACCACCACCGCGGCCACCGCGACGAGGGCCGCGAGCACCACGAGGGCCAGGCCGATCCCGGCGCCGCGCGAGCGGTACAGCGTGGCGCACGCGTCGGCGTGCACGAGGCGGGACGACACGGCGGTGTCGACCATGGTCGACGACGGCGCCGAAGAGCCCGCGAAGGCGTTCTCCAGACCGCGATCGTCACCGGTCACCACGATCATCTCCGCCCCGCCGTGGTATGCCAGCAGCAGGGCCATGTCGCGCGCGGTCGCCGCGGCCGGGAAGGTGGTCGCGCCCACGCCGAGTTCGGTGACCCGCTCCAGGCCCTCGGCCCTGCCGTCGCGGTCGGCCGGAACGACGAGGACCGCGCCGTCGGTGAGGACCTCCTCGGAGACGCCGGTCGGGGTCGCGACCACGACGTCGGCGGTGACGCGGGCCGCCCGCAGGACCTCGGCGCCCCTGTCCACACCGACGACCACCGGTCGATACTCCTTCATGAACGGCTTGAGGCCGGCGAGCTGGGCCTCCGAGGACCCGTCCCCGGTCACCACCACCACGTGGCGGCCGGAGAAGTCCACATCGATCCCGGGCAGGCCCTCGCCGTCGAGGAGCAGCTGGTGCTCCAGGCTGAGGAACTCCGTGGCGTTGGCCAGGTGCGCCAGCGCGGACTCGACGTAGTCGTGTTCTGCCGCGTGGACCTCGGAGAGCAGGGTGGCCGAACCGGACTCGCGCCCGGTGGCCAGCTGGTCCTCGGATTTGACGGAGTAGATCACTCCCTCGTCGATCCGGACCCGGGTCCCGTCGTCGACCTCCGCGAGATCCGCGTCCTCGATGACCGGGATGTCGGAGGAGGCGAGGATCCGGTACGCGGCCCGGGGCAACCGCTCGTCCCCGGCGCGCGGTACATGGACGACGGCGGTGACGCCGGCGTCGACGACGGCGCGGGCGGTGGCGGCCGACGTCCGGTTGAGGTCCAGCACGGCGACGTCCTTGGCGCCGAGCTTCCGGGGGATCGGGGATCCCGCCCGGATCTGGCGGACGGTACCGACCACACCGGCGAGATCGTTGGAGCGGCGATTGAGCAGACCCGTCATCTTCATGTGCCCGAGTATCACGCGTGTGATTCGAGTGACGAGGGAGGTCGGATCGGCGTGTCGGGTTAACGGTCGACTTGAGCTTGAGACTTCTCCGATTGCGCCTTGGCCAGAAGCTCCTCGGCGTGCGCGAGCCCGGTGTCGGTGTCCTCCATGCCCGCGAGCATCCGCGCGAGTTCGGTGACCCGGTCCGCGTCGTCGACCGCCCGCACGCCCGACACGACGCCCTCGCCGCCCGTGGGCTCGGCGGCGGAGTCGGTGGGGTCGGCGGCGGAGCCGGTGGCCTTGTGGATCACGAGATGCGTGTCCGCGTATGCGGCGACCTGCGCGAGGTGCGTCACCGCGATCACCTGATGTGTCCGCGCCAGCCTGGCTAGCCGCTTGCCGATGCTCAGCGCGGCACGCCCGCCCACCCCCGCGTCGACCTCGTCGAACACCAGCGTCCCACCCCCTGAGCGTTCGGCCAGCACGACCTCGAGCGCGAGCATCACCCTGGACAGCTCGCCGCCGGAGGCACCCCGACCCAACGGGACCACCCCGGAGGGCCCGTCGAGCGCCAGTTCGACGTCGTCCAGCCCGGACTCCGTCGCGGCGGCGAGCCCCTCACCGGCCGGTGCCACCCGCACGACCAGCCCGGCCCCTCCCATGGACAACTCGGCCAGCTCCGAGGTGACCCGTCGAGCCAGGTCCTCCCCCGCGGCCCTGCGGACCGCGGTGAGCTCCGCACCGCGCTGCTCCAGGTCGGCCGCGAGCCTCGCCACCGTGGCCTCGAGCTGGGCCACCGCGCTGTCAGAAGTGTCCACCTCCGCCAGGCGGAGCCGCGCCTTCGCGGCCCACTCGATCACGTCGTCGACGTCGGTCCCGTACTTGCGCGTGAGCGCCCGGAGTTCCTGCCGCCTCTCGAGAGCCGAGTCGAGATCCGCGGCGTCGACCGGGAGCTCGGCCAGGTAGAGGCCGAGCTCGGTCGCGGCGTCCCCGAGCGCGGCGACGGCCTGGTCGATGCTCGTGGCGATGGTCTCCAGTGCGGGATCCCCCGCTCCCGCGAGCCGTTGCCGCAGGTGGTCGAGGAGGCTGACGACGGGCTCGGTTGCCTCGGCCTCGCCGGTCAGCACCTCGTGAGCCTGGCCCGCCACCTCGCGCAACTCTTCCGAATCCGTCAGTCGACGGATCACGGCGTCGAGCTCGGCCTCCTCCCCCGGCCGGGGATCCAGCGCGTCGATCTCGTCGAGCCCGTGGCGCAGGAGGTCGGCCTCCCGCGCCAGCTCACGGGCGCGGCCGGTGCGTTCGGCGAGGGATCTCTCCGCCTCGCGCCACCGATGGAAGGCCGCCCGGTAGTCGCTCAGCGCCCGCCGTGCCGGTTCGCCGCCGTGGGAATCGACGGCCTCCCGTTGCCTGTCCGGACGCAGGAGCCGGAGCTGGTCGTTCTGGCCGTGGACCGCGAGCACCGGAGCGCAGAACCGGGCCAACGTCCCCGCCGGGACCGAACGACCCCCGAGCCGGGCCCGGGAGCGTCCGTCGGCGCCGACCCGGCGGGCCGCGATCACCGTCCCGTCCTCGTCGACCTCCGCGTCCGCCTCCTCGAGGAGACTGTCGAGCTCGCGTCGGTCCTCGGGGTGCATCGTCTCGGCGGCGGCCAGGTCGAACCGCCCCTCCACCACGGCCTTGTCCGCTCCGCGACGAACCCGCCCCGGATCGGCGCGCCCCCCGGCCAAGAGCCTGAGACCGGTGACCACCATGGTCTTTCCGGCGCCGGTCTCACCGGTCAGGACGGACAGGCCCGGGGCGAAATCGGCCACGGCCTCGTCGATGACGCCGAGTCCGCTGATCCGAAGTTCCGTGAGCACGCACCCACCCTAGGCGAGGGGGCGCGCGGTGGACCGGCCACGCCACCCGGTGACCGGGAGTTCGAACTTCGTCACCAGCCGGTCCGTGAACGGCGAGTCGTCCAATCTCACCCACTTGACCGGTCTGTGGCCACGCACCACCTCCACCCGACTACCGGCGGGGGCGTCGATCGTTCGTCGCCCGTCCAGCACGACCACCGCCGGTCCGGACCGGGTCCCGGTCTCCACGGCGACCCGCGAGCTGGGCGCCACGACCATGGGCCGGGCGAACAGGGCGTGGGCGTTGTTCGGGACCACCAGGATCGCGTCGAGCTCCGGCCAGAGGATCGGTCCCCCCGCCGAGAACGCGTACGCCGTCGATCCGGTGGGCGTCGAGACGAGCATGCCGTCGCACCCGAAGTCGCTCACCGGTCGCCCGTCGATCTCGACCGACGCCTCGAGGACGCCCTGCCGCGAGACCTTCTCGATACTCACCTCGTTGAGTGCCCAGTCACGGCCGAGCACGGTGTCCCCGTGGATCACAGTGGCCTCGACCGTCATGCGCTCGACCACCCGGTAGTCGTGGTCCGCGATCTGTTCGACGACGCCGTGGAGAGAGGAGATCTCCGATTCGGCGAGGAAGCCGACATGCCCGAGATTCACTCCCAGCACCGGCACATCGGCCGCGGTCGCGTACTGGCATGCCCGCAGGAACGTCCCGTCCCCACCCAGGACCAGGACGAGCTCGCAGCCGTCAGCGGCGTGCGGGGTATCCGCCACCGACTCCACACCGGTCCCGGTGGCCACGTTCTCGCTGGTGTCCGCGAGCATCCGCACCGCGATCCCGCGGTGCGCGCAGGCGTCGACGACCTGGGCGACGATCGCGACGATGTCCGGCCGCTCGATGTTGGCCTCGAGCAGGATGCGGCGGGGCGCCCCCACCTCTGGGCTCTGCGTCATCTCGGTCCCTCCTCCACCGCGCTGCGAATAGCGTCCTGCGCCCGGTCCGTCAGTGCCACCGGCGACCCCGGTTCGGTCTTGCGGAGGTGAAGAAAGTACTCGACGTTCCCGGACGGGCCCGGAAGCGGGCTCGCCACACACCCGAGAGCCTCCAGCCCGAGCGCCGCGGCGGCCCGCGCGACACCGGTGACCGCGTCGATCCGGAGCCCGGGGTCACGGACGACGCCCCCCTGACCGACCCGCTCGCGTCCCACCTCGAACTGCGGCTTGACCATCGGTAGCAGCGCCCCGCCGGTGCGGACACACGCGGACAGAGCGGGAAGGACGAGGGGCAGGGAGATGAACGACAGGTCGGACACCACCACGTCGACCTCGCCGCCGATGTCCTCGGGGGTGAGGGACCGCACGTTGGTCTTGTCGTGGACGCCCACGCGATCGTCGCTGCGCAGGCGCCACACGAGTTGTCCGTAGCCCACGTCCACGGCTTCGACGCGGTCGGCCCCCCGCGAGAGCAGGACGTCGGTGAACCCTCCCGTGGAGGCGCCGGCGTCGAGGCAGCGCGTACCGGCGACGTCCACCCCGAAGGCGTCCAGGGCACCGATGAGCTTGTGGGCCCCCCGCGAGGCCCAGTCCGGTTCCCCGGACGCGGCGACCGCGATGGACGTCGTCGGTTCCACCTGCGTGGCGGGCTTACTCGCGGCGACCCCGTTGACGATCACACGACCGGCACCGATGAGGTCCCGCGCGCGCTCCCGACTGTCACACATCTTGCGACGGACCAACTCGGCGTCCAGGCGCCTACGGGCGACCGCCATCAGCGGGCCGAGTCCAGGGAGGACAGGGCGCGGGCGAGCAGATCATGGGCCGAATCCAAGGCGGCGACCTGCTCGTCGCGAACTCCCCCGACCTCGTCGCGGGGTTCGGCGGAGTCGGAGAGCAGATCGTCGAAGGCCGAGCGGAGCTCGTCGATGTCCGGGCCCGCGGGCCCTGGCAGTGGTGTCGGTCCGGGAGTGCTCACACGGTCCACGCTAGCCCACGAGCAGTCCCGCATCGGCGAACCGTGACCGGGCACCGTCGCCGGGATCCGCCAGGGCGCTCACACCGTGCCTCCACGCCTGCCGGAGGACCCCGCGCGCCAGGTCGACGCCGTCGAGTGTCGCGGGGAGCCCGTCGAGGTGGAGGACACCGTTCTCCACCCTCGCGTCGAGCCAGGGGGCCGAGTCGATGTGACTAGACTCCGGCGGCGCGGCGAGCGCGGACAGGTCAGGGGCGAGGTGGGTGGCGCGACGGTGCGCGTCCGCGACCAGCAGATCGGCGGTCCCGTGGACGCCCGTCAGAACCAGCAGTGCGGGCATCCCGGCCGCGAGCGCCCCCTCGATATCGGTGTCCAGACGGTCCCCGATGACGAGCGGACGGCGGGAGCCGACGAGGTCCGCGGCCGCCCTGAGCACTCCCGCCGCCGGTTTCCCCGCCACGACGGGGTCTCTGTCCGTCGCGGCGCGAAGTGCAGCGACCAGCGAACCGTTCCCGGGGAGCAGACCGCGCTCGGTGGGCAGGGTGGTGTCGGTGTTGGAGGCGACCCACGGCACCCCGCGCCGGATCGCGAGACATCCTTCGGCAAGGTCACCCCAGGTCAGTTCGCGGGACAGGCCCTGGAGGACCGCCTCGGGTCCGTCGTCGGCCGAATAGACGACCTCGTAGCCGGCCTGTCTGGCGAGCTCCCGGAAACTCTCGTGACCCACCACGAGAACTCTCGCCCCCGCGTCGACGTGATCACCCAGCATCATCACCGCCGCCTGGGCGCTGGTCATGACGTCGGACGCGCGGGCCGGAAATCCCAGATCCCGGAGGTGTTCGGCCGTCTGGCCGGGGGAACGGCTCGCATTGTTGGTCACGTAGACCACCGGAAGCCCCGACCGGTCCAGCGCCTCGGCGGCGCCCGGAATGGGCTCGGTACCGCGGATGAGCGTCCCGTCGAGATCCACGAGAAGTGCGTCGTGCAGATCGGACAGAGCCGCCACAGTCTCCGACGCGGCAGACTCTGACCCCGCCGACCGCGGTACTGCTGACGTCGGGCCTGGTGACACCGAGTTAACCCCCGAGCTCGGCCAGACGCGACTCCGCGTCCGTGTGATGATCCGGGTCGGCGGACACGGCGTGGGCGAACCAGGCGGCCGCCTCGTCCTTGCGGCCGGACGCCAACAACACCTCCGCGTAGGCGTAGTCCAATCGCGCCGCCTCCTCGCCGACAGCATCCGGGTCCGCTCCCGCATCCTGGAGAGTCACGAGGGCGGCGTCGAGCTGGCCCATGTCCACTCGCGCGCCGGCTTCGACGATGCGCAGCTCCACGAGGTCCTCGCCGGTGACCTGACGGGACTCGTCACCCCGGGCGAGTTCGATGGCCTTCTCCGGACGTCCGAGGCCCCGCTCGCAGTCCGCCATCATCGCCAGCAGTCCGGGTCCTCCCGAGATGCGTCGAGCCGCACGGAGCTCACCCAGCGCTTCCGACCACTCTCGCGCGCGGTACGCGAGAACGCCGACGGTCTCCCGGACCACACCTATCCGGCCGGCTCGGTTCTTCGCGGCACGTCCGTGGGCCAGAGCGAGCTCGGGGTCGTCGTCGACGAAATACATCGCCGCCACCAGATGCCGCGCGACGACTTCGGCATTGGCCTTGTCCAGACCCCGCAGGTCCCGTCGGATCTCCGTGTCGAGGTCCGCGGCCTCGATGTCTTCGGGGAGAGTCGGCTCGTCAACGCGTGCGGCCTGCCGGGCGTCCTGACCCGGACGGCCAGCCGTGCGCCGCTCGACGCCCTGCCGCCCTCCGTCACGGGAGTCACCCCGGGAGGAACCCCCTCGGCGATCGACTGCCGCGGATCCTCGGCCCTGTCCCGCCCCCGATGTGCCGGTGCGCTGCCCAGCGCCCCGGCCCGCGCTACCGCGGCCCCCGGCGGATTCACCCCGGGCTGCCGGCCGCCGACCCGAGTCGCCGGCGCCCGTCCCGTCGTACCGGGTTCCACGACGTTCACCGTAGGAACTGTTGTCCCTACGACCGCCCCCGGTGGCCCGGTCGCCCCTGCGGGGTAGGTCACCATCGCCCCGTCTCGGGGTTCGATCTGAATGCTCTGACCGAGGTTCGTTCACGTCGTTCACCTTACGTGCGCCGGACTACCGGCACTGCTGTTGAAGGGAGGCACAAATACGACCAGCGGGAGGAACGATGAGTCCCTCCCGCTGGTCATGAAGTTGTGTTCGGCGGTGACCTACTCTCCCACACCCTCTCGAGTGCAGTACCATCGGCGCTGGCAGGCTTAGCTTCCGGGTTCGGAATGGGACCGGGCGTTTCCCTGCCGCTATGGCCGCCGTAACTCTGTGAAACAAGGCCCGACCCGCGATCGAGACCGCGGATGGGTGTGTTGTTTCAGATACTGCACAGTGGACGCGGTGCGATTCTTTTGGCTTGAGTGTGTGTAAGCCCTCGGCCGATTAGTACCGGTCACCTCCACGCATTGCTGCGCTTCCAGTTCCGGCCTATCAACCCCATGGTCTGTGGGGGGCCTTAACCACGCAAGGTGGTGAGAAACCTCATCTTGGAACAGGCTTCCCGCTTAGATGCTTTCAGCGGTTATCCCTTCCGAACGTAGCTAACCAGCGATGCTCCTGGTGGAACAACTGGCACACCAGAGGTTCGTCCGTCCCGGTCCTCTCGTACTAGGGACAGCCTTCCTCAAGTTTCTTACGCGCGCGGCGGATAGAGACCGAACTGTCTCACGACGTTCTAAACCCAGCTCGCGTGCCGCTTTAATGGGCGAACAGCCCAACCCTTGGGACCTACTCCAGCCCCAGGATGCGACGAGCCGACATCGAGGTGCCAAACCATCCCGTCGATATGGACTCTTGGGGAAGATCAGCCTGTTATCCCCGGGGTACCTTTTATCCGTTGAGCGACACCGCTTCCACTTGCCGGTGCCGGATCACTAGTCCCGACTTTCGTCCCTGCTCGACGTGTCAGTCTCACAGTCAAGCTCCCTTGTGCACTTGCACTCAACACCTGATTGCCATCCAGGCTGAGGGAACCTTTGGGCGCCTCCGTTACTCTTTGGGAGGCAACCGCCCCAGTTAAACTACCCACCAGGCACTGTCCCTAACCCAGATCATGGGCCGAGGTTAGACGTCCAATACGATCAGAGTGGTATTTCAACAACGACTCCACACACACTGGCGTGCATGCTTCACAGTCTCCCACCTATCCTACACAAACCGAATCGAACGCCAATACCAAGCTATAGTAAAGGTCCCGGGGTCTTTTCGTCCTGCCGCGCGTAACGAGCATCTTTACTCGTAATGCAATTTCGCCGAGTCTGTGGTCGAGACAGCAGAGAAGTCGTTACGCCATTCGTGCAGGTCGGAACTTACCCGACAAGGAATTTCGCTACCTTAGGATGGTTATAGTTACCACCGCCGTTTACTGGGGCTTAAATTCTCAGCTTCGCCTTGCGGCTAACCGGTCCTCTTAACCTTCCAGCACCGGGCAGGCGTCAGTCCGTATACATCGACTTACGTCTTCGCACGGACCTGTGTTTTTAGTAAACAGTCGCTTCTCTCTGGTCTCTGCGACCACACCCAGCTCCCACCGCGAGGGTGTTCACCGGGCATGGCCCCCCTTCTCCCGAAGTTACGGGGGTATTTTGCCGAGTTCCTTAACCACAGTTCTCTCGATCGCCTTGGTATTCTCTACCTGATCACCTGTGTCGGTTTGGGGTACGGGCCGTGTATGAACTCACTAGAGGCTTTTCTCGGCAGCATAGGATCACTGAATTCCCCACAACGGGTACGCATCAAGTCTCAGCCTTCATGTGACACGGATTTGCCTATGTCACGGCCTACACTCTTACACCAGTACAACCACTGACTGGCCCAGCTACCTTCCTGCGTCACCCCATCGCTTGGCTACTACCAGATCAGGTCCCGCGCATCCAGTCCACGTCATCCCGAAGGATGCTCCAGGACGTTCAGGGCGGTTAGTATCACTGATTCACCATGGGCGCGCATACACGGGTACGGGAATATCAACCCGTTGTCCATCGACTACGCCTGTCGGCCTCGCCTTAGGTCCCGACTCACCCTGGGCAGATTAGCTTGACCCAGGAACCCTTGATCATTCGGCGGACGAGTTTCTCACTCGTCATTCGCTACTCATGCCTGCATTCTCACTCGTGTGGCCTCCACGCCTGGATCACTCCGACGCTTCTATGGCCACACGACGCTCCCCTACCCACCCACACACCTGCCCGGAGGAGGTTCTCGTGTGAGTGCCGCGGCTTCGGCGGTGTACTTGAGCCCCGCTAAATTGTCGGCGCAGGACCACTTGACCAGTGAGCTATTACGCACTCTTTCAAGGGTGGCTGCTTCTAAGCCAACCTCCTGGCTGTCTCAGCGATCCCACATCCTTTTCCACTTAGTACACGCTTAGGGGCCTTAGCCGGCGATCTGGGCTGTTTCCCTCTCGACTATGAAGCTTATCCCCCACAGTCTCACTGCCGCACTCTCACACCTCGGCATTCGGAGTTTGGCTGACGTCAGTAACCTTGTAGGGCCCATCGGCCATCCAGTAGCTCTACCTCCGAGGTGAAACATGCGACGCTGCACCTAAATGCATTTCGGGGAGAACCAGCTATCACGGAGTTTGATTGGCCTTTCACCCCTACCCACAACTCATCCCCTCAGTTTTCAACCTAAGTGGGTTCGCGCCTCCACGACGTCTTACCGTCGCTTCACACTGGCCATGGGTAGATCACTCCGCTTCGGGTCTAGAGCATGCCACTACGATCGCCCTATTAGGACTCGCTTTCGCTACGGCTTCCCCACACGGGTTAACCTCGCGACATACCACTAACTCGCAGGCTCATTCTTCAAAAGGCACGCCATCAGCCACGAAAGGCCTCTGACGGATTGTAAGCACACGGTTTCAGGTACTATTTCACTCCCCTCCCGGGGTACTTTTCACCATTCCCTCACGGTACTAATCCGCTATCGGTCACCAAGGAGTATTTAGGCTTACCGGGTGGTCCCGGCAGATTCACAGCAGATTTCACGGGCCCGCTGCTACTTGGGAACACAAATCGCCCAGCCACAAAGTTTTCAGGTACGGGACTCTCACCCTCTACGGCCGACCCTTCCAAGTCGTTCCCCTAACCCGCGGACTATCAAGCGCCTGATCCGGCAGAACCAGGACATCATGCCCCACAACACCACACACGCAACCCCTGCCGGGTATCACACGCATGCGGTTTAGCCTCTTCCGCGTTCGCTCGCCGCTACTGACGGAATCACTGTTGTTTTCTCTTCCTGCGGGTACTGAGATGTTTCACTTCCCCGCGTTCCCTCCACACACCCTATGTATTCAGATGCGGGTAACACGCCATCACGCGCGCTGGGTTCCCCCATTCGGACACCCTCGGATCACAGCTCGGTTGGCAGCTCCCCGAGGCTTATCGCAGCCTCCTACGTCCTTCATCGGCTCTTGGTGCCAAGGCATCCACCGTGTGCTCTTACACACTTACATTCACAAACAATTAAAGATGCTCGCGTCCACTGTGCAGTTCTCAAACAACACACACCAACCCCACCCACACCCCGGCCAACCAGCCAGGACATCTCGGGAATCAGTGCCACCAGAAACAACCAGACCCAGCACAAACCAGGCCCAACGGTGTTGTCTCAGACACCCAACAGTGTGTTTCATCCGGACCACGCTCCCCCCACACGCCGGCCCTGAGCCGACGCCCGAAGATCAAGGCGAGTCCTACGCGATAGTGTTCCACCCAATGAGCCACCCGGCGCGCCACACTCGGACGCGAACCAGGCGCAAACTCTGACCACACCCAACAGGCATGGTGAGTGCTCCTTAGAAAGGAGGTGATCCAGCCGCACCTTCCGGTACGGCTACCTTGTTACGACTTCGTCCCAATCGCCGATCCCACCTTCGACGGCTCCCTCCACAAGGGTTAGGCCACCGGCTTCGGGTGTTACCGACTTTCATGACGTGACGGGCGGTGTGTACAAGGCCCGGGAACGTATTCACCGCAGCAATGCTGATCTGCGATTACTAGCGACTCCGACTTCATGGGGTCGAGTTGCAGACCCCAATCCGAACTGAGACTAGCTTTAAGGGATTCGCTCCACCTCACGGTCTCGCAGCCCTCTGTACTAGCCATTGTAGCATGTGTGAAGCCCTAGACATAAGGGGCATGATGATTTGACGTCATCCCCACCTTCCTCCGAGTTGACCCCGGCAGTCTCTCACGAGTCCCCACCATAACGTGCTGGCAACATGAGACAGGGGTTGCGCTCGTTGCGGGACTTAACCCAACATCTCACGACACGAGCTGACGACAACCATGCACCACCTGTATACAAGCCACAAGGGAAACGACATCTCTGCCGTCGTCCTGTATATGTCAAGCCTAGGTAAGGTTCTTCGCGTTGCATCGAATTAATCCACATGCTCCGCCGCTTGTGCGGGCCCCCGTCAATTCCTTTGAGTTTTAGCCTTGCGGCCGTACTCCCCAGGCGGGGCGCTTAATGCGTTAGCTACGGCACGGAATCCGTGGAAGGACCCCACACCTAGCGCCCACCGTTTACGGCATGGACTACCAGGGTATCTAATCCTGTTTGCTCCCCATGCTTTCGCTCCTCAGCGTCAGTTACTACCCAGAGACCCGCCTTCGCCACCGGTGTTCCTCCTGATATCTGCGCATTTCACCGCTACACCAGGAATTCCAGTCTCCCCTGTAGTACTCAAGTCAGCCCGTATCGCCTGCACGCCCCCAGTTGAGCTGGAGGATTTCACAGACGACGTGACAAACCGCCTACGAGCTCTTTACGCCCAGTAATTCCGGACAACGCTCGCACCCTACGTATTACCGCGGCTGCTGGCACGTAGTTGGCCGGTGCTTCTTCTGCAGGTACCGTCACTCTCGCTTCGTCCCTACTGAAAGGAGTTTACAATCCGAAGACCGTCATCCCCCACGCGGCGTCGCTGCATCAGGCTTCCGCCCATTGTGCAATATTCCCCACTGCTGCCTCCCGTAGGAGTCTGGGCCGTGTCTCAGTCCCAGTGTGGCCGATCACCCTCTCAGGCCGGCTACCCGTCGTCGCCTTGGTAGGCCATTACCCCACCAACAAGCTGATAGGCCGCGGACTCATCCTGCACCGAAAAACTTTCCAACCCCCACCATGCGGCAGGAGCTCATATCCGGTATTAGACCCGGTTTCCCAGGCTTATCCCGAAGTGCAGGGCAGATTACCCACGTGTTACTCACCCGTTCGCCACTCGTGTACCCCCGAAAGGGCCTTACCGTTCGACTTGCATGTGTTAAGCACGCCGCCAGCGTTCGTCCTGAGCCAGGATCAAACTCTCCATAAAAGCTTCTCAGCACTACAAAAAGCACAATCCAAGCAAAAAACAAACCAAAAAACTGGCTGTTTCAAAAAAACGCGACCCCCACGACAGGGATGTGAAAGGGTCGCAACCAAACAAAAAATTTGGCACTATCACAAACAAAACACACTGTTGAGTTCTCAAACAACACCACCACACCGCTCCCCGGACAGTCACCGACCACCCAGATCACGAGGGTTCTACATCAACCGCCACCCTTTTCGGGGCAACTTCTCCAGCCTAGCGCACGCGGCCCACCCGGTCAAACCAGGCAACCCACCACCATCCGGAGCACGTCGCCTCCACCAGCCCGAACCTCCCGGCCCGCACCCGCTCTCGGCGACCTCCAATAAGTTACGCAGACGTGAACCCAAACGCAAATCGCCAGGTCACGCACGCAATTCCGGGACTTGAAAGCAAGGCGGCGCCGGTCGACACCGGCGCCGCCTCACATCGTGGTCGCGATCAGCGGAGGCGCACCCCGGCGAGGTTTTTCTTGCCGCGGCGGAGCACCAGCCAGGACCCGTGGAGCAGATCATCCTGCCCGGGCGTCCACTCCGGGTCGTCGATGCGGGCGTTGTTGACATACGCGCCACCCTCGCCGACGGCGCGGCGTGCGGCGCCCTTGCTGTCACAGAGTCCGGAGGCGACCAGGAGCTCGATGATCGTTCTCGGGGCATCGGACGCCACCTCGACGGCGCCGGCGTCCTCGAGTGCGGCGCCGAGCGTCCGCTCGTCGAGCTCAGCCAATTCTCCCCGCCCGAACAGTGCCTGGGAGGCCGCCTGTACGGACTCCGTGGCCGCCACCCCGTGCACCATCGTGGTCATCTCCTCCGCCAGGCGCTTCTGTCCCGCGCGGAGGTGCGGCGTGTCCCGGGTGAGTGCCTCCAGCTCCTCGATCTCCTCACGACCCAGGAACGTGAACCACCGCAGATAGCGGACCACGTCCGCATCGGACGTGTTGAGGAAGTACTGGTACCACGTGTACGGGCTGGTGAGGTCGGGGTCGAGCCAGAGGCTCCCGCCACCCGTCGACTTGCCGAACTTCTTCCCGTCGGACGACGTGACCAGGGGGACAGTCATGGCATGAACCGTCTCACCATCCATCCGGCGGTTGAGGTCGACGCCGCCGACGATGTTCCCCCACTGGTCGGAGCCGCCGATCTGCAGTGTGCACCGCATGGTGCGTCTCAACTGCACGAAGTCGTTGGCCTGCAGGAGCATGTAGGAAAACTCCGTGTACGAGATCCCGTCACCGTCCAGGCGACGTTTGACGGTGTCCCGCCCGAGCATGGTGTTGAGCGAGAAGTGCTTGCCGACGTCTCGCAGGAACTGGATGGCGGTCAGATGACCGGTCCACTGCATGTTGTTGACCACACGGGCCCCCACGGGCCCCTCTGTGAGGTCGACGAACAGTTCGAGTTGACCTGTGATGCGCTCTGCCCAGTCGGCCACGGTGTCCGCGGTGTTCATGGTCCGCTCCCCCACGTCCCGGGGGTCCCCGATCATGCCGGTCGCTCCCCCGGCCAGGACGATCGGCCGGTGCCCTGCCAACTGGAACCGCCGGAGGGTGAGGAGCGGGATGAGGTGACCCGCGTGCAGGCTGGGCCCGGTCGGGTCGAAGCCGCAATACAGCGACACGGTGCCCTCGTCGAGGTGTTCACGGAGCGCGTCGAGGTCTGTCGACTGCGCGATGAGCCCCCGCCACTGCAGGTCATCGAGGATGTTGGAAGTCACGAGCGACATTGTCCCCCATCGGCGCGTCGGGCTACCACGGGGCGGGGTGCGGGGAACGCGGCGCGCGTGGACTGCGCCGGTAGGAGGACACCTCCCGGGCGCCCGTGATCCAGAACCGCCACGGGCGGTCGGCCTCACGGGACACACCCACCCGGGGTCCCGACCGGACCTGCGACGCGGGAACGGGATCAGGACGGAACGTGACCGGTGACGCCGCATCGAGGACGTCCATGCCCCGGAAGGACAGGTCGATTCCCATCACCCTCCCGAGGTTCCCCGGGCCGCGCGCCGCGTGCTCGGGGAGTATCCCGGGTCGGCGCTGCCGGGTCGCCTCGTGTCCGCCCACCACGCGGCCGGCGCGGAGGAGAACACCGCCGCCTTCCCCCGGGGGTCGGCACGTGATGTTGGCGCACTGGTGGATCCCGTGGCTCAGATAGACGTACAGATGCCCGGCATCGCCGAACATCACCTCGTTCCGCGGCGTCGGTCCCGGCCACGTGTGCGCGGCGGGATCCGGGTGGGGCGAGTCGACCGGGCCGCCATAGGCCTCCACTTCCATCACGCGTACCGCGACGGGCCCGTGGGTCAGGACACCTCCCAACAGGGACCGTGCGGCCTCGTCGGGGTCCGAGTCGCGGAGCAGCGCCCGGAAGGTGGCCCCTCCGTCCTGCGGCAGGGTCACTCCTGCGGAGCCCCGCCCGCACGGGCGAGCAGGGCCTCGTGCTCCGCCTCGTCCACCGGACGTGACTCGTCCGCCAGCAGCACCGGGATGCCGTCGTCGATCCGGTACGCGCGGCGCAGGCGGGGGTTGTAGAGCGTGTCGTCACCCGCCAGGAGGAGCGGCCCCTTGTCCTCGGGGCAGGCGAGGATCTCCAGCAGGCGGTCATCGATGACGGACATGGCGCTCACCCTACCCAGTCGGCGAGTTCGTCACGGACTTCTCCCAGTCGGCTCCGCTGCGCGGCCACCGCGGTGCCGGCGGTCCCGCCCCGTGCGTTCCGTGAGGCGATCGATCCCGTCACCGTGAGGACGTCGCGGACCTCCGGGGTGAGTGCCGGGTCGATCGAGGTCAGCTCCTCATCGGTGAGCGCATCGAGTCCCACACCGCGGGATTCGGCCACCCGGACGCACTCCCCGGCCGCCTCGTGGGCGACCCGGAACGGCACACCCTGACGGACCATCCACTCCGCGATGTCGGTGGCCAGCGTGTACCCGGCCGGAGCGAGCGCGGCGAGGCGACGCGGGTGGAACTTCAGGGTCGAGACCATCCCTGCCATCGCCGGGAGGAGCAGATAGAGCTGGGCCACCGAATCGAAGAGCGGTTCCTTGTCCTCCTGGAGATCCCGGTTGTAGGCCAGCGGTTGGGCCTTGAGGGTGGCGAGCAGGCCGGTCAGGTTGCCGATCAACCGGCCGGTCTTGCCGCGCATCAGTTCCGCGACGTCCGGGTTCTTCTTCTGGGGCATGATCGAGCTCCCGGTCGACCATTCGTCGGCGAGCGTGACGTATCCGAACTCGGGGGTCGACCAGGCGATCACCTCCTCCGCCAGGCGGGAGAGATCGACAGCGACCTGCGCGAGGACGTATGCCGCCTCGGAAGCGAAGTCCCTCGAGCTCGTGGCGTCGATCGAATTGTCCGCCGCACGATCGAAGCCGAGTTCCGCCGCGATCGCGTCCGGGTCCAGCCCGAGGGACGACCCGGCCAGGGCGCCCGAACCGTACGGCGACACGGCCAGGCGTCGGTCCAGGTCCCGGATCCGGTCGACGTCGCGCAGCAGCGGCTGCGCGTGGGCCAGGAGGTGGTGTGCGAGCAGGATCGGCTGCGCGGCCTGGAAGTGCGTCTTGCCCGGCATGACCGTCTCGGGGTGCTCGTCCGCCTGGGCCACCAGTGCGTCGACCACGTCGAGCACCCCCCCGGCCACCTCCCGCACCGCGTCGCGCAACCACATCCTGAACAGCGTGGCGACCTGGTCGTTGCGGGACCGGCCGGCCCGGAGGCGACCGCCAACCTCGACACCCACCCGGTCGATCAGGCCGCGTTCGAGCGCGCCGTGCACGTCCTCGTCCGACTCCGCCGGGACGAACGCGCCGGAATCGACGTCGGCGGCCAGACGGTCCAGACCGTCCAGCATCGCGTCGAGCTCCGGACCGGAGAGCAACCCGGCACGGTGCAACACCCTGGCATGGGCCTTCGAGGCCCTGATGTCGTACGGCGCCAATTCCCAGTCGAAATGCGTGGACTTGCTCAGCGCGGCCATCGCCTCGGCGGGGCCTCCGGCGAAGCGCCCGCCCCACAGGGCGCCGGTGTTGGTGCCGTGTCGATCGTCCCGGCGGTCGGGTCCGCTCACAGCCCGAGGTCCCTCTTGGCGGCGATCTTGGAGCTCAGACCGTGGAGGTTCACGAAGCCCTTGGCGTAGCTCTGGTCGAACGAGTCCCCCTCGTCGTAGGTCGCGAGGTTGAAGTCGTACAACGACGAGTCGGAGCGACGGCCGTTGACGACGATGGACCCACCGTGCAGGACCATCCGGATGTCCCCGGAGACGTGCTGCTGGGTGTTGTCGATGAAGGCGTCGAGAGCGTACTTGAGCGGAGAGAACCACAGGCCGTCGTAGACCGCGTTGGACCACTCGTCGGAGACCCCTGACTTGTACCGGGCCAGCTCCCGCTCGAGGGTGACGTCCTCGAGCGCCTTGTGCGCGGTGATGAGGATCATCGCACCCGGCGCCTCGTAGACCTCGCGACTCTTGATCCCGACGAGACGGTCCTCGACCATGTCCAACCGACCGACACCCTGGGCCCCGCCGCGGCGGTTGAGCTCGATGATGGCCTCGAGCACGGAGACCTTCCGCCCGTCGATCGCCACCGGGACGCCCTCCGAGAAGGTGACGGTGACCTCGTCGGGAGCCGCGAAGTTGAGGGTGGGGTCCTCGGTGTAGTCGTAGACGTCCTTGGTGGGAGCGTTCCACAGGTCCTCGAGGAACCCGGTCTCCACCGCGCGGCCCCAGACGTTCTGGTCGATCGAGAACGGGGACTTCTTCGTCACGTTGATGGGGATCTCGTTCTGCTCCGCGAACTCGATGGCCTTCTCGCGCGTCCAGGCGTAGTCCCGGACCGGGGCGATGACCTCGAGGTCGGGGGCGAGGGCGCCGAAGCCCACCTCGAAGCGGACCTGGTCGTTGCCCTTGCCGGTGCATCCGTGGGCGACGGATGTCCCACCGTGCATCTTGGCGGCGGTGACCAGGTGTTTGACGATGAGCGGTCGGGAGATCGCCGAGACCAGCGGGTACTGCCGCATGTACATCCCGTTGGCCTTGATCGTGGGCGCGCAGTACTCGTCGGCGAACTCGTCGCGGGCGTCCACGACGATCGACTCCACGGCCCCGCAGTCCAGGGCACGCTGCCGGATGACGTCCATGTCCTCACCGCCCTGGCCCAGGTCGATGGCGACGGCGACGACCTCGGCGCCGGTCTCCTTGCCGATCCAGCTGATGGCTACTGACGTGTCGAGGCCGCCGGAGTAGGCGAGGACTACGCGATCGGACATGGTGTGCTCCTTTGTTGTTCGGGTCGGAGAGTATCGGGTCGGGCGGTGGCGGTCAGACCGGGCGCCGGGCCAGCGAGGCCAGCCGGTCCGCGAGCTCAGCGCCCCCGACGGGCTCACGGGCCATCACGAATATGGTGTCATCCCCGGCTATCGTGCCCACCACGTCGTCGAGGTTCGCGCGGTCGAGCGCGCTCGCCAGGAAGTTCGCGGCGCCGGGCGGAGTGCGCAGGACAGCGATGTTGCCACTGTGGTCCGCGGAGACCAGGAGGTCGCCGAGCAGCCGGCCGAGCCGGTCGGTGCCCCCGGGGATCCCGGGGGCCCGGCTGCCGTCCTCCGGGATGACGTAGCGACCAGCCCCGCCGTCCGCGGCCCGGAGCTTGACGGCCCCGAGCTCGTCGAGATCGCGGCTCAGGGTCGCCACCGCGACGGCGATGCCCTCCTCGGCCAGGGCCTCCGCCAGCTCGGTCTGGCTGCGGACGGCGCGACGCTCGAGGATCTCGGCGATCCGCGCGTGTCTGGCGGTCCTGCTGACCGTGCCCATCGTGGTCACGACCGCCCCATGAGCCAGACGAGCAGTGCCTTCTGTGCGTGGAGCCGGTTCTCGGCCTCGTCGAACACTCGGCTGCGGGGCCCGTCGATGACCTCGGCCGTGATCTCCTTGCCGCGGTAGGCGGGGAGGCAGTGCAGGACGATGACATCGTCAGACGCCTTGTCGACCGAGTCCTGGCCCAACCGGTAGTCGGCCAGGTCGCGGATCCGCTCTGTCGCCGAGTCCTCCATCCCCATCGACACCCAGGTGTCCGTGATGAGGACGTCGGCCCCGACCACCGCCGCGTCGACGTCGGTCGTGATCGCCACGGAACCGCCGGTCCCCGCCGCGACCCGCTCCGCGTCCGCGACCACCTGGCCGGTCGGCTGGTAGCCCTCCGGCGCGGCGATGGTGATGTGCATGCCCGCGGTGGCGAACCCGAGCAGATACGAGTGCCCCATGTTGTTCGCACCGTCACCGAGGTACACCGCACGCAGGCCCGCCGTGCGACCGAAGTTCTCCCGGATCGTCAGCAGGTCCGCGAGGATCTGACACGGGTGGAACTCGTCGGTCAGCGCGTTGACCACCGGTACGTCGGAATGCGCGGCGAGCTCCACGAGCGCGTCCTGCGAGTACGTCCGCCAGACGATCGCCTCGACGTAGCGCGACATCACCCGGGCGGTGTCCGAGAGGGTCTCACCCTTGCCCATCTGGGTGGATCCGGACTCCACCACGATGGCGTTCCCGCCCAGTTGGGCGATGCCGGCATCGAACGAGAACCGCGTCCGCGTGGACGTCTTGTCAAAGATGACGGCGACCGAGCGCGGACCCTCGAGCGGGCGGGCCGAGAACGGGTCGGCCTTGAGCCGCAGACCCAGATCGAGGACCTCGGCCTGTTCCTCGGGGCTGAGGTCGTCGTCACGCAGGAAGTGTCGCACCGACGGTGTAGCTGCGGTCATGGGGTGGACTCCTTCGGGGTCGCCGCGTCGAGGATCGCAGGGAGTCCCGCGACGAACCGCGCGGCCTGTTCCTCGGTCAGGATGAGCGGTGGTGCGAGGCGGACCACGTCCGCGGTGGTGGCGCCGACGAGGTACCCGGCCTCCCGGGCCGCCCCTTCCACCGACTTGGCGAGCGGGGCGGTGAGGACGACGCCCAGCAGCAGGCCGCTCCCGCGGACGTGGTCGACGAGCGGGTGGTCCAGGCATTCGATCTCCGCGGCGAGGATCTTCCCCAGCCGGTCCACGTGCGCGACCAGGTCGTCGGACTCGATCGTGTCGAGGACCGCCAGTGCGGCCGCGCACGCCACGGGGTTACCTCCGAACGTGGTCCCGTGCTGGCCCGCGGTGAGTAGTTGCCCGGCCGCGCCGACCGCGAGGCAGGCCCCGATCGGCAATCCCCCTCCCAGGCCCTTGGCCAGGGTGATCACGTCCGGGACCACCCCTGCCCGCCGGCTGGCGAACATCGCACCGGTGCGGCCGATCCCGGTCTGGACCTCGTCGACGATCATGAGGATGCCGTGCTCGCTACACACCGCGCGCACCTCTGACAGGAAACCCTCGGGGGGCTCGACGACCCCGCCCTCGCCCTGGAGCGGCTCCAGGATGACGGCGGCGGTGTCCCCCGGAGCCTGTCCGACGAGAGCGGTGAGGGCCTCGATGTCTCCGTAGGGGAAGAACTCGACCCCGGCGGGCATCGGCTCGAACGGCTCCCGTTTGGCGGGTTGGCCCGTCATCGCGAGCGCGCCCATGGTCCTGCCGTGGAACCCGTTCTCGGCCGCGAGGATCCGTGAGCGGCCCGTCCGGCGGGCGATCTTGAACGCCGCCTCGTTGGCCTCCGCGCCGGAGTTGCAGAAGAAGGCGCGGACGGGCTCGTCCACCGCCAGCAGCGACTCGAGCCGTTCGGCCAGCGCCACGACCTTCGGGTGAATGTAGAGATTGGACACGTGGCCCAGCTCGGCGACCTGGCGGCTGACCGCGTCCACCACCGCCGGATGTGCGTGGCCGAGCGCGTTGACCGCGATCCCGCCGAGCAAGTCCACGTACTCGCGGCCGTCGGCCGAGATCACGGTGACGCCCCGGCCCGAGACGAGCTCCAGGGGCGGGGTCCCGTAATTGCGCATGAGAGCGCTCTCCCACCGTGCGGTGAGCGATGGGGTGTCGGATCCGGTCATGTCGCGCCTCCTACCGGTGTGCGGATCTCGTGGTCACCCGCGGTGACCATGGTGCCGATGCCGCCCTCGGTGAGAATCTCGAGCAACACGGAGTGTTCGACGCGCCCGTCGATGACGTGGGCCGCCCGCACCCCGCCCTGGACCGCCCGCAGGCACGCCTCCATCTTCGGGACCATCCCGCTCTCGAGTGACGGGAGCATCTTCTCGAGCGGACCGGTTCCGAGGTGCGTGACCAGTGAGGACCGGTCCGGCCAATCGGTGTAGAGGCCCTCGACGTCGGTGAGGACGACGAGCTTCTCGGCACCGAGCGCGGTGGCCAGTGCACCGGCGGCGGAATCGGCGTTGATGTTGTGGACGGTGCCGTCGGCATCCGGTGCGATGGTGGACACGACCGGGATGCGGCCGGCCTCGATGAGGTCCAGGACGGCAGCGGGGTCGACCGACTCCACATCGCCGACCAGCCCGATGTCGGTCGGCTCGCCGTCGACCATCGCCGTCCGCCGGACGGCGGTGAACAGCCCCGCGTCCTCCCCGGAGATCCCGACCGCGTACGGACCATGCGCGTTGATCAGGCCCACGAGTTCCCGGCCGACCTGGCCGAACAGCACCATTCGGACGATGTCCATGACCTCCGGGGTGGTCACCCGGAAGCCTCCGCGGAACTCGCCCTCCATCCCCAGTCGGCCGAGCATCGACGTGATCTGGGGGCCGCCACCGTGGACGACGACCGGCTTGAGGCCACAGGTCCGGAGGAACACCATGTCGGCCGCGAACGCCGCCTTGAGCTGGTCGTCGATCATCGCGTTTCCGCCGTACTTCACCACGACGATCGTGTCGTGGAACTTCTGCAGCCAGGGCAGCGCCTCGGCGAGGACGTGCGCGCGGACGAACGGCGTCAGTTCGGTGGACCCGTCGTTCATCTTGGTGGTCATGTCAGGCCTCTTCCGGCTGGTCGGGAACGGTCAGGGTCAGGCGCACGTCGGCGCCCCCGCGGTGGCGGAACGCGAACTCCACCCCGTCCGTGGTGCGTGTGGGCTCCGGCCACGGCGACCGATCGGTGTCGGGTCGGAAGACCAGGACCTCGATCGGACCGACCTCGCCACCGGATCGGGCGCCGACGAACCGGGCGACGTCCTCCGCGACGGAGTGCGTGAACGTGAAATCCTGCCCGGTGTCCCCGGATCCGGGTCCGCCGAGCAGGACCACCGCTCGGATCGCCGGAACCTCGGCGCTCAGAATGCTCCACCGTAACTCCGCGGCACCCGCACCCTCGCCGTGGACCTCCAGGACCGACGTCGTGCCCGGGGGAGCCACCCAGAACAGCGCGTCGTTCCCGACCGGATCAGACCACGACTCGAGTCCGTGGGCGCGGCCACCGGATACCGCGCCGGACGAGGCGCCCACCGTCACGGAGCGAGGCCGACCGTGCTGAGACCGGCCGTCTCCGGGAGTCCGAGAGCCAGGTTCATCGACTGGATGGCGCCACCGGCGGTGCCCTTGGCGAGGTTGTCGATCGCAGCCGTGAACACAGCACGTCCGGCCCGCTCGTCGACCTCGATACCCAGTTGGACGGCATTGGACCCGAGGACCGAGGCGGTCATCGGCTGCACTCCCACGGGCAGCACGTGGACGAAGGGCTCGTCGTCGAACGCCTCGGTATACACCCGCCTCAGCTCCTCCGCGGTCGCGGTGGTCGGGGCGACCGCCGTGGTGAGGATTCCCCTGGCCATCGGGGCCAGGACAGGGGTGAAGCTCACCGACACCCGCGACTCGGTGACCCCCCGCAGGTTCTGGGTGATCTCGGGAGCGTGACGATGGGTGGTGACGCCGTACGCCTTCGCCGAGCCCATGACCTCCGAGGCGAGCATCGGCACCTTGGCGGACTTCCCCGCGCCCGAGGCGCCGGTGACCGCGACGATCGTGATCCCCGACGCGTCGACCAGGCCGGCAGCGACCGCCGGGAACAGCGCGATGCTCGCCCCCGTGGGAAAGCACCCGGGGACCGCGATACGGCGGGTCGACCGCAGCGCCTCACGCGCGCCGGGGAGTTCGGGCAGACCGTACGGCCAGGTGCCGGCATGGGCGGAGCCGTAGTAGGCCTCCCAGTCCGCGGCGTCGGAGAGCCGGAAGTCCGCGCCCAGGTCGACGACGAGGACGTCCGGCCCCAACTGCTCGGCGATCTCCGAGGAGTGCCCGTGGGGCAACCCCAGTACCACGACGTCGTGACCGGCCAGGGTGTCAGCACTGGTCTCGACCAGGACACGGTCCGCGAGCGGGAGGAGGTGGGGATGGTGCTCGGCCAGCGGCTGGCCCGCGTTGGACCCCGCGGCCAGCGCGCCGATCTCCATCTCACCCGACACCACCGCGGGATGCCCGAGGAGGAGGCGGAGGAACTCCCCTCCCGCGTAACCCGATGCACCCGCGACTGCCACTGTGATTGCCATGCGCACGAGTATGCAACATCATGCAATCTTTTGCACGTCCGCGGCCGTCCGCGCCACCCCCGGCCCGATCACGCCCCGATCTGACGCCGCCCGCCACCGAAGCGGCTCTGCCCGAGATCCACCGAGCCGCCCACCCGACGCCCTTCCTGAATCCCCGAGGAACCCAGGCGACGCCGCGCGCCACGGACCGCGGACGGGAAGCGACGCCGCAGCTCACTGTCCGCTCGCTGGGCGTCGGACCGCAGGACGAGCCCGGCCCCGGCGGCGTCGGTGCTCACGGCGACCGCTCCCCCCTCGGCGGCGGCCAATCGGCGCCCCACCTCGTGTGCGAACCCCGTCATGAACGACTTGCGGTGGGTGACCGCCGGAACACCGGGAGCCGGTCGCTGGCGTGCCGCCGCCGC
Source organism: Dietzia sp. JS16-p6b (assembly GCF_003052165.1). Lineage (NCBI taxonomy): Bacteria > Bacillati > Actinomycetota > Actinomycetes > Mycobacteriales > Dietziaceae > Dietzia > Dietzia sp. JS16-p6b. The sequence continues at coordinate 1,607,217 of NZ_CP024869.1, read as the reverse complement.
GAGCATGATGCCGGTGAGAGCGCCCGCGAGCATCCCGACCCGCTCGACGTGCCGGCGCACCCCCACGACGTGGACCACCCTCGTGCCGTCGCGGCGGGTGGAGGTGACGGCCCGGCAGTGCATCGCGGCCGCCAGCGATGCCACCAGGCTCACCTGATCCGGCTGGTACCTGCCCGCGACCGGATGGTCCAGGACCACCACCTCCGCCGGTTGCGCCTCGGGCCCGGATCTCGCCAGGGCCTCGTCGACCCCGTACTTGGCGAGCAGGCCGTACGCCCGCTCGAGAAGGATCTCGGCCTCCGGCGTACCGGCCACGCTCTCGGCCTTGGCGAAGAGCTTCCGGACCCGATCGAGCGCCCGGGCCGCCGACGGCGCGGCAGAGGACCGGGCGAAGGGGTCGGTGGAGGATGCGGTGGTGGGCTCTCCGGAGGACTGCTGCGTGGTGCTCATTCTCTGCTCCTGATCTCGGCCGTGTACTGAGCCGGATATTCGCACAGGTGTACGACAGCAGGCCCGAGGGGGGAGCGGGATCGCAGGGGTCTCAGTGGTGGAGGAACCAGGTGTGGTCGAGTGGCCCGGCCCCCCGGCCCACCTCCAGATCGAGCCCACCCCGCAGGGCGCCGTCCATCCAGGGACGGACCCGCCGGTACGCCGCCTCCCAGTCGGCGGTACCCACCCGGGCCGTGGCCAGGGCGGAGGACAGCGAGCATCCGGTCCCGTGGGTGTTCGGGGTGTCCACGCGGACGAACGGCAGGCGCACGGTCGGGCGCGCGCCGCCCGCGGACCGGACGAGGACGTCCTCCGCGCTGCCGTCCTCGAGATCGCCGGTCGTGGCGAGCACCGAGCACCCCGTCTGCTCGTGCACGAGTTCGGCCTGGTGCACGATCATCTCGATTCCGCTCGCGGCGGGCTCGCCGCACAGGACTCCGAGTTCCGGGACGTTGGGGGTGACCAGGTCCACGAGGGGAACGAGGTCCCGCAGCATCCGCGAGGCGTCGTCACTGGCGAGCCTGCCCCCCGTGGTGGCGACCATGACCGGGTCGAGGACGACGTTCGGGGGCCGCCGGCGACGCAACCAGTCCCCCACCGCCTCCACGAGGGACGCCTCGCCGAGCATGCCGATCTTGACCGCGTCGATCCGGACGTCGTCCGCCACCGCGTCGAGTTGGGCGACAACGGTCTCGACGGGAACCCCGTGCACGCCCTCGACCCCGAGGGTGTTCTGGATCGTCACGGCGGTCACGGCTCCCATCGCGTACCCGCCCATCGCGGCGACGGACTTGACGTCCGCGAGCAGGCCGGCGCCGCCGGACGGGTCGGTGCCGGCGATGCACAGGACCCTCGGGACCCCAGCCTCCGCGGACACCACGGATGCCTGAGGCGACACCTCAGCCACGGAGCGTCGCCCCGACCGCCGCCTGCGCGGCCTCGACCGCCGCCGTGCGCCACCAGGTCGCCTCGTCCTCGGTGAGGGTCCGGTCGTCCGCCCGGAAGCTCAGGGCGTACGCCAGCGACTTGCGGCCCTCGCCGAGCTGGGAGCCCGTGTAGACGTCGAACAGTCGGACGCTCTCCAGGAGATCCCCGCCGCCCGCGCGCAGGGCCGCCTCGACCGCGGACGCGGGCACGCCCGCCTCCACCACGAGTGCGACGTCCTGGTTGACGGCCGGGTAGGCCGAGATCGACGGCGCCGGCAGCACGTCGCGTGCCCCGACGGCGCTGAGGTCCAGCTCGACGGCGCAGGACCGTGCGGGGAGTCCGAGCCGCTCACACGCGGCCGGATGCAGCTCCCCGGCGTGGCCGACCACGGTGCCGTCGACCAGCGCCTCGACACAACGGCCGGGGTGCCACGGTGCCCGCTCGGCCGCCCGCACGTCGACCTCCGCCCCCAGGGCGCGGGCGACGATCCTCACGGCCTCGACCGCGTCGAGGGCGTCCGCGTCACGGCCCGGTCCGGCGTGACCGGCCGGGACGCGCTTACCGGTGTAGAGGGTGGCCACGTGGAGCGGCTGGTCGGGCAGCGACGCATCGAGGCGCTCCCGTTCCTGCGGGGTGGGCTCGCGGTCCACCGGCAGCATCTCGACCGCCCCTGTGGTGGGGGTCCGGAACGAGACCTGCGCGACCGAGAACAGCGCCAGGTCACGCGCGCCGCGGGTGAGGTTGCGACGGGCGATCTCCACCAACGACGGGAGCAGCGTCGTGGCGAGATGCGCCTTGTCGCTCTCCAGGGGGTTGACCACGGACATGGTGTTGCGCCGCTCGTCGTCGTCGGCCAGCCCCATCGCGTCGAACACCGAGGGGTCACAGAAGGGCGACGTCAACACCTCGACATGCCCGGCGGCCGCCAGGGCGTGGCCCACCGCGCGGCGACCCCGCTGGGCAGCGGTGAGACCACGACCCGCGGGGGCGGACGGCACAACGGACGGGATGTCCTCCAACCCCTCGAGCCGCACGACCTCCTCCACCAGATCCGCGGGCAGCGTGAGGTCCGGGCGCCAGGTCGGTGGGGTGACCTCGAGCAGCACCTCGTCGTCCCCCGAGACGCCGCACCCGATCTGCTCCAGTCGGCGCCGTGCGGTGCCCGACGGATACTCCACCCCGGCGACGCGCGAGGGCCTGCTCGCGTCGAACGCGATGGTCGGCATGACCGGGGCGGATCCGACGTCGGTGAGCGAGGCCTCCACGGAGCCGCCGGCGATGTCGGCGAGCAGCGTCGCGGCCCGGTCCAGAGCGGCGATCGTCGCGGCCGCGTCGACACCACGCTCGTACCGCTTGCCCGCCTCGCTGGGGAGCTTGTGGCGGCGGATCGTCCGGAACACCGCGAGGGCGTCCCACACCGCGGCCTCCAGCAGCACGTCCGTGGTATCCCCGGAGACCTCGGTGTCCGCGCCGCCCATGACCCCGGCCAGCGAGATCGGGCCGCGGTCGTCGCAGATCACCACGTCCTCGGGGTCGAGAGAGCGCTCGACGTCGTCGAGGGTGGTGAGCGCCTCCCCCGCTCGGGCCCGCCGGACGGTGAGACCACCGCGCAGCGTCCCGGCGTCGAACGCGTGCATGGGATGCCCGAGTTCGAGCATCACGTAGTTGGTCACGTCGACCGCCGGCGAGATCGGACGCACCCCCGAGAGCAGCAGTCGACGGACCATCCACCACGGCGTGCGGGCGGACGGGTCGATCCCGGTCACCCGGCGGAGGGCGAACCGCTGCGCGCCCGACTCCGGCGCGACCACCAGGGGCCAGGTCTCACTCCCGGCGGGCAGCCCCAGCTCGGTGGCCGGGTCCGCGAAGTCCAGATCGAATCCGCACGCGAGCTCGCGGGCCAGACCGCGCGCCGACAGGCAGTAGCCCCGGTCCGGCGTGACGTTGAGCTCGATGACGGTGTCGGACCCAGCCGCGCCCGCGTCCAGCACCGCCCCGGCGTCCAGTACCGGGCCGGCGGGGTCACCGGGCTCCGCGGTCCCGTCGGCGAGCACGATGATGCCGCTGTGGTCGGAACCGATACCCAGCTCGGACGCCGAACAGATCATGCCCTCGCTGGGCCGGCCGTAGGTCGTGCGCTCACCGATCTCGAAGCCGCCCGGCAGGACGGTCCCGGGCAGCGCCACCACCACGAGGTCTCCCGCGGCGAAGTTCCGGGCACCGCAGACGATCCGTTGCGGTTCGTCGGCGCCCACGTCCACCAGGCAGAAGCGGATGGGTTTCTTGAATCCTTCGAGCTCCTCGATGCTGCTGACCCGGCCGACCGTGAGCGGACCCCTGATCTCGGGCAGCTGCTCCGGCTCGCCCTCGACCTCGAGGCCGACCCGCACGAACCCCGCGTCGAGCTCGGCCGGGGTCACCGACCAGCCGTCGTTGGCCCGCTGCAGGATCTCGGTCAGCCAGGACTGCGCAATTCGCACTGTGGGGGTCCTTCGTCTTATCGGGTGGAAGGGGGTGGTGGTCAGGCGCGGATGCCGAAGGGCAGCGAGAACCGCACGTCCCCCTCGACCATGTCCCGCATGTCGGACAGTCCGTTGCGGAACTGCAGGGTGCGCTCGAGGCCCATACCGAAGGCGAACCCCGAGTAGACCTCCGGGTCGATACCGCAGGCGGTCAGAACGTTGGGATGGACCATCCCGCACCCACCCCACTCGACCCAGCCGGCGCCACCCTTCTTCCGCGGGAACCACACGTCGACCTCGGCCGAGGGCTCGGTGAACGGGAAGTAGTTGGGCCGCATCCGGGTCCGGGTCTCCGGACCGAACAGGGCGCGGGCGAAGGCGTCGAGCGCGCCCCGCAGATGCGCCATGGTCAGGCCCTTGTCGATCGCGAGCCCCTCGACCTGGTGGAAGACCGGTGTGTGGGTGGCGTCGAGCTCATCGGTGCGGAAGGTCCGTCCCGGGCAGGCGACGTAGATCGGGGGCTCCCTGTCGAGCATCGTCCGGATCTGCACGGGCGAGGTGTGCGTGCGCAAGACCTGCCGGCTGCCCTCCGGGGCGATGTGGAAGGTGTCCTGCAGTGTGCGCGCAGGGTGATCCGGGAGGAAGTTCAGTGCGTCGAAGTTGTAGTGCTCGGCCTCGACCTCGGGGCCCTCCGTGATCTCCCACCCCATGGCCACGAACACGTCCATGACCTGCTCGGTGATGATCGTGATGGGGTGTTGGGCTCCGACGGGCGCCCGGCCCGACGGGACGGTCAGATCGAGCGTCTCGGCCACGAGGACGGCGGCGTCACGCTCTGCCTGGAGCTCTGCGAGCCGGGTGTCGTACGCCTGCTGGACCCGGCCCCGGGCCACGTTGACCGCCTTCCCGGCGGAGGCCTTCTGCTCCTTGGGCAGCGATCCGAGTGTCCGGCGCCCCAACGCGATCGGGCTGCGGTCACCCAGGTGGGCGGTCTTGGCCGCCGCGAGCGCCTCGAGGTCGGCGGCGGCGGCGAACGCCGCTTCGGCCTGCGCCGCGTAGTGCGCCAGCGATTCCTCGTCGATCCGCACCTCGACAGCGCTCGTGTCTTCGCTCACCTGTGCTCTCGTCCTCCCCGTCACGGCGATCTCCGGCGATCGCCGGCGGCATCCCGGACCAGGATAGTCGATCGGGATCGGACGCCCCGGCCCACGTGCTCCCGCCTGTCAGCGGACCTCGTCGACAGCGCCGGAGACGACGAGCAGCTCGCGGGTCACCCGGAAACCCCGCCGCATCCGCCGGTCGTGGGTCACCAGCAGGACCGTGCCGTCGAAGGCCTCCACCGCCCTCTCGAGCTGCTCGATCGCGGGCAGGTCCAGATGGTTGGTGGGCTCGTCCAGCACGAGCAGGTTGACGCCGCGCTGCTGCAACAGGGCCAGCGCCGCCCGGGTCCGCTCCCCCGGGGAAAGGGAGGCGCACGACCGGGCGACGTGTTCACCGCCCAGTCCGAACTTGGCCAACAGCGTCCTGCCCTCCGTGGGGTGCAACCCCTCCGGGTCCGCGGCAGCGCAGAACGTGTCCAGCAGGGATCCCGGCCCGCCGAACTCCGAGCGGACCTGGTCGACGCGTCCCGCCGCGACCCCTGCTCCCGTTCTCACCCGCCCCGCGTCCGGGAGTCGATCTCCGGCGAGCAGACCCAGCAGCGTCGATTTGCCGGATCCGTTGGCACCGGAGATCAGCACCCGGTCCCCCGCATCGATCTGCAGGGTCACCGGACCGAGCACGAAATCGCCACGGCGGGCGACCGCCTCGCTCAGGACGGCCACGACGGACCCCGACCGGGGTGCGGCCGCGATCTCCATCTTCAGCTCCCACTCCTTACGTGGCTCGGCGACCACGTCGAGCCGCTCCATCGCGCGCTGGGTCTGGGAGATCTTCGCGGCCTGCTTCTCCGACCGCTGTCCGGCGCGGTTTCGGATGTGTTTGTCCTTCTCCGCGTCCCTGCCGCCCGACTTCCGCATGGTGGTGCGCACGCCCTTGTCGAGCCACGTCTTCTGGGTCTGCATGCGCTCCTTGAGCTGACCGACCCGGCCCGCGTACTCCGCATACGCCTCGCGCGCCCGTTGCCGCGCCAGCGCGCGTTCGGTGAGGTAGGACTCGTACCCTCCGTCGAACACCGTGATCTGCCTCTGGGCGGAGTCGAGTTCGACGATCCCGGTCACGCATCTGGCGAGGAACTCACGGTCGTGGCTGACCACCACCATCGGACGCCGCTCGGTGTGAATGAAGTCCTCCAACACGGAGAGCCCCGCCAGGTCGAGGTCGTTGGTCGGCTCGTCCAGCAGCAGGATGTCGTACTGGCTCAGCACCACCGCGCAGAGGGTGACGCGGGCGGCCTGACCACCCGAGAGCGCCGCCATGGGCCGGTCCAGTGCGGCCCCGTCCAGGCCGAGCCGGGCGGCGACCACCGGGATCCGCTCGTCCAGGTCTCCACCGCCGAGCGCGAGCCACCTCTCGAGGGCGTCACCGTAAGCCTCGGCCGCCGAGGCCGAGTCCGCCATCCGCGCGGCGAGATCGTCCATCAGCGCCTGCGCGTGGGCGACCCCGGTGACGCGATGGAGGAAGCCACGCACCGCCTCGTCGTCGTGACGATCCACCTGCTGACGCAGGAGACCGACCGTCGCGTCCGGTGGGCTGACGGTCACCGTCCCCGTCATCTCGGCGTCGGGATTGCCTGACAGTGCGTGGAGCAGGGTCGACTTGCCGGCACCGTTGGGGCCGGTGAGGCCCCAGACGTCCCCCTCGGCGACGACGAGGTCGAGTCCGGCGAACAGTGAGCGAGCTCCCCGCGCGGCGCCCAGGCCGCGGGCCGTGAGGGTGGCGGTCACGAGGAGGCGGCCTGCAGGCGCGCGCTGGTGTGGAGGCAGATCGAGGCCGCGGTGACGATGTTCAGGCTCTCGGCTCTCCCCCGGATGGGGATCCGCACCCGCAGATCGGCGCGAGCGGCCAGCTCGGCCGGGACGCCGTGTGCCTCGTTGCCGAACACCCACGCCGTCGGCCGGGAGAGCTCCTGTCCGGCGTGTTCGATGTCCACCTCACCGTCACCTGTGGCCACGGCGACCTGAAGGCCCAGGCGGTGGGCCCGACCGATCAGATCCGACTCGGCGACCCCCCGCACCACGGGAAGGTGGAAGAGGCTGCCCGCCGAGGCGCGGACGGCCTTCGTGTTCTCCGGGTCCGCCGCACCCTCGGTGAGCCACACCGCGTCGGCGCCGAGCGCGTCGGCGACGCGCACGAGGGTGCCGACATTGCCCGGCTCGGCCAGCGCCTGGCCCACCGCCACGAGCCGCGGACCACGCTCGCCGGTGTCGTCGGGCCCGTCGGACGCGGGGGGCCCGTCGGACGCGGAGGAGTCATCAGACGCGGAGGGCTCCCGCACGACGGAACGACACAGCGCGACGATCCCCGTCGGCGACACGGTGTCGGACAGTGCCCTGACCGCGCGATCGGTGACCACGGAGACGGCGAGCCCGGACGCCGACGCCGTGGTGACGAGGTCGGAGAACCGCTCGAGCGAGTCCTCGCCGCAGAACACCTCGATCGCGACGCCGGCCGCAAGGGCCGCCTCGACCGAGTTCGCCCCCTCCGCGAGAAAGCGACCAGCTCTTCGGCGGGCAGCGGCCCGGTGGAGCTTGGATGCGGAAACGACCCGCGGGGTCCGTTCGGTGAACGGATCCGCGGGTCGTCCGGTGCCCTGCCCGGGCCGGGCGCTGTGCGTCAAGTCGCAGGTGTCAGGCAGCCGGCGCGTTGACGTCGGCCGGCAGTGCGCCACGGGCGACCTCGACCAGCGCCGTGAAGGCGGCCGGATCGGTGACGGCCAGGTCGGCGAGCACCTTGCGGTCCACCTCGACGCCCGCGAGCTTGAGACCCTGGACGAAGCGGTTGTACGTCATGTCGTTGGCGCGGGCCGCCGCGTTGATGCGGGTGATCCACAGCTTCCGGAAGTCGCCCTTGCGTGCACGACGGTCGCGGTAGCTGTAGGTCATCGAGTGGAGCATCTGCTCCTTGGCCTTGCGGTACAGCCTCGAACGCTGTCCGCGGTAGCCCTTGGTGGACTCGAGTACGGTCCTACGCTTCTTCTGGGCGTTGACTGCCCTCTTCACGCGTGCCACTGGTCAATCCTCACTGATCTGGGTGGCCACCTCGACGGTGACCGGAAGTACTACGTATGGGAGAGGGCTCAGAGCCCGAGGAGCCGCTTGATGCGGGGGACGTCGGCCGGCGCGACGTCCGTGCGACCGTCGAGACGACGGGTGCGCTTGGTGGGCTTCTTCTCCATGATGTGGCGGCGGTTGGCCTGCTGGCGCACCAACTTGCCCGTCCCGGTCTTCCGGAAGCGCTTGGCGGTGCCCTTGTGGGTCTTCATCTTCGGCATGATCGGTCTTCCTCACATGGTTCGTCCCGAAAGACCGGAGGGGTCTCGGGTGAGCGGACGACGTGCGTCCGGTGGTCGGTGTGGTGCCGGAGTCCTACTCCGAGGCGGGGTCGGTGACCTTCGACTCCTGCGCCTTGACCCGGGTCTTGGCTCCCTTGTGCGGGGCCACGACCATGGTCATGTTGCGGCCGTCCTGCTTGGCGCTGGTCTCGACGTATCCGTACTCGGTGATGTCGTCGGCCAGTCGCTGCAGCAACCGGTACCCGAGTTCGGGGCGGGACTGCTCCCGACCGCGGAACATGATCGTCACCTTGACCTTGGAACCCTTCTCGAGGAAACGGACGACGTTCCCCTTCTTGGTCTCGTAGTCATGGGTGTCGATCTTGGGCCGGAGCTTCTGCTCCTTGACCACGGTCTGCTGCTGGTTCTTCCGCGACTCGCGCTCTTTCTGCGCCGCCTCGTACTTGAACTTTCCGTAGTCCATGATCTTGCAGACCGGCGGGCGCGCGGTGGGCGCGACCTCGACGAGGTCCAGATCGGCCTCGAGGGCCAGACGAAGTGCATCCTCGACGCGAACGATCCCCACCTGCTCGCCCCCGGGGCCGACGAGTCGGACTTCGGGGACACGGATTCGTTCGTTGATACGTGCTTCGGCGCTGATGGGCCCTCCTCGGTAGATGGTGCGTCTGTCCGCGACCACTGGCGCGGTCGCGCATCCGCCCTCGAGGTACCCGCGGCGCCGCCGGACACACCGGTGACACCGAGAAGGCCCCACGGCACGGATACCGGGGGGCCTTTCACTCCTCACCCGTCGACGACGACTCGCCCGCGATCAGCTCGCGGGCCCCTCGCCGGGGGTGGTGACCATCAAACTACCTGAGGCGTCGGATGGTGGGAGATCGGGCTCCTCTTGGACGTCGGAACCCACCACATAGCGGGTTCCCACAGTCACCTGAGAACTGTACCAGTGTTGCGGGGGACCCCCAAACCGGTCCGGCCGCCCGGCGTCGAGATACCCGTGGGACAGTATTCGGCATGAACACCGACCACCCCGCGTCCACTGACCCCTCCGACGACGCGGCCGCCGAGACCTCTCTCGAAGACCACCTCGACGCCCGCGAGGTCGAGATCGTCGAACTCGCGGACGTTCCCGCCCAGGAGATCATCTTCCGCTCGATCGTCGTTCTGATGAGCGCCGCGGCGGAGAAGCTCGGGTTGTCCGACGACGACCCGACCGCGAGCCCGCACCTCGACCTCGACGAATCCCGGAAGCTGATCACCTCCCTCGCGGGTCTCGTGACCGGGTCCGCCGAGTACCTCGGACCGCAGGCAAGCGTGGTCCGGGACGGCCTCCAGGGCTTGCAGCGGGCGTTCCGAGAGGCGAGCGCGTTTCCCGACGAGCCCGGCGAGGGACCCGGCGAGAAGTTCACCGGGCCGGTCTACTGACGTCGCTCTGACCTTCTGACCCGGCTCCGACCGGCCCGCGGGGTGACGCCACGGTCTTCCCCACCGGGTATCCGATCAGCGCAGCGCCCGTGCCTTGCGTGCCGCCTTGGCCGCGGCGGCCTTCTTCGCCGGGGCTTTGCTCGCGACCGTCTTCTTGCTGGCCGTCGTGCGGGCGGCGGCTCTGCCGGCCTGCTTCCCCGCGGGCCGACGACCCTCCGCGGGCTCTTCCTGCACGGTGGGTAGAACCTGCGCGAGGAAGCGTCCGGTGTGGCTCTCGGGCACCGTCGCCACCTGCTCGGGGGTGCCCTCCGCCACGACGACACCTCCACCGGCCCCACCCTCGGGCCCCATGTCGATCACCCAGTCGGCACTCTTGATGACGTCGAGATTGTGCTCGATCACGATGACGGTGTTGCCCTTGTCGACCAGCCCCTGGATCACCAGGAGGAGCTTGGTGATGTCCTCGAAGTGCAGACCCGTGGTGGGCTCGTCGAGGATGTAGACGGTCCGTCCACTCGACCGCTTCTGCAACTCGGCCGCGAGCTTGACCCGCTGCGCCTCACCACCGGACAGGGTCGGCGCCGACTGGCCCAACCTCACGTACCCCAGTCCGACCTGGGAGAGCGTCTTGAGGTACCGGTGTATCGACGTGATCGGCTCGAAGAACTCGCACGCCTCCTCGATCGGCATGTCGAGCACCTCGGCGATGGTCTTGCCCTTGTAGTGGACCTCGAGGGTCTCGCGGTTGTACCGGGCGCCCTGACACACCTCGCACGGGACGTAGACGTCCGGCAGGAAGTTCATCTCGATCTTGAGGGTGCCGTCCCCCTGGCACGCCTCGCATCGCCCGCCCTTGACGTTGAACGAGAACCGCCCCTGCTTGTAGCCGCGGACCTTGGCCTCGGTGGTCGCCGCGAACAACGTCCGGATCTTGTCGAACACCCCGGTGTACGTGGCCGGGTTGGACCGCGGCGTGCGCCCGATCGGCGACTGGTCCACCTGCACCAATTTGTCGAACGACTCCATCCCGTCGATGCGGGAATGCCGACCTGGAACCTGGCGTGCCCGGTTGAGCTGGTTGGCGAGGGACGTGGCGAGAATGTCGTTGACGAGGGTGGACTTTCCGGACCCGGACACCCCGGTGACAGCGCACAGCACGCCCCCGGGGAACATCACGTCGACGTTCTTGAGGTTGTTCTCCCGGGCCCCGCGTACGTGGAGCATCTTCTCCGGGTTCAGTCCGCGCCGCGTCTCGGGCACCGCGATGGACCGCCGACCCGCCAGGTAGTCACCCGTCAGTGACTCCGTGCTGGCCAGCAGCCCGGCGTAGTCCCCGGAGTGCACCACGCGTCCCCCGTGCTCGCCGGCCAACGGGCCGATGTCGACGATCCAGTCGGCCGCGCGGATGGTGTCCTCGTCGTGCTCCACCACGAGAAGCGTGTTCCCCAGGTCCCTCAACCGGACGAGCGTGTCGATGAGACGACGGTTGTCCCGCTGGTGCAGACCGATGGAGGGTTCGTCGAGGACGTACAGCACTCCGGCGAGGCCGGACCCGATCTGGGTGGCCAGCCGGATCCGCTGGGCCTCGCCACCGGACAGACTGCCCGCCACCCGGTCCAGGGACAGGTAGTCGAGTCCCACGTCGAGGAGGAACCCCATACGGGCCTGGATCTCCTTGAGGACCCGGCCGGCGATCATCTCCTGGCGGGAGTCCAGTTCCAGCCCGTCGAGGAACTGCGCGCAGTCCGCGACCGACATCCGCGAGATGTCCGCGATCGACCGCTCGCGCCCGCCTGGGCCCGTCATGGTCACCGCGAGGATCTCCGGCTTGAGTCGGGTCCCCTCGCAGGTGGGACACGGGACCTCCCGCATATACCCCTGGTAGCGCTCCTTCTGCGATTCCGACTCCGTCTGCTCCAGCCGGCGCTTGAGGAACGACATGACGCCCTCGAACTTGGCGTCGTACGTGCGGACCCGGCCGTAGCGGTTCTTGTACCGCACCCGCACCTTCGTCGACGCCCCGCCGAGCACCGCCTTGCGCACCTTGGCGGGCAGGTCCTGCCATGGCGTACGCAGGTCGAAGCCCAGGTCGTCGGCCAGTCCCGAGAGCAGCTGCTGGAAGTAGTCGGCGCTCTGACCCCCCGACCACGGTGCGATCGCGCCGTCGGCCAACGACCGCTCCGGATCGGGGATCACCAGGTCGGGATCCACCTCGAGGTGGGACCCGAGTCCGTCACAGACCGGGCAGGCGCCGTAGGGCGAGTTGAACGAGAACGCGCGGGGTTCCAGGTCGTCCAGGCCGATCGGATGGCCGTTGGGACAGGCCATGTGTTCGGAGAACCGACGCCGCCGGGCCTGGTCGGTCTCGTCGAGGTCCACATAGTCGATCACGATGACGCCGTCCGCCAGGCCCAACGCGGTCTCGACGGAATCGGTGAGGCGCTGTCGCGAGGACGGCTTCGCGGCGAGTCGGTCGACGACCACCTCGATGTCGTGCTTCTCCTGCTTCTTGAGCGTGGGCGGTTCCGCGAGGGTGTGGAGCTCACCGTCGACCCGCACACGGTTGTACCCGTCGGCCGCGAGCTGCGCGAACAGGTCGACGAACTCCCCCTTCCTCGTGCGCACGACCGGCGCGAGGACCTGGAACCGCACGCCCTCCTCGCCGGCGAGGATCTGGTCGACGATCTGCTGAGGGGTCTGACGCGAGACCACCTCTCCGCACGTGGGGCAGTGCGGCACACCCGCCCGCGCATAGAGCAGACGGAGGTAGTCGTAGACCTCGGTGATCGTGCCCACGGTCGACCGCGGGTTCCGGTTGGTGGACTTCTGGTCGATCGACACCGCCGGGGAGAGCCCCTCGATGAAGTCGACGTCCGGCTTGTCCATCTGCCCGAGGAACATGCGCGCATAGGAGGAGAGCGACTCGACGTACCGACGCTGACCTTCGGCGAAGATCGTGTCGAACGCCAACGAGGACTTGCCGGAGCCGGACAATCCGGTGAAGACGATCAGGGCGTCGCGCGGGACGTCGATGTCCACGCCCTTGAGGTTGTGTTCCCGTGCGCCGCGGACGACCAGACGGTCCACCATGGGTACTCCTTCCGAGGGGGCTGTCGCCACGGACCCGTGGCGGTGGCCGTGCGCGCCGCATGGCCGCCGTCCCGCAGACGAAGGTACCAACGAACCCCGACACGCTTCCCGTCGCAGACCGCCGTCGACACCAGTAGCCTGCAATTATGTCGAATTCCGCCGCTTCAGTTCCCGCGCACATCACCCTCACCGAGGGCTACTCCGGCCGTCTGGGCGGTCGCCTGACCGGCGAGCGCTGGACCGTCGGCCCGGCGCGGTTGTCCAAGATCTCCGTGGGAGAGATGGACAACAACGTCTACGTGATCGAGTCCGTCTCCACCGGCGAGGCACTCCTCGTCGACGCGGCCAACGACGCCCCCCAGCTCATCGCCCACCTCGAGACGCAGGCCCCCGGGGTGCGAGAGGTGGTCACGACCCACCTGCACGCCGACCACTGGATCGGTCTCCCCGAGACCGTCGAGGCCCTCGGCCTGAGGACCATCGCCTCACCCGGTGACGCCGAAGAGATCCACGTACCGACGGACCGCCACGTCTCTCACGGTGACGAGATCGTCGTGGGGGATCTGCGCCTCGGGGTGATCGGTCTGCGTGGCCACACCCCGGACGGCATCGCGCTCCTGCTCCGAACCGCGGAGGGGTCCCACCTGTTCGCCGGTGACTCCCTCTTCCCCGGTGGCCCGGGGAAGACCGCCACTCCGGAACAGTTCGCCACCCTCATGGACGACCTCGAGACCCGGGTGTTCGGGGTGCTCGACGACGACGTGGTGGTCCATCCCGGACACGGCGATGACACCACACTCGGGGACGAGCGGCCGAGCCTGAGAACGTGGCGGGAACGCGGCTGGTGACCGACGACAGCCCGGGGCGAGGAGCTTGTCGGAATCGTTATCTCGGCCCTCCATGACCGATCGCCCCAGCGCATCACGCGGGTCCGCGCGGTCCGCGACATGCGAGGTTCCCGGACCGGAGGCGAGTCGCCGGGGTTTTCACTAGGTTCGACCACGCATCCCAATTCCCAGGAGGAACGATGATCCGACGACTCGCACGACCCATGCTCGCCACGGTGTTCGTCATCGACGGCGTGGAGACACTCCGCAATCCGCAGGCCCATGTCGCCAAGGCGGCCCCGCTCGTGGACAAGGCCGCGCCCCTGGTGGAGAAGGGCGAGCAGGCGGTCAACGAGCACGTCACGACCTCGGTGCCGCCGGTCACCAAGGACACCGAGACGCTGGTCAAGGCTCTCGCCGGGGTCAAGGTCGGCGCGGGCGTGCTCTTCGCACTGGGCAAGGCCCCCCGCCTGTCGGCCCTCGCACTCACGGCGTCGCACCTGCCCACGACCGTCACCCGCAACGACTTCTGGGCGGAGTCCGACTCCGCCGCCAAGAGCCGCAAGACCACCGGCCTGGCCACCGACGTCGCGCTGCTCGGAGCGCTCCTGCTCGCCTCGGTCGACACCGCCGGCCAGCCGGGTCTCACGTGGCGCGCCCGCAGGGCGGGAGACAAGGTCACGGCCAAGCTGCCCGGAGCGAAGGCCGAATCCGCCGCCGCCGGGGCAGCCCTCGCGGGGGTGGCCCACACCGTGGCCGATCAGGCCCGAGGCGTCGCCGACACGGTCAGGGACAAGGCTCCCGAGGTCGCGGACGCTGTCCGCGAGAAGGCCCCCGAGGTCGCCGACCAGGTTCGCGGTCAGGCGTCCGGCGTCGCGGAGGTCGTCCGCGCGAAGGCCCCCGAGGTCGCCGAGGCGATCCGGGGCCGGGCCACGTCGGCGCGCAAGCAGGCCGCCCCGATCGCGGCGCAGGTACGGGACCAGGCCGCGGCGGCCGCCCATGTCGCCGCCGACCAGGCCGCGGAGACCCGCGAGGCCGCCCGTGACCGTGCGGCCCACGTCCGCGACGTCGCCGCCGAGCGCGCGGACAAGGCCGCGGCGCGCGCGGGCAAGGTCGACACCAAGGACCTCCGTAAGTCCGTCGACTCGGCTAAGAAGAAGGCCCGGAAGGACGCGCGGAAGAAGGTCACCACCGCCAAGAAGTCGAGCGACCGCGCCCGGAGCAAGGCCGCCGCCGCCATCCGACCCTGACGGACCGCCCCACCCGGCGCTGCCCGCCGGTTGCCGACGACCCCGCCCTGACCGGCGGGGTCGTCTGCGTCGGAGCACCCGCCCGACACCCGGTAGCCTGGTTGTCCCGCACCGTGCAGTCCGACGCGACCGCCGCCCGGTCCACACCCTCGAGAGGAGCGCGCATGACGGAGTCCGACGCCGTCGACGAGGAGCAGCGCCACCTCGGTCGTCTCCTCGACCGTCTCGAGGAACTGCGGTCCGACACCCGGGCCCGCCTCGACGCCGTCCTCCGGGGTACGGGGGGCACGCCACAGGCGAGGTCCGAGAGAGAATCGTTCGCGCGGCTCTATTCGGCGGAACTGGCGGCGTACAACACCGCCAATCTAGGCCTGTACTTCGGACGGCTGGACATGGCCGACGGGGAGGTCCGACGGATCGGCCGCGTGGGGCTGAGGGACGACGACGAGGACCTCACCCCGCTCCTACTGGACTGGCGGGCGGACCACAGCCGCCCGTTCTACCTGGCCACCACCGCCCGTCCCGAGGGCGCACACCGTCGCCGGCACCTGCGCACGATCGGGCGGAGGGTCATCGGGGTGCACGACGAATTCCTCACGGCCCCGGCCGACGGGGAGATACCTGAGAACCACGACGACGTCGTGGGGGAATCCGCGCTGCTCGAGGCCCTGGACAGCGCGCGGTCCGCCCACATGACCGACATCGTCGCGACCATCCAACGAGAGCAGGACGAGATCATCCGCAACCCGCACGCCGGGGTGCTGGTGGTCCAGGGTGGGCCGGGTACGGGCAAAACCGCCGTGGCCCTTCACCGTGCGGCCTACCTCCTCTACACGCACCGCCGCAGGCTTGATCGCAGTGGCGTCCTCATCGTGGGTCCGAACGCGCGATTCCTCGACTACATCGCGCGGGTCCTGCCGTCGCTCGGGGAGTCGGGCGTCGTCCTGCGCACGCTCGCGGACCTGTTCCCCGGGGTCCGGGCCACCGGTCACGAGACGCTCCGCGGCGAGGAGGTGAAGGGGTCCGCCGACATGGTCGACATCCTCAAGGCCGCGGTCCGCGCCCGACAACTCGCCCCGACTTCGGACGTGGTGGTGCGGTGCGAGGGCCATGCCCTGGTCCTCACACCAGCGGTGGTGCGCGCTGCCCGCGGCCGGGCCAGGATGACGCGACGCCCCCACAACCAGGCGCGATCCACCTTCCTGACCAAGATCGTCGACGCACTCACCGAGCAGTACGTTGCCGTGCTCACCGACCCGGTCGGGCAGGCGGAGGACGCCGCCTGGTCCCCCGGGGAGGGTGGGGTCGGGGACCTCGGGGATCCGGCCCGCCCGCTGCTGGACTCGGATGACAGGGCGGCGCTGCGCGCCGAGGTGGAACGTGCGCCGGAGGTCCTCGCCGCGATCGACGAGTGGTGGCCCACCCTGCGTCCGGAGAGTCTGTTGGCCGACCTGCTCTCCAGCCGCGAGCGCATCTCCGAGGCTGCCGGTGATTATGTGGCCGAGGACCAGGCAGCCCTCTTCCGTGAGGACGGTGGTGCCTTCTCGGTGGCGGACGTACCGCTCCTCGACGAGCTCGCCGAGCTGCTGGGCGAGGACCCGGCGGCGGAGGGCAGCGACGCGGACCGGGCCTGGGCCGAACAGGTCCGGCAGGCCGAGGAGGCCCTCGAGATCCTCACCGGGTCGGCGGTCCAGGACATCGAGGACGACCTCGACCCGGAAGTCCTCATGGCGTATGACGTGGTCGATGCCGAAGCCCTCGCCAGAAGGCACAGCGCGGACTCGGACCTCACCGTCGCGGATCGCGCCGGCGCGGATCGGACCTGGGCGTTCGGTCACGTGATCGTCGACGAGGCACAGGAACTGTCCGTCATGGCGTGGCGCGCGTTGATGCGCCGCTCCCCCAACCGGTGGATGACGCTCGTCGGGGACGTCGCCCAGACCTCGAGCCCGGCGGGCATCGACTCATGGCACGACGCGCTGTCGCCCTACGTCGACGACCGCTGGGTCCTCTGCGAGCTCACCGTCAACTACCGCACCCCGGAGACCGTGTCCGCGGTGGCGGGGCGACTACTCGCGCAGATCGACCCGCGAGCGACCTCACCGCGCCCGGTACGCGCGGGCCACCGTCCGGTCGCATGGCTCGAGACCGAGGCACGGTCGCTGGGCCGGGTCGTGGCCGATGAGGTCTCCGTCGTCCCGCAGGACCGCGCCGTGGCCGTACTGCTGCCCGACGGACCCGAGAAGGAGCACGCCCGCGAGATCGCCGACCTCAGGCGCGCCGTCGCCGAGGCACGCCCCGACACCTCGGTCCTCCCGCTGTCGCTGGCCAAGGGGCTCGAGTTCGACGTGGTGGTGGTGGTGGATCCGGAACGGGTCCTCGGACGGTCCCCGCAGGGACTCCAGGACCTCTACGTGGGGGCCACCCGCGCCACCCAGGAACTGGTCCTCGTCCAGCCCGGACGGTTCGGCCCGTTGCTCTCACTGATCCGGGAGTCGGTCACGGACGGTCCCGAGGAGCTCACCGCATGAGCATCAACGCCATTGCACGACTCTCGGTCGCCACGGTCGTGTGTGCCGTCCTGGCGGTGAGCACCGGATGCGCCACCGGGGAGGGCACCACCGACCGGACCGTGCGCGCGGACACCGTGGGGCAGGGTGCCGACGCCGCCGACGGGCAGCCCGCCGGAACCGCGAGTGGACCCGCCAGGAACGGCAGCGAGCAGGAGTTCCTCGATCAACTCGCCGCCTCAGGACTACCCACGGAGATGACCGCGGCCACCACGGTCGAGGTCGGCCTGGGCATCTGCCGGAGCATCTCCGACGGGGCCGATACCGAGACGATCCTGGATCACCTCCGGCCACTCACCAGCGCGATCGCCGCCCAGGACGCCGACCGCGACACCACCGCGGTCGGCCGGGCCCTCATCGACGCCAGCCGGGCCCACCTCTGCGGCTGACCACCGGCCGGTCCGGCTCGGGTGATCCGTGTACTCAGGTCGTGTGCACGATGAGGACGTCGCACACCGCCCGACGGGCAGCGTCGGCGGGCACCGAACCCAGGAGTCGACCGGTCAGCGAGTTCAGCCCCTTGTTGCCCACAACGAGCAGATCCGCCTCCACCTCGTTGGCCAACTTGATGAGCGATTCGACGGGCGCCCCCTTGACGGTGCGCGCCTCGATGGTGGACGCCCCGGCGGCGGCCGCCCTGTCTCTCGCGGTCCGGACGATGTCCTCGGCGGGATTGTCACCGCGGATCTGATAGGCGTCGTCGCCCAGCTGATCCGCGGCCTGGCTGACCGACCGCGGGTCGGCGGGCACGTAGGCGCAGGCGATCACGAGAGTCGCGGACTCGTCGGCGGCCAGCGCCGCGGCACGATCGACCGCCCGGTAGGACGACTCCGAGCCGTCCGTTCCCACGACCACCTTGTTGTAGGCGCTCAATTGTCTTCCTCTCGTCGGCAACACGTGCTCCCCAGCGTAGTGCGCGGAGGCCCGCGCCGTGCCCGGTAGGCGCGCGACGTCACAGTGACGGGTCAGTCGACTCCGGCCTCGCGCATCCCCTTGAGCTCCTTGCGCAACTCGGCGATCTCGTCGCGGAGCCGACCCGCCAACTCGAACCGGAGGTCCGTGGCCGCCGACATCATCTGCTCGGTCATCTCCCCGATGAGCTTCTCGAGTTCCGCACGCGGCCGCGCCGAATCGCCCGCCGCCCGTGCCCCCACGAGCTCGGGCCGGTCCCGCGGGTCGGGGGACGACTCCCCGCCGCCCTCCTCCCCGACCCTGTCGAGGATGTCGGCGATCTTTCTCCGCAGTGGCTGGGGGTCGATACCGTGCTCGGTGTTGTATGCGACCTGCTTCTCACGCCGACGGTCGGTCTCCTCGATGGCCTGACTCATCGCTTCGGTGACGGAGTCCGCGTACATGTGGACCTCGCCGGAGACGTTACGGGCCGCGCGGCCGATGGTCTGGATGAGCGAGGTGCTCGAACGGAGGAAGCCCTGCTTGTCGGCGTCGAGGATCGCCACCAGGGAGACCTCGGGCAGGTCCAGCCCCTCGCGGAGCAGGTTGATGCCCACCAGGACGTCGAACTCGCCACGGCGCAGGTCCCGGAGCAGCTCCACCCGCTGCAGGGTGTCGATCTCCGAGTGCAGATAGCGCACACGCACGCCGAGCTCCAGCAGATAGTCGGTGAGGTCCTCGGACATCTTCTTGGTCAGGGTGGTCACCAGGACCCGCTCGTCGCGCTCCGCACGGGCGCGGATCTCTCCGAGGAGATCGTCGATCTGCCCCTTCGTGGGCTTGACCACGATCTTCGGGTCCACCAGACCGGTGGGCCGGATGACCTGCTCGACGAACTCGCCCCCGGTGCGTCCCATCTCGTACGTCCCGGGGGTTGCGGAGAGGTACACCGTCTGGCCGACCCGGTCGGAGAACTCCTCCCACGTGAGCGGACGGTTGTCGAGCGCCGAGGGGAGCCTGAAGCCGAAGTCCACGAGGTTGCGCTTGCGGGAGGCGTCGCCCTCGAACATCGCACCGATCTGCGGGACGGTCACGTGGGACTCGTCGATGACGGTGAGGAAGTCCTCGGGGAAGTAGTCGATCAGCGTCGCCGGAGCGCTTCCCGCCGCGCGACCGTCGATGTGTCGCGAATAGTTCTCGATCCCGGAGCAGAACCCGACCTGCTGCATCATCTCGATGTCGTACGAGGTGCGCATTCGCAGGCGTTGCGCCTCCAGGAGCTTGCCCTGGTTCTCCAGCTCCGCCAACCGGGCCTCCAGCTCCTCCTCGATCGAGGCGATGGCCTTGGCCATCCGCTCGGGCCCGGCGACGTAATGCGTCGCCGGGAAGATCCGCACCTCGTCGACCTTCCGCACGACATCGCCGGTCAACGGGTGGATGTAGTAGAGCGCGTCGATCTCGTCACCGAAGAACTCGATACGCACGGCGAGTTCCTCATAGGTGGGGATGATGTCGACGGTGTCCCCCTTGGCACGGAACGTGCCCCGCGTCATCGAGACGTCGTTGCGCTCGTACTGCACGTCCACCAGCAGTCGCAGCAGCCGGTCACGCTCGACCTCCTGACCCACCGCCAACGAGACGGACCTGTCCAGGTAGGACTGTGGCGTGCCGAGACCGTAGATGCACGAGACCGAACTGACCACGACGACGTCGCGTCGCGAGAGCAGTGACGACGTCGCGGAGTGCCTGAGCCGCTCCACGTCGTCGTTGATGGACGAGTCCTTCTCGATGAAGGTGTCCGTCTGGGCGATGTACGCCTCGGGTTGGTAGTAGTCGTAATAGGAGACGAAGTACTCGACAGCGTTGTTGGGGAGCATCTCCCTCAGTTCGTTGGCCAGCTGCGCGGCGAGGGTCTTGTTGGGGGCCATGACGAGGGTCGGTCGCTGGACCTGCTCGATGAGCCAGGCCGTCGTGGCGGACTTACCGGTACCGGTGGCGCCGAGCAGCACGACGTCCCGCTCGCCTCGCCCCAGGCGCTCGGTGAGCTCGGCGATCGCCGTCGGCTGGTCCCCGGACGGGGTGAACTCGCTGACCACTTCGAACCTGCCGGTGGACCGCTCGACATCCCCGATGGGACGGAACTCGGAATAGGACAGGACGGTCGGGTCTGCGGGGATCCCGTCGTCGGGGATCTCGGTCGCGAAAGCCATACCGCAAGCTTACGAGTCGACACCGACACCCGCCTCTCGACGAAAGAGCCCCCGCATCCCGGGTTGCCATTACTCTGCACACAGACTCCCCTCATCTCGTCCCCTCGTCTGGAGAATCCGTGTCCCGCAGCACACCTCGTCGTCGTCCCCACCTGTCCCGTCGGACGCGGGCACCCCTGGCGGCGGGTACCGTCGTCGCTCTCGCGATCGGCGCGCTCACGGCGCTGACGGCACTGCCCCCGGTCGCGTCCGCGGCGCCGTGTGACCCGTGGCCCCCGACCGGCGGGACCGGACTCGGCTCCGGTTCCCTCTCCGGATCCGCCGCCATGCCGACCGACGCACCGGCCACCCCCTGGGCGAACGGGGCCAGTGGCTACATCCCCATCCTCCAGGGACGCACGACGACGGTGGAACTGCTCACGGGGCCCACGAGTCCCAACCGGACGGTCGAACGGTTCGGCATCTCAGGAACCGACCTGGGAATCATGTGGAAGAACGGGGACGCCTCGAACCCCCAGGTACTCATGGCGCTCGGGGACACGATGGGCGACTGCAGCCTCCCCGGCACCCAGTGGCGCAGCAACATCCTGTTCCGCTCGTCCGACCGGATCCTGTCCAACGGGATGCGGGTCGACAACGCTCCGATGGAGCGCAGCGGTCTGGCCAAGTCCATCCTTCCCCGCTCGAATCTGCCGGGCGAGGTGACCGTCATCCCGACCGCGGGTGTGGAGGTCGCCGGTACGCAGTACCTGCGGTACATGTCGGTCGCCAGCTGGGGCGCCCCCGGTGAGTGGGTGACCAACTACTCCGCGCTCGCCGAATCAAGGGACAACGGGGAGAACTGGACCCCGGTGGCGGGCACCGCCCGGACCGGGACCGGCAGCGCTCGCCTCATACCGTCGGATCTCGGCGCCCCGTTCACCACCCACACCGCCGGCCAGATGAGCGCGTTCCTCAAGCACGACGGCTTCGTCTACGAGTACCTGACCCCGTCGGGCCGCAACGGCGCCGTGACCCTCGCCCGCGTGCCGGAGCGGTCGATCAGGACCATGTCGGCCTACGAGTTCTGGACCGGTGCCGGCTGGGGCCGCGACCACCGCTCCGCCGCGGCGGTGATGCACCCCCGTGTGAGTGAACTGTCCGTCTCCTGGAGTGCTCGACTGGGTCGGTTCATCGCCCTGTACACCAACGGGAACAACGACATCGTGATGCGGCAGGCCGCGAGGCCCGAGGGTCCGTGGTCCGGGGAGGACATCCTGCTGTCCTACCGGCACGTGCCCACCCTCTACGGTGCGTTCGTCCACCCGTGGAGTCCGGCGGTCGAGACGGTGGGATCCGACCTGTACTTCACCATGTCCACCTGGGACGCCTACAACGTCTTCCTCATGCGGACCGACCTCGATCTGATCCCCCCACGGACCCTCCCGGCCGCCGACTCCCGCATGCGCGTCGCGGACAACAGCTGGACCACCGACACCCCGGACCCCGCCGAGACAGGCGAGACCGTGCTCGTCGAGCGGCGTCCGATCCCGAGAACCTGAGATGAGCCGGGCACTCCAGCGGCTGGCCGCGACCGCACTTGCTGCGGTCGCGGCCTCCGTCGCCGCGATCGCCGTCACCGGGTCGGGCACCGCCACGGCCGGGCCGTGCAGCGTCATGTTCGGCAACTTCGGTTCCCTGCTGGAGAACCAGACCGGTGCCGGGATGGGCGGGGGTTCGCTGGGACCACCCGGATCGGGGTCGACCGGGCCCCTCGGGTCCGCCTCGCGGGCCCTGGGGTCGGCCGACCGCTCCGGGTCGCTCGTCCAGCAGCTCGAGACCGGGTCCCTGGGCAACGGCCTGTCCGGCTCCCTCGACACGGTCACCGGATCCGTGTACGGCATGCCGCCGTGGATCACCGGGGAGGAGGGCACAGTCCCCGTCCTCCGCGGCCCGACGCAATTCCTCCAGCTGGTCACCGGCCCCACAGGTCCCGCCGACACCGTCAGCCGCTACGGGGTGACCGGGACCGATCTCGGGATCATGTGGGACAACGGACACGCCACCGATCCGGAGATCCTCATGGCGTTCGGCGACACCATGGGTGACTGCACCCTCCCCGGGAGCCAGTGGCGGTCGAACGTCCTGTTCCGGTCCGGTGACACCGACCTCGGCGACGGGCTGTCCATCGACTCCGCGGCCACCGGTCCCGACGGCCTGGCCAAGTCCATCGTTCCCCGTTCGGGACTTCCCGGGGAGGTCACGATCATCCCGACCGCGGGAATCGCGATCGAGGGGGTCCAGTATCTGCGCTTCATGTCGATCGCCCACTGGGGCCAACCGGGGTCGTGGACCACCAACTACTCGGGGTTGGCCTATTCGACGGACAACGGCGAGAACTGGACCGTCGTGCCCGCTCTGGCACGGCCGATCACCTCCGCGGTCCCGGTCGGCGACGGCGCACCCCCGGTGGACCCTGTCTGGCGGGACTCGCAGATGAGCTCGTATCTCACCACCGACACCCACCTCTACGAGTACCTCACGCCGTCGGGTCGGCAGGGCTCAGCGATCCTCGCCCGCGTCCCGCTCGCCGGGTCACCGTCTGCGGAGGACCTCGACGCAGCCGGCGGGGCACCTCCGGCCGCGGGCGTCCTCGACCCCGCCGCTTACCGGTACTGGGACGGCGCGGAGTGGGTGGACGATCCGTCGGACGCCGCGCCGGTGCTGCCACGCCCGGCCAGCGAGCTCTCCGTGATGTGGAACCGTCACCTGGGCAAGTACATCGCCATGTACTCCCAGGGGTACAACTCCGTCGTGATCCGCACCGCAGACCGCCCGGAGGGCCCCTGGACCGGACCCACCGCCCTAGTGGACTACTCCATGCTCCCCGGTGTCTACGGCGCGTTCATGCACCCCTGGGCCCAGGGAGAGGATCTGTACTACCTCGTCACGACCTGGAACGCCTACAACGTGTTCCTCGTTCGCACCAGGTTGTCGGACGTCCTGCCCAGCAGACTCCGCAGCGCGGCGGCTCCCGCCGGGCCCGCCGCGTCGGAGGTCGTCAGGCACGTGCCGGTCTCCGAACTCGTCGACGGCGCCGTCCCCACGGAGTGACGGCGGCGCCGACACCGGGCCCCGCGACCGCTCAGCGCTCCGACGCCTGGCAGCGGGTCCGTTCCCATTCCCGTGTCTCCTCGCGGTCGGCCCGACGGAGGATCTCCGAGTATTCCGCCCGCGCGCTCGGATCCGAGCCGATGGCCTCGGCCATCAGGAGCGCGAACTCGTGCTCCGGATCGTCCTCCGCGAGGATCGACACCTCGAGGGGCCGAGCGGGGTCACACCAGTGCAGGAGCGGGCGCTCGGTGGTGCGGTCGCGCACGTATCCCGCGTCGGTCAACAATGCCAGCGCACGCTCCACCGCCGCCTCGTCCCGCACCGTCACCTGCAGGTCCACGATGTCCGGTGCGTCCAAGCCCTCGACAGCGGTGGGGCCGACGTGGTCGATGCGGGTGGCGACGTCCCCCAGGACGTGGCGGAGCCTCGCCATCGCCCTCGCCGCCTCGGCCGCCCACTCCGGCCGGAACGGCACCACGGTGCGGTCGCCCACCACGGGCGTGCCCGTCCGCAGGTTGTGCTCGAACGGCTGAAGTCGTAGCTCGACGAGCATCCGGACGATGTCGCGAACCGGTTCGCGGTCGCCCGAGTTGTCGATCAGGACGTCGGCTTCGGCCCGGCGGGCCTCGTCGGTCGCCTGGCGAGACATCCGCGCCCGGGCGTCGTCCTCCGGCATGCCGCGCTGGTCCACCAGCCGTCGGAGCCGGATCTCGGCGGGGGTGTCCACCACGATCACCAGGTGATAGGCGGGAGTCAGTCCGCCCTCCACCAGCAGGGGCATGTCGTGGACGACGATCGCGTCCTGCGGCGCCGATTCGATGAGCTCGGCCGTGCGCTCCCCGATCAGCGGATGGGTGATCGCGTTGAGCGCGGCGGTGCGCTCCTCGTCGACGAAGGCCCGGGCGGCGAGGGCGGCCCGATCAAGAGAACCGTCGGGCCCCACGATGTCGTCACCGAACTCGGCGACGAGCATCGCCAGCCCCGGGGTCCCCGGTTCGACGACCTCCCTCGCGATCCGATCCGCGTCGACGATCACCGCGCCGGCCTCCGCGAGAATCGCTGTCACCGTCGACTTGCCCGCCCCTATTCCACCGGTCAGACCCACCATCAGCATGAGACGAAGTCTAGGTGACCGCAGGTCTCGCCTGCGGACGCGACCTCCTTCACGGCACCGCGTCCGACCGGCGGAGACAGGCCACGGCCCCGGTCGGTGCCCCACCGAGGTGGGACGACCGTCCGGGGCCGTGGACGTCAGGCGCCCGTGGCGCCGTCAGGCAGAGAGGTCACTCACCGCCGGCGAGCTTGGCACGCAGAGCGGCGAGCTGCTCGTCGGACGCCAGCGAACCACCGGTCGACTCGGCCTGAGTGGCCTCCGCGGCAGCGGGACGGCTGGACGACGGCGCGGACTCCGACGAGTAGTTGGTCGGGGCGGCCTCCGCGGCCTCCGCGGCAGCGGCACGACCCTTCTCGATCTGAGCCGTGTGCATCTTGTGACGCCGCTCGGCCTCCGCGTAGCGGTTCTCCCACTCCTCACGCTGCTTCTCGAAGCCCTCGAGCCACTCGTTGGTGTCGGGATCGAAGCCCTCGGGGAAGATGTAGTTTCCGGCCTCGTCGTAGCTGTCGGCCATGCCGTACTTCGACGGGTCGAACTCCTCCGTGTAGTCCTCGTCCGCCTGCTTGAGCGAGAGCGAGATACGGCGACGATCGAGGTCGATGTCGATGACCTTGACCATGGCGTCGTCGTTGACGGACACGACCTGGTCGGGCACCTCGACGTGGCGCTCGGCCAGCTCGGAGATGTGGACGAGGCCCTCGATGCCCTCGTCGACGCGCACGAATGCACCGAAGGGGACGAGCTTGGTGACCTTGCCCGGAACGATCTGACCGATCGCGTGGGTCCGGGCGAAGTGCCGCCACGGATCCTCCTGCGTGGCCTTGAGCGACAGGGAGACGCGCTCGCGGTCCAGGTCGACGTCGAGGACCTCGACGGTGACCTCCTGGCCCACCTCGACGACCTCGGACGGGTGGTCGATGTGCTTCCAGGACAGCTCGGAGACGTGAACGAGCCCGTCGACGCCACCGAGATCGACGAACGCACCGAAGTTGACGATCGAGGACACGACGCCCTTGCGGACCTGGCCCTTCTGCAGCTGATGCAGGAACTCCGAGCGGACCGCCGACTGGGTCTGCTCGAGCCACGCGCGGCGGGAGAGCACGACGTTGTTGCGGTTCTTGTCCAGCTCGATGATCTTCGCCTCGAGCTCCTGCCCCACGTAGGGAAGGAGGTCGCGGACGCGGCGCATCTCCACCAGGGAGGCGGGAAGGAAGCCGCGCAGACCGATGTCGAGGATCAGGCCACCCTTGACGACCTCGATGACGGTGCCCTTGACGGCCTCGTCCTTCTCCTTGAGCTCCTCGATCGTGCCCCAGGCGCGCTCGTACTGGGCGCGCTTCTTGGACAGGATCAGCCGGCCGTCCTTGTCCTCCTTGGTCAGAACCAGGGCCTCGACCTCGTCGCCCACCTCGACGACCTCACCGGGGTCGACATCGTGCTTGATGGAGAGTTCGCGCGAGGGGATGACACCCTCGGTCTTGTAGCCGATGTCGAGCAGGACCTCGTCACGGTCGACCTTGACGATCGTGCCCTCGACGATGTCGCCATCGTTGAAGTACTTGATCGTGGCGTCGATGGCGGCGAGGAAGTCCTCCGCGGAGCCGATGTCGTTGACGGCTACCTGCGGGGAGGTGGTGTTGGTGGTCATATGGTGGGGTGCTCCGGAGTGGATAGGAATCGTAGGTGGGCAGATGTTCGCGAGCGTGTACGCACGCGACCGTCAACTGTACTCTGCCAGCGTGACGTCCACAAACCCCCCCGACCACGGTGAGTCCGTCCGCGCCTCCCGCGCGTGGTGGGACGCCGAGGCGGTCGACTACCACCACGAACACGGGGAATTCCTCGGTGCCCACTCCCCCGACGGCGAGTTCGTGTGGTGCCCCGAGGGCCTGCACGAGGGCGACTGGGCGCTCCTCGGCGACGTCGCCGGCCGCGACGTCCTCGAGATCGGCTGCGGATCGGCGCCGTGCTCACGCTGGATCGCCGGCCGCGGGGCCCGCGCCGTCGCCGTCGACCTCTCCGCCGGGATGCTCCGGGTGGGTGCCCGGGCCGCGAGCCGGTCGACCGGCCCGGCGGCCCGGGTGCCGCTGCTCCAGGCCGACGCCCGCCGCCTGCCCTTCGC
This sequence comes from Dietzia sp. JS16-p6b, assembly GCF_003052165.1. Taxonomy (NCBI): domain Bacteria; kingdom Bacillati; phylum Actinomycetota; class Actinomycetes; order Mycobacteriales; family Dietziaceae; genus Dietzia; species Dietzia sp. JS16-p6b. The sequence continues at coordinate 1,580,294 of NZ_CP024869.1, read as the reverse complement.
CGCCGACAGCTTCGATGTCGCGTTCTCCGCTTTCGGGGCCATCCCCTTCGTGGCGGACACCGCCGGGGTGATGGCGGAGGCGGCTCGCGTGCTCCGCCCCGGCGGACGGTTCGTCTTCTCCGTCAACCACCCCATGCGGTGGATCTTCCGGGACGATCCGGGCCCCGAGGGTCTCGTGGCCGCGTTCCCGTACTTCGACCGCACGCCGTACACCGAGTACGACGAGGAGGGCGGCCTGACCTACGTCGAACACCACCGCACGGTGGGCGACCGGATCCGCGAACTCGTCGGCGCCGGATTCGTGGTCCGGGACCTGATCGAGCCCGAGTGGCCGGAGTGGCTCGAGCAGGAGTGGGGGCAGTGGAGCCCGCTGCGCGGCAGTGTGTTCCCCGGGACCGCGATCTTCGTGGCCACCCTCGGCTGATCGCCGACTACAGGATCTTGGACAGGAAGTCCTGCGTCCGCTGGTGCCGGGGCGCCCCGAGCACATCGGACGGACGCCCGGCCTCGACCACCGCCCCGTCGTCCATGAAGGCGACCGTATCGGCCACCTCCCGGGCGAAGCCCATCTCGTGGGTGACCACGATCATCGTCATGCCCGCGCCGGCCAGGTCCCGCATGACGCCCAGCACCTCACCGACCAGCTCGGGGTCCAGGGCCGAGGTGGGCTCGTCGAACAGCATGAGCTTGGGCTCCATCGCCAGCGCCCGGGCGATCGCCACCCGCTGCTGCTGCCCACCGGACAGCTGCGCCGGATAGGCGTCCGCCTTCGCCGCGAGCCCGACCGTGTCGAGCAGGGCCCGTGCCCGCTCCGTCGCTTCCGCGCGGGATTCGCCCTTGACGAGCATCGGGGCCTCGATGATGTTCTCGAGGGCCGTGCGGTGCAGGAACAGGTTGAAGTGTTGGAACACCATCCCGATGTCGCGGCGCTGCCTGGCCGCGTGCCTCGGCGAGATCTCGTAGAGCTTGCCGCCCTTCTCCCGGTACCCCACCAGGTCGCCGTCGACGTAGAGCCGACCCGCGTCGACGCGCTCGAGGTGGTTGATACACCGGAGGAAGGTGGACTTGCCGGATCCGGACGGACCGACGAGGCACAGCACCTCCCCGGCCGCCACCTCGATGTCGATGCCCTTGAGCACCCTCAGTGAGCCGAAGCTCTTGCAGACCTGTTCGGCTCTGACCATCGGGGTCATGGCATTCCTCCCGACTGATCGGTACCCCTGGCCGCGGCGAGCCCAGAGGGGGTGAGTCCGTCCGCCTCGGCCAGCGCGCGCAGCTGTTTGGCCGTGAGCTGACGGGTGGAACCGCGGGAGAACTTCTTCTCGAGGAAGTGCTGGCCCACCATGAGCACGCTGGTGATCACCAGGTACCAGGTGGCCGCCACGAGGAGCAACGGGATCGGTTGGAAGTTGACCCCGGAGATGTCGCGGGCCTGACCGTAGAGCTCACCGGAGAACGGGATCGCCACGACGAGCGAGGTGGTCTTGAGCATCGAGATCAACTCGTTCCCGGTGGGCGGGATGATCACGCGCATGGCCTGCGGCAGGATGGTGCGGCGCATGGTCTGACCCCATGACATGCCGAGCGCGGTGGAGGCCTCGGCCTGGCCCTCCGGAACGGACGAGATCCCCGCCCGCACGATCTCGGCCATGTAGGCGGCCTCGTTCATGGCCAGACCCACCACCGCGAGCCAGAACGCGGAGTACAACACCATCGTGTCGTCGAAGCGGATGATCTGGAAGTCGGTGAAGGGGATGCCGAACTGCACCTGCCGGTACAGCGTGAAGATCAGGCCCCAGAACAGCAGCTGGACGTAGATCGGGGTCCCGCGAAAGATCCACAGGTACACCCAGGCCACGGCCTTGAGCACGGGGTTGCTGCTCATCCGCATGACCGAGAGGATGACCCCCAGGATGACGGCGAGGATCATCGACAGCACCGTCAGCGCGATGGTGTAGAACACCGCCATGCCGAACCTGGTGTCGAAGAGGTAGCGGCCGTAGGTGCCCCAGCCATAGGCGGGGTTGGTCGCGGCGCCCCAGACGAACAGGAACACCAGGGCCAGGACGATCGTCGCCGACACCCAGCGCCACGGGTGCCGGAGCGGTACCGCCTCGATGGGGTCGGGCGCGTCCGCCCGGGGCGCGGAGGCGCCGTTGTGCGCGGTGCTCACCGACCGGTCACTCAGCCCTTCCGGATCTCGGCGTCGTCGATCAACCCGTCCTCGAGGCCCCAGTTCTGGGCGATCCTCTCGAAGTCTCCGGTCTCGATGAGCTTGTCGGCCGAGGCTTCGAGTGCGGCAGCCAGTTCGGAGCCCTTACGCACGGGCCAACCGTAGGGGGCGGAGTCGAAGACGTCGCCGGCAAGCTGCATCTTGCCCTCGGACTGCTTGACCGCGTACGCCGAGATCGGGGAATCGGCGGACATGGCGTCGACCTTGCCGAGCGCCACGGCGGTGGAGGCCTCGTCCTGCGAGTCGAACTGGACCTTCTCGATCGGCGGATCGCCGGCCTCCACGCACGCCTCGCTCCGTGCGGGCACGTCCTCCTGGTCGGAGACCGTGGTGCGCTGGACGGCCACGCTCAGTCCGCAGGCATCGTCGGGGTCCACGTCGTTGCCGGCCGCCGACGCCCACTGGATACCGGCCTCGAAGTAGGTGACGAAGTCGACGGTCTGCAGTCGCTCGTCGTTGACCGTGAACGACGAGGCACCCATGTCCATGGTGCCGCCCTCGATCGCGGGGATGATCTTCTCGAAGTCCGACTCGCGGAACTCCGCGCGCAGTCCCATGAGCTGGGCGGCGGCGGTCATCACGTCGATGTCGAAACCGACGATCTCCCCTCGCTCGTTCTTGAACTCGTTGGGGGCGTACGGCGGGTTGGTGCCGATCACCAGCACGCCCTTCTCGCGGATCTCTGCTGGGACGAGGGCCGCGATCTCGTCGTCGGTCTCGAGCGAGACCTCCTGCCTGGGCTCTCCCGAGTCCTCGGGCCCCTCGGTGTTGGTGGTGCAGCCGGTGAGCGCGAGGGCCGCTGTGGCGGTCAGTGCCAGTGCGGCACGGAGGCCGCGCCGTGAGGTGAGGGTCATGTGCGTGCCCTTTCAGGCGTCGGGTAGCCGAATCTGCAATGAACCTAGGGCATACACCGGGCACCACCAAACGCACCGCCCGCATTCGGTGTCAGTGGTTACTCACCGGTTACTCAGTGAGCGGCGGAGTCCCAGTCGGGCCCAGTGCCGGTGGAGACGTCCAGCGGCACGTTGAGTTCGATGGCGGAGTACATCCGGTCGACGACGAGGCCTCGGACCTCGTCGAGTTCGCCTTTCGCCACCTCGAGGACCAGTTCGTCGTGGACCTGGAGCAACAGCCGGCTCTGCAGACCCCGCTCGTCGAGGTCGGCGTCCACCTTGAGCATCGCGGCCTTGATGATGTCGGCGGCGGTGCCCTGGATGGGGGCGTTGAGGGCGGCGCGCTCGGCGTTCTCGCGCTTGAGCCGGTTGTCGGAGTTGAGCTCGGGCAGGTAGCGCCGGCGGCCGAAGAGGGTCTCGGTGTAGCCGTCACGACGGGCCTGGTCCACCACCGCGTGCAGATAGTCGCGGACACCACCGAAGCGGGAGAAGTAGGCGTCCATCTGCTCGCGGGCCTCGGTCTGGCTGATGCCGAGCTGCGCGGCCAGCCCGAAGGCACTGAGCCCGTAGGCGAGCCCGTAGCTCATCGCCTTGACCCGGCGCCGGAGCTCGGGGGTGACCTGGTCGATGGGCACCCCGAACGCCCGGGAACCAACGAAGGAGTGCAGGTCCTCGCCGGTCCGGAACGCCTCGATCAGGCCCTCGTCGCCCGAGAGGTGGGCCATCACGCGCATCTCGATCTGGCTGTAGTCGGCGGTGAGGATGCAGTCGTACCCCTCTCCCACGACGAACGACTTCCGGATCCGTCGACCGTCCTCGGTGCGGACGGGGATGTTCTGCAGGTTCGGGTCGGTGGACGACAGGCGTCCGGTGGCGGCGACCGTCTGGTTGAAGGTGGTGTGGATGCGCCCGTCGTCCCCGATGGTCTTGATCAGACCCTCGACCGTGGTGCGCATCTTGGTCGCCTCGCGGTGCAGGAGCAACGCCTCCAGGAAGGCCCGCCCGGGAGTGTCCCCCGTCTCCTTGGCCAGCAGCTCCTCGAGCGCTTTGGCGTCGGTGGTGTACCCCGTCTTGGTCTTCTTGGTCTTGGGCATGCCGAGGGTGTCGAACAGCACCACCTGGAGTTGTTTGGGCGACCCGAGGTTGATCTGCTCACCGCCGATCGCGGCGTAGGCCGCTTCTGCCGCGCCACGCCCGCGGTCGGCGAACCCGTCACGTAGGTCGTCGAGGGCCGCCGCGTCGACGGCGATGCCTTTCGCCTCCATCCTGGCCAGGACGGGGACGAGCGGCAGTTCCATGTCCGCGAGCAGCTGCGCCCCGTGCACCTGCTCCAGCTCCACGTCCAGGCGCTCGGCGAGGTCGATGACGGCGCGGGCCCGGGTGGCGGCCGAGTTGGCCGCCTGTTGCTCTGCCTCGGACTCGTCGACCTCGTCCAGGAGCGACAGCTGCTTCTCCGCCGCCTCCGGCTCGGGTAATTCGCGCTGCAGGTGGCGCTGGAACAACTCCGCCAGCCCGTAACTACGCTGACCGGGACGGACGAGGTAGGCCGCGAGAGCGACATCCAGCGTGACACCGGCCAAGCGGAGGTTCCGGCCCATGAGGGCGTGGGTGGCGGCCTTCGCGTCGTGGACCGCCTTGAACACCGCGTCGTCTTCCAGCCACGCCTGTAGAGCCTGCTCGTCACCCGCGTCGATGCGTCCGAGGTCGATGTGACCGGATGCCCCGTCCGCCGCGGCCACGGTGACCGACTGCGCGTCCCCCGCGCCCGGTCGGGATGGCCCGACGACGACGAGGCCGTGCCGGCTGCCGGCCGGCGCGTGCGCGGCGAGCCAGTCCGAGACCTCACCCGCGCGGAGGACCGCGGCCTGCTCGAGTTCGATCTCCGACACCGGCTCGGGCGCGCCCTCCGGGAGGAACGCCGAGAGGAAGCGGTCTCGGGCCTGGGGGCCGAACTCCAGCCGGTCGAACAGGGCGTTGACGTCCGCCCGCTCGGGCAGACGCCGGGTGAGTTCATCCAACTGAACGCCGAGGTCGAGGTCCCGGGTCAGTTCGGTGATGCGACGGTTGAGCTGCACCTGCGGGAGGTGTTCGCGGAAGCTCTCCCCCACTTTGCCCTTGACCTCATCTGCGTGCGCGATGAGTTCCGACAGGCTGCCGTACTGGACGATCCACTTCGCCGCTGTCTTGTCGCCCACCTTGGGCACGCCGGGGAGGTTGTCGGAGGTGTCGCCGCGCAGCGCGGCGACATCGGGGTACTGCGCGGGGGTCACCCCGTACTTGGCCTCCACCGCGTCCGGGGTGAATCGGGCGAGCTCCGAGACCCCCTTGACCGGGTAGAGCACGGTCACCTCCTCGGAGACCAGCTGCAGCGCGTCGCGGTCCCCGGTGCAGATGAGCGTCTCGGCACCGGTCGCCTGGGTGGCCAGGGTCGCGATGATGTCATCGGCCTCGTGCCCTTCCAGGGACAGCGTGCGGACCCCGAGTGCCACCAGCGCCTCCTGGATCAACTCGACCTGTCCCTTGAACTCCTCGGGAGCCGTCGAACGCGTGGACTTGTACTCCGGGTACTCGGCCGTCCGGTGCAGGGTCGCCCTGGAGACGTCGAACGCCACCGCCAGGTGGGTGGGTTCCTCTGTGGTGACCAGGTTGGCGACCATCGACAGGAAGCCGTAGACCGCGTTGGTGTGCTGCCCGGAGGCCGTGGAGAAGTTCTCTGCAGGAAGGGCGTAGAACGCACGAAACGCCAGCGAATGCCCGTCGAGGAGCAACAGACGGGTGGGGCCCTGCGCCTCGGAGGCGTCGCTGGACGCGGTGGTGGCGGCGGAACTGACTTCGGCGGTCTGGCTCGTGGTGCTCACACGGCCACTCTAGGGCGGGCGTCGGACAGCCGCTCACCGGTCGTCGGTTAGACTCCTCCACCAGCGGCTCGCCGCGATCGCCCCCGTAGCCCAATTGGCAGAGGCAACGGATTCAAAACCCGTCCAGTGTCGGTTCGAGTCCGACCGGGGGCACCACTACGCCGCAGCTCAGACGGCATTTTTGATCGGAACGACCGTCTTCTTCTCCCCCTCGGTACGCAGAGAGTACGCACGAGATTCACCAAGGTTCGCCGCGAGGTGGTCGAGGTCGTCGTCGAACAGGTGGCCGTACCGGTCCAGCGTCAGCGTGGCGGTGGCATGGCCGAGCATCCGCTGGACGGCCTTGATGTTCGCCCCCGCCTGGATCGCCATAGACGCCGCTGAATGCCGGAGATCGTGCGGTGTCATCTCCTTGTAGGGCCGTGCCGCATCGAACCTCGAGCGGTACGTCCACGACGTCAGGAACCCGCCTATGGGTGCCTCAAAGACCAGCTCGTCTTCGTCCAGCTCCTCGATGAGTGGCCGGAGTTCCTCGACGAGGAACGCGGGCACCGGCACCGGCACCGACCGGTGAGCGTACGACTTCGGAGGCCCGACCACCAGCTCTCGACCGACCCGCGTCGCCGACTCGGCAACCTCGATCCGTCCCCGGTCCAGATCGACGCGCCTGGCACAAAGTTCCACGGCCTCCCCCCAGCGCAGGCCGGTGTACGCCAGCACGAGCGTGAGGAGCCGCCACTCTCCCATCTGCGCTGCAAAATCCTCCCCTGGCGGTGCGTCAGATACCGGCGCTCGAGGCTCACCTTCCGCGGGAGATCCACACCCAGGGCAGGATTCACGGCAATGTGGCGGCGCTTCACAGCGTAGTCAAGGACGCCACGCAGCACTTGATATGCCTGGATCGTCCGCGACGGCGAGAGTCCCTTCTCGGTGTCTCTCACTCCGCTCGAGCGCATCTCCGAGATCCACGCCTGCACACCCTCGTGGGAGACGTCCCCGACCGGGACGCCGCCCCACTTTGGCAGGACGAGCGTGTCGAGCAGACCCCGGTACCCTTCTAGGGTTTTCGGCTTCAGCTCTGACTTCGTCCCGTACCAGCCCTCAGCGAGGTCCTGGACGAGGGCCTTCTTCTTCGCGGGCTGGAAATAGGTGCCAGTCACGAGATCCGCGGTCTTATGGTCCAACCATGATTCGGCGTCACGCTTCCGGGCGAACCGCTTGGTCGTTTCCCGGCCGTCATCGTCCACATAGCGGGCCCGCCAGCGCATCCCCTTGCCGCGTAGTCGGGTGGGCTGGCCGGTGGCTGGCGCGTAGGGCCTGATGGTTGCGCAGATCCATCGACCCGGTAGCAAGATTCTGGATACCCGGTAGGGGCGGGTTGGTGTGTGCTCGGCTGAGGGCGACGGCACAAGGGGTGTCGTCGTTCGTGGCATGAGAGGCGGGATCCGTGGCGGATTACCGAAGGATTATGGCGCTGTTGCTCCAGGGCCGCAGCTACCGGGAGGTCGTGGAGACGGCGGGCTGCTCGCACCGTGACGTCGCGCGGGCCAAGCAGGTGATCGGAATGAACGGCATCACCTCAGTGGAGGGCGTCTCGGATGCGGAGGTCGCCGGATGGTTCCCCGACGGGCGACGGCGGGTCTCGGATGAGTACGAGCGGCCGGAATTCGAATCTGTACTCCAAGCGCTCAAGCACCGTCGCCACTTCACCTTGCTGCAAGGGTGGCGTCGGTACGCCGATGCCGCCGGCACGGGGAAGAAAAAGTACGGATACGCGCAGTACTGCGCCCTGTTCTCCGAGTGGGCGCGAACGAATGACCTGGTCGCGGTCCTGCGCCACGAGCCGGGCCGGGCGATGCACGTGGACTGGGCCGGGGACACCCTCGACGTGGTGGACCGGGCCGACGGCGTAGTGGTCAAGGCCTACTTGTTCGTGGCGGTCCTGCCGTACTCGGGCGCGGTGTTCTGCCGGGCGTATCCGGACATGAAGTCCGAGGCCTGGCTGGACGCCCACGTCCAAGCATTCGCCTTCTTCGGGGGCGTGCCCCAGCTGGTGGTTCCCGACAATCCGACCACCTCGACGCACCAACGACACAAGGGCGATGCAGAGCGGGTCGTCAACGCCCGCTACCAGCAGCTGGCCGACCATTACCAGTGCGCCATCGTCCCAGCTAGAGCCAAGAAACCAAGGGATAAGGCTGCCGCAGAGTCCGCGGTGAACGTGGTGAACCTACGCGTCATCGGCTATCTCGAGGGCGAGACGTGGTTCTCGGTGTCCGAGCTCAACGAGGCGATCGACGAGCGGGTGCGCGAGGTCAACCGCGACCTGAGGCGAGCCGACGATTCCACCCGGTGGGAGCGCTTCGAAACCGAGGAGCAGCACCTGCTCACAGCCCTGCCGGATGCCCGGTTCGAGGAGGTGGCCTGGAAGCAGCTCAAGGCCGCCCGCAACTACCACATCACCGCCGACTACCAGCATTACTCAGTGCCGTACTCGCTGGCCGGGCAGCTGCTGCGGGTTCGGCTGACCTCGAGCCGAGTCACGGTGTTCAACGGCAACGAAGTCGTCTGCGAGCACCCGCGGCTGAGCGGCCGCAAGGGCCAGTACTCCACGCTCGCCGAGCACGTGCCAGACAAGCACCGCGACATCGACGGCCTATGGTCCAGGACCTGGTTCAGCGATCGCGCCCGCAGCTTCGGTCCGGCCACCCAGGAGGTGATCGAGCAGATCCTGGACCGCCACCAGATCGAGGCCCAGGGGTATCTGGACTGCCAGAACATCCTGGGCGGACTCGGCAAGAAGAACCGACAGCGCCTCGAGGCCGCCTGCGGAGAACTCCTGGCCCGCGGCGGCTATCCCACCTACACCACCCTCAAGCGACTGATGGCCGCGATCGACTCCGATGCCAAGGCGCCCAGGACCATCAGGCCCGCAGCCTCAACCCGCAAACACACCGAGACCCGAGAACCCGGACCCGAGGTCTACGTCCGCGACGCCTCCCACTACGAAATCGGCAGTCAGGGGGCAGGGCAGTGACGTTCACCGACATCGACTACGACAAGTTCCGCGCCCTGCGCGTGACCAGGGTCGCCGCCCGGCTGGAGCAGCTCATCGGCGACGAAGCCAACGACGAGCTGACCCCCGAGCAACTGTTCCTCACCGCCGTGGATGATGCCCTCGAAGATCGCCGGGCACACAAGGTCGACAAACTCATCCGGGCCGCCGGGTTGCCGATCCCGGAGGCGAATGTCGCCGAGCTCGACTACCGGGAGGGCCGAGGGATCAACCCGGTGCGGATGAAACGCTACGCCGCCCACGACTGGGCCGCCGACCCCACGAACCTGCTGGTCATCTCCCCAACCGGAGGAGGAAAAACGTACCTGGCCTGCGCCATCGGCATCGCCGCCTGCCACAACGGCCACGCCGTCACCTACGCCAGAATGGACTCGCTCGCACGGCAATTGGTCATCACCCGCGCCGACGGGATCGCACACCAGAAGCTGCTCAACGATCTGTCGAACACCGATCTGCTGATCATCGACGACTTTCTCACCGTCGGCATCGACAGCGACGCCGCCTCCGACCTGTTCGCCATTCTGGCCAACCGAGAACACCGCCTGCCGACGATGATCGCCTCGCAGACAGGACCGGCCCACTGGGTCGCAGAACTACCCGACCGGGTCGCCGCTGACTCCATCGTCAACCGTCTGGCCAACAACGCGCGGACGATCAACCTCGGCCAGATCGATATGCGCCGACAGCGCCAAGACCAGGCTCGCACCACCGACGGCTACTGGGAGTAAACGCCAGCGGCTGCGGCCCCGCCCAGAAGCAGGGGCCGCAACCGACCCCCCAGAACAGCGCTACCAACTCCGTGGACTCGCGCAACCGAGTAGCCCTACGCGCCAGGTGGCCTTAGAGGTCCACAGGTCTTCGACGCCGGAACGTCTGTTACGCACCATCGACACGCACCTCCCGGTCGTGTGCGCTCCCGACGTAACGAAGCCGCGGACGTTTGCTGTGGGCGCTCTGTATTGGCCAGAGTTCATTCAACCGCTCGTTGACGAGCTTTAACGACCCTTCACTTTGGATCGAGGAATACGTCTGGCGCACTGCGTTCATGAGATCATCCAGTTCCCATCGCAGGACGTCCAAGTAGTCGTCGCTCAGCGCGAGAGCCTCGCTCGACAAGGGCTTTGTCACGTGTCCCTGCTCGAAGCTCTCAGTATCGTGTTGAGCCCGGCCTCTGACACCGAGCGCGTGCCCGGGGGACACCCTGCGAATTGCCAGTATTGTCGGGGACCCGACGTAGCGTGAGAACTGCGGGCATGTCGATGTGAGGAAAAGGCAGATGAGCGCCAGCCAGCACCGACGAGAACTCGAACGCAAGCGGAAGCAGCGGGTCGACGCGGAGAAGAAGGCCGGGGACTACCGATCGAAGGAGTCCACGAAGCGTGCTGAGGCGGCCAAGGCCCGCCAGGCCGCAGCGAAGACTCAGAGCGAGACCACCATGAAGAGCAAGCGGCGGGAGGCCGAGCGGAAGGACAAGGAGGCTGAGACCGCGGGCAAGGAGTCGGGCCGTTGGCAGACCAAGGCCGCCAGCTACGCGAAAGAAGAGTTGACGATACAGACGAGGCTCACGCGTGCAGAGCAGTCCGAAGCCGATGCCGCCGAACGACTGCGCAAGCAAGAGCAGCAGCGGGCCGACCGGCGTGCCGCCGCCGAGAGAGCGGCGCTTGACTCACGCATGAGCCAGACCGAATCCGCCGTGGATCACGCTCTGCGGCAATTCCCCGCGCCGAAGCCCGAGAAGCTCCGAGTCCTGATCTTAGGAGCCTCGTCTCTAGGGGACCTCCGCGTGGGGCGTGAGCAGAAACGCATTCGATCAGCGGTCGACTCGGCCTTGCACCGCGACCAGATCGACCTCGACGTGCGGCCTGCAGCCACGACGTCCGATCTCCTCGACGGCGTCACGAGGTTCCGCCCCCATGTTGTGCACTTCTCCGGACACAGCAACGACGACCTCATCTTGTTCGAGGACGAGGATGATGAACCCCATGAAGGCGTGATCGTCACCGCAATGGCCTTCGCGAACGCCATCCGAGCAACCGACGACCCGCCGCTGTTGGTCTTGCTGAACTCCTGTAACTCCGCGTCACAGCTTGAAGCCCTCGTGGAGCAGGTGGTGCCATTCGCCATCGGAATGACCGATGAGATTGACGACGCTGATGCGATCAACTACGCCGCTCAGTTCTACGCCTCGATCGCCAACGGTCAGTCCATCAACTCGGCCCACTTGGCAGGAAAGGCTCGTCTCCAACTCGACGGCCTTGATGGTTCAGAGCTCCCGACGCTGGCTTGGGCTCTCGACGTCGACCCGACCGCAACCATCCTCGTGAAGGCAATTAGCTCAGAGTGAGCTAGTACTGCTGACCAGAGAACCACGAATAGACGGGACTACCGAAAACCCCTGACCCTGTCACCTCTCCGTGCATCAGCCCCCTACTCTAAAGAAGCAGGAAACTAACCCTCCCGGTACGCATCTCTCACCCTATCGACTTCCTCTAGGAAGAACTTGATGTCCTCTTCCCCAGAAGACATGCGGCGTAGATCCCGGGCGAGCTTGAAGAACCCTGCACCTGGCATACCGCCGGACTTGCTCAGCACAACGGCGGACAGCATGACTTTTCGATCCGCGTAGGACCGCCTCGACACCTCGGCCAGCAGCACCGACATTCCATTCTGGCCCCGCCAATTTCCAAGCTCGAACGGATCACCTAAGGCCTCATTGAGTTCAGAATAAAAGGTGAAGTCCTTCTCCCTCCCCCTTGCCGGACGACGCGCCACTTCCGCGAGAATTTCCTCCGCTCTGTCGACCAGCTCCTCCCAGTCCCCGTCGTACCACTGGTTCCCCTTGTCGGCGCTCATGACCTCACGCTACGACGATTTCTGGACGGTTGTAGCCGGTTAGCTTGCGGTGGCACACCTACGCCCAGCCTGTTCCGAACCCGAATACCTCTATCGATAGCCGCTACCTTGCGGCGACGAGGAAAGTCGACAACCTACTCAACAAGTTGAGTCACGAGTGCATACACTCGAAGTTCGCACCAAGCGAGGTGGACTACAGATGACCAACGACCAGCTTGTCCCCCACGAAGAAGCCAATCAAGGCCAGACCACCTGGAAATGGGTGGCGATTTCCGCCTTAGTGGCACTGGGGATCGCCATCGCGGTAGCAGTTATCGCGCTTACCCGACTGGACGCCTCAAGCGGGCTGGGCGGAGGCACAGCGTCGGCTCCCGAGAGCCCTATCCCAGAATCCGCACAGCCCCCCGCCCCGACTCAGTCGGACAGGTCGTTCGTCATGGATCAGCAAGGTTGGCAGGACTCCACTGCACGCTGCGACGACACCGACAGGACCCTTGTCACTGCTCGAACCGAGCACGCCCTCATCGCCATCTGTTCAACAAACAGCAGCCTCGTCTACAAGGGCGAACGCATACTGCAAGGGGACTCCGTTGAGATCGGCAATCTCATCGTCGATGGCTGGGGGTTCAGAGCACTTGATAACGGGCTCTTCCGGATCCGGAGTGCGTAGCGGGGATGCTGCGGTGATGCGGTGAGGCACAAGATGTAGGGGTCCTGGGGCGTGTGAAGATGCAAGTTCCTACACCAGCACTTCGCATCCCCAGGACCCGCTTTGAACGCTACCGCCAGCCTGCTCGCCGACACCATCTGCCGCACCGTCGAGCTCGGGGTGACCATCACCGACGCCGCTGTGGCTGACGAGCTCACGCACCTGTTCTGCGCCCCGGTCACACTCGACCCGATCTGCGCCGAGTGCGGGATGGCGGGCCGTTTGCGGGACCACGTCCAGCGGAAGGTCACGGATCTACCGATCGTCGGGCATCCCACCAGACTGCACGTGCGGGTACCGCGCTTCACCTGCGACAACACCGAGTGCGCTACGAGGATCTTCCAGCAGCGGATGCCGGCGTTGGCCGAGCCGCGGGCCAAGACCACCCGCCGCTGCAGCCGCTGGATCCTGCAGCGTCTGGCGATCGACCGCACCAGCGTGTCCGCCGTGGCCAAGGCCCTCGGGCTGGGGTGGGACCTGGTCAATGACCTGGCGGTCTCGGAGGTTCGCACGATGGTCTACGAGCAGCCCGGACACTTCGACGGAGTCCGCGTTCTCGGTGTCGATGAGCACAAATGGAAGCACGTGCGCGGCGACGGCAGCAGTGCGTTCGTCACCGTCCTGGTCGACCTGACCCCGGTCGTGGACGGCACCGGCCCGTCTCGCCTGTTGGACATGGTCCCGGGCCGTTCGGCGAAGGTCCTCACCGAGTGGCTGGACGCCCGTGACCAGGTGTTTCGAGACCGGGTCAAGGTTGTCACGATGGACGGGTTCGCCGGCTACCACACCGCCGCCGCCAGCGCGGTGCCCGCTGCCCGGACGGTGATGGACCCGTTCCACGTCGTGCACCTGGCCGCCGACAAGCTCACCGTGTGCCGCCAACGCATCCAGCAGGCCACCACCGGGCACCGGGGCCGCACGGGCGACCCGCTGTACGGCATCCGCCGCACCCTGCGAACCCGCGCTGAACTGCTGACCGACAAGCAGAAGATGCGCCTGTTCCAAGCGTTCACCGCCCATGACGCGCACGCGGCGGTGGAGGTCACCTACGGCGTCTACCAGCGACTCATCACTGCTTACGAAGCCTCGGGCAAGCGGGAGGGCAAGATCGCTATGTACAAGCTCCTCAAGTCGATCCGGGCCGGTGTACCCGCCGAACTCCCCGAGCTCGCGCAGCTCGGCCGTTCGCTGTGGAAGCGGCATCGGGAGATCCTGGCCTACTTCGACGTGGGCGCTTCCAACGGCCCCGTCGAAGCCATCAACGGACGCCTCGAGCACCTCCGCGGAATCGCCCTGGGCTTCCGGAACCTCAAGCACTACATCTTGCGGTCACTGATCCACTCCGGACAGCTTCAGGACCGGATCAATGCACTCTAAAACCGGAAGGGCCTGATAACGGCGTGAAGTATCGGGTCACCGACACAGAGTTGACTACAAGTTCGGGAGGCTCCGTTCTTTCGGAAGACTCATTCATCGAATACCGAGGCAACGACCAGTCCCAACCCGCCCGCACAGACTTCCTTCCACAACCGCAATCACGCTCGGTGGTTCCACCGTTGCCGGGCGCTTCAAAAGAACCAATAAGTAGCGACAGCCCGAACGGCACCGGCGAACAGAACGGCTACGGGAAGTACGAGACCTGGGGCGAGTACGCGACACATTGGCAATGCGTCGTAAACCACACGCCATCCCAGATCTGCCGAGAGCTTGTAGCAAAGTACGGACCAGAGGCCGAAGGGGTCGGATAGGGGCTCCGCCGGCGGGCGCTCACGGGAGCGGGGACACGGTCACTCCTCCAAGACCCCAACCGTCCCAATTCGGGAGAGTGCGATCTCATTGGTACCTCCGGGGTCAGTATGGAGAGTTCGCGTTGCAATACTCGGCGGTGTTACCCGCCTCGATGCAGTCGCTCCAGTAACTCGCATCAGCGAGATCCTCGGGGCTATAGGTGATCGCCGGGGAGCCGTCCTCTAGGAGGTACGGGCCACCTGCAGACTCGTTGCAAGTATCCAGGTAGGTCGTGGTGCCGTCTGACATCAGCGCAGTCCCATCAGCGAGGTAGCACTCGACGAAGGTAGGGGCGGCTGGAGCAGCAGCCGGAGCGGTATAGGCAGGAGCAGCCTCGGGGGCAGGCTCAGTGGTCTGCTCAGCAACCTTCGACTCCGGGACCGGCCAAACGAAAGCGTGGTCCTCGTACGGCTCATCCAGGAACCACTCGGCAGGCAGGGTGTCCACCCAATACTCCTCCATCGCCCGTGCCGTCGTCCCGGGAAGGACACTGTCGATGAACGTCTGGACACCAGCAACCTCGGCTTCGGCGCACTCGTACGCAGGCAACACCTCGATGATGTTCCGCTCGTGGTCAGCGGCCACCCATTGTGGGATGGAGAAGCTGTCCGGGGACTCACGCACGTCGATCTCCCCCGACACCTCGATGAAGTAACCGTCCGTCTGGCCGGACCAACCCGGTTCCCCGCCGTAGTCGACGACTCCGTAGCGGCACTGGTCGGACACGGTGATGTCCGTGACGGTCACGTCAATGTCGCGGGGACCGTTCGCCCCGAGGACGAGATTGGCAGTCTCACCGAGGTCAAGCTCGATGGGTCCAGATTGGGTCTCGGACGTGGTCGGGGCAGTGACCTCGGGGGACTCGGTGTCGGAGGTGGTAGCGCAGCCGGTCACCAGTAGTGCGGTGGCGGCAGCAGCGACCAGTCCCTTGATGGTCTTGCTGGTGGCCATGATGTGCCTTCCTTCTGTTCGGCCCGGATCTGGCAGATCCGAACTCTGTTGACTCCCGAGGCCGAGACGATCTCGGTCACGGGGACCTTCGCTTCGAGCGCGTGGAGGATGAATTGGTCTCGCTCCCCCATGAGCTCGTTGCGCTGGTGGTCGAGCCTGACGATGAAATCTCGGAGCTCTTCGATCTGGATCAGTAGCATGCGCTCTTCTCCAATTCCCATGCAGCGGATGTTAGGGACGTGCTTCGGATAGCAGGGTTCTGATGATCGGGTAGCGCGAGTATGAGCATCGGATAGCGGTGCCGGTCCTCGTGTGCTCGTGTCGGTTCTACGCGTGGCAACCAGGCTGCGCGTGGATCCGAACAGGAGGCACGGGTGACTGATTACCGATTGGTGATGTCGCTACTGCTGCAGGACAGGTCCTACCGGGACATCGAGGCGATCGCGGGTTGCTCGCATCGCACGGTCGCGAAGGCGAAGAAGGTCTGCCACGAGCACGGGTTGACCGCCACGAGCCAGGTCGAGGCGCTCAGCGTCGAGGAGATCGACGTCTTGTTCGCCGATGGGCGCAAGACGCCGTCGAAGGAGTTCGTCGCCTTCGACGTGGCGGCTGCCGTGAAGAAGCGCACGGGCAAGAAGAAGCTGCCGCTGCGGGTGCTGTGGGCCAACTACCTCGACACTGACGGCACGCCGGGGCAGCGGCACTACAGCTACCAGCGGTTCTGCCAGATCATCGGCGAGTACGTCGAGGTCAACGAGCTGACGATGCGGATCACGCACGTGCCCGGGCACACGATGCAAGTCGACTGGGCGGGCACGAAGATGGCCATCTTCGATCCCGTCACCGGCACCAAGACCACAGTGTCGGTGTTCGTGGCGTCGCTTCCGTACTCGGGGATGGTCTTCGCCTGCGGCTGTCTGGACGAGAAGATGCCGAACTGGCTCGACGCGCACTTGCGGGCGTTCGAGTACTTCGGCGGCGCGGCGCAGGTGATCGTCCCGGACAACGCCTCGACGGCGTCGAACCAGATCGCCCGCGGTGACCGGGCCCGCGAGGTCAACCGTGAGTACCGGGACTTCCTCGAGTATCACCAGACCGCTGCCGTGCCCACTCGGCCGGTGCGCCCGACAGACAAGGGGAACGTCGAGGCCGGAGTGAAAGTGGTGACGAACTGGGTGATTGGACGCCTGGCCGATCGGCGCTTCGCGAGCCTGGACGATGCGAACGACGCGATCGCCGCCGAGGTGGAGGCGATCAACGACCGGACCCCGTTCCGCGGCCAGAAGACCAGCCGCCGGGAGCTGTTCACCGAGCACGAGCAGTCGGAACTGTTCGACCTTCCCGAGGCCCGCTGGCAGCCAGTCATCTGGAAGAAGTCCAAGGTCAACAGGGATTACCACGTGGAGATCGCCACGGTGAAGTACTCGGTGCCCTACACCTTCGCTGGCCAGCACGTCGATGTGAAGATCACCGGCCCCACACTCACGGTCATGGCTGGCGGGGAGGTCATCGCCTCCCACGCCGTCTCCGGTAGGCGACATTCCTTCGTGACCGACCCTGACCATGTTCCCGCGCAGCATCTGCAGACCTCGGACCTATGGTCGCGGGCGTACTTCGTGCGCCAGGCCCACAAGATCGGACCGCACACCGTCGCCGCGATCAGCGAGGTCCTCGATCGCCAGCGGATCGAGGCTCAGGGCTATCGCTCGTGCCAGAACATCCTCGCCCTGGCCCGCGGGGACAACAAGATGCTGCTCGAGCGGGCCTGTGGCCAACTCGTCTCCGAGACCTCCCGCCGGGCGATCAGCTACACCGCCGTCAAGCAGCAGCTGGCGGCCCTGAGGACCCAGGCCGCCGCCCGGCCCACCACCACGCAGCCGGCGGTGGCGGCTACGACGGACCGGCTGGAGCCGCCACCGGGTCGGCGAGATACCACCGGGGCGCATCTGGCCGGGCCCGAGCAGTTCAGCCTCGCCGCCCTCACAGGAGGCCCGAGCCCGAGCAGCGGCACCGCGGGGCAGGAGGAGCTGCAGTGACTGATCGTCATCTCACCGACGCCGACATGCCACTGTTCACCCAGTTGCGGATGACCGCGTTCGGCCAGACCGTCATCGACTTGGCCAACGATCCCGCCTGCGACGAGTGGACCTTCTCGGAGAAGATCTTCCACGCCCTGGACAAAGAGATCACGGCCAGGCAGGAACGCCGGACCCAGAAACTACTCAAGGCCTCCAGATCGCCAAACCCTGACGCCTGCGTAGAAGAGATCCGCTACCTGCCTGACCGCAACGTCAACCGCGAGCTAATCGCACGACTTTCCAGCTGTCAATGGATCGACGCCACTCGTAATCTCGTCGTGCTCGGCCAGTCCAGCGTGGGCAAGACCTACCTCGCCCAGGCACTGCTCAATGCCGCGTGCCGAAAGTACTACACCGCGAGGTTCTTCCGACTCGACGACCTGGCCAACCGGCTCGCCGTTCTGGAGCCGACCTCGCAGCGCAGGCTGGACTTCCTCACCGACCTGCACAACTGCGACCTGCTGGTTCTCGATGACTTCCTGACCACGCCGGTGGCTCCGCACACAGCGGCGGAGCTGCTCAACATCCTTGCCGCTCGGGAAGGCCGGGGCTCGACTCTGGTGACCTCGCAGTTCGATCCGCCCGATTGGTACAAGTCGCTCCAAGACGCGGTCATCGCCGAATCGATCCTCAACCGGATCGTCGCCGGCGCCGAGATCATCGCCCTCGACGGCCCGAACATGAGACGACACCTCGCCACGGCAACGCCATAGCGGCCCAGCGGTCGGACGGGCAGATGCCGCTATCCGATGCCCGTCCGACCGCTACCCGATCATCAGAACCGCGCTTTCCGAAGGGCGTCCCAAACAGCGGATAGCAACTAGCCCCCTGTGTCTAGTATGCGGACCGAGGGCACCCCTCTAAGGCACCCCTCAGCATCAGATACTGGGTGCCGGTCCGACGTGTGAACCCTGCGGGAAGAGGGCTCAGGAGAACTGGCTCAACTACAAGCGGAGGCAGGTCGAGCACAACGCACGGCAGCGGGAGAATGAACAGCTCCAGAGGGATGCATTCACTTCAGAAGGCGGAGTCCTCGGGGCACCCTATGAGTGTGCCCAGTGTGGCGAGGACTACTGGCTGGACCGTCCCCACTTCCATACGCACCCGACCACCCAGCACCTCTGCGACACCTGCGAACACATCTACTGGACCGTCAGTCTGTACCAGCACAACTTGAGGCGCGATCATGGACAAGCGAGTAGCAAGCTCCGGCGAGATCAGAAGGCGAAACGAGGTCTCCGTTCGGAATTGCGACGAGCACAACGCTGAACTGCTCGCCGCCGTCACGGCCTGACGAATGGCACCCGAGAACTTCGGCAGACTGACATCCGGCGGCGGCGAGGGCCTCGTCATGCAAGCTAAGCCACGATAGACCCACGAGCCCTCATCTCGACCCTGAACACACCACCTGATAAGCGCATACGACTCTACTGGTTGGACTTCAAGGACTTCCTCGCTGTACGGAATGCCGCCGCAAACGTGCGTTTTCACAAGGCCGAGCTGTGAAGGGTTCAGCTCGGCTCCCACGGCACCCGCCTCCCAGCGCGGCTCACGGACGAGCAGTGCCGAACCAGGACCCGATGGGCAGGAGCGACGCGGGTCGGACCCCCACGAAACGCGCTTGTTCATTGACGAAAGCTCGGGAGCGACTCACTCCGTCTTCTAGCGTCTACTGGATGGGGCTTCCTACCGCAGCACACAACTCGGCATCGGTGATATATCCCTGTTCGCAACCGTATTGGGATTGAATTTCACCCGAAGACGGATTCCGGTTTCCGTCCTCGTCGTGCCCGTACCCGCACAAGGCGGCTGGGCAGGTGCCGCCGTCTGCGATCGGCACGCCATCGTGGGCAGGCTGCTGACTTGCGCCCCCGAGTCCCGATCGTCCCTCCTGCTCCAGGTACGCAGGTCCACCCATCTCGTGAAAGCAGTAGTCGGTACTCCGAATCGTTCCGTCTGACATTCGGGATGGGCCAGGAGTGCCGAATAGGCACTCAACAACGTACGGTTCAGACGCGGCCGCGGGGTCCGCGGGAGTCGCCGCAGGAGTGGTAGACGCCGAAACGAAGTCGAGCTCCGATAGGTCGAGCACGAACACCTGCATGATCGGCCCTTCCCCTGTAGGGGCGTTGATCAGGATCTCGGACTCCGGGTCGACGTCGTCCTTGAGCCAGATGATGCCTCGGTACTTGTCGCCGGTCTGGGCGTTCATCGCGCCGAGTTCGTCAATGCCATCGCATGATTGCGAGACGGTCCGTTCCTTCTGGATGTACCCGTCGGGTGTTCGTTCCCGGATCGTCCCTGTGTTGAGGACCTCTCTCGTGCCGTCGCCGGAGGTCACCTGGACGTCGGCCTCGATCGCCGGGTTCTCGTTTAGTCGCTCGCCGCACATCGCGGGGATATAGACCCGCTCGATCGTGATGTCGACGGTGTAGTTCGGACCCTCGATGGTGAACGGCTCTCCGAGGGCAATTGGGGTCTCTGTCGCTTCGACGGCAGCTTGCGTTGTCTCGGCGGGCGTGGGGACCGGGTCGAGTTCAGAATCGTTGGTGCAACCGGCGAGGACGAGGAGTGTCGCCGCCGCGGCGGTGAGGGCAGCGCGCATTTCAGGCCTTTCGTGAGTTAGGTCAGATGTTAGGTCGGTTCACTCACCGGATGACGGTTTTCCAGCGGGGTTTACTTCCATCGGCTATTCGGCTTCCACCTAATGACCGCTCCGCACTGGCGGCACTCGTGAACTCGCGTACCTCCTTCGAGAGTGCCAGCGCGCGCGGCGAC